>NZ_RPDI01000031.1 GCF_003917135.1 Leucobacter chromiireducens
CAGAGGTTGCCGAACAGCAGGAAGAGGCCCCAGCCGATCAGGCCGAGCTGGAACAGCACGAGCACGAAGTCGCCCTCGCCGAAGGTGATGGCCCCGATCGCGCCGAAGAAGATCATCAGGCCGTTGCCGATCAGGAAGCCGACGACGCACGCGATGACGGCCTGCCGCCCGCTGCGCGCGAACCGCGTCCAGTTGGGGGCCTGCGTGCCCGCCGACACGAAGGTGCCGACCACGGTGGTGACCGCGACGGCGAGCGTCATCTGCCCGCCCGGTTCGATCGCGGCGAGGCCGGCCCAGCCGCCCACCTCCTCGAGCGAGCGGAACATCACCCAGAACGCGAGGATCAGGATCAGCGGCGTCGAGATGAGCGATACCCAGTACATGCCGCGGTAGCCGTACACCGCGGTCGCGCACATGAGCGCGCTGACCACCACCATCACGACGGCGCGCGGGCCGAAGCCGTCCCACTCGAACGCCTGCGCCGTGAGCTCGCCAATCGTGCCGACCACCACGCCGTACCAGCCGATCTGCGTGCCGCCGAGCAGGATGGACGCGAGCTTCGAGCCGCGGGTGCCGAGCGTGTAGCGCGCCATCACGACCGTGGTGAGGCCCGTGCGCGCGCCGATCCAGCCGAGCACCGCAACGTACGCGCCGAGCACGAGCGAGCCGACCGCGATGACGACGAGCAGCTCGCGCAGCCCGAACGCCTCGCCGAGCGCGGCCCCCGCGAGCATCGTCGGGGTGAACACGGTGAAGCCGAGCAGCACGACCATTAGGGAGAAGAACCCCTTGCGCGCGTTCCGCGGCACCGGCGTGACCGGGTAGTCGGGGTCGATCACCGCTGCCGCCCCGGCCTCCGCGCCGGCCTCGGTCAGCTGCGTGTCCTGCGCGGCCTGGCCAGACGCGATGTCCCGGCTCACGCGCGGGGCTCGATGCCGGCGGCCGCGGTGCCGAGCTCGGCGGTCTCCACGCCGATGTCCTCGGCCCAGATCTCCGGCCGCTCGTCCATCATGCGCCGCATGAGCCCGCGGCAGATGTCGTCGTCCGCGGCGATGAGCTCAACGCCGTTGCTGCGCAGCCACGCCTCGGAGGCCTCGAAGCTGTCGCTCTCGCCGATCACGATGCGCGGGATGTCGTAGAGGATCGCGGTGCCCGCGCACATGGTGCAGGGCGACAGGGTCGTGTAGAGCGTGCACTCCCGGTACACGCTCGCCGGCAGCCGCCCGGCGTTCTCGAGGCAGTCGGTCTCGCCGTGGCGGATCACGCTGCCCTGCTGCACGCGGCGGTTGCGCCCCACCGCGAGCACGCGGTCGCCGTCCGGGCCGTGGTGCACGAGCGCGGCGCCGATCGGCACACCGCCCTCGTCCCACCCGATCTGCGCCTGCTCGATCGCGAGGTCGAGGAAGCTGCGGTCGGCGTCTGAGAGGGGTGCTGGGGTGTTCACTGCCATAGCCAAAATCGTATCGCGCGCCGTGTGCCCCGGGTCGCACCGATCCGGGGCACACGGCGCGCGATCTCACTCGGCGGCTGGCTCGAGTTCCTGCTCACCCGCACGCTCACGCGCGGCCGCGCGGCGCGCCATCATGCGGTTGCGGATCGCGAAGCCGAGCACCAGCAGCAGCATGCCGTACAGCACGAGCACGATGGGGCCCTGGAGCAGCACCGAGAAGTCGCCGTTCGCGCTCATCGCAGCGTCGCGCAGGCTCGTCTCGGCGAGCGGGCCGAGCACCATACCGATGATGAGCGGTGCGATCGGGTAGTCGAGCGCGCGCATCAGGAAGCCGACGATGCCGATCCCGAGCAGCATGAGCAGATCGAACACGGAGCCCGACGTCGCGTAGATGCCGAACGCGCAGAACACGGTGATCCCGGCGTAGAGGTACGGCCGCGGGATGAGCAGCAGCTTCGCCCACAGCATCGCGAAGGGCAGGTTGAGGATCAGCAGCACGATCATCGCGATGAAGAAGCTCGCAAGCAGCGCCCACACGAGCTCGGGGGCTCGCTCGAACAGCAGCGGCCCGGGCTGCAGACCGTACTGCCGGAACGCCGCGAGCATGATCGCCGCGGTCGCGGAGATCGGGAGGCCGAGCGCGAGCAGCGCGCCCATCGCCATGCCCGTGGTCGAGTTGCCAGCCGCCTCGGGTGCGGCGAGGCCGCGGATCGCGCCCCTGCCGAACTGCGGGGAGCTGCGGCGCGCGTCCAGGCGCTTCTCCACGCCGTAGGCGAGGAAGGTGGGGATCTCGGAGCCGCCGGCGGGGATCACACCGAACGGGAGCCCGATCGCCGTGCCGCGCAGCCAGGCAGGCGTCGCCTCGCGCAGCTCGCGGCGCGACAGCCACGGCCGGCCGGCCGGCCGGATCATGCCGCGGTTCGACACGTGCCGCTCCAGGCAGGCGACGTAGATCACCTCGCCGAGCGCCAGCACCGCGACCGTCACGGTGACGAGCGAGATGCCGTCGAACAGGTTCGGGGAGTCCATCGTGAAGCGCGGGGCGCCGGAGACGCCGTCGATGCCGATGACCGCGATCCCGAGCCCGATGAACAGGGACGCGAGCCCCTTCACCGGGTTGTCGGTGACGACTGTCGAGGTTGCGGCGAACGCGAACACCGCGAGCGCGAAGAACTCGGCCGGGCCGAAGCGTGTCGAGAAGTCGGCGAGCACCGGTGCGAGGAACACGACCACAATCGAGGCGATGAAGCCGCCGATGAACGCACCGATGGCCGCCGTCGCGAGCGCCTGCGCCGCGCGGCCGTTGAGCGCCATCTTGTGGCCCTCAAACGTTGACGCGATCGCGGACGCTTGCCCCGGGGTGTTCATCAGGATCCCCATCGTGGAGTCCCCGAACAGCCCGCCGAAGTAGACGCCGGCGAACATGATGAAGGCTGCGGTCGGCTCAAGCGAGAACGTGACCGGCAGCAGCAGGGCGACGGCCATGGAGGAGCCGAGCCCCGGCAGCACGCCGACGGCGGTGCCGAGCAGGCAGCCGACGAGCACCCAGACCAGGTTTTGCCAGGTGAGCGCGCCAGCGAAGCCCTCAAGGAGCAGGTGCAAGGTATCCATGTCAGAACTCCCAGCCGAGCACGCCGGACGGGAGCGACATCCCGAGCGTGAGGTCGAATGCGATGTAGATGATCGAGCTCACCGTGAGCCCGACGATGAGGCTGGCGAGCGGTCGGCGCAGCCCGAACGCGCGCGCAACGCACCAGAACAGCAGCCCGGCCGCGATGATCCAGCCGAGCACCGGCAGCAGCAGCGCGAAGCCGATGAACGGCAGCACCACCCAGGCGAGCGAGCGCCAGTCGACGCGCACGGGAGCACCGGCCGCTGCCGGATCCGCCGCTGCCGGATCCGCCACGGCCGCGCGCCGCCACTCGCGCAGCGCGCCGAGCGCGCGGAGCACGGCGAACAGCAGCAGCCCGGCCGCGATGATGCCGGGGAAGAAGCGCGGGCCGGGGAACGCCGTGCCCTCCGGCACCCGCATCGTGAGGTTGCCGACCAGGAGGTACGCGGCGAACCCGACGAGCAGCGCCGGCATGATGAGCTCCTTGAGCAGCGCGGCGCGGCGGCCACGACCGGCGGCGAGCTGGATCTCCTCGCCAACGACCGCGGACATCGCGGTGGGGTTGTTCGTCGGCATCACTGCCCCATCTCCTCATACAGGCGGGTGATCCGCGCGTGCTCCTCGGCGAGGAACGGGGCGACATCCGCCCCCGTGATGACCTGCTCGGTCCAGTAGTACCTGGCGACCGCCTCGCTCCACTCCGGCGTCGCGATCGTGTCCTCGATGAGCTCGGTGAGCTCCCCGGTCTCCTCGTCGGTGATCCCGGCGGGGGCCGCGAGCATGCGCCAGTTCGCGAGCGTCACGTCGTAGCCCTGCTCGCGCGCGGTGGGGATGTCGATCCCGGCGACGGGCTCGTCAGCCACGAGCGCGAGGGCGCGCAACCTGCCCGACTCGATCTGGTCGATGTTGTCCGGGTAGCCGCCAGCCGCGGCGTGCGCGGTGCCGTTGAGCAGCGCGGCGACCGCCTCACCGCCACCGTCGGAGGAGATGTACGTCGTCTCCACCGGGTCGATCCCCGCGGCGAGCGCGAGGTCGGTGACCACGAGCTGATCGAACGAGCCGCCGCCGGTCCACGGCACCGCTGCCGGGTTCTCCCGCCACGCGGCGAGGAGGTCCTCGAGCGTCTCGTGCGGCGAGTCGGCAGGCACCACGATCACGTCGTACTCCTCGAAGAGCACGGCGAGCGGGGTCACGTCGTCGAGCGTCGCCGCCGAGTCGTACTGGATCGTGGCCGCGAGCAGCCCGGTGCCGCCAACGAGCATCGTGTTCGCGCGCCCCTCGAGCCGCGACATGTTGCCGAGCGCGATGGTGCCACCGGCGCCAGGCATGTTGACGACCTGCACGTTCGCGGCGAGCCCGTTGGCGCGCTGCGCCTGCTGCATCTCGCGCGCGACCGTGTCCCAGCCGCCGCCTGCGGCAGCCGGGGCGATGATCGTCAGCGAGGAGTGGATGTCCTGCCCGGCCGCGGCCGAGCTGATCGATCCGAACGAGGCGACGCCGATCGCGGCGGCCGCGATCGTGCCGCCGATGATCCGCAGCGCGGTGCGCCGGCCGGGTGAGCGGCTCGGCGCCGAAGCGCCATCGGTGTGGTGCGGGGGCTGGGGCGCCCCCGTCTCGGGTGTCTCCACTGCTATCACTCCTTTGTGAGGGCGCACGTGCGCCGCGGTGTGCCACACACGTTCGCAGACCACGGGACCGACACCCCCGAGATCCGGCTTTGTGCTCATAGATGCTCACGGGGAGCGTGTCGGGGTCCGCCGCGCGGTCTAGACTGTGTCGGCGACAAGGAGGTTGCCCGAATGATGCGAGGAGTGACGCCGGCCGGCGCGCGGCTCGCGATGCTGTTTCTTCCGACCGTCATCGTCTTCGCGGCGGTCGCCGTCACCGCGAGCATCGCGTTCACCGTGCAGGAGCGCAGCATCCGCGACGCCACGGGCGAGCGCGTCACCGATGTCGCGTTGAGCCTCGCCGAGCTCACCCAGGTGCGCGACGTGCTCGCGCAGGCGCACGACGACTTCCCCGCGGCGATGGCCGAGCTGCAGCCGCTCGCGACCGTCGTGGAGCGCGCGGCCGGCGTCGACTACGTGGTCATCTCCGACGAGGAGGGCATCCGGGTGACCCACCCGACGCCGTCGGAGCGCGGCAAGCCGGTGTCGACCGACAACACCTCGGTGCTCGCTGGCGAGATCTACCTGGGCACCGAGACCGGCACGATCGGCATGACGATGCGCGCGAAGGTGCCGGTGCGCGACGACGCCGACGAGGTGATCGGCGTGCTCTCGGTCGGGATCCTGGAGAGCCGGATCGCCGCCGACTCGGCGCAGGCGGTCAGCCGGCTGCTGCCCTGGGTGATCGGCGCGCTCGTGGTCGGCACGCTCGCGAGCTCGACCATTGCGGCGCTCCTCGAACGCCGGTTCCGCCGGCTCGACGAGGCCGCGCGCGACACGGCGGAGCTGCGCCGCTCTGCCGCGGCGCTGCGCGAGCAGTCGCACGAGTTCACCACGCGACTGCACGTGATCCACGGGCTCATCTCGCACGGTGACGCCGATGATGCGCTCAGCTACATCGCGGGCGTGACCCCGGTGACGACGGGCGGCAGCGACGACGCGCTGAGCGAGCAACCGCTGCTGCGCGCCACGCTCGACGTACTGCGCGCGGAGCTCGGCGCGCACGGCGCACGGCTCGACGCCGAGGTGCTCGTGGAGTCGGTGGTCGACGAGGAGGTGACGCTCGTGCTCGCGAACCTGTGCCGCAACGCTGGCGAGGCCGGGGCGACCGTCGTGCGCTGCGCGCTCGTCGAACGCGCCGGTGTGTTCGTCGGCGAGGTGGCGGACAACGGCGCTGGCGTGGCGACGCACGACGCTGACCGGGTGTTCGCACGGGGCGTCTCGACGAAGCGCGATCCCTCCGGGCTGGGGCGCGGGATCGGCCTCGACCTCGTGCGCCGCACCGTCGCGAAGCGCGGCGGCAGCGTGGAGCTCGGCCGCGCGGAGCTCGGCGGCGCGCGGTTCCGCTTCGAGATGGCGGTGCTCTCGTGACCGCGGGGCAGGAGCGCGGGAGCGCGGCGGCCGTCGGCCCGGTTCCCGAGGGGATCCGCGTGCTCGTCGTCGACGACGACGCTGGCGCCCGCTCACTCCACGCGCGCTTCGTCGCCGGCGCCGAGGGCTTCGCGCTCGTGGCGGCCGTCGGCACCGGGCGGGCGGCGGTGGCGCACGGACTGCACGGCGGCATCGACCTCGTGCTGCTCGACATGCGGCTGCCAGACATCAGCGGCGTCGAGGTGCTGAATCGGCTGCGCACGCTCGGCGCGCACTCCCCCGACGTGCTCGTGATCAGCTCATCGCAGGATCGCGTGACGGTGCGCCAGGCGCTCGCCGGGCAGGTGGTTGGCTACCTCGTCAAGCCGTTCACCGCTGACGCGCTGCACGCCAGGCTCGCGGCGTACCGCGCCGAGTACCGCGCGCGCGGTGAGGAGGTGGCGGCACGCGAGCTGCCGCTCGGCCAGGGCGAGATCGACCGGCTGCTGTCGACTGGGCGCATTGGGCTGCCTGGCGGGGCGGATGCCGCCGGGCAGGCAGGCGGGTCGGGCGGAGCGAGCGGGCCGGGCGCGGGTGCCCCGCTCCCCAAGGGCATCTCGCCCGTCACGCTCGACCGAGTGCTCGCGGCGCTCGACCCGGTCGCGCCGACGACCGTCGCGGCGCTCGCCGCGCAGTGCGCGATCTCGGTGCCGACCGCCAGGCGCTACCTCGACCACCTGGTCGAGGCTGGCGCGATCGACCTCGCGCACCGCTACGGGAAGCGCGGCAGGCCGGAGGTGCTCTACCGGCTGGTCCCGCCGCCGGAGGGCTAGTCGCCGGACAGGACGCAGACCGCGGTCGGCGTGGCGATCGGGATCCGGATCGGGTCGGACGGGAGGCCGTCCCGCCACGCGAACACGGTGAGGTCGTCGGAGTCCTGGTGCGCGACCCACAGGGTTTCGCCGTCCGGGGAGAACGCGAAGTGCCGCGGATTGTCGCCGCGCGAATCAACGGTCGCGCGCTCGGTGAGCTCCCCGTCCGCGGCGATCGCGTACACCGTCAGCGAGTTGTCGCCCCGGTTCGCGAGCACGGCGGCGGTGCCGGCCGGGTGCACCGCGACCTCCGAGGGCACCGGGCACGCGCGGCCCAGGCCCGGCCCGGCGACCGTCTGGCGCACGCGCAGCCCCGCCCGCGCGTTCCCCGGCGCATCGCTCACCTCGAGCACGGTGATCCCGCCGCTGCCCTGGTTGCTCACGAGCACGGCCCCCGACGTCGGGTGCCGCGCGAGATGGCGCGGGCCCGTGCCCGGCGGGAGCGGCAGCACGGCGCGCAGCTCCGCCGCCTCGCGCGCGGGGTCCCAGCGCAGGAGCGCGATGAGGTCCCTGCCGCAGTCGGCGACGAGCAGGTGCACGCCGTCCGGCAGCACGAGCACGGCGTGCGGACGGGAGCGCTTGTCGCCGCGATCCCAGCCGTCGCCGCGTTCCGGCAGCGTGATCGTCGCGGCGAGCCTGGCGGGGTCACCCGCGGCGTCACACGCAATCGCCGCCACCGTGCCGCCGTGATAGTGGCTCACGAACGCCACGCCGGGGGTGAGCGCGACGTGGCACGGCGCATCGCTGCCCGTTGCGACGCGGGCGGGCGCCGCCTGGCTCGGCCAGCCGTCGGTGTTGGCTCCGGTGTTTGCCGCGAAGCGGAGCAGCTCGCCGCCGCGCTCCGGCTCGGTGATCGCCCACACGGCGCCGTCCGCGGCGCGAACGAGAAACGACGGGTTCAGCTCGGCCGCGGCCCAGCCGACGACGGCCCCAGGGTGCCCCGCCGATCCAGCACCGAGGTCGATCCCGATCAGGCCGTCTCCGTGCGCTCCCGGCGCACCGGCCCAGGGCGAGGGGGCGGAGTAGGAACCGATGAGCGCGCGCACGCGGCCACTGTAGCGCGCTAGACCCCGATACCGCCGAACACGAGGCGCGCAGCGATCACGAGCATCACGACCGCGACGATCCAATCGAGGATCTGCCACGAGCGCGGCGTCGCGAAGAACCTGGTGAGCGCCCGCGCGCCGTAGCCGAGGAGGAAGAACCAGGCGAGGCTCGCGAGCGCGCCGCCCGCCGCGAACCACCAGCGCCCCGGGTCGCCCTGCGCGTTGCCGATCGAGCCCATGAGCACCACGGTGTCGAGGTACACGTGCGGGTTCAGGAACGTGATCGCGAGGCAGGCGAGCACGGTGCGCTTCAGCGATCCAGCGCCCGCTCCCTCCGCGACGAGCACCGCCGGCCGCATCGCGCGCCGCGCCGCCGACCACGCGTACCAGAGCAGGAAGGCGACCCCGCCCCAGCGCACGATCTCGAGCGCGAGCGGTGCGCGCTCGATCACGAAGCCAATGCCGGCGACCCCGAGCGTCTCGAGCAGCGCGTCGGTGAGGCCGCAGATGAGCACGACCGGGAGCACGTGCTCGCGTCGGATCCCCTGCCGCAGCACGAACGCGTTCTGCGCGCCGATGGCCACGATGAGGGAGAGGCCGCTGCCGATACCGACGAGGAGGGGAAGGATCATGCTTCGACGTTAGGGCGTGAGGATCGCCCCCTCCAAGTTGAGCGTGCCTGTATATTCTGATGCACCATAAGCATTGCTTCATGTACGTTCGAGGGTGCGCTGGCGCGGAGGCCGGTGCGTGCGCTCGCCACACCGTCAGACGCCGCACGGAAGGAACCACGTGGAATTCCCCATCGAGCACCTCGCGACATTCACCGCCGTCATCGACGAGGGCAGCTTCGAGGGCGCAGCGCGCCGGCTGCACATCACCCCCTCAGCCGTGAGCCAGCGCGTGCGCGCACTCGAGGAGCGCGTCGGCTCCGTGCTCGTGCAGCGCACGCGCCCCGTGACCATCACCGAGGCGGGGGCCGCGGTGCTGCGCGCCGCGCGGCAGATCGCCCGGGTCGCGGACGACGTGGCCGCCGAACTCGGGGCCGGGCCCGCCGCGGGCACGCTGCTCCCCATCGTGGTGAACGCCGACTCGCTCGCCACGTGGGTGGTGCCAGCGCTCGCCCGCGCCGCGCGCGAGACCGGCGCGCGGTTCGAGGTGCTCCGCGCAGACGAGACGATTTCGACCGAGCAGTTGCGGCGGGGCGCCGTCATGGCGGCGCTCACCTCCACGAGCGACCCGGTGCCCGGCTGCACGTCGACCCGCGTCGGCACCGACCGCTACCATGCGGTCGCGAGCCCCGCGTTCGTTGCCGAGCACTTCCCCGACGGACTCACCGCCGACGCGCTGCGCCGCGCGCCCTCCGTCGACTTTGACCGGCACGACGCGTTCCAGCAGCGCTTCCTCCGCAAGATCACGCGCGCCGAGGTGCACCCGCCGCGCCACTTCATCCCGTCGTCCGCGGAGTTCGCGCACGCCGTCGAGCTCGGCATGGGGTGGGGCATGCTCCCCGTGCGGCAGTGCACCGAACCGATCGCCGCCGGCCGCATGGTCGACCTCGCGCCGGCCGCGGCGATCGAGCTGCCGCTCTACTGGCAGCGGTGGAAGCTGCGCTCCCCCGTGCTCGACGCGTTGTCGCGGGTGATCGCGGAGGAGGCGGCGGCCGCGCTGGGGTAGCTGGGGTGCTGGCCGGCGGCTGCGTGGCCGCCCCTGGCGCGCGAGCTGCGCGCGCCGCTGCGGCCGCCCCGCCCGCCCAACGCAAGCGATTCGGCATATCCAAGCCCGAAACTCAATTCTGGACTTGGCTTGGCCGATTCGCTGGGACTCGGAATGGAGTGGGGTGGCCGGGCAGGCGTGCAGCGCCCGCCCCCAGCAACTTTGCGTGGGCTTTGCGCCACTTCCCCGAAACCAAACTGCCCCTTTCCCCAACAAAGTTCGTGAGGGTTGCAGGGCAGCACCCCGCAGCTGCTGGTCAGGGCTTCCAGGTCAGAGACGCTCCCGGAGGCGTCGGACCTCGTCCCGGGCTCCCTCAACGGGATCCACCGCCCCCGCAGCATGCGTACCCGAGGCCTGATCGACAGCGAGCTCGTGCGTGAGCTCGAGCACCGCCTTGCGCCAGTGCCGGCGTGCGGATTTCTGACGATGGTGGTGGCCGGCCCGAATGAACCGCTTCCGCGCCTTCCGATGAACGACCGCCTCGACCTCGTCAGCTGACATGAGTCCCGCGGCGACCTCGGGCGCAAGGATGTCACGCATGAACTGCGCCTCGGTGGGCAACGCCAGCCGGAACGCCACCGAGATGAGCACCATCCCGGCAATGGTCGCCGCACACAGCACGAGGATCATCACGGCACCGTTGCCACCCGCGAGTCCGGCAGCATCGTCCCACGCGAAGTGCAGCACGACCCCCGCGAGCACAAACAGTGCGCCACGCACGATCCTGCGCGGTTGCGCGACAGTTCCGATGAGATAGACCACACCGCTGCACACGAGTGCGCTGAAGAGCGGGTGCGAGATCGCGCTCGTTGCGATCCGGAGCACGGAGGTTTGCACCACGCTCGTGTCTGGGCTCACGCTGAACGCAACAAACACCGAGTTCACGGCATACAGGAAGTCCTCGAACACCGCGAACCCCAGCCCGATGAACGCGCCGATGAGCAGCCCGTCATTCGCGGTTCGCACGAGCCTCGGTGCGAGGCCCATGATCAGGAGGAATCCACAGAGCTTTGCGGTTTCCTCAGTGAAGGGAGCAATGAGGCCGGCCGCCCAGTTCGCCGCCCACTCCTGACCGAAGAGCTTCGGGTAGATGTTGAGCAGCGCGGAGTTCACCGTCAGAGCGATACCGAACGTCGCTGGCAGGGCGCCCCACACCAGCGCCGCAACGACCACGCCGAGCGGCTGACGTTCCCAGCGGTCGATGTGGTGGAACCACCACCCCCAGCAGAGTCCCGCGAGCGCCACGAGCACAGCGCCGACCGCGAAGCTCTCGGCGAAGAACCCCGCCTTCGGCGCAACGTAGCTCCACATTGTGGCCGCGCCGACACCGGTGATGGCGACGAACACCCAGAAGCACAGGTTGCGCGGCTGGAAGAACTCGAACTTGGCACCCCAACCGGACTGCTCGATCGCGGCAGCTCGCCGGTGCTCGAGCTCAGCGGGCGATGCCGCGTGCTCGGATGAGACGGTGGTGGTGTTCCTCATGATTCTTCGCCTCCCTGGACCTCGCTGATGCTCGCAACGGTGTGCTCGATCGCCCCGCTGAGCGCGCGAACCTGGGCCGACGGTCCGGTCACCGTCGCCGTGACTCCGGAGTCGCCGAGCACGAACGCGAAGATCTGCCCATCGCCGGCTAGGCCGGCAAAGGCCTGCCTGACACCGGCGACTCCGGCGCTCGTAGCGGTCGGCGCCACGCCCCCGTGCGCACGGAAACTTGGATCCTGAGTGCGCTCCGTCACCAGCTCAACCTGCGCAAGGAGCTCAGCGGGCGTCCCCGAGAACGTGTCGGCGGTGAGGTCAATCGTCACGCCGGACGAGACGAGGCGAGCAGCGCCGTTGGGCTCACGGCTGTCACCGGCCACCCGGTAGCCTGCTTCGAGATTCCACCCGGGGACCGGGGTCACGACAATCGTGTCTGACAGCGCCAGCTGGTCCCCGGCGACGATCGGATCGCTCCACGGGATGCTGCGGTCGATGCGCGGCACTACAACAGTGAGGACAACGAACACGGCGACGACAACGAGCGCGAGCGGCAAAGAAGCCCGGTCAAACCAGAGCAATCGGCGGTCCACGGGCGGCCGCTCGCGGCCGCGTGTGACGAGTGATTTCATGCGCTCCCCTGTACGTCGATCGCGGCGCGCCCATCCCAAGCGCTGCAAGAACTCTACTGCGTGCGCCCTCCCGGTGGACCGGCCCCGCTCCAAGTTCCCGAGCTCCGTTCCCCGGCCCAGTTCCCCGCCCCCGCTCCCCAGCAACTTTGCGTGGACTTTGCGCCGCTTCCCCCGAGCCAAACCGCCCCTTTCCCCAACAAAGTTGGGGAAAGGGGCGGTTGCGGGCCCGGGACGCGGGGGCCGGGGCTGGCCCGGATCCGGGCGGGCCCGGGGGGGGCGGGCGACTAGCCGCCGAAGCTCACGTAGCCCGCAATCAGGTAGGCGACGAACGACAGCGCCGCCGCGAGGCCAGCGTAGGGCAGGATCGACAGCATCAGGTTGAGCGGCTTCACCCCAACCGACTTCGAGGCGAGGATGATGCCGTCGCCGTAGAGGCAGGTGGTCGAGCCGAGCGCCGCGCCGGAGAAGACGGCGGTCCCGGCGAGCACCGGATCAACGCCAACCGCGATCGCGAGCGGCAGCACGACGGGCGTGATGACCGCAGCGAGATCCCAGAAGGCCCCCGTCGCGTACGCGTAGACGCCGCACACGAGGAACACGATCGCGGGCAGCAGCGCCCCGTGCATCACCGGCTCGGTTGCGCCGATGACCCACTCGGCGAGCTGCAGGTCGAGGTTGATCTGCTGCACCATGAACGCGAGGACGAACAGCACCATCACGTAGCCCATGCTCGTGATACCCTCGAACGCGTGATCGAGCACGCCCTTCAGGGTGATGCGGCGCTGAGCGACATAAAGGATCAGCGCGACGACGACGGCCGCGGCGGCACCCTTCACGATGTCGACCTCGGTGAGCACCGTGACGGCGACGAGCGTCGCGATCGGGATCAGGAAGTTGAACGGGAGCGGGCGGGCGCTCTCCGCGCCGTCCTCGGCGAGCTCGAACGCGCGCTCCTCCGGGGTGAGCCCCTCGGGGAGCGTGTCCCCGGTGCGCTCCACGCGCAGCTGCTCGCGCTTCAGCGGGCCGACGAGCGGCAGCACGCCGAGGGCGAGCAGCAGGCCGATGATGAGCGCGAACCAGCCGAAGAACACCGTCGGCAGGCCGGCGAGGTACGCGCCGAAGCCCGAGCCGTTGACGGTGACGCCGTCCTGCTCGAGCAGCGCGGCGAAGAACACCGCCCACGTCGAGAACGGGATGATGACGGCGATGGGGGCACTCGTCAGCTTCACGATCGAACCGACGAGGGTGCGCGGCACGCCGTACCGGTCGGTGACGCGCTTCATCGACGTGCCGACGGTGAGCGCGTTGAGGTAGTCATCGATGAACAGGGCGACGGTCAGCAGCCACGTGAGCAGCAGTGACTTCCGCCGGGAGTTCACGAAGCGCTCGGTCCAGCGCGCGAAGTCGCTCACCGCGCCGGAGGCGTTGAAGTACGCGATGAGGATCCCGAACAGCACGACGACGAGGACGAGCCAGTGCACGGTCTCGTTGGTGAGCGAGGCGCCGAAGGTGCCGACGAGCGTGTCGAAGAACCCCCACCCGCCGATCAGGATCGCGCCGACGACCGCGCCGGAGAGGAGGCCGAGCAGGGCGCGTTTCGTGAGCACCGAGACGGCGAGCACGGTGAGGACTGGCAGCAGCGCCAGTGCAGTGTTTTGGACCACGGTGGCCTTTCGATGGGTGGACGGCGCGACGGCGCCGGGAACGGAGGGAGCGGGCGGTGCTAGCCCTCGTGAGAGGTGTGCAAGCCGTCGAGGTAGGTGGCCAGCACGGGGAGTTCGGCGAGATCATCGCCTGAGGTCTCGAGCGGATCCTCGGCCCACACGGCGAGGTCGGCGCGCGCGCCGGGGCGGATCACACCCAGGTCGTCGTCGCCCTGCGCGAGCGCAGCGCCGCGCGTGTAGCCGTGCAGCGCCTCGGCGGCGGTGAGCCGCTCGGCGGGTTCGTAGACGAAGGCGTCACGCGCGCCTGGCGCGCGGCGCAGCATCGCCCAGGCGAGGCCGACGCGCGCGTCGAGGTCGGCGATGGGCCAGTCCGAGCCGAGCGCGAGGGGTGCGCCGGCGCGCAGCAGGCTCCCCGCCGCCCAGGCCCGGGCGGCGCGCACCGGCCCGAGCCGGCGCGCCCACTCGTCGCTGCCGTCAGCGATCCGCCACTGCAGGTGCGGCATCTGGAGGGAGGCGGTGATGCCGGTCTCGGCGAGGCGGGCGAGGTCGCGGGGGTCGAGCGTTTCGAGGTGTTCGATGCGGTGGGGCACGCCAGAGCGCGCGCGCCCGCCGACGGTCTCGTACGCGGTGATGGTCTCCCCGACCGCCCGGTCGCCGATCGCGTGCGTCGCGATCTGGAATCCCGCTGCGTGGAACTCCTGCACCGCTGCGACGAAGTCGGCCTGGTCCGGCCAGAAGCCGTGCAGGCCATCGCCGTCGGCGTCCGACTCGTAGAGCCAGCCGGCGCCGGTGTCGATCACGCCGTCGGCGTAGAGCTTGATGACGCCGCCGCGCCAGCGGTTCCCTGCCCGGTCGCGCTGCGCGGCGATGACCGCGCGCTCCTCGGCTGAGTAAGTGGGCTTCACGTCCATGGCGCTCACGATGCGCACGGGCAGGCCGAGGCCGGTGGAGTCGAGCGCCTCGAGCAGGTCGAGCGTCTCGGAGTTGCCGTCCATAATGGTGCCGCCGGTGAGCCCGGAGCGGCGCATCCGCGCGAACGTCGCGCGGGCGGCCTCGAGGGTCTCGTCGCGGCTCGGTTTCGGGGCGATGGCGAGGATGGGCTGGTAGGAGCTGTCCTCGCGAAGTTCTCCCGTTGGGGCGCCCGCGCCGTCGACGATGATCTCGGAACTGTCCTCGAACGCGCGTGCGCCGGTGATGCCCGCGCGGCGCAGCGCCTCAGTGCTCGCGAGCGCGGTGTGGAAATCGAAGAAGAAGAGCATCGCCGGCACGCCACCGACTGCGTCGTCGATCAGCGCGGCGGCGAGTGGCGCGCCGTCGAACACCGCGTAGTCGAGGTTCCATGCGCGCACCCAGCCGTCGCTCGTCTCGCGGCGCACGCGAGCGGCCTCTGCGGCGAGCGCGTCGCGCAGGCCGGCGACGTCGCGGATCCGGCCAAGGTCGATGCCCTGGCAGAGTTCGACGCCCTGGATGGGGTGGAGGTGCGCGTCGATGAGGCCCGGGGTGATGGTCGCACCGTGCGCGTCGTCGATGCGGGTGTTCGCGCCGCGGAACGCGTCGGCGATCTCCTGCTCCTCGCCGACTCCGAGGATGCGCCCGTCGGAGATGGCGATCGAGCGCGGTGCCTGGACGGCGTCCCCCTCGGTCATGGTGTGCACGCGCGCACCAGAAATGATCAGCTCGGCGCTCTTGCTCGGCACGGCGTCCTCCCCCGGGGTGTCATGAGACCCCGTATCCTCGAGAGTGACGCGGAGCACCATCAATTTACGCAGATTCAATAAGCAATGCAAACACCGCGGCACAAAGGGGTTCCATGACTTCGGTGCCTGAGGCACGCAGGCCAGCCGGGCGACCGCGCACCGCGGTGCTCTCGCACGAGCGCATTCTCACCGCCGCGTTCGAGCTCGCGGACGTGCGCGGTGCCGACTTCACGCTCGCCGCGCTCGCACGCAGGCTCGAGGTCCGCCCCTCCGCGCTCCACCACTACTTCGCGGGTAAAGACGAGCTCATCGCCGGTATGCGCGGGCAGCTGACCGCACGCATCGGCGATCACGGCTTCGACGCGCTGCCGTGGCACACCGCGATCGTGCCGTGGGCCCGCGCGTACCGCGACACCTTCGGCGCGCACCCTGGCATCATCGCCGCGCTCGCCACCCTGCCGGTCGCCGACGAGCCCGAGTCGATCGTCGACTACGAGCGGATCGCCGCGGCGATGCGTCGCGACGGGTACCCGCAGCACCGCATCGTCCCGGCCCTCGTCGCCATCGAGTCGTTCATCATCGGCTCCGCGCTCGACTCCCTCGCGCCGGATGACAACCTGCGGCCCACCAGCAACGCCGGGATCGCGCCGGCGCTCACCGCGGCCGAGCTCGCGGCGCGCGCGCACGCGAACGCGCAGGGGCGGAGCGCGGCCGAGGAGACCTTCGAGTTCGGTCTCGCCGCGCTGATCGCAGGGATCCGCGCGGCGGGCGGCAACGCCGCCGCGAGCGACGAACCAGCCGCGCCCACCGCACACGATGCGGCGCGGAGCGTGTCGAACTGATGCTCGGCGTCTTGCAGGGCTTTGCGCTGATCCTCGGCGTGATCGGGGCGGGGTACCTCGCAGCGCGGTTCGGCGTCGTGCGCGGCGAGGAGCGGCGCGTGCTCAACAACGTCGCCTTCTTCGTCGCAACACCGGCGCTGCTGTTCGCGGTGCTGCACGACAGCGACCCCGAGATCATCTTCTCGCCGGTGATCCTCGTGACGAGCCTGTCGGCGCTCGTCGTCGCTGGCCTCTTCGTCCTCGCCTCGCGCCTGTGGTTTCGCCGTGACCTCGCCGCAACCACCCTCGGCGCCACCTGCTCCGGATACGTCAACTCGAACAACCTTGGCCTCCCGGTCGCCGTGTACATCCTCGGCGACGCCGCGTACGTCGCCCCGCTCCTGCTCGTGCAGCTCGTCGTGTTCGCCCCGGCGGTGCTCGCGATTCTGGAGACGACGCGCGGCAACCAGCGCGGCGCGCTCGTCGCGCTCGGCCGAGCGGCATCGAACCCGATCATCCTCGCGTCCATCGCTGGCCTCATCGTCGCCCTAATCGGCGCGCCGGTGCCCGAGCTCGTGCTCGCGCCCGTCGAGATGATCGGCGGCGCCGCGATCCCGATGGTGCTGCTGAGTTTCGGGATGTCGCTCCGCGGCCAGCGCGCACTGCAGCCGGGCACCGGCCGCGCCGCGGTGTTCACGGCGTCCGGACTGAAGGTGCTCGCGATGCCGGCGATCGCGTGGGTGCTGGCGACCGCGTTCGGGCTGTCCCCCCACGAGGTCTTCGTCGCCACCATCATCGCGGCGCTGCCGACGGCGCAGAACGTCTACAACTACGCGGCGACCTATCGCCGTGCCGAGACCATGGTGCGCGACACGGTGTTCCTCACCACCTTCACCGCGCTCCCGGTCATCGCGGGGATCGCCTGGCTGCTCGGCGGCAACTGAGCCGCACAGCGGGGAATACCGCCGGTGAGCGGGACGTTACAGATGTCCGGGATGCGGCGTGGCCGCAGCCCACACCGCCCCCAAACTCGCAAGGAGATCCATCACGTGAGCCCGCGCACCGCACAGACCAGCGCCCCAGTCCTCGACACCCTCGCCGAGCGCTGGAGCCCCCGCGCTTTCGACGCCGACCACTCGTTCCCCGAGGGGGCGCTGCGCGGCATCTTCGAGGCAGCCCGCTGGGCGCCGAGCGCCAACAACTCCCAGCCCTGGCGCTTCATCCTCGCCCGCCGCGGCACCGAGCACTTCGCCGCGATCGAGGAGACGCTCGCCGGCTTCAACCGCATGTGGGCCGGCAGCGCTGGCGCGCTCGTCGTCAACGTCGCCGAGGTGGCGAACGCTGAGGGCGCGCCCCAGCCGTGGGCCGAGTACGATCTGGGCCAGGCCGTCGCGCACCTCACCGTGCAGGCGCACGCCGAGGGCTTCCACGTGCACCAGATGGGCGGCTTCGACCGCGACGCGATTCGCGCGGCCTTCGGGCTCGAGGCCCGCTTCGAGCCGGTGTCGGTGATGGTGATCGGCGCGATCGGCGATGCCGAGCAGCTGCCCGAGCCGCTGCGCGAGCGCGAGCTGGCCCCCCGCACGCGCATCGAGCTCGAGGAGCTCTTCATCGCGCGCGACTAGCCGACGCGCACGCACGAGCGCTCAGGTGGGGCGGGCTCCCCGGTCCACCTGAGCCGCCGCCGGCAGCGCCGACGGCAACTCCGGCGGCAACGCCGGCTACTCGGTGTCGAGCGTGACGGCGCCAGGCAGGTCTTCGAGGCGCAGCGCGCGCACCAGCTCGGCCGCGTGCACGGTCGAGAGGATCACGCGGGAGAACGCGTCGAACTCGCCAACCCAGCCGCGATCCTCCGCGGTCTCCGGCGCTGGCTCGAGGTCGATGATCACCGCGTCGCGGCCCTTCCTCGCCAGCACGAAATCGCGGCCGGTGAAGCTGCGCCAGGTCCCGGACGCGAGCGTCCCTGGCACGTGGCTGCCCGAAGCACGCACGCCGCGGAGCCACACCCACGGATCCTCCGTGATCACCGCGGAGGTGATGGCGGAACGATCGAGCGTGATGTCCCTGCGCCGGAGCGCAGCCACTCGTTCCGCACGGGTGAGCCGGATCACCACCCGGTCTTCGTGCACCTCAACGCGCGCCATGGCTCAGTCCAGCATGTCGCTCTGGTCGATGACCGACTCGACGGTCTCGATCAGCGCGCGCTTCAACGCGTAGTCAGGGTGGGCGGGATCGTCGGCGTCCGCGGGGAGACCGAGCGCAGCGGCCTCCTCGAGCGTGTTGACGCCGACGCACGCGACGATGGTGTTCTCAGGCAGGTTCGGGAACTGCTCGGCGACCTCCTGCGCGATCTTCGCCGAGGCGACGAGGAGCGCGTTGATGCGACCGGACTCGATGTCCTCGCGAATATGCACGGACGCCGGCACCCCGACGGTGCGGAACGCGAGCACCTGGGTGACGTCGTGGCCCCGATCGATGAGGCCCTCGGTGAGCACGGGGATCGCGACGTCGGAGCGCAGCGTCAGCACTTTGAGCACCTCGCCAGTGTCGACCTCCGACCACTCGTCGAGGAGCGCGTGCGTGCTGTTCTCCGCCTCCGGCGTGCGCGTGATGTGGTAGCCAGCGTCGCGGAACGCGACCGCGGTGGCTTCGCCGACGATGGCGACATTGGTCTCAGCGGGGATCACCGCGTTGTGGTGGGTCAGTACGTCAGCAACCGTCGAGCTCGTTGCCGTCATCCAGTCGAACTCACCGGCCTCGAGCCGCTTCAGCGCCTCGACGAGCTTCTCTTCCTCACTCGTGTGAGCAAAGTCCACGAGCGGTGAGGTGACGGTATGGGCGCCCTGCTCGCGCAGGGCCTTCGAAACTAAATCCCCCCAGGTGCCGCCGCGGGGAATAAGAACCCGCAGCCCACTGAGCGGTTTTGCCTCTGACGACATAGACCCCACTCACTTGACGACAATACGAATGACCAACTACTGAGTCGCTGACGGACCTTCAAACTGGTCGCGCACGGAAAACCGATATCCCCTATTCTCACCCCGACTCGCCCCGGAAGCAAAATGAGGGCCGAGCTGATCGGGAACGGAATGGAACTGTGACCTCGGATCCAGTCCGCGCGGGACCGAAGCCCGGGGGCTCAGCGCACCCGGCGCGAGACCGCTCGAGCGATGCCCCAGACCGCGAGCCCGGCCACCACCGCAATACCCGCGATGCCGGCGGCGAAGCCGAGCGGGTTCCGCTCCTTCTCCGCGGCGATGCGCCGCTTGGCGTCGGCAACCGAATCGTCGATGCGCTGCGCGTAGTTCAGCCGGCCCTGCAGCTGCGAGAGGGTGTCGTAGAGTTCGGTACGCGCCTGCGCTGCCTCAGCAACGCCCTGCTCACGATTCCAACCGCTCATCGCCAGTTTCCTTCCTCGCCGACGCGCGGCATCCGGTACTGCTCACCCTGACCGCTCGCGCCCGGCTTCCGCTCGCTCCCCGATCCGGATCCGGACCGCGGCGCACCGGGCTCGGGGATCGGCGAGGTCGCATTGAACCGCACCTCGCCCAGTGCCGACGCGTCGTCTCCGAGCCGACCGAGCGTCTCCTCGGGGACCGGGTTGCCACGCTTGATGAGCGCGATCCCGGCGAACACCGCGCCAGCTGCGAGGAGGAGCAGGAAGCCGGCAACCGCGAGGGCCGCAAGCCACCACGGCCAGACGAGAGCGAGCGCCGCGACCGCGGCCATCACGAGCGCCTGCAGCATGAAGAAGACGAAGAACAGCGCGACCGTGATCGCGCCGGCGCCGATGCCGGCCTTCTTCGCCTTGGACGCGACCTCGTGCTTCGCGTTCTCGTACTCGATCTTTGCGAGTGCCACGACCTGCTGCGGCAGGCGCGAGAGTAGCTCGAACGTGCCGGCCTGGTCCTTCTTGCGGCTCACTCCGCACCACCCGGTTTCACCGCGTGATCCGGTGCGGGTTGCTCCGCAAAGGGGGTCGAAGCTGGGCTGCTTGGTGCGCTCGTGTCGCGGGTCATCGCGGCGAACGCGCCCTTCCCGGCGCGCACCACGGTGGCGGTGAGCTGGTCAACGCGGCCCTGCGCGGCCTCGCGCACGACGCCGACGCCGCGCTGCACCGGCTCGGTGTTCCACACCGACTGCGCGCCGCGCTTGATCTGCTCGTAGCGTTCGCGGCCCGCGCGCGTGCCCAGCACGTATCCGACGGTCGCTCCAAGAACGAATGCGATCTTGCCCTTCATACTGCCTCCAGCCGAAGTCGTCCGGTGTTCCTGGCAAGCCTACTCCGGCTTCCCTGGCTCGTGCATACCGTTTGCGTCATATATGCAGAATTGGGTCAGTCTGCGATGCCGGCAAGGTGCCGCCGCAGCCGCACTGAGCGTGCCCTGGCGTCCGCGAGTGCCGCCGCGATGGCGCCGCCGTGGAGCCCGGCGCCCACCGGCAGGAGTTCGGAGCGCGCGGCGCACCACACGTCCAGGCGGTCCGCTGCGGCATCGCGACTCACGACCGTTGCATATGGCGCAAACGGCATCAATGTGTGCGCGGCGCCACGCGGCACGAAGCCGGCGGCCTCGACCGCCTCGCGAGCGCGCGCGGCGACGCTGGGCATCGCGGCGCGCTCGGGCTCACCTGCTGGGCCGGTCGCCCGCGCCAGCCACCCTGCGGCACCGCGGACGGCCCGCACGCTCCACTCGGCTCCGTCCTGCAGCGTGACCGTCCGCACCGCGGCGCTCCCCTGCAGCTCAGCGGGGAAGCCCGGGTCGTCGATGGTCAGTTCGCCAGCCGCGCGAACGTGCCCGACCCGCAACTCGGCGAGCTCGGGGATCGCGTCGACGGCGGTGCGCGCGTCGATCCCCACCACGATCGAGCGTGCGGTGAACTCGCCCGCGGCCGTCGCCTCCCCGCCCGGCTCAGCGTCGGCCGGGGTCTCCACCAGCCACCCGTCTTCTGCCTCGCGGATGCGCGTGGGAGCCGCGTCAGCGAACTCGACCCGGTAGAGCGCCAGGCGCGCGCGCAGCGCATCACGAAGCCCGGCCCAGCCGGCGTCCGGCAGCACGCGAGTTTCACGTGCAACACTGCGCTCCACCGTGTCGAGCGCCGCGCCGGAGAGCGTGCCGACCCGCGTCATCGCCTCGTTCAGGCCAGGCGCAATGATCGCGGCGTCGATCTGGTTCGGGTGCACGCCGTACGTCTCGCGCGCGAGCGGCTCGACGAGTCGCTCAAGCGCGGCCTCGCCCATGCGCGCGCGCACGAGCTCGCCAAACGAGTGCGTCTTCCCGATGGTGAGCACGGGCCGCACCCGGTCCAGCACCGCGCGCATGGCCCCGGCGGAGCCGAGCACCGCCATCGTGTCGGCGGCCATGGGCACCGCGGGAACGCCGCACACCGCCGGTTGGGGTGCGGGAACCCAGCGCTGCTTCGCGCCGCGCAGGAGCACCGGCGTCGGCTCGACCGTGCGGGGGGTCGCGCGCTGCTCGGCCGGATCGCCCGGCGTGATCGGCGCCGCGAGGTGCGTGAGAAACTCGTGCAGGTGCCCCTCGGGATCGAGCGCGCCGCCCTCGTCGCCGAGCAACTCCTGCCAGCCGGCACCGGCCTCGGCGCCCGGCGCCGGCACGACGCGCACGCTGAGCCCCACCTCGGCGAACTCGAGCGCCGCCGCGAGCTCGACGAGGCCATCGCCCACCACGCAGACGTCGATCACGCTGCGCCTCCCGTCCAGCCCTGCGGGGTGCCGGGCTGCGGGGCGGGCATCGGCGCAATCGGCACGGCGCGCTGCACGAGGTCGATGCGGGTGCGGCCGTGGCGATCACGCGAAACGACCCGGAGGGTGAGCCAGATGAACAGGCCCAGCCCGGCGATCTCGCCGATCAGGCTCCCCAGCCCGCCGCTCTCCGCCGTCTGCGCGGTGGACCCGCCGACGCCGGCCGTCATGAGCCCGAACGCGATCAGGTTGTTCACGACGTGGATCGCGATTGCGGCCTCGAGGCCGCCGGTGCGCCAGGTCAGCCACGCGGCGACGCCGCCCATGAGCCCCACCGCCGCCAGGCCCCAGAAATCATAGATGTGCGCGAGCGCGAAGCCGACGGTGGGGATCAGGATCGCGAACCACGGATTCTTCAGCCATGCGCCAAGCACCTGCATGAACAGCCCACGGAACACCACTTCCTCAGCCGTCGCCTGGAACGGCACGAGCACGATGATCAGCGCGAGCGACCACAGCGCTGCAGTGGCGTTGAACTCCGGCGTCTCCCCCGCCGCCGGCGTTGAGACGATCGTGGGGTCCAGGAGGATCTCCACGCCCATGCCCACCAGGTTCATTGCGATAACGGCGAGCACCGCCGCGCCGAACAGCTTGCCGAGCAACCCCCAGCGCATGCGCGCAGCAACCGACCAGACCCGGCCGACCGGGCGGGTCCCGAGCGAGAGCATCGCGAGGAGCACCGCAGGGATCATGATGATGATCGACACCATGCTGAGCGCGACGGACACCGGGCGCTGCGTGTCGATGATCTCAGCGGCGCCGGTGGCGACATCGGTGAAGTAGCTCGGGTCGAACACCATCCCGATCGGGATGAAGATGAAGGTGATGAGCACGGTGAGCACGCCGAAGTAGACCCCGGAGAGCAGCAGGAGGAGGAGCGGCTTCCACCAGGTGTAGCCCTGCACCCCGCGCAGCAGGCGGTGGTACTCGAGCGGCTCAGTCTCCACGGTCTGCAGCTGCACCGCCGGCTGCGCCCACGCGTACTGCGGCTGGGCCGGCTGCCCGGGAACCTCCGCCGCCTGCTGCCACTCGGGCGCTGGCTGCGCGCCGGGCGCGGGCTCGGCGGGGTGCGGCTGGGAGGGATGCTCCGGTCCGGTGCTCGTCATGCCTCCCATTCTCCCACTTCTCCCCTGGGCGCTCGGGGAAATCCCGGAACGCAGGCGTGGGCCACGCACCCGCCGAAACGCGCGCAGCCCCCAACCGGCCGGTTGGGGGCTGCGCGCGTTGGCTCCGTGCTTAGGCGCCGCGGAGGCGCGCCGCGAGGTAGGCGTGCAGCTCGGCGCGCGGCACGCGCTCCTGCTGCATCGTGTCGCGCTCGCGCACGGTCACCGCGTTGTCCTCGAGCGAGTCGAAGTCGACGGTGACGCAGAACGGCGTGCCGATCTCGTCCTGGCGGCGGTAGCGGCGGCCGATCGCGCCCGAGTCGTCGAAGTCCACGTTCCAGTCGTCTCGGAGCTCCTGCGCGATCTCGCGCGCTGCCGGCGAGAGCGCCTCGTTGCGGCTGAGCGGCAGCACAGCCACCTTGACGGGCGCGAGGCGCGGATCGAGCGCGAGCAGGGTGCGCTTGTCAGTGCCGCCCTTGGCGTTCGGCACCTCCTCCTCGCGGTACGCGTCGACGAGGAACGCCATCAGCGAGCGCGTGAGGCCGGCCGCCGGCTCGATGACGTACGGGGTGTAGCGCTCGTTCTTCGTCTGGTCGAAGAAGCTCAGGTCCTTGCCGGAGTGCTCCGAGTGCGTCGAAAGGTCGAAGTTCGTGCGGTTCGCGATGCCCTCGAGCTCGCCCCACTCGCTGCCGGTGAAGCCGAAGCGGTACTCGATGTCCGCGGTGCGCTTCGAGTAGTGCGAGAGCTTCTCCTGCGGGTGCTCGTAGAAGCGGAGGTTGTCTGCGTCAATGCCGAGGTCGGTGTACCAGCGCATGCGCTCGGCCATCCAGTATTCCTGCCACTCCTCGTCGGTGCCCGGCTCGACGAAGAACTCCATCTCCATCTGCTCGAACTCGCGGGTGCGGAAGATGAAGTTGCCCGGCGTGATCTCGTTGCGGAAGCTCTTGCCGATCTGGCCGATGCCGAACGGGGGCTTCATGCGTGCCGCCTGGAGCACGTTCGCGAAGTTCACGAAGATACCCTGCGCCGTCTCGGGGCGGAGGTAGTGCATGCCGGCCTCGTCGTCGACCGGGCCGAGATAAGTCTTCAGCAGGCCGGAGAACGCGCGCGGCTCGGTCCACTGGCCGCGGGTGCCGCAGTTGACGCAGACGATCTCGTCGAGCCCGCCCTCGGGCGCGCGGCCCTTCTTCTCCTCGAACTCCTCGATGAGGTGGTCCTCGCGGTAGCGCTTGTGGCACTGGAGGCACTCGACGAGCGGATCGCTGAAGACCTCGACGTGCCCGGAGGCCTCCCACACCTGCTTCGGGAGGATGACGCTCGAGTCGATGCCGACAACGTCATCGCGCTTCTGCACCATGGTCTTCCACCACTGGCGCTTGATGTTCTCCTTCAGCGCCGTGCCGAGGGGGCCGTAGTCCCACGCGGAGCGAGATCCGCCATAGATCTCACCCGCCTGGAAGACGAAGCCGCGGTGGCGGGCGAGGGCGATGACCTTATCAAGGCGGGACTGTTCAGCCATGTTCGTGTGTCACTCCAAGGTGCAAGCGGGGATCTTGGGAATCCGGCCGGAGCCGGCATCATCCCAGTCTACCCGCGATCACACGCCAGGCGGCCCGGGGCTCGCTGGGACGGGCGCCGCTCGCTAGACGAATCGAACGATCGCGCTGGGGCTGCCCTCGATGTACGCGCTCGCGATGACGGTCTGGTTCCCGGCGAAGCCGCTGTGCACAGCCTTCCCGTTGCCGATGTACATCGCCACGTGGCGGCCCTCCCAGATGAAGACGTCACCCGGCTGGGGCGCGCTCACGCGCTTGCCGCCCAGTGCGGTGTACTCACCGGTGCGCGTGCCGAGATCCCCGGCCTTGACGCCGCTGGAGCGCAGCGCGCGCTCGATGAGGGCCGTGCAGTCCTGGTAGGCGCCGAGCTGGGCGCGCGCGCTCCGCACCATCTTCCCCGGCCGGTCGGTGAAGCCGCGGTAGCTCTTCGACGCCGACTTCGAGCTCGAGGCGTACTTGCTGTTGCCCCACTTCGCGGTGTAGCTGACCGTGATCTTCTTGCCCACCATGCTCGGGGTAATCTTCAGCACCGAGCCGCCGCCGATGTACCGGCCGCTGACCCACCACCGGTAGCTGCCCGTGACCTTCAGGTCCTTGGGCTTCGAGACGCTGCCCTTGGCGACGAGGCGCGAGCCGGGCTTCGCGTGCCCGCTGACCGAGATCTTCGTCGAGACCTTGGCGGTCTGCTTCGCGACCTTCGCGGTCGAGGCCGAGGTCTTCGCGTTCACGGAGCCGGCGAACAGCGTCTTGCTCTCGTTCCACGTGAGCGACGACTTCGCGGTGATGCGCTTCTTGTAGTCACCCGCGCGCACCGTGTACGTCTTGCCGGTCGACACCTTCTTGCCGTTCGCGTACCACGTGAAGGTCTCGCGCTTCAGGCTGAAGCCGGCCGGCTTGCTGAGCTTCGTGGTGCTCGCGGTGAGCTTGTTGCCCACCTTCGGCGTGCCGGACACCTTCGTCGCCGCAGACACCTTTGCCTGCTGCTTGACGACGGTCGGCGCCGAGTTCAGCGTCGCGCTTCCCGCAGCGAACTCCTCGCCGGCCGCCCACGTCGTGACGGCGCGCGCGGTGACCGCGCGGCCAAGATCCTGGGTCCTGGTCGTGAACTGACCTGCCGTGGTGACCGCGGTGCTCGGAACGAGCGCGCCGTCCACGTACCACTCGACCGCGGTGTCGACCTCGAGCCCCTCGGGGGCCTGCACATCGCTCGTCGCGGTGAGCTTCGTGCCCACGGCGGTTGCGGCTTTGACCGCACGCTGCGACGCGTCGCGCACCGTCACCGTGCCGGATACCTCGGCCACCGCGAGCGGCTCAGCCTCGGTGTCGCCCTCGGGCTCGGCCGGCGCCTCGGTCTCGGGGGCCGGCTCCTCGCTTGGGGTAACCTCCTCGCCGTCAGACTCGGGTGCCGGCTCGACGGCCGGCTCCTCGGCGGGAAGCTCGGTCTCGGCCGCTGGCTCCGGTGCCGGCTGGGCCGCGTCACCGGCCGGGGCGTCCGCCGCCTCCGGGGTGTCGGCAGCGATCTCGAGGGAGGTGACCTCCTGCTCCAGCGCCTGCGCTCCGACCGGGCTCACAGCCGTGGCCGGATCCTCCGCAGCAAACGCACCCGACGCGGGTCCGAGGACCAACGCACCGACGAACAGGCCGACAACCGCCTTTTGGAACCGCAAACATACCTCGTGACCTTGACAACAGGGACAGGGCCCCGAAGAGCGCCGCGGACCATGTTAGACAGAGAAACGCGCGAAGTACCAACACGAGATGTCAATGCGGCATCGAGAATATAGCGCGAAATCCTTACGGTGATTGGGATCCCGGCCCGTTATCTTCCCGTAATAATTTTTCTGGCTGGGCCCGAAAAAGCGCCCAGAACGCGGCCGCTGCGGCCGCAGCACGCAGACGCCGATCGCAAAAATGGGGGCGAAAACGGTCGACTACTCAGACCGTTTTCGCCCCCGTGAGCGCGGTGCGCGGACTACTTCGCGGTGAAGAAGAGTCGGCGGTTGGCGAACTCGCCGATCCCCACCGGGCCCATCTCGCGGCCGAAGCCGGAGCGCTTCACGCCGCCGAAGGGCAGCTCGGCCGCCTCAGCCGCGATCGTGTTGACGTGCGCCATCCCCACCTCGAGGCGCGAGGCGACGCGGGTGGCGCGCGCCTCGTCGGTCGAGAACACCGAACCGCCGAGGCCGAGCGCGCAGTCGTTCGCGAGCTCAAGCGCTTCCTCGTCGCTCGACACCTTATATACGGTGGCGACCGGCCCGAAGATCTCCTCGCCGTACGACGGCGCCTCGCGCGGCACCCCGGTGAGCACCGCAGGCGAGTAGTAGGCGCCAGGGCCCTCGGAGAGCACGCCGCCAGCGAGGAGCGTCGCCCCCTCGGCCACGGCCTGCTGCACCTGCGCGTGCACGGTCTCGGCCGCCGTGCGGGTGGAGAGCGGCGCGTACTCGCCGTCCGCGAGCGCCAGCTGGTCCCCCGGCACCAGGCCATCAGCGAGCTTCACGAGCTCGGCGACGAACTCGTCGTAGATGTCGTCCATCACGATGAGACGCTTGTTCGAGTTGCAGACCTGGCCGCCGTTGTAGGTGCGGAAGTTCCACGCCTCGGCAGCAACGGCGGCGACGTCGTCGCTGTCGAGCACGACCATCGGGTCGATGCCGCCGAGCTCGAGCACGCACTTCTTCAGGTGCGTGCCGGCCTGCGCGCCGATGATCGCGCCAGCGCGCTCCGAGCCGGTGAGCGAGACTCCCTGCACGCGCGGATCCGCGATCATCGTGGCGATCTGGTCGTGCGAGGCGAACACGTTCTGGTAGCCGCCGACCGGGACGCCCGCCTCCTCCATGATCTCCTGGATCGTGAGCGCCGAGCGCGCGCAAATGTCCGCGTGCTTCAGGATGATCGTGTTGCCGAGCACCAGGTTCGGCGCGGCGAAGCGTGCCACCTGGTAGTACGGGAAGTTCCACGGCATGACGCCGAGCAGGGCGCCGATGGGCCGCTGCTCGATGAGCGCCTTCCCGGGGATCGTGCTCGGGATCTCAACGTCGGTGATGAGGCCTGGGCCATAGACCGCGTAGTACTCGATGATGTCGCGCGCGAACTCGACCTCGTCGATCGACTCGGCGAGCGACTTGCCCATCTCGAGCGCGATGAGGCGCGCCAGCTCGTCCTTGCGCTCCTCGAAGAGCTCGGCCACCCGCTTCACAACGGCGGCGCGCTCCTGCACGCTCCGCTCACGCCACTCGCGGTAGACGGCGTCGGCGGCAGCAAGCTTCTGCTCGATCTGCGCGTCGGTTGCCGATTCGAAGGTCTCGACAATCTCGCCCGTCGCTGGGTTCTGAACTCGATACTTCGCCATTATTTATCGTTTCCTGTCTAGTGTTCAGCGCGCATAGTCTGCGGCTGTCCCCCTATCGTCGCACTCCCGACCGGGGGATTTCGACCCCAGCGGCAGAAACTCCCGCAACACCCAGGCAGCACAAAGCCCGGGCCGGTGCGTGCGCCCGGCCCGGGCCTTCGTGGCGGAGCACGGCGCGCGGCCGCGATCCCGATCAGCTGCTATCGCACCGTGACCTTGCCCGTGCGGCGGCGGATCTCGTCTGCCACGTGCTTCGCGTCGCCGGCTGGCGCCGTGGAGAGGCGATCCGGGCGCGCAATGAAGAGGTACAGCAGGCCGGAGACGAGCACGACGCCGAGCCCGATCAGCACCACGTAGTCGGCGAAGAAGCTGCCCGTCTCCCCCGGCTTCGCGAGCAGGATCATCGCGAAGACGCCGTACGCGAGCGCCAGCACATTCACTACGATGCCGAAGCCGCCGAGCGAGAAGGGGCCGGCGGGGCGCCAGCCCTGGAAGCGCTGCTTCAGCGACGCGAACACGACCATGTGGAAGGAGACGTAGATGCCGAGGATCGCGAACGACGTGACGGGCACCAGGATCCCCTCGTTGAAGTAGATCAGCACGCAGATGAGCGCCGGCACCGTGCAGGCCACGATCAGCGCGTTCGTCGGCACCTTGCTCCGCTCGGAGACCTGCGACAGCCACCGGTGCCCCGGCAGCATGCCGTCGCGCGCGAACGAGTAGAGCAGACGGGACGCGGCGGCCTGCAGGCTCAGCACGCAGGAGATGAACGCGAGCACGGCGACGATAAGGAACACCTTCGCACCGATCGTGCCGAGCGTCGCCTCGAGGATCGCGGGGATCGGGTCCCCCTCCTCACCGGCAACGATCGCCTCGAGGTTGGGGGCGGCCAGCACGTAGCCGGCGAACGAGAACAGCGCGGAGACCGCGCCGACGACGATCGTCATGAGCATCGCGCGCGGGATGCGACGCGCGGGATCCGACACCTCCTCGGCAACGTCGCCGCAGGCCTCGAAGCCATAGAAGAGGAAGAGGCCGGCGATCGCCGAGGCGAGGAACACCGGCAGGTACGAGCCGTCGCCCTCGGTGCCCATCGTGTCGAAGAACACCCCGAACGAGTGCTTGCGCTGGAACAGCAGCAGGTAGAGCCCCAGGCCAATCACGCCGATCAGCTCCGCGAAGAGCCCGATCCGGGCGATGCGCGCGAGCCACTTCGTGCCGGAGAAGTTGATGAGCAGCGCGACGAGCAGCAGGCCGAGCCCGGTGAAGAGCGTCGACTCCGGGGTGAGCGTGATCCCGAACAGGCTCGTGATGAAGCCGGCGCCGAACTCCGCGACGGCGGTGATCGTGACGATCATCGCCCAGATGTACACCCAGGCGGCGAGCCAGGCGTATCGGCGGCCCCACAGGCGCCTGGCCCAGGGGTAGATGCCGCCGTGGATCGGGTACTGCGACACGACCTCGCCGAACACGAGAGCGACGAGCATCTGGCCGCACGCGACGATCACGATCCACCAGATCGAGGGCGGGCCGCCCGTCGCGAGCGCGGTCGCGAAGAGCGAGTAGACGCCGACGAGCGGCGAGAGGTAGGTGAAGCCGAGGGCGAAGTTCGCCCACAGGCTCATGGAGCGATCGAATTTCCCGTCGTAGCCGAGGACCGCGAGGTGCTCATCGTCGGCGAGATGGCCGGTGGGTGGGGTTGCGGACATGCGCTGTGTTCCTTTCGGATCGACACTGATCCTGGGGGACGGAAGTGTCCCCGCTGGAGTGAGCATAGACCCACGCCGCCATCTGCGAAAAAGCGCTTCTGCACAGCGCTGCAGCGTGCGCGCTGTGCACGCTTCCCGTTGCGCGCTCGCCCCGTGTTCCGGGAGCTACGCCCAGTCCCCCAGCACGAGGTTCTCGGGGGTCTCGCCGGCCTGCAGATGCGCAATCTGGCGCTTGATCAGGGAAACCATGCGCGGAAGCATCGCCGAGGAATCGCCGCCGACGTGCGGGCTGATGAGCGTGCCACGGCACTCCCACAGCGGATGGCCGGCGGGAAGCGGCTCAGGATCGGTGACGTCGAGCGCCGCGCGCAGGCGGCCGGCCTGCAACTCAGCGACGAGCGCGTCCGTGTCGACCACGGGACCGCGCGCCACGTTCACGAGCAGGGCGCCGTCCGGCATGCGTGCGAGCTCGGCACGGCCGAACATGCCGCGGGTCTCGTCGGTGAGCGGCACCGCGATGAGCACGATGTCGGCCTCGGCGAGCGCGTCGCCGAGCTCGTCGAAGCCGCGCACCCGCACGGCCTCGCCGGCGAGATTCTGATCCTCGCGCGCCGTGCGCGCCAGCCGGGTGATGTGCGTCTCGAAGCCCGCGAGCCGCGCCTCGATCGCCTTCGAGACACCGCCGTAGCCGACGATCAGCACGCGCCGATCCGCGAGGCTCGGGAACGAGCGCAGCTCCCAGCGCTGCTCGTCGCCGGCGCGCACGAACTCCGGGATCCCGCGCTGCGCGGCGAGGGTCAGCGCGAGCGCCAGCTCGGCCGTCGACGCCTCGTGCACCGTCGCGGCGTTCGCGAGCGGCATCCCCGCTGGCAGGTGCTTCGCGACCCCGTTGTACCCGATCGACTGCCACTGCACGAGACGCGCCTCCACCGCGGCGAGCGCGGCGAGCTGTCGCGCGCCGCCCCAGTACGGTGGCACCACGATGTCGAAGCGCTCGCGCGGGGCCGGTCCGGCGAGATCCCACTCGACGAACTCGACGCCAGGCACCTCCCCCATGGCTTCGCGCAGGCCTTCGGCGGGCAGGGAGACGACCAGGTCACTCATGCCCCGAGTGTATCGCCCCGGCGTGGGCGTGCCCGCGTGCGTGTTCCGCGATACTGGAGTCGTGATGGGATTTCGACGCGCGCTGCCCGCCCCGCTCGCCTGCGGCCTCGCCGCTGTGCTGCTGCTCGCGGGGTGCGCAACGGGCAGCGGAGCGGACGCCGGATCGGGGACGCCCTCGGCGCAGATCCAGCTCCCGCCCGCTGGCGGCACCCCCGACTACCAGTTGGGCGGGGCCTCGGAACCCGCGCCCGGGGTCACCATCGTCGCGCGGGATCGGAGCGCAGCCCCGGCACCGGGGATCTACTCGATCTGCTACGTGAACGGCTTCCAGACGCAGCCGGGCGAGCTCGCCGACTGGCCGGCCGAGACCCTGCTGCACGATGCCTCGGGCGAAGCGGTGCGGGATCCGGCCTGGCCGGACGAGGTGCTGCTCGACACCCGCACGGCGGCGACGCGTGCGGCCATCCACGAGCGGGTGGCCCCGTGGATCGAGGAGTGCGCGGAGGCCGGCTACGACGCCGTCGAGTTCGACAACCTCGACACGTACACCCGCTCGGCGGGAGCGCTCAGCCGCGCCGACGCCGTGGAGCTCGCCGCCGCGTTCGTCGCGACCGCGCACGCCGCCGGCCTCGCCGCGGGGCAGAAGAACGCCGCGGACGACGCCGAGCTGATGCGATCCCAAGCTGGTTTTGACTTTGCCGTGACCGAGGAGTGCCTGGCGTTTGCGGAGTGCGGCCGGTTCACCGAGCAGTACGGCGACCACGTGATCGACATTGAGTACACGGACGAGCTGCCGCGCCCGTTCGCGGAGATGTGCGCCGACCCCGCGGCGCCGCGCTCGCTGGTGCTGCGGGACCGCGACCTCACGGTGCCCGGCTCCCCCGAGCACGTGTTCGAGACCTGCCAGGCGCGGTAGCGGCGCTCAGCCAGCCGGCGTGGTGACCACCGCGTGCGCCCACCCGGCGTCGCCGCGCGTGTACTCGACCCGCGTGTGCTGTCGGTCCTCGCGCGCCTGCATGAACTCGAACTCGGTGGGCCGCAGGGCGTAGCGCTGCCAGTCCGGGTTCGGCGACCCGGTGTAGCTCGGCCGGCCGGCCCAGTCGCGCTGCGAGATCTCGTCGTCGAGCGCGACCGCGACGCCGGTGACGCGCACCTGTCGCCCGGACTCCCGCCAGAAGAACAGCATCGAGCAGCGCGGGTCCGCCGCGAGCTCGACGCCCTTGCGCGAGGTGCGGTGGGTGGAGAAGTGGTACCCGGCGTCGTCGAGGTCTTTGAGGATCAGGGTGCGGGGAACCGGCTTCCCGTCGGCGCGCACTGTGGCGAACGCCATCGCGTGTGGCTGCCGTTCGCCGCTGTCGATCGCGGCGCTGAGCCAGTCGCGGAACAGCGCGTCCGGCTCCGCGGGCACCGCCCCGGGATCGAGCACGGGCAGGGGCGTCGGGAAGGCGGGCAGGGCGCGGAGGCGGGCTTCGAGATCGCTCATGCGTTCAGGGTACGCCTGTCACGGGTCGCGCTTCCTGCGCCTCCCCTGCACATTGATTGATCATGACTATGATCGAGCTAACTCATTGCATACAAAAGGGAGCGTTGCATGTCAGCTGAGATCAAAGAGCGGCTCAACAGCCTCGCGGCGAAACTCGACCAGCAGCGAGAGTCGATCGAGACTGAGGAGGCAACGAAGAACGCATTCGTGATGCCGTTCATTTCCCTCGTTCTCGGTTACGACGTGTTCAATCCACACGAGGTCGTTCCCGAGTTCGGTCAAGTCCCCGGTAGTGGTGTA
>NZ_RPDI01000032.1 GCF_003917135.1 Leucobacter chromiireducens
CGGCGCCGGCGCCGGCGCCGGCGAGCGCCGCCCCGTCTCCCCCGCGGCGCGGGCCGCGACGCGTGCGACGGGGCTCGGATCCACCGTCGCCGCGGCGCTGACGCCGGGCCTCGCGGCGGCGCTCCACCGCGTAGTAGAGCGTGGGGAGCACGACGAGGGTGAGCACCGTCGAGGACAGCAGGCCACCGATCACGACGACGGCGAGCGGCTGCGAGATGAATCCGCCCTTGCCGGTGATGCCGATGCCCATCGGGGTGAGCGCGAGAATCGTGGCGAGCGCGGTCATCACGATCGGGCGGAGACGCTGGAGCGCCCCGTGCACCACGGCGTCGTGCAGCGAGTCGCCGCGCTCGCGGTACTGGTTCACGAGGTCGATGAGCACGATCGCGTTGGTGACGACGATGCCGATGAGCATGAGCACGCCGATCAGGGATGCGACGCCGAGCGGGATCCCGGTCACGATGAGCAGCAGGATCGCGCCCGTCGCGGCGAACGGCACCGAGATGAGCAGGAGCAGCGGCTGGAGGAGGCTGCGGAAGGTTGCCACCATCACCACGTACACGATCAGGATCGCGACGAGCAGCGCGAGGCCGAGCTGCTCGAACGCCTCGGCCTGCTGTGACATCACGCCGCCGATCTTCGCGCTGGCGCCTGCGGGGAGCTCGACGCGCTCAAGCGCCGCGTTGACCGCGGTGCTCGCCGCGCTCAGGTCGTCGCCCTCGGGCAGCGCCGAGATCGTCACCATCCGCGAGGTATCCTCCGTGCGGATCGTCACGGGGCCGTCGGCCACCTCGACCGTTGCGAGCGAGCTGAGCGCGCGCCCGCCGTCGGCGGTCTGAATGGTCAGCGCGGCAACGCCGGCCTCGTCGTTCGGCGTATCCGCGGCGGCAAGGTACACGGCGGTGCCCGAGTCGTCGATGGAGATCTGCCCGATCTGGGTGGGCTGCATCTGCTGGGCGAGCTGCCCGGCGACCGCCGCTTCGCTCAGGCCGAGCTTCGCCGCTGCTTCGCGGTTGACCGTCACGGCGAGGTAGGGCCGGGACTGCGCGAGGTCGCTCTCCACCTGCTTCAGCCCGTCGGCCGCCTGCAGCTCGGCGAGCACCGCCTCGCTCGCGACCTCGAGCGTGTCCTGGTCGGGCGCGGTCACGCCGATCTCGATCGCGCTCGACATCGTGACGCCGCCGCCCGACTGGCCGAGCGAGAACTCGCCGGCGTCCTCGAGCGCGTCGGTCGCCGCACGGATGTCGTCCTGCACCTTCGCCTGATCCGCGTCGGGATCGGTGGTGAGCGAGTAGTTGATCGCGCCGTCACCGCCGCCGCCGAAGATCGCGGCCATGCCGCCGCCGGCGCTGCCGATGGTCACCTGCACGCTGTCGACGGCCGGCACGTCGGCGAGCGCCGCTTCGACGCGCTGCGCCTGCGCGAGCTGGGCGTCGAGGCTCGTGCCGGGCGCGAGCGTCTGCACGAGGCCGACGGAGTTCTGCTCGTCGGCCCCCATGAAGTTCGTTTTCATGAGCGGTGTCGCGGCGATCGTGCCACCGAACACGAGCGCGGCGACGATCAGCGTGATGCCCGGCCGCCGCAGGGTCCAGTCGATGACCGGGCGGTACCAGCGCTGCAGCGCGGTGGGCTGGCCTGCGGGGCGCGCGGTGGCGCGGCGCGCAGAGGAGCGGCGCGCGCCCGGCCCGCCGAGCTTCGCGGCGAGCGCGCTCGGCCGCGTCGAAGCGTTCTCCGGTCGGAGGAACCAGTACGCGAGCACGGGAACGATGGTCAGCGAGACGAGCAGCGATGCCGCGAGCGCGATGCTCACGGTGAACGCGAACGGGCGGAACAGCTCGCCCACCATGCCGCCGACGAAGGCCATGGGGAGGAACACCGCGACGGTCGTGACCGTCGACGCGGTGATGGCGCCGGCGACCTCGCGCACCGCGCGCACGATCGTCGCGGCCCGATCCCCGTCGCTCACGAGGTGTCGCTTGATGTTCTCGATCACCACGATCGAGTCGTCGACGACGCGGCCGATCGAGATCGTGAGCGCGCCGAGCGTCAGCATGTTGAGCGTGTAGTCGGCGAAGTTCAGCCCGACAAAGGTGAGCAGCACCGAGGTGGGGATCGAAATCGCGGTGACGAGGGTCGCGCGGATCGACATCAGGAAGACGAGGATCACGAGGACCGCGAACACGAGGCCGAGCATACCCTCCGTGGTGAGCGTCTCGATCGACTGCTCGACGTAGGGCGCCTGGTCGAAGATGACGCTGAGCTTCGCGCCGCCGAGCTGGTCGGCGAGCTCGTCGAGCTTCTCCTGCACGGCATGGGACACGTCGACGGTGTTCGCCGCGGACATCTTGGTCACGCCGATGGTCAGCGCTGGCGCGCCGTCGACGCGCGAGATGCTCTCGACCGGGCCAGGCCCGAGCTCCACGGTCGCGACGTCGGAGATCTTCAGCGGTTCGAGGGCCGGGGCCGCCTCGCCCTCCCCCTCGGCGAGTTCGCCGGGAAGCGCACCCGGCGTCGTGCCGGGGAGCGCCTGCTCGGCCGCCGCCTCCTGCTGCGCGGCGAGCGCGCGCTGCTGCGCCTCCAGCTGGCCGGCGCTCACCGGGATGGAGAGCGATCCGATCTGCTCGGCGGAATCGATGTCGGATCCGGCCTGCACCGCGAGCGTGCGATCCCCGTCGGCCACGGTGCCGGCGGCGATGAGCACGCCGCTCTGCTGCAGCGTGTCGGTGATCGACTGGGTGGTGAGCCCGTTGCTCGTGAGCTTCGCCGTGTCCGGGGTGATCGTCACGCGGTCGGGGCGCGCGCCGGAGAGCTGCGCGTCGCGCACGCCGGGCAGGTCCGAAATCTCGGGCACCGCGATGCGGTTCACCAGTTCGGCGGTGTGCTCGGGGGTGTCCCCGTCCGCCGGAGTGACCGCGATCTGGATCACGGGGAAGTCGTCGATGCTGCCCGAGGTGACCTGGGTGTCAGCGGCCTCCGGCAGCAGCTTCGAGATGCGGCTGATCGCGCGCTCGACCTTCTGCTCGGTGGCGGCGATGTCGACCCCGTAGGTGAACTGCGCGACCACCATCGAGGCGCCGGTGCTCGAGGTGGCCGTTGAGCTCTCGAGGTTGGGAACGCCGCGGAGCGCGGTCTCGATGTGCTCCGAGACGTCCGCGTTCACCACCTCGGGTGATGCTCCCGGGTAGCTCGTCACGACCGCGATCGCGGGGAACTGCACGGAGGGCATGAGTTCTTGCTTCAGGGAGCCCATCCCGATGAGTCCGAACACCGCCGCAACGATGGTCACGAGCGCGATCAGGGCACGATTCTTCAGGCTGAGCGCCGTGAGTTGGTGCATGAGCCCGATTATCCCACGCATCGCTGAACCCACCCACTCAGCTCGCGGCGCACCTCATGCGCGCGACGGCCTGCAACGCGCGCTCGAACCAGCGATAATGCTGAGTATGCCGCTGTCTCAAAGCCGACGCACCCTGGGAGCCGTGACCCCCGACGATTTCCAGCGTCTGCGCGATCTCCGCCGCATGCAGCGCATCGCGGTCGGGCTCCTGATCGGCATGGCGGTCGTGTTCGTCGTCTCGTTCGTGCTGCAGGATCGCTTCCCGTGGCTCGGCTACGTGCGTGCCGCGAGCGAGGGCGGCATGGTGGGCGCGCTGGCCGACTGGTTCGCGGTCACCGCGCTGTTCCGCCACCCGCTCGGGATCAAGATCCCGCACACCAATCTCATCTCCAACAAGAAGGACGAGATCGGCGAGGGGCTCGGCTCCTTCGTCGAGGAGAACTTCCTCGCCGACGATGTGGTGCACGCGAAGCTCTCGGAGATCAGCGGCGCGCGCACCGCTGGGCTGTGGCTCTCGGAGGCCGCCAACGCCGAGCGGGCCGCCGGCATGGTCGCGAGTGCCGGGCTCGGCGCGATGACCGTGCTCAACGACAACGACGTGCAGGAACTCATCGAGGTGCTGGTGCGCAAGCACGTCATCGATCCCGAGTGGGGTCCGCTGCTCGGCCGCGCCGCCGATTCGTTCGTCACGGGCGGCCATCACGAGGCGCTGCTCGATATCGCGGCGGAGCGCATGGAGGAGTGGCTGGTCGGCCATCCCGAGGCGTTCGACCGCGTGGTGTCCTCTCGCCTCCCGACCTGGGTGCCGAGCGTCGTCGAGAAGTTTGTGGACAACCGCCTGCACGCCGAGGCGGTGCGCTTCGCGCAGAAGGTCGCTGCCGAGCCGACGCACCCGTTCCGCATCGCGGTCACGAAGTTCCTCGGGGATCTCGCGCGGGATCTGCAGGAGCAGGAGCACCTCCAGCAGCAGCTCGAGAGCTTCAAGCACGAGGTATTCGACAGCCCGCGGGTGCGCGCGCTCGCGGCGAGCACGTGGGAGACCGCCCGCGCGGCGCTCGTTGGGATGCTGGAGGATCCCGAGAGCGATCTGCGCGTGCGCATGGTGCGCGCGGCACAGGACTTCGGGAAGAAACTCGTCGCCGACGCGACGCTGCAGTACAAGATCGACGTCTGGGTCATGGGCGTCGTCGAGCACCTGGTGCGCAACTACCGGCACGATCTCGCCGGCGTCATCTCAGAGACCGTGCAGCGATGGGACGCGCGTGAGGCCGCCGAGAAGATCGAGCTGCAGGTCGGCAAGGATCTGCAGTTCATCCGCATCAACGGCACCGTGGTTGGCGCACTCGCCGGGCTGGCGATCTTCGCGATCGCGACGCTGATCATCGCGCCACTCGCGGCCGCGGCCGGCTAGGGCTCCGCGATCCCTGGCCCTGGCCTGGCCCGAGCTACTCGGCGCGGAAGGCGAGCGGCAGCAGCATGTCCTGCACGCGATCGCTCGCCGCGGTGTGGTCGGCGCGCGTGGTGATGGCGCAGCGCGAGACGCGACAGTCGAGCCCGTCGGTGGTGGGCGGCGGCACCGTCAGCGTCGCCGTGAACGATCCACGTTCGGTGTCGTCGTAGCTCTGCGTGGCGAACGCCCGCCACGCCCAGTCGCTCGTGATCCACGCGCTCGACAGCCCGGCCTCGGCGTTCGCGCCGCCGGTCTCGGCGCCCTCCGGGATCCCGCCGAGGCACGGCCCTGGCTTCTCGTCCGGCGTCGCTGGGATGGCGCAAATTGCGAGGTATATTCCGATGCCCGCATCAAAGCCGGTGCCCGTCACGACGAGCGACTCGCCCGGGGCGACACTGGCGAGATCAGCGGGAGCGCCGTCGGCCGCAGCCACGCTGAGCGCTCGCGTGCGGCCGTCCGCGCCCTCGGCTCGCACCTCGGAGACGAAGTCCTGCGGGACACTTTGCCCTGATCCGCCAGCGCTCTGATGCGTGAGAATCGGAATCAGCACGACAAGAACACCCGCGAGCACGAGGAGCGCGACGACGAGCAGCGCGATCAGCACGATCCTGAGCGGGCGCCGGCGAGATGAGGTCATGGCTTCATCGTAACGGCCGACGGTCTCTCTGCATGGCGGTCATGCTAGAATCTGCTCCATACGTCTATCTCAACTGGTACTTGCCTCGCGGCGCATATTCCGCGGGGCCCGAATGTGTAAGGGGGTCACGCATGGGGCGCGGCCGTCAGAAGGCAAAGCACACCAAGGTCGCTCGGGAGCTGAAGTATTTCAGCCCCGACACGAACTACTCGGCGCTTGAGCGAGAGCTCGCATCTGAATCCGAGAAGCATTCGGGCGAGGACCCCTGGGCCGAGTACGCGGACAAGTACAACACCGACGAGGAATCCGACGACGACTGACGTCGGCGCGCCCACCTGAGGCGCCTCTCGTCTGCGCCAGCGCAGCGGACCGCTTGGTCCGCTGCGCTGCTGCGTGAATCGGGGCAGCTCCGCGGCTGCACCAGAGACCCGCTCCGGGATGACGTGAAACCGGCGCGGGTCTTTGGCGTTCCCGCTGGGTGCAGGGAGTCGGCACGCAGCAACGCGTTCGGCCCCGCCGCACACCGGGTGCGACGGGGCCGAACGCGTGTGCGAGCGCGCCTTAGTGCTTGCCCTGCGCCGCCACCGCGGCCGCGCCAGCCGCTGCAGCCTCGGGATCGAGGTAGCGGCCAGGGCCTGCCGGGGTCCCGTCGGCGTTGATCTCGTACACGAGCGGCATGCCGGTCGGGATGTTGAGCGAGGCGATGTCGGCGTCGGAGATGCCCTCCAGGTGCTTCACGAGCGCGCGCAGCGAGTTGCCGTGCGCGGTGACGAGCACGGTCTGGCCGGCGTTCAGGTCGGGCAGGATCTCGCCCTCCCAGTACGGAACGAGGCGATCGATGACGTCCTTCAGGCACTCCGTCTGGGGGCGCACGCCGTCAATGCCTGCGTAGCGGGGATCGCGGGCCTGCGACCACTCGCTCGCGTCGTCCAGGGCGGGCGGCGGGGTGTCGAACGAGCGACGCCACTCCATGAACTGCGCCTCGCCGTACTTCTCGAGGGTCTCCGCCTTGTCGAGGCCCTGCAGCGCACCGTAGTGGCGCTCGTTCAGCCGCCAGGAGCGCTTCACGGGGATCCAGAGCCGATCGGCGGTGTCGAGCGCGAGGTTCGACGTCTGGATCGCGCGGCTCAGCACCGAGGTGTGCAGCACGTCGGGCAAGATGCCTGCGGCGGCGAGCTGCTCGCCGGCGCGAGCCGCCTCACCGCGCCCCTGCTCGGTCAGCCGGACGTCGACCCAGCCGGTGAAGAGGTTCTTCTGGTTCCACTCGCTCTGCCCGTGGCGCAGCAAGATCAGCGTGTTCGTCATACCGCTAGCCTATCCGGTCGCGCGTGCGAGCTCCCGGCGGGCGCCGGCGAGGGGCACGGCCCCGACTCCGACCAGCGATCCCGACCCCGACCCCGTCCCCAGTTCCCCGCTCCCCAGATTTGCAGCGACTCTCATCCGTTTGCTGGGCTCCGATCCGGATCAAACCCTCACGAATCTCGGATGAGGCGGGAGCGTCATAGGGAGGCGCACCGGGCCCGGGGCCCGGATCCACAGACCCCGGCCCCCGCTCCCCGGACTTGCTGCGACTCTGCTCCGCTTCCCGGGCGCCATTGCGGACCAAACCCTCACTTAATGGGAGTTTGGGGCGCGGGCGGAGGGGCGGGGGGCTGGGGCTGGGGCTGGGGGCGGGCGGGCGGGGCTAGAGGCGCTTGAGGCGCGGGATCTCGCGCGCCGCGCCAGCGTCCGACGGCACGATGACCTCCTGCGCCGCGGCGATCACCTCGGTGATCGATGCCGGGTCGGCCTGCGCGTCCGCGCCGTGCTCGCCGCCGCGCACCTCGAGCTCCGCGTCCTCCGGCACCGAGCGCTTCAGCAGCGCGAGCGCGATGCCGCCCCACTCGTAGTGCAGCGCAGCGCGCGTCACCCGACCGACCGGGCGCGCGCCAGGGGTCTGCGCCTCACCGGCGCGGAAGACGAGCGCGCCGGCCTCCGGCAGCGATCCACCCGAGCCGTCGAGGTGCAGCAGCACCAGCCGGCGCGGCGGGTGGCCGAGATTGTGCACCTTCGCGATGGTCTCCTGCCCGCGATAGCACCCCTTCGTGAGATGCACGGCGGTGCGCAGCCAGTCGAGCTCGTGCGGGATCGCGCGCTCGTCAACGTCGGCGTGCTGCGCGGGCCGCCAGGCGCGCACCTCGAGCGCGTCGAGCGCGAGCAGCCCGGCCGCCTGGGCCTCCCCCGCGGCGACGCGCGCCGCGAGCGCAGCGAGCTCGGTCCGCGGGAACACGAACTGGGCCGCGCTCCACTCGGCGCCAGCGTGCTCCGCGGTCTTCGCGTACTGCACCCCGCCGGGGAGCACCCCGCGCCACGGGTCTTCCCACACCGCGACCGGAGCTGCGGAGCGCAGGAGATCGGCTGCCGGGCCGGCGAACGCGAGCACCGCGGCGAACTCGTCTGACGCGTCGCGCACGCTCACGCGCAGCGCGAACCGCATCCGCGTGAGGAACTCGGTGAGCGGCTGCGCGGATCCCTCGTCGACGAGCAGCCAGGCCCGCTCCCCGTCGTCGACGAGGCGAATGGCACGCTCGATGCGGCCGTTCGGGTCGAGCAGCATCGTCTCCGTGCTGACGCCGGGGCGGAGGCCGGTGAGCTGCTGGCTCGTCATCGAGTGCAGCCAGCTCAGGCGATCGGCGCCCTCGACCAGGATCACGCCGCGGTGCGACAGGTCGACGAGTGCGCGGCCCTCGGCGAGCGCGCGCTGCTCGGCGAGCGGCTCACCGTAGTGCGCGGGCACGTCAAGATCGGGGACGAGGATCGCCCCTGGGAGCTCTCGGAAGGCGGTCATCGAATCACCACGCTCCGGAGTCCGGTGCGCACGCGACTAGCGCTGACCCTTGAAGAGCTTGTAGATGACCGTGCCCGAGACCCAAGCGATCGCCAGGGATGCGAGGCCAAGGAGTCCGAGAAAGAAGAGTTCGAGCGCAAGCAGCATGAGGCCAGTCTAGCTGAACCGGGCGCGCCGCGCAGCCAGCGACCAGCGGCTACGGGATGAGGAGACCGATCACGTCGATGACGCCGATCACGAGCACCGAGCCCGCGACGCTGAACGCCACCCGCGTGATGAATCCGACGCGCTGGGCGGTGCCGAGCTGCAGGGCGAACGTCACGAGGGTGCTCGCGCCGATCGCGAACACGAGCCACGCGAAGCGCTCCTCCGTCGGGACGAGGATCGTGACGAGCGCGCCGATGAGCGCCGCGACCGCCCACGCGATGATGAGGCGCGGCACGTGCCACGAGTGCACGTCCGGCATCTCGCGCGGTGGGTCAGTCTGGGGCTCGGTCACGGCCACATTCTTCCACACGAACATCGGCGCCGCGCGCCTCGATCCCGCACGCACCCGCGCGGCCCGCCGTTCACTTCGGTTTCGTGTTTCCGACACGTGACCAGCGCGAAACGGAGCCGAAACGAAAGCCAACGTAGACTGGGCCCGTCGTCAGAACGAGGAAGGGAGCGCCGCGCATGGAGTTGCTCTGCCTCACAGACCGGGATCCAGGCGAGTCGCTGCCCGGCCTTGACCTGCTGCCGCACGAGCTGCGCACCTCGCCGCTCGCGCTGCACATTCCGGAGACGCTCGCGGCGCGCTACGACGCGATCCTGATCGATGGCACCCTCGACGCGCGGCGCGCACGCAGCGCGTGCCTGAGCCTCGCGTCCGGGGTGGCCACCCCGCGCGTGGTGATCTTGCCGGAGGTGGCGCTCACGGCGCTCACGAGCGAGTGGGGGGTGTCGGAGCTGCTGCTGCCGACGGCCAGCCCCGCGGAGATCGAGCTCCGCCTGCGCCTGCTCGAGCAGCAGACCTCCGCGCAGACTCCCCCGCCCGCGGTCCAGGCCGCGGGCGTTGTCATTGACGAATCGAATTTCACCGCGCGGTTGTTCGGCCGCCCGCTCGATCTCACGTACAAGGAGTTCGAGCTGCTGCACTTCCTCGCGGGGCACCCCGGCCGGGTGTTCACCCGCGAGCAGCTGCTCAGCGAGGTGTGGGGCACCGACTACTTCGGCGGCACGCGAACGGTCGACGTGCACGTGCGCCGGCTCAGGGCCAAGCTCGGCGACCACGAGGGACTCATCAGCACGGTGCGCGGGGTGGGCTACGGCTTCGCGCGCGCCAGGCCAGTGGAGGACGAGGAGGACACCGATGGTGCAGCTCACTGATCTCACGTTCGGCGCCGCCGGTGCGGGAGGCCCCGGCGCGACCCCGGAGGCGCTCACCGCCGCGCGCGAGCTCGCCGCACGCGCCGAGGCGGCGGACGGCACTCCACCGGTCTCAGATCAGGCGATGCTCGCGGTGGCGAACGGCCAGCGCACGCTCCTCCTCTTCGGGGACGCCGCTGCGCCCGGCGCCGAGCCGATCGCGCTCGGCATCATCGGCGAGGGCGAGCTCGACCTCGTGGTGCAGCCGGAGGCGCGGGGACGCGGCGTTGGCCGCGCGGCGCTGATCGCGCTGCTCGCGCGGCACGAGCTCGGCCCCGGCCCGCTGCGCGCGTGGGCGCACGGCGAGAATCCCGCGGCGACCTCGCTGCTCGAACGCGCCGGGTTTGCGCCGGTGCGCTCGCTGTATCGCATGGGGCTCGATCCCCATCTTCTTCCTGGCGATGCGCGGGATCCGCTGCGGCTCGCGCCAGGCGGGCTCGCGCTCCACACCTTCGGCCAGGGCGCGAACGACGCAGCCGACTGGGTGCGCGTCAACGCCGCGGCGTTCGCCACGCACCCCGAGCAGGGGCGCATGACGGAGGAGGACCTCGCGCTGCTGCGGCAGGAGCCCTGGTTCGACGCCGGCGACCTGATCCTGCTCTCCGACGCGCACGGCGACGTGATCGGCTCGACCTGGCTGAAGACCGTGCGCGACGCGGCTTCCGGGGCCGTCGACACCGAGCTCTACGCGCTCGCCGTGCACCCCGAGAGCGCCGGGCGCCGCCTCGGTCGACTGCTGCTCGACGTGACCCTCGCGCGCATGGCGCAGCACTCACCCCGCACCGTCACGCTCTACGTCGACGGCGACAATGCGCGCGCGGTGCGGCTCTACGAGACCGCCGGGTTCACCATTGATTCACGCAGTCGCCAGTGGGAAGCGGGCGGTCACGCCGCCGCTGATGCCAGAATGGGTGCATGAGCGAAGAGACGCTAGAAGTCGCCACCGATCTCGCACCACTGCCAGCGGATCGGTACATCGACCGCGAGTTGAGCTGGCTCGCGTTCAACCAGCGCGTGCTCGAACTCGCCGAGGACCCAACGGTTCCGCTCCTGGAGCGCGCGAACTTCCTCGCGATCTTCGCCTCGAATCTCGATGAGTTCTTCATGGTGCGCGTCGCCGGTCTGAAGCGCCGCATCGTCACCGGGCTCGCCGTGCCGACGAACGTCGGCCGCGCGCCGACCGACGTGCTCGCCGACATCAACCGGACCGCGTACGAGCTGCAGCTGCGGCACGCGAACTGCTTCCGCGAGCAGGTGCAGCCGGCGCTCGCGGAGGCCGGCATCAAGATCGTCGACTGGGAGCAGCTCGACGACGCCGACCGGGTGGTGCTCACGAACTACTACGAGCAGCGGATCTACCCGGTGCTCATGCCGCTCGCGGTGGATCCTGCGCACCCGTTCCCCTACATTTCGGGGCGCGCGCTCAACCTGTCGATTCGCGTGCGCAACACCCGCACCGACAAGATCGAGTTCGCGCGACTGAAGGTGCCGCAGATGATCCCGCGCTACGTGCGCGTCGACCGCCGCGAGGACGCGGAGGACATCCGCTACATTCCGCTCGAGGCACTCATCGCGAACCAGCTCGACGGCCTGTTCCCCGGCATGGAGGTCATCGATCACCACGTTTTCCGCGTGACGCGCAACGAGGACATGGAGATCGAGGAGGACGAGACCGAGAACCTCATCCAAGCGCTCGAGAAGGAGCTGCTGCGCCGCCGCTTCGGCCCGCCGATCCGGCTCGAGATCTCGGACGACATGGATCCCGCGACGCTCGAACTCCTCGTCCGCGAGTTCGACATCGACGAGGAGCAGGTCTACACGCTGCCGGCCCCGCTCGACCTGTCCGGCCTGTTCGCGCTCACCGGGCTGCCGCGCCCCGAGCTGAAGTTCAAGCCGCACATCCCGGTGACGCACCCGAAGTTCCGCACGAACTCGCCGAGCGAGCGCCCCGACACGTTTGGTGCGATTGCGCGCCGCGAGGTGCTCGTGCACCACCCGTACGAGTCGTTCGCCACGAGTGTGCAGGCATTCCTTGAACAGGCGGCAACGGATCCCGATGTGCTCGCCATCAAGCAGACCCTGTATCGCACCTCGGGCGACAGCCCGATCGTCGCGGCGCTCATCAAGGCGGCCGAGGCCGGCAAGCAGGTGCTGGCGCTCGTCGAGGTGAAGGCGCGCTTCGACGAGGAGGCCAACATCACGTGGGCGCGCAAGCTGGAGCAGGCTGGCGTGCACGTGGTCTACGGCCTCGTCGGGCTCAAGACGCACTGCAAGCTGGTGCAGGTGATCCGCGAGGAGGGCGGCAAGCTCGCCCACTACTGCCACATCGGCACCGGCAACTACAACCCGAAGACGAGCCGCATCTACGAGGACTTCGGCCTGTTCACCTCCTCACCCGAGGTGGGCCGCGACGTCACGAAGCTGTTCAACGTGCTCTCCGGCTACGCGATCGAGACCGACTACAACCGCCTCCTCGTCGCGCCGCTGCAGCTGCGCAACGGCCTGCTCGAGCGGATCGAGCGGGAGGCGGACCACGCGCGCGCCGGCCGCCCGAGCGGCATCAAGCTGAAGGCCAACTCGATGGTCGACGAGGCCATCATCGACGCGCTCTACCGCGCCAGCCAGGCCGGGGTGCCGATCGAGGTATGGGTGCGCGGCATCTGCTCGATCCGCGCCGGCGTTCCCGGGCTGTCCGAGAACATCCAGGTGCGCTCCGTGCTGGGCCGCTACCTTGAGCACTCACGCATCTACGCGTTCGAGAACGACGGCAACCGCGACGTGTTCATCGGCAGCGCGGACCTCATGCACCGCAACCTCGACCGCCGCATCGAGGTGCTCGTGAGCATCTCGGACCGCGAGCACCTCGAGCGGATCGATCGCTTCTTCTCGTTCGCGTTCAGCGACGACGTGTCGTCGTGGCGCATGCTGCCCGACGGCACCTGGCAGCGCCGCGTGATCAGCGAGGAGGGCGAGCCGCTCCCCGACCTCCAGGACCTCGTGATGATCGACCGGACTGAGGCGAGGGCGCGGAGAACCCGGTGAGCGCCGAGATTCTTGCCGCCGGCACGGTGTGCTGGCGCCGCGTCGCCACGCCGCGCGGGGAGCAGCTGCACGTGCTGCTCATCCACCGCACCAAGCAGCAGGACGTGTCGTTCCCGAAGGGCAAGCTCGACCCCGGCGAGAGCATGCCGGAGGCTGCGGTGCGCGAAACCGAGGAGGAGACCGGGCTGCGCGTCTCCCTCGGCGTGAACCTCGGCACGATCCACTACGAGCTGAGCGGCGGCCGCAAGAAGACCGTGCAGTACTGGGCCACCGAGGTGACGGCCGCCGCCGCGCTCGCGTCGACGTTCACCCCGAACGACGAGGTGCAGGCCCTCGAGTGGGTGCCGGCGAGCGAGGCGCGCGAGCGGCTCTCCTACCGGGCCGACCGGGAGCTCTACGACGTGTTCCTGCGGCTCGCGGAGCATGAGCTGCTCGACACGTTCTCGGTGACGCTGCTGCGGCACGCGAAGGCCGAGGCCCGCGCGGACGGCGCCGCTCCCGCCGAGGATCACCTGCGCCCGCTGACCGCGGCCGGCGAGAAGCAGGCGCGCACGCTCGTGCCGATCCTCGCTTCGTTTGGGCCGAAGCGCATCCGCTCGTCGAGCGCGCGCCGCTGCCTCGACACCGTCGCACCGCTCGCGGCGCACCTCGACAAGCGGGTGCGCGTGTCCGAGGCGCTCAGCCAGGACTTCTGGGACGCCGGCGACCTCGCGGACACTCGCCGACTCATGGGCAAGATCATCACGCGCGGCAAGAACACCGTGGTGTGCAGCCACCGGCCGGTGCTGCCCGATCTCGCCCGCGAGCTCGTGCTCGCCACGGGGAGCGTGCCTGGCGAGTACCTCGCCGCGGCCACCGCGCTCCCCCCTGGCGGCTTCTCGGTGTTCCACTTCTCGCGCTCGCGTCCTGGGGCAGGGATCCTGGCCGTCGAGACGTACCCGCTGAAGCACTAGCGCGCCGAATTCCCCGGCGATCAGGCCGGCGATGCCGGCGGCGAACTCCGGCGCGTGGCGCGCGGCAGCGGGGCCAACACCTGAACTCGGGGTGTCCGCTCGGGGCACCCCCGGCCGCTGCCGCCACGGTGCAGCTCCCACTCGTTCACCCGTTGTTCACCCGCTGGCAGACCGCGCTTCACACTGCCCGCCTAGCGTGGGGATGTGGCCACCGAGGCCACCTCCAACATCCGCTTTCAGATTGGATCACACGCACGTGAAGCTCTCAGCACTGACCAAGGTCGCGGCCATCGGCGGACTCGCCGCGCTCACGCTGACCTCCTGCGCCGCAAACGAGTCGGGCTCCACCGCGCCGGCAGACGGCGGTTCCAGCAACTCCTCACTCGCCGGCGAGCTCGTCGGCGCTGGCGCCTCATCGCAGGGGTCGGCTCAGGAGGCATGGGTCGCCGGTTTCCAGACCACCCACGCTGACGTCACCGTGAACTACGACCCGACCGGTTCGGGCGCTGGCCGCGAGACCTTCCAGCAGGGCGCAAGCGCCTTCGCCGGCTCGGATCGCGCGTTCAAGGCCGAGGAGATCGCGGCCGGCCCGTTCCAGACCTGCGCCCCCGACACCGGCATCGTCGAGTTCCCCGCGTACATCTCCCCGATCGCCCTGATCTTCAACGTCGAGGGTGTTGACTCGCTGAAGCTCGACGCGGCCACCGTCGCGAAGATCTTCTCGGGCAAGATCACGAAGTGGAACGATCCCGCGATCGCCGGGCAGAACGAGGGCGTCTCGCTCCCCGACCAGAACATCACCGCGGTGCACCGCTCCGACGAGTCGGGCACCACCGGCAACTTCACCGACTACCTCGCGGCCGCAGCGCCGAGCGACTGGACCGTCGGCTCCATCGAGTCGTGGCCCACCGAGTTCGGCGGCGAGGGTGCGCAGGGCACCTCGGGTGTCGTTGAGGCCGTGACCAACGGCGTCGGCACCATCGGCTACGCGGACGCCTCGCGCGCCGGCGAGCTCGGCACCGTCGAGATCAAGGTCGGCGAGGAGTACGTCGCGTACACCCCGGAGGCCGCAGCGGCGATCGTCGACGCGTCGCCCCTCGAGGAGGGCCGCACCGACCACGACCTCGCGATCAAGCTCGACCGCACCTCCACCGAGGCCGGCGTCTACCCGATCGTCCTCGTCAGCTACCTCGTCGGCTGCGAGCAGTACGCCGACTCGGCCAACGCCGAGCTGGTGAAGGAGTACTTCAGCTACATTGTCAGCGAGGAGGGCCAGCAGGTTGCCGCCGACGCGGCAGGCAGCGCCCCGATCTCGGAGGATCTGCGCGGCAAGATCCAGCCCGCGATCGACGCGATCAGCTAGTCACCCTGAGTGGGGCGCGGTTTCCCCCGCGCCCCACTCACCGTGCGTCACCCCACGACCACCCGCCACGAACCAGGAGCCCGAGTGACCACCGCTTCCGCCCCTTCCAAGCCGGTGCTGAGCCTCGGCGATCGCGTCTTCTCGCGATCCGCGCTCTTCGCGGGCAGCATGATCCTCGTGACGCTCGCAGCCGTCGCGATCTTCCTGATCGTCCGCAGTCTCCCCGCGTTCGTCGCAACCGACGAATCCGCGTCGCTGCTCAGCAGCAACTTCTGGGCCTACGTCGGCCCCCTCGTCTTCGGCACCGTGTGGGCCGCAGCCCTCGCGCTCGCCCTCGCGCTGCCGCTCGCCATCGGCATCGCACTCTTCATCTCGCACTACGCTCCCCGCCAGCTCGCGCAGGTGCTCGGCTACATCGTCGACCTGCTCGCGGCAGTGCCGAGCGTGGTGTTCGGCCTCTGGGGCATCGGCGTCCTCGCCCCGGCCGCACAGCCCATCTACGCGTGGCTCAACGAGCACCTCGGCTGGATCCCGCTCTTTGGTGGCGTCGTGACCGGCACCGGCCGCACCATCCTCACCGCGGCACTCGTGCTCGCCGTGATGATCCTGCCGATCATGACCGCGATCTGCCGCGAGATCTTCCTGCAGGCGCCCGTGCTGCACAAGGAAGCCGCACTCGCGCTCGGCGCCACCCGGTGGGAGATGATCCGCCTCGCGGTGCTGCCGTTTGGTCGCCCCGGCATCATCTCGGCCGCCATGCTCGGCCTCGGCCGCGCCCTCGGCGAGACCATGGCCGTCGCGATGGTGCTCTCCGCGACCGGGGTCGTGAGCTTCAAGCTCCTCACCTCCGAAAACCCGTCAACGATCGCGGCGAACATCGCGCTCGCCTTCCCCGAGGCCTACGGCGAGAACATCAACGTGCTCATCGCGACCGGCCTCATCCTGTTCATCGTCACCTTCCTGGTGAACGCGCTGGCACGCTGGATCATCAGCCGCCGCGCCGAGTTCAACGCCGCCGACTAATGCTGCAGCAGACCGAACGGAAAGAAAAGAGGAGCGCACCCGTGGCACTCACTGTCCGCCCCGTCCAAGCTGGATCGGCCCTCGCGGGCAACCGGCTGCCGCGCAGCACCCCCTGGATCGTGCTCGGGGCCAGCCTCGCCGGATCCCTCGCCCTCTTCGGGCTCCTCGCCGCGGCGAGCGGCAGCGAGTTCTCGCTCGTCGGCGCCGTGCTCGTCGGCGCGCTCGCCTACCTCGCGATCATCACGATCCTCTCCGGCTCCGTCGAGGGTCGCCGCCAGGCCGTCGACCGCTTCATCACCGGCCTCGTGACCGGCGCGTTCCTCCTCGCGATGGTGCCGCTCGTGTCCGTCGGCATCACGGTCGTCTCAAACGGTATCGCCCGCTTCGACGCCGAGTTCTTCAACTCCTCGATGCGCAACGTCACCGGTGAGGGCGGCGGCGCGCTCCACGCCATGGTGGGCACGCTCCTCATCACCCTCGCCGCGACCATCATCTCGGTGCCGCTCGGGCTCATGACCTCGATCTACCTCGTCGAGTACGGCCGCGGCCGCCTCGCGAAGATCATCACCTTCCTCGTCGACGTCATGACCGGGATCCCCTCGATCGTCGCCGGCCTCTTCGCGTTCGCGCTGTTCGCGGTGTTCTTCGGCCCGGGGGTTCGCATGGGCATCGTCGGCGCGGTGGCGCTCTCAGTGCTCATGATCCCGGTCGTGGTCCGCTCGAGCGAGGAGATGCTGCGCCTCGTGCCGAACGAGCTCCGCGAAGCCTCGTACGCACTCGGCGTCCCGAAGTGGCGCACCATCCTGAAGATCGTGCTCCCCACCTCCATCGCCGGCATCACCACGGGCGTCATGCTCGCGATCGCCCGCGTCATCGGCGAGACCGCGCCGCTGCTCATCACCGCGGGCTTCACCGCGTCGATGAACTACAACCTGTTCTCGGATCGCATGCAGTCGCTGCCCGTGTACGTCTACACGCAGTTCGCCAACCAGGGCAACCCGGCCTTCGCGTTCCTCGAGCGGGCCTGGGCGGCAGCCCTCCTCCTGATCCTCATCGTCATGGCTCTGAACCTCCTCGCGCGCCTCATCGCGAAGTGGTTCTCGCCCAAGTTCGGCCGCTAACGCGGCGCCCAGAGTTCGCAGCCAAAGGAAAGCACACCGCATGTCGAAGCGCATCGAGGTCTCGGACCTCAACGTCTACTACTCGAAGTTCCTCGCGGTCGAGGGGGTCACGATGAACATCGAGCCCCGCAGCGTCACCGCCTTCATCGGCCCGTCGGGCTGCGGGAAGTCGACCTTCCTCCGAACGCTCAACCGCATGCACGAGGCGATCCCCGGCGCGCGCGTCGAGGGCGAGGTGCTGCTCGACGGCGAGGACCTGTACGGCGCAGGCGTTGATCCCGTGCTCGTGCGCCGACAGGTCGGCATGGTGTTCCAGCGCCCCAACCCGTTCCCCACGATGTCGATCCGCGAGAACGTGCTCGCCGGCGTGCGGCTGAACAACCGCAAGCTCTCGAAGAGCGACTCCGACGACCTCGTCGAGAAGTCGCTCACCGGCGCGAACCTCTGGAACGAGGTGAAGGATCGCCTCGACAAGCCGGGCTCCGGGCTCTCCGGCGGCCAGCAGCAGCGTCTGTGCATCGCGCGCGCCATCGCGGTGTCCCCCGAGGTGCTCCTCATGGACGAGCCATGCTCGGCGCTCGACCCGATCTCCACGCTCGCGATCGAGGATCTCATCGACCAGCTGAAGCAGGAGTACACGATCGTCATCGTGACGCACAATATGCAGCAGGCGTCGCGCGTCTCCGATCGCACCGCGTTCTTCAACATCGCTGGCACCGGAAAGCCGGGCAAGCTCATCGAGTATGACGACACGTCGACGATCTTCTCGACGCCGTCGGTGCAGGCGACGGAGGACTACGTGTCGGGCCGCTTCGGCTAGGCTCGCCCTCCCCGCCCGTCCCGCCCCCGCCATTCTCCCTGGGCCCCGCACCCTCCCTGCGCTGCGCCCTCCCGATCGGGGTCACTCCGGCAGGGTGTCGCGCGCTGCATCCTCGCGACACCCTGCCGGAGTGACCCCGATCGTGTGCGTCGTGTGAGTGCGTGCGTGTGTGCGTGTGTGCGTGTGTGCGTGTGTGCGTGTGCGGCAGCTGCGGTGGGCGTGGCGATGTAGACACCCCGCGCCCGCAGGCGTACTGTTACGCCGTGAACTTCAGCGCGAACAGGTCCTCTCTCGAGACCGCCCCGCATGACCTCAGTGGTCACCCGCGATCCCGAGCGTTTCGCACGTGGCTGCTCGCGGAGACCGCGGAGGCCCCGGGCGAGCACACCGGGCCGCACGGCCGCGCGGGATCACACCGCAGGGCGCACTGGTTCCAGGTGATGTGCCTCACCGGCGTCGACTACTTCTCCACGCTCGGCTATCAGCCGGCCATCGCCGCACTCGCGGCCGGGGCCATCGCCCCCATCGCGACGATCGTGCTCGTGATCGTCACGGTCGCGGGGGCCCTCCCGGTGTACCGCCGTGTCGCGCAGGAAAGCCCGCACGGCACGGGCTCGATCGCGATGCTCGCGCGGCTCCTCCCCCGCTGGCGCGGCAAACTCACCGTGCTCGTGCTGCTCGGCTTCGCCGCAACGGACTTCATGATCACCATGACGCTGTCCGCGGCCGATGCGACCGCGCACCTCGTCGAGAACCCGTTCGCACCAACGGCCCTGCACGGCAAGGAGGTGGTGATCACGCTCGCGCTCCTCGGCGGGCTGGGCATCGTGTTCCTGCGCGGCTTCCGCGAGGCGATCCGCGTCGCGACGGCACTCGTCGCGCTCTTCCTCGCCGCCAACCTCGTGGTGATCGTCGTCGCGAGCGCGCAGCTGGTCGCGCACCCGGCCCCGGTTGGCGACTGGTGGAGCGTCCTCACCACGCAGCACGGCAACCCCCTGCTCGTCGTCGCGATCGCGCTCGTCGTGTTTCCCAAGCTCGCGCTCGGGCTCTCCGGCTTCGAGACCGGTGTCGCGGTGATGCCCCAGATCCGCGGCGACGCTGGCGACACCGAGGCGCACCCGGCCGGCAGGATCCGGGGCGCACGCCGACTCCTCACCACCTCGGCGCTCATCATGAGCGGTTTCCTGATCACCTCGTCGATCACCACCGTCGCCCTGATCCCCGCCGCGGAGTTTGAGCCTGGCGGCGCAGCGAATGGCCGCGCGCTCGCCTACCTGGCGCACGAGTTGCTCGGCGAGGGCTTTGGCACCGCGTACGACCTCGTGACGATCGCGATCCTGTGGTTCGCGGGAGCCTCGGCGATGGCCGGGCTCCTGAACCTCGTGCCGCGCTACCTCCCCCACTACGGGATGGCACCCGCGTGGGCGCGCGCCACCCGTCCGCTCGTGTTCGTGTTCACGGCGATCGCCGCGCTGATCACGATCATCTTCCAGGCGAGCGTCGATGCGCAGGGCGGCGCGTACGCCACTGGCGTGCTCGTGCTCATCACCTCAGCTGCGCTCGCCGTGACCCTCGCCGCGCGTGCGCGCGGCCAGCGGGGTGCCGCGATCGGGTTCGGCGTGATCACGTTTGTGTTCACGTACACGACCGTCGCGAACATCGTGGAGCGCCCCGACGGCATCAAGATCGCCGCGTGCTTCATTCTCGGGATCCTCGTCGTGAGCTTCGTCTCCCGGATCGCGCGCGCCACCGAGCTGCGCGCCACCGCTGTACGCCTCGACCCGACCGCTGCCGGCTTCGTCGCGGCAGGACAGGCCGTGCACCTCATCGCGCATGAGCCGAACGACCTCACCCCCGAACGCTACGCGGCGAAGCTCGCGCACGCCCGGATCGCACACCGCCTCCCCGACGCCGCGCCGCTCTTCATCGAGGTGACCGTTGCCGACAGCTCCGACTTCGAGGGCGAGCTGCTGGTGCGCGGCGTTGAGCGGCACGGTTTCCGGATCCTGGCGGTCGAGTCGAGCTCGGTGCCCAACGCGATCGCGGCGGTGGCGCTGCACCTGCAGGACGCGATCGGCTGCGCACCGCACATCTACTTCCGGTGGACCGAGGGCAACCCGCTGGCGCAGCTGGCACGCTTCTTCCTCTTCGGGGATGGCGAGGTTGCGCCGATGACGCGCGAGGTACTTCGCGAGGCTGCACCGGATCCGCGTCACCGTCCGTGGGTGCACGTGGGCTGAGGGCGGCTGTTCGCCGGCGGGCAGAAAGAAACCGAACCGCAGAAACGCCTCTCGGCGGAAGGCCGCTCGAAGCGGCAAAAATTGGAGCCCGGGGTTACTGCGGCCCGGCGTGACCAGTGTACCGCAGGCGCTTTCCGCGCGGCAGTGCTGCGCAGACCCGCGCGATTCGCGGGGCGCGGTCGCCCGGCCCGCCCCGGCCCCTGGTCACCCCACCCCACAACTAAGTGCGACTCTGATCCGTTTCGCCGCACCAGAACCGGATCAGAATCGAATCAAGTCCAGGTCGCAGCTTCCCAAACCCTCCGTCTCAGGGAACTGCAGCGACTTTGCTCCGGAACAGCAGTGCCATAACGGCCCGAACCCCTACTAAGTTGCCAGGGTGACGCGCTCGCACCCTCACCACGCCGCAGCTACGCGAGCGTGCCCTCGCGCCAGCGCCGCGCGCCAGCGTGCAGCTCCTGACTGAGGGTGGAGTAGCGCAGCGCGCGCGTGGTGAGCTCACCGGCGTGCGCGTCATCGTGGGCGTCCCGCGCATCCGCGAGGTCGGCGGCACCGAGCGCCATGATGCGGCAGTAGCTCGCCGCCCGCTCGAGCGCTGCCCCCAGATCCCCGACGAACGCGCCGCGCAGGATGGTGTCGCAGAGCGTCACGATCGAGAGCGGGGTGACCGGCTCCTGCGCCCCGGCAACAATCGGGTCGATCGTCACGGCGACATCGGAGCCGCGGCGGAACAGGTCGGCGGCGGCATCCGGATCGGCGTCCACCACGCGACGCAGCAGGTATAGCCGCCACAGCACGCCGGCGAGCGAGTGCGCGCTCTGCCCGGCCCACAACTCGGCGATGTCGTGCAGCCCCTCCCCTGAGGCGAGCCCGACCACGCGGTCGACCACGGCGGGGTCGGTGCCGTTGCGCACGCGGTTGAGCAGCGCCCACGAGGTGTCCTGCGCGAGACGGTGCGCAGCGCCGGCCTCGTCCGAGCCGATGATCCAGTCAAAGGACATCGTCGGCTGCAGCACGGGTCGCAGGTGTTCTCGGCTCACACATCTCCTCGCGTGGGATCGCCCGCTCGCGCGGGCCGGCATCTGACCTCGTGAGTCTACGCCGCGCGCGCCAGCCCCGCGTGGACCGGACGCACGGAAAAACACGATAGATTAGAGCGAGTAGGGGCCTCTAGCTCAGTTGGTAGAGCATCGGACTTTTAATCCGCGGGTCGCCGGTTCGAGCCCGGCGGGGCCTACTGCGTGTGGGTGCCCCGTGTCGCTGTGCGACGCGGGGCACTCGCGTCTGCGGCGCGCGGCACGCCGAGCCCATCGCCCGGCGAATCAGTGAGCACCGCTGCGACGATCTCGATGCCGCGCAGCAGCCGCGTCGCAGGCTCCGCGCCGTAGCCGACAATGAGCGCGTCATCCGGGTCGCTCGACGCGCCACCCGGCGTACCGCCCCCGGGCGCGCGATAGTTGCCCACCCGATCGGCGAGCACGCCGCGCTCCGCGAGCGCCCGCAGCGCGGCCGCGCCGTCGCGCCCACCCAGCGGCAGCACCACGTGCAGCCCGCCATCCGCGCCACCGACCTCGATCCCGCGCTCGGTCAGTCGATCGAGAAGCAGCCGGCGGCGGTGCCCGTACTCGCGCCGTGTGCGCGCGAGCTCCCGCCGGAAGCCGCCGCTCTCGAGGAAACCGGCGAGCGCGCGCTGCTGCAGAAGCGGAAGCGCCGGCCCGATGTCCTCGCGCACGGCCCGCAGCTCGGCACGGAGCGCACGGCTCCGCTCATCGCCAGCAGCGAGCACGATCGCGGCGCAGCGGATCGAGGGTGAGAGCACCTTGTTCAGTGTCGTGATCGTTGCAACGCCCGCGGCGAGCGAGCCGAGTGCCGGAAGCAGTGCGCCGGCGTGCCGGAACTCGCTGTCGTAGTCATCCTCGATGATCAGCGCACCGGACTCCCGCGCCCACTCGAGGATGCCGAGGCGCTCGGCAGCCGGCATGCGGCCCCCGAGCGGAAACTGGTGGCTCGGGGTGAGCAGTACCGCGTCGAGCGCGTGCGCCGCGCCGAGCTCCCGGAGCCCACGCGCGGTCGCCCCGTCGGCCCCGACCGGCAAGCGCACGATCTCCGCGCCGGCGCGGGCGAACGCGCGGATGCCCTCCGCATAGCCGGGATCCTCCACCGCGATCCTGGGCGCGCGACCGTGCACGGCACGCAGGGCGAGCGCGAGCAGCAGCAGTGCCTCCGAGGTGCCGCTCGTGACGGTGACGTCGGCCTCGGTGCAGCCGATGCCGCGGGCGCGACGCGTGTGCGCGGCAAGCGCGGAACGGAGATCCGCGATCCCGATCGAGTCCGGGGCGTCGGACTCCCACGGCAGCCGCGCCGCCGCCTGCATTGCGCGCACGAAATCGCGCGGCGGGGTCGCGGCGACGAACGGCCGCCCGGGCCGCAGGTCGATCGCGCCGGGCGGATCGGCCGCTGCTGGCACGGCACGCAGCTCGGGATCGGCGCTGTGCCGTCCCGGCTCGCCCCAGCGCGGCAGCTCGGGTACGACGCGGGTGCTTGCCCCCTGCCTGCTCTCCAGGAACCCCTCGCCGACCAGCTGTTCGTACGCGGCAACGACGACGGTGCGTGACACCCCGATCGTGCCGGCCAGCGCGCGCGAGGCGGGCAGCGGCTCCCCCGGCGCGATCCCGCCGGCGAGAATCGCTTCGCGGATGCGGGAGGTGAGCTGCTCGGCGAGTGGGATCGGGATCCCCCGATCAACGCTCAGCTGCGGAAAGACGTCCATGCGGCTCGGTTCAGTGCACGAAGAGGAGGAGTCCGGCGACCGCGATGAACAGCGCTCCGAACACCGAGTTGAGGGTGCGCTGCCCGCGCACCGTTGACGCGTAGCGGCGGAACGGCTTCGCCGCCCCGGCGAAGAAGCCCCACATCACCACGACGTCGACGCCCACCACGGTGGCGATGAGTACGAGGTATTGCGGCAGGAGCGGCTGGTCCGCCCGGATGAACTGGGGCAGGAACGCGAGGAAGAAGACCACGGCCTTCGGGTTCAGCAGGTTCACCCAGAAACCGCGGCGCAGGAGCTCCCAGCGGCCAGTGGTCGCCACGCGCTCGGTGGCCTCAGCGGGCTCCGGTTTCGCGATGATCAGGCGAACCCCGAGGTACACGAGGTAGGCGGCGCCGGCGAAGCGGATGCCGGTCAGGAGCGCCGGGGTGCTCGCGACGAGCACGCCGACTCCGGCGGCCACGATCAGGATGTGCACGAGCAGCGCGAGTTGCTGCCCGATCACGCCCCAAACGGATCGCCGCCAGCCCACCGTCAGGGAGTTCGACATCGTGTTGATGGCGCCAGCGCCCGGGGTCATGCTGATCACGACGGTCGCGGTGAGCAGAGAGATCCAGAGTGCAGGGGCCACTGACACAGTGTAGTCGTGGCGCGGGTGCCTCGTTCGCCGTTCGGCGCGCGCGCGATTCCCCGAAACGAGGAAAAGCCCCGCGAACGCGGAGCTTTTCGGAGTGGATCTGAGGGGCGCGGGATCTTCGGGGGAAACGCGCCAGCGTTTCCAGATCCCGCGCGATTCCCCGAAACGAGGAAAAGCCCCGCGAACGCGGAGCTTTTCGGAGTGGATCTGAGGGGAATCGAACCCCTGACCTTCTCATTGCGAACGAGACGCGCTACCAACTGCGCCACAGACCCTGACAGCGAGTAAGCCTAGCAGGCGGGCACGGCGCACGTAAAATCAGCTGCGGCGCCGAGCCGCGTGTCGCGATCCTCAGCCGGCGTTGCGGCGGCGGCGGAGCACCGCGTCGAGGTCGGGCATGCCCTCGCTCGTGTCGCCGATGACCCCCATGTCGCGGAGACGGTGCTGCGCGACGCGCTGCTGGGCAGCCGCGGCCGACATCGGGGCGCGGCCCGTCTGCGCCTGCTGGGGTGCCGGTGCGGCCTCGGGTGCGACCCCGGCCGCGGACGCAGCACCCGNCGCGACGCGCTGCTGGGCAGCCGCGGCCGACATCGGGGCGCGGCCCGTCTGCGCCTGCTGGGGTGCCGGTGCGGCCTCGGGTGCGACCCCGGCCGCGGACGCAGCACCCGCCGCCGGCGCACCCACGCCACCCGCAGCCGGACGCGCAGCCTGCTGCTGCCGCGCCGCGTGCTCGCGTGCTACCTGCTCGCGCACCTCGCGGAGCAGGATCGAATCGGTCTGGTTCACTTGCGTGGCCGGGCGTTCTGCCCGCGCGCGTGCGAGCGCCCGTGCACGGGTGATGCGCTCGGCCGCGGCGCGCTGCGCGGCGGCGTGCGCCTCAGCCGCGGCCTCGGTCTCTCCGGTTGCGACGGGTGCTGACTCGACGACCGGCGCGGGATCGGCCTGCTCAGCCACCTGTTCGGCGGGGATCGGCTCGAGCCGCACGCGGCCGGGAGCGAGCAGCACGAGCCCGCCGACGGAGGCGAGCGCGAGGAGCAGCGCGCACACGAGCAGCGCTGGGCCGCTTCCCGCGATGAGCAGGCCGGCGCCGACGAGCGCGCCGAGCAGCCCGAGCAGGCCGCCGAGCGCCGCGATCGCGCGC
>NZ_RPDI01000033.1 GCF_003917135.1 Leucobacter chromiireducens
GATGCGCGCGGCTGCGGAGGCGGCGCGCGGCGAATCGAGCGAGCCGTCGAGGCCGACGCGCACCGCGGGCAGCGCGCCGGCGGCGCTGGGGTCCCAGGCCTCACCGGGCGCCACCGTGTCGGCGAACGCGAACTCGACGGCCGGATCCCCCGCAGGCGCGAGGCGCACGCCCATCCGCTGCAGCGCGCCGCGCAACACCTCTCCACGCGCGGGATCGCTGCACGCAACGCTCGCGACGCCGCCGGCGAGCATGCGGTTGCCCGCGCGCGCTGCCGCGCGGAGCGCCCGCTCGGCCGCGAGCCGCTGCGGCGCCCCGATCCCGCTCGCTTGGGTGGCTGCCTGGGGGGTTCGCTCAGTCACGGTGCTTCGACGCTTTCTCGCTGGGGTCGGCTGATTCTTCGGGCGGCGTGGCCTCGCGCTCCGCCTCCACCTGTTTCGCTCGCTCGGCGCAGGCGAGCTCCGGGTCGTCGGGAAGTTCGAGCGCCGCGCGGGCCGCCGCCGCGGCGTCCGCGCTCTCGGCGGCGCCCTCCCACGTGTACTCGAGGGCTGCCGCGGCGTCGAGCTTCGCGAACTCACGCGCCTGTGCCTGGTCGCTCACGAGCGTGGCGCGCACCGCCTCCACCTCGGTCGCGGCGGAACTCGGCCACACCGCTCGCTCGGGATCGAGGCGCTTCGCGCCAGCGGAGCTCTGCGTCGCGACCTCGGCGAGCGCCGCGGCGAGGGGTGCGACGTCGCGGTCGCCGAGCGTCACCGCGACGCGGAGGCGCTCGAGTTCGGCATCGGCCTGATCCCACGCAGCGTTCACCGGGCACACCGCGTCGAGATACGCCGTGCCGGCCTCGCTCGCCGAGAGCACCTCCGGCTCCGGTTCGGGGGCGCCAGCGCAGCCGCTCAGCACGATCGCGGAGATCAGCAGGGTGGCCGCCGCCCCGCAGCGCTTCCCGCTCAGGCGCGACATCTTTCCCATAGCCTCAGAATATCCCGTGCGCCTGTCCGGGCCCGCGGTTAGGCTGAGCGCATGGCCAGATACCTCACCGAAGACCAGGCTGCAGCCGACGGCTTCCAGATCGTCCACGAGCCAGACACGTCGAACTTCTTCGTCGTCCACACGGCGGCCGACGGGACCGCGAGCTCCGTCGGCTCCGCGCACTACACGCTGCGTGGCGAGGCGGCAACGGGCGGCGACGCGGCCGCCGCAGCCGCAGCCGGGAGCATCGACTTCGACAGCACCGTCGTCGATCCCGCGTACCGGGGCACCGGACTCTCTGGGCTGCTCGCGCACCGCGCCGTGACCGACGAGATCGTGCGCGGGCGGCACGTGCGCGCGTCGTGCTGGTTCATCGAGGGCTACCTCGCGCGCCACCCCGAGCTGCTCGCGGAGGCCGGCGCGCTCGCGTAGCGCCGCGGGGAACGCCGCACACCCCGGGCACGCGGCGATCCGCATGTCCGGGGTGTGTGCTCGTTCGCCGCGCTACCTGATGCGCTTCCGGTAGATCGCGATCGTCGAGACGTAGGCGACACCCAGGATCGCGACGAGCCAGGCGATAGCGACCCAGATCTCGCTGCCCACCGGGGTGCCGGCGAAGAGCGCCCGGATCGTGTCGACGATCGAGGTGACCGGCTGGTGCTCAGCGAACCAGGCGACCGGCCCGGGCATCGACGTGGTCGGCACGAACGCCGAGCTGATGAAGGGCAGGAAGATCAGCGGGTAGCTGAACGCGCTCGCCCCGTCGACGGTCTTCGCGGAGAGGCCGGCGATCACCGCGACCCAGGTGAGGGCGAGCGTGAACAGCGCGAGCATCCCACCCACCGCCACCCAGGCCCCTACCGAGGCTCCCGTGCGGAAGCCGAGCAGGAGCGCCACCCCGATCACGAGCGCCACCGACACCAGGTTGGCCGCGAGCGAGGTCAGCACGTGCGCCCACAGCACGCTGGAGCGCGCGATCGGCATCGACTGGAACCGCTCAAAGATCCCGCCCTGCATGTCGAGGAACAGCCGGTACGCGGTGTACGCGATTCCCGAGGCGATCGTGATGAGCAGGATCCCCGGCAGCAGGTAGTTGATGTACGAGGTGTCCGCTCCGGTGGTGATCGCCCCACCGAGCACGAACACGAAGAGGAGCATCAGCGCGATCGGGGTGACCGCCGTCGTGATGATCGTGTCGGGGCTCCGCAGGATGTGGCGGAGCGAACGCCCGGTCAGGATCCGGGTGTCGCCGAGCACGTGTGCACTCATCGTTCGTCCTTTCTGCGTGCGCTGTCCGCGCCGATCACCGCGAGGAACACGGCTTCGAGCGACGGGCGCTTCTCCACGTACTCGCGCTCTGGGGTGGGCAACAGCTGCTGCAGCTCGCTCAGCGTGCCCTCCTGGATGATCGTGCCCTCGTGCAGGATCGCGATCCGATCCGCGAGCTGCTCGGCCTCCTCCAGGTACTGGGTCGTGAGGAGCACCGTCGTGCCGGCGCGCGCCAGCTCCGAGATCATGCCCCACACTTCGAGGCGCGCCTGCGGGTCGAGGCCCGTGGTCGGCTCGTCGAGGAAGATGATCGCCGGATCCCCGACGAGGCTCATCGCGATGTCGAGCCGCCGCCGCATCCCGCCCGAGTAGGTCCCGGCGCGGCGGCCGCCGGCGTCCGTCAGCGAGAACCGCTCAAGCAGACGATCGGCCACGCGTCCGGGCTCCTCGAGGTGGCGCAGGCGCGCAACGAGCACGAGATTCTCGCGCCCCGTGAGCACCTCGTCGACCGCGGCGAACTGGCCGGTGAGGCTGATCGCGCCGCGCACCGCCTCCGCTTCGGTGGCGACGTCGAAGCCGCCCACCCGCGCGGTGCCGGCGTCGGCGCGCAGCAGCGTCGCAAGGATGCGCACGAGGGTGGTCTTGCCCGCCCCGTTCGAGCCGAGCAGCGCGCACACCGTACCGGGGGCGACCTCCAGGTCCACGCCGCGGAGCACGCGGAGCTCCCCGAACGACTTCTCGATGCCCCGGACGCTGAGCGCGGGGGCGTTCGCTGTCCCGACGCTACTCATGGCGGGGCTCTGCTTCCCCCGCGGCTGCGCCCAGCGCGGCGGCGACCGACGCGCGGAGACGAGCTCGCTCCTTGTCGATCCATTCCTTGCCGCGGTACGCGAGCGCGAACTCCTCGGCGAACGTCACGGGGTCCTCCCCGAGGATGTCCTGCACGGGGGTGCCGTCAACAGCGGCGCGCTCCCACAGGTCAACGTGGTCGCGGAGCATCTCGACGAGCGTCTCGCCGTCGGCGATGCTGCCGTAGTAGGTGAAGTACCGCTGCAGCGCCTTCGCGGTGGCCTGGTAGGGCTCGGGCAGGGCGTCGATCCGCGCCATGTCTGCTCGGTACTGCTTCTTCTGCTCCAGTGAGCCGGTGAGGGTTTCGATCCACTTTGCGGCCATGATCAGGCTCCTTCGGTGAGAGTGTTGGGGGTATGTGGGGTGGGGGTGGCGCGAGTGGGGTGCGGCGCGCGGAGCGCCGTGATCCGGGCGTCGAGGGTGTCCCAGGTGTCCCAGAACTCGGTGAGCTGGGACTCCCCCTCCTTCGAGAGCGCGTACACCTTGCGCGGCGGGCCCTTCTCCGACGGCACCTTCTCCACCGCGACGAGGCCCTTGCGCTCGATCCGCACGAGGAGCGCGTACACGGTGCCCTCGGCGATGTCCTCGAACCCGGCCCCGCGCAGGCGCGCGGTGATTTCGTATCCGTACGTCGGTTCGCCCGACAGGATCGCGAGCACGATGCCCTCGAGTGTGCCCTTCAGCATCTCGGTCATCTGGTTCGCCATTTCGCCTCCTACTCAGCGTCGCTATCTACCGCTATACAGTAACACCGAGTACCGGTATTTAGCAACGCCAAGTACCGACCTTCCCCGCGGCCCTGCGCCCCGCCCTGCCCGCCGCCCTGCCGCCCCACCCCGGCAATTAAGTAAGGGTTTGCACCGCTAGGGCCTCGGTAATCCGGCCACAACTCACGCCAAGTTTTGGGTGCGTTGCCCCCTCTTCACTTTCGGGAGGGTTTGCACCGCTTTGGCTGGGTCTATTCGGCAGAAAGTCGTTCGAAGTTCTCGTCGGCGGGACCACCGCCGCCGAATGTCAAACGCCGCGGGCGAGTTCCCCGCCAACCGTAATCAGCGATCCGCGATCCGCGATCCGCGATCCGCGATCCGCGGGAGAGTTTGCGCCATTTCGGAGGGACCAGAACGGCGCAGAGTCCAACTAAGTTGCGTGTGGGCGGGGCGGGGCTGGCCTTCAGGGGTTCCTGCCGGCACGGTCGCGCCAGAGCGCTACGCCGTACCGCGATCCTTTCGCTTGAAGAGGCGGGGACGATCCTGCTTTGCGCCCGGCGCCTCCGCGACCTGCTCCTGGATGAGTGCGGTCAGATCCTTCTCGATGAGCTGCTGGATCCGGCTCTCTCGAGCATCCCGATACTCCTCGGAGTCCCCACCGCTGTAGTACGGGTGGGTGGCGCGTTCCTTCAGCGAATCGCCGATCTCGTCCCACGCCATCGAACGCGCACGCTCAGCAGTCGCACGGAGCGACTCCTCGTCCGCGGCGCGCGCGTGCAGCTCAGCGGCGACCTGCTCGTAGACCTCTTGGCGGTGCTTCAGGGTGCGGTTGTCGTCGTTGCCGTAATCCGACTCGCTCCACGAGCTGCGCCCGGTGTCCCGAATCTCCCCGCGCATCCGGGCGATGTGGCGCGCATCGCGCTCCCGCTCGGCGGCGAGATCCTCGGTTGCCGAGCGCACCATGTCAACGATCTGCGCCTCGTCGTAATCGACGTGCTTCTGCAGGGCGTTCATGATGATCGCGTTCTTCACAGACATGCGCACCGCGACATCCGCGACGAGCAATCCCTGCTCAACGATCTCCTCCACGGGGGCGAGCACCCGCTTCGGCAGTCGTCGCAACGGGCGCGCACCGCCGCGTTTGCGCTTCTTCGACCAGCCGAACACTGTGCTCCTCTCGCGCGCCCGCGTGGGCACTTCCCCCATTATCCAGGATCGGACCGTGCGAGCGCAGCACTCAGTACACAGTGTCTGCCACGCAGGGCCGCACCGCGGACTCCCCGATCCCAATCTGATCCTGTGCACCACCTGGGCACAGGGGGCGCACGGGTGTGCAACACTGGAAATGACCCCCGACGCTGGGGTGCGGACGAGGGAGCAGTACCCGCACACTGACGACTGCCAGAGAGATGTCACTGTGACCCTCGCATGGATTGCGTTGATCCTGAGTGGAATGCTGGAGGCGGTCTGGGCGACCGCGCTCGACGCTTCGAAAGGCTTCCGAAAGCTGTGGCCAACGGTCGCCTTTCTCGCCTCATACCTCGCCAGCATGGCTGGCCTTGCCTACGCAATGAGCATGATCCCGGTCGGCACAGCGTACGCGGTGTGGGTGGGGATCGGCGCGGTGCTCACCGCCGCCTGGGCAATGCTCACCCGGAAGGACCGCGCCACCGTGTTGCGGGTCGTCCTGCTCGCAGGGCTCATTGCCTGCGTGGTTGGCCTGAAGGCGGTGAGCTAGCCATGACTGAGCAGTTCGCACACGGATCCGCGCCGACTGGAGCGGGGGCCGCGCTGTCGCCGACGCCCGAGGAGAAGAGCGCTTCGACGCGCCACTGGGTGATCCTGTTCGCGAGCGCCGTGCTTGAGGCGGTGTGGGCGCTCGCGCTGAAGGAATCGCACGGCTTCACGGAGTTGATGCCGTCGATCGTGTTCTTCATTGCGAATCCGATCAGCCTCTTCGGGCTCGGCTACGCGATGCGCGGCCTGCCGGTGAGCGTGGCCTACGCGATCTGGACGGGTCTCGGCGCGGCGCTGACGGTCGCGGCGTCGTTCGTGCTGGGGCTCGAAACCCCGTCCGTGGTGAAACTCGTGTTCCTCGTGGGAATCGTCGGCTGCGTGATCGGTTTGAAGTTCGCGAAAGATCCCGCCCCGAAGGGGTGAAATTGAGGGTTGGGCTGGCTGGGTTGGCTGGGCCGGGCTGGGTGACGGCCCGGGCCAGCCGCCCCGGCCTGCCCCGGCCCGAGCCGGCCCGCGCCGTGTTTGGTGCGAGTGTGATCCGCTATCGCCGGGGATAACGCACCAAACTCTCACTAAATGGGAGTTTGGACCGAGACCGTCACCGGAGCGGATCCCGGCTCCCCGACCCCGGGCACCCCAGCGCGCAGCGCGCCCGAAGCTACGCCGCAGCCTCCTGCAGCGACACCCACATGGCCGCGGCAGCGGCGGGGCCGAGACTCACCGGCTCGCCGGCGCCCCCGACCCGCACGGTCACCGTCTCGGAGTACGGCTCACCTGGCAGCACCTCAAGCTCGGCGTCCACCACGAGCCCACGGCTCGCAAAGTACTGCAGCATCGCGGTGTCCGAGTCGGAGATCCGCTCGACGCGCACCCGGTTCGGCGCCGGCACGCCCGCGAGGATAACCGCGTCGGGGCGGTGCACGCGACCATCCGCGCTCGGGATCGGATCGCCGTGCGGATCCCGCGTCGGGTAGCCAAGCGCCCGGTCGACCCGGTGGATCAGCTCGTCGGAGACGGCGTGCTCAAGCCGGTCGGCCTCGGCGTGCACCTCGTCCCACTCGTAGCCGAGCGCCTGCACCAGGTACGTCTCGAGCAGCCGGTGCCGCCGGATCATCGACACCGCGTGCTCCCGGCCCAGCTCGGTCAGCGTGACGCTGCCGTAGCGCACGTGCCCGATCAGTTCGAGCTCCGAGAGTTTCCGCAGCGCGTCCGACACCGTCGAGAGCCGCACCCCGGCGGCCTCGGCGATGGCCGAATTCGAAACTGGCGCGTCAGACCACTCCTGCAGCCCCCAAATCACCTTGAGGTAGTTCTGCATGCTCGCGGAAAGATCGTCAACACTCACGCCCCAAGGATATCCCGCGACGCCAGCGAAACCCGGAAATCCGCAGCGCCCCGGCGCGGCCCCGCCTCGGCCACGCCTCAGTGCGCGTCGAGGATCCCGCGCAGCCGCCCGAGCGCCCGCGCGAACTCCGCATCGTCCGAGCCGCCCATACCGAGCACGAGCCCGGTCATTCCCGGGGCGCGCTCACCGCGCTGCCAGTACCCGGCGAGGCCCTGCACGCCGAGCCCGTCGGCGTGCGCCGCGGCAAGCACCGCCTCCTCGCGCGACGGCGCGGCGGGATCCCGATCGGCGTCACGGGTTCCGGTGCGCGGCAGGAACTCGAGCACGGCGTGCAGTCCGCCATCCATCGGGCGCACACGGACGCCGGGCGCCGCCGCGAGCGCGTCGGACACGGCGTCGCGCCGCGCCGCATAGCGCCGCAGCATCCTGGCCGTGTGGCGCCGCAGCTCCCCGCTCGCGAGGTACGCCGCGAGCGCCGCCTGCACCACTCCGGAGACCGGCCCGCCGAGCTCGCGCCGCACCGGCTCGATGAGCGACCGCAGCCCGGCAGGCGCGAGCAGGTACCCCGCCGAGAGCCCCGGCGCGATCGTGCGCGAGAACGTGCCGAGCAGCACGACCGAGCCGCGATCCGGATCGTCGAGCGCGGCGAGCGTCGGCAGCGCGCTGCCCGTGTACCGGAGCTCGGAGTCGAAGTCGTCCTCCACCACGACAACGCCGGTGCGCCGCGCCCACGCGAGGAGCGCTCGCCGGCGCGGCAACGGCAGGGAACCGCCGAGCGGGTACTGGTGACTCGGCGTGACGATGACGACGTCGAGCAGGCCGTCGGGCAGCCGACTCGTGTCGAGCCCCTCGCCGTCGGCTGGGAGTGCGACGATTCGCGCACCGGAGCGCTGGGCGGCGCCGCGGAGTGACGGCAGACCGGGATCCTCCACCCCGACGACGAGTTCGCGCCCCCGCGTCGCGCCGAGCGCCGTGAGCAGCAGCCCGAGCCCATCGCGGGTGCCAGCGGTGACGAGCACGTCGCCCGCGGCGCGCGCAGTGGCGCGCATGCGGCGGAGGTGGTCAGCAATCTCGGTGCGGAGCGCGGGATCTCCGAGCGCTGGCGGCACCGCATCGACGCGCGCGGCGGCCTGACGCCAAGCGCTGCGCCAGGCCGGGCCGACGACGGTGTCCGTGATCGGCTGGCCGGGGGTGAGCGGTGCTGGCGGGGCATCGTGTTCGAGCGGGGTGCCGGCCTCTGCCCCTTCGGCGTCCCCGGTCGCGCCAGCGCGCCGCGGCGGTTCCGGTGCGCGCCGATCCCGATCTGCTTCGGATCCCCACGGCGCCGCCTGCTCGGTGCGCGCCAGCGCCGGATTGACCATCGTTCCCCGGCCGTGCGTCGCGGCGAGGTACCCCTCAGCGATGAGCTGCTCGTAGGCGGCGACCACGACGCCGCGCGCCACGCCCAGCCGTCGCGCCAGCTCGCGCGTCGCGGGGATGTGCTCTCCCGGGCGCAGCGTTGCCGCGTCGATCGCTTCGCGGAGCGCCGCGGCAATCTGCACCGGAAGCGGGGCCTCAGCGCCACGGTCGAGGTGCACGGGGAACGTGCCGCTCGCGCCACCCGCCCCGCTCACGAGAACTGCACCGTTCGGTCGGCGAAGCGGCGCCGCATGACGTCGGTCGCCTCGGGGTTGTCGTCGATCAGCACGAAGCGCCGGCCCAGCTCCGCGGCCGCGGCCCCGGTGGTGCCACTCCCCGCGAAGGCGTCAAGCACCCAGTCCCCCGGCCGCGTCGACGCCTGAATAATGCGGCGCAGGATCCCGACGGGTTTCTGCGTTGGGTAGCCCGTGCGCTCGCTGCCGGTCGGCGACACGATCGTGTGCCACCAGGTGTCGGTGGGCAGCTTGCCGCGCGCGGCCTGTTCAGGCGTGACCAGCCCGGGGGCCATGTACGGCTCGCGATCCACCGCTTCGGCGTCGAAGTAGTAGAAGTCGGGCAGCTTCGCGTAGACGAGGATGTTGTCGTGCTTCGCGGGCCACCGGCGCTTGGTGCGCGCGCCGTAGTCGTACGCCCAGATGATCTCGTTGATGAAGCACTCCGGCCCGAACATCGCGTCGAGCAGCACCTTCGCGTAGTGCACCTCGCGGTAATCGAGGTGCAGGTACAGCAGCCCGTCCGGCGAGAGCACCCGCCAGGCCTCCTCGAGGCGCGGCTCGAGGAACTCCCAGTAGTCGACGAAGCGGTCGTCGTATGCGAGCGTCATCTCCCGCGTCACGTCGTACCCCTGCCCGCGGAATCCGAGCCTGCCGCCCTCGGCGCGCACGCCGCGCACGCGCTCGGTTTGCCTGGCGCGGCCCGTGTTGAACGGCGGATCCAGGTACACGGCGGCGAAGGCGCTTCCCGGGAGATCGCGCAGGATCGGCAGGTTGTCGCCCTCGAACACCCGGTCAGGTCCGGACGGATCCCAGCGTACATTCACCCCACCAGCGTACCCGGCGCGCTAGCGTGGAGCTGGCGGCGCAGCGCACCTCGGCGGTGCGCGGGACGAGTCGAGGCGCCGCGCCCGTTGGCAGAAGGAGTGTCCATGATTGACCTCGGAATGATCACGCTCGACACCGTCGACCCGAGGCCCCTGTCCGCGTGGTGGGCGGAGCGGCTGGGCGGCGAGGTGGTCTTCGACGCGGAGGGGTGGTTCTGCATGGTGCGCGTGCCGGGGATGCCGCTCGCGCTCGGCTTCCAGAAGGTCGAGGAGCCGACGCCCGGGAAGAACCGCATGCATTTTGATCTCAACCGCTCGGCGGACGTGGATCGCGACACCGTGGTTGCCGAGTGGACCGCGGCCGGCGCCCGGCACATCGGACTGCGCGGCGAGCAGGACTTCTCCTGGGATGTGTTCGCGGACCCTGACGGGAACGAGTTCTGCATCGGCGACCCGCACGAGTAGTCGGGGGGGGCTCGGGGCTTGGGGCTGGGCCTTGGGCCTAGAACCCGGGGACCCGGACCCCGCACCCCAGAACACGCAGGAGAAATCGTGAATTTCGGAGCCGTAGGCCGGGGTGCCTCCGAGATATCAGATTTCTCCGCCTGAATGTGTGAACACCCGAGCACCTGAACGCGTGAATGCGTGAACGCCTGAATGTGTGAATGCGTGAACGGGCGGACGAGCAGACATCCCACCACCCCACCAACCGCCACCCCACCACCCCGAAAGGATCCCCTGTGAACACCGCACGCGTGCGCGAGCACCTCGAGTCGCTCGGCTGGACCGGCGAGATCCTCGAGTTCACCGAGTCGAGCGCCACCGTCGAGCTCGCCGCCGCGAAGGTCGGCACCGAGCCGGCGCGCATCGCGAAGACGCTGGGCTTCACGGACCAGGGGAACGCCGACGGCGCGGTGCTCGTCGTCGCCGCGGGCGACGCGCGGGTGCACGGCGGCAGCTTCAAGCGCGCGTTCGGGGCGAAGCCGCGCATGCTGCAGGGTGACGCCGTCCGCGAGCGCACCGGCTACCCGATCGGCGGGGTGTGCCCGTTCGCGCCGGCGCCGGGCGCACGCGTGTTCCTCGACGCGTCGCTACGCCGCTTCGCGAGCGTGTTCCCCGCGGCGGGCACGGCGACGAGCGCCGTCGAGATCCCCGTCGACCGACTCGCCGAGCTGACGGGCGCCGAGGGCTGGGTGGACGTGACGGTGGGCTGGCAGCCCGCCGAGTCCTAGAGCTCGGGCGCGAGGTCGAGCGGCCACTCCCCGTCACGCAGATCGGGATCGAGGATCGCCGCGACCTCCGCCGGGTCGAGCTCCGCGATGGTCGCGGGGCGCCACGCCGGGGTGCGATCCTTGTCGATCACCTGCGCGCGCACGCCCTCGGCGAAATCAGGGCGTGCGCCGAGCCGGCCGAGCACACGCAGATCGTCGGCGAGCACCGCAGCGAGGTCGAGCCGCAGGCGGCGCGTCCGGTCGAGCTGCGCGAGCGTCGCCACCACCGACGCCGGGCACATGCCGCGCACGGTCGCGGCGACCTCAGCGGCCGCCGGCGCTGGGCTCGCGTCGAGGGCGGCGAGCAGCCGGGTGGCCGCACCGATCGGGTCGGGGTGCACCGCTGCGTCGGCGGCCGGGGCGTGCGCGCCACCGAGCGCGAACTCCGCGATGGGCGTCCACCACGCCGCGGCCGCGGCGACGGGGGTGGCCGCTGGCGGCGCCTCGGCGAACCTCGCGCACGCCGCCGCTGGCGTCTCCCCTGCGGCGAGCGCCGCGCGCAGCTCGGGGAGCCGTTCCGAGGGCACGAACCAGTCGGCAAAGCCGAGCGCGATCGCGTCGCCAGCACCGAACTCGCCGGCGGTGACCGCGAGGAGCTCGCCGAGCCGGCCCGGGGCGCGTGCGAGGAGGAGGTGGCCGCCGACATCCGGCGCGATCCCGATGCGCACCTCGGGCATCGCGAGGCGGCTGCGCTCGGTGACGATGCGCTGCGCGGCGTGCCCGCCGAGCCCGATGCCTCCGCCCATCGCAATGCCGTCCATGATGGCGACGACGGGGATCGGTGAGCGCGCCACCCAGTGGTCGACGGCGTACTCGAGCGCGAGGATCCCGCGCGGATCTGTGCCGGAGATCTCCTTGATGTCGCCGCCGCCGCAGAAGCCGCGCTCCCCGGCGCCGTCGAGCACGATCGCCCGCGGGGCGTCCGCGCCGCCCGCGCTGTCGCGCGCGTCGCGGAGGGCGCGGGCGAGGATCCCGAACATCTCGTTCGACAGCGCATTGATGGCGCGCGGCCGGTTGAGCGTGATGTGCGTGATCGCGCCGTCTCGCCGCACCAGGACGAGGGGCTCGGCGGTCTCGGGGCTCGGGGTCGCGGCTACGGTGCTCATGCCAGCACCGTAGCAGGCGCCCCGGACACTACGGCGTGGGCTGCAGCGCGTCGTAGCGCATGAAGCCGCGCGCGGTGCGGGCGAGCACGAGCATGACGCCGAGGATCACGAGCCCGCCTAGGAGCGGTGGCGCCCAGAGCGCGATGAGCGTTGCCACCCCGCCGGCGATGAGGTCGCCGACGCGCGGGCCGCCGGCCACGACCACGTAGAAGAGGCCCTGCATGCGGCCGCGCACGTCGTCTGGCGCCGCGGTCTGGAGGATCGTGGTGCGGAACACGGCGCTCACGTTGTCGGCCGCGCCGGTGCCGGCGAGGGCGAGCCCGCCGAGCACGATCGCGGGGATCACGGGGCTCTCCGGGGCGCGGCCGCCGCCCACGATGCCCGTGATGAGCAGCACGAGGCCGAAGAGCGCGGTGCACGCGCCGAAGGCGGCGATCGCGAAGGTGACCGCGCGCCCCTGCCGCCGCACCGCGCCGAGCGGGCCGGAGAAGAGGCCGCTGAGCAGCGCACCGATGGCGAACGACGCGGTGAGCACGCCAACGGTGACGGGGCCGCCGCCGAGCACGAGCGCGCCGGCCGCGGGGAACACCACGCGCGGCGAGCCGAGGGTCATCGCGATGAGATCCCACACGAACGTGGCGCGCACGTTGGGAGCGGTGCGCAGGAAGCGGAGGCTCTCGATCACGGAGCCGAGCCCCACCCGACCGCGCTCCCCCTCCGGCACCATCGCCGGCAGGCTGAGGATCCCGAGGAAGGCCGCGGTGAAGAGCACCGCGTCGAGCAGGTACGTCCAGGGGAAGCCGACGCTCGCGACGAGCACGCCAGCGACCGCGGGGCCGACGGTGATCGCGAGCCCCATCGTGATGCCGCTGAGCGCTGCGGCCGCTGGCAGCAGCTGCGGCGAGAGCAACCGGGGCAGGATCGCGCCGCGGGTTGCGCCGAGGATCGTTGCGGATGCCGCGTTGACCGCCGCGAGGAGATAGTAGGGCCAGGTTACCGTGACCCCGAGGAACGCGATCACCGTCATCGTCCCGATGCTGCTCCACGCGATGAGCGCGGTGATGAGCGAGACGCGCCTGCGGTCGAAGCGGTCGGCGAGCGCGCCGCCGACGAAGCCGGCGAGGATCATGGGGCCGAGCGCCCAGAGCGCGACGAACGACACGGCGAGCGTCGACTGCGTGAGCGCGTAGACGTGCAGCCCGACGGCGACGATGGTGATCTGGGCGCCGATCTGCGCGACGGAGGACCCGATCCACAGCTTCGCGAAGGCCGGGCTCGCGCGCAGCGGGGTGACATCGACGAGCAGGGAGCGGAGGCGACGGCGCGGCTGCCGTTCATCGGAGGTCACTGCAGCACGCTATCAGGCGCCTCCGACGGGCACGAGACCGGTAGGCTCGAGGCCGTGTTCGATGATCGGTACGACGGGGATCCACTCGCCCGAATGAAGCCCAAGCGCGGGCCAGTGCAGCGGCGCGAGGTGGTGCTGGCCAAGAACCTCGTGGTCGAGCACAGTGAGACTGAGTGGTGCGGCGCCGTCGTTGGCGCGCGCGAGGGCCTCGTGCAGCTCGAGGACTTCCGCGGCAAGGTGCGCGCGTTCCCGCTGAGCGACGGTTTCCTCATCGACGGTGAGCCGGTGCAGCTCGTGCTGCCGAAGCGGCAACCGTCCGGCCGCGCGCGCACCGCATCCGGCTCGTTCGCCACGGCACCGCAGCGCGCACGCGTCGCAATGCCGAGCCGGATCTTCGTCGAGGGCAAGCACGACGCCGAGCTCGTCGAGCAGGTGTGGGGCGATGACCTCCGCGTCGAGGGCGTCGTGGTGGAGCTCCTGCAGGGCGCCGACAACCTGGCGGCGGTGCTCGCCGACTTCGGGCCGGGGCCCGAGCGCCGCGCCGGCGTGCTGCTCGACCACCTCGTGACCGGCAGCAAGGAGACGCGCATCGCCGAGCAGATCGCGCGCGGCCCGCACGGTCAGCACGTGCTCATCGTCGGCCACCCGTTCGTCGACATCTGGCAGGCCGTGAAGCCGGCACGGGTGGGGCTCACCGAGTGGCCGGTGATCCCGCGCAGCATCGAGTGGAAGGCCGGGATCTGCCGGGCGCTGGGCTGGCCGTCCGACGAGCCGGCCGACATCGCCGAGGCGTGGTCGCGCATCCGCGGCAGGGTACGAAACTTCCGTGACCTCGAGCCGGAGCTCGTCGGCCGTGTCGAGCACCTCATCGACTTCGTGACGGTCGGCTGAGCGCGACCAGTCACGGCGGCTCCCGCGCCGCTCACCCGGCGCGTCGCGTCCCCCGTGCGCGAACACCGGGCACGCGCGGGCGCTGCGGGATTACCATGAGATTCCACGCACGTGCAGGAGGTCTCCGGTGTCCAAGCCAGCGTTTCTTGTGATCCCGCAGTGGCAGGGGTCGCCATCGTCACGCGCCATGCGCCTCGTCGAGGGGGCCGAGCTGCTCCGCGAGGATCTCCCGCCCAGCGCCAGGGTCGACGTGTCCGTGCCGCTCGAGGCCGGCGACGCGCTCGGCACCCCGGTGGCGCGCCTGAGCAGCATGGTGCAGGCCCGCGCCGCTGCGCGCGAGGCGATTGCGGCGAGCGCCGCGCGCGGCCTCGACACCCCGATCCTGGTGGGCGGCGACTGCGCGTCCTCCCTCGCGGGGCTCGAGCACGCCACCGCGCAGGCCGACGGCGCGCACGAGCTCGCCGTGCTGTGGTTCGACGCGCACCCGGATCTGCAGCACCCCAGCACCTCGCCGTCTGGTGCGGCGTCGGGGATGACGCTGCGGCACGCGCTCGGCGACGGCGCGCAGGATCTCGCGCTGCGGGTGCCGGTCGCGGCCTCAGCGGTGCGCCTCGTCGGGGCGCGCGCGTTCGATCCCGAAGAGCTTGCGGAGACGGAATCGCGCGGGATCCAGGCGCTCGCCGCCGACGCGGATCCCGCGGTGTTTGCGGAGCAGCTCGTCTCGGCGATCGGCGGCGCCACCCGGCTCTACATCCACATCGATCTCGACGTGCTCGACCCGGCCGAGTTCGCTTCGGTGCACACACCGGTCCCGTTCGGGCTCACGCTGGCGCAGCTCACCTCCGGCATCCGCGCGGCGGTGGCCGCCGTGCCGCTCGCCGGGGCCGCGATCTGCGAGTTCGCCCCGGCCTCGCGTGACGCCGCGGCCGCCGACCTGCCGAGCGTGCTGCGCGTGCTCGGTTCGCTCACCTCGGCGCTGCCCAGGGGCGCGGCGTGAGCGGGCGTCCGCTGCCGCTCGCGCGCTTCGGCCACGCGTACGCGACCGCCGTCGGCTTCGCGTGGGGGCTGATCTGGAGCACCGGGAAGATCGAGCGCCACGAGGGACTCTGGGTGTTCACCGGGATGCCGAAGTGGACGTTCGGCCGGGGTGGCGTGTGCGTTGGCTCGTGCTACCTCACGGACCGGAACACGCGCCCATCGGTGCTGCGCCACGAGCTCGTGCACCGCGAGCAGTGGCGGCGCTACGGGCTCGCGCTGCCGTTCCTGTACGCACTCGCGGGGCGCGATCCGCTGCGCAATCGCTTCGAGGTCGAGGCTGGGCTGCGCGACGGCGGCTACGTGCGCTGAGCGGGGTCGCAGGGATCCCCAGCACCGCCGGCACCGCCAGCACCGCCCGAGCCTCACGTCGCTCATAGACTGTGCACATGACGACCACCGCTGCGCAGGATCCCGAATTCCGCTTCCTCGCGGGCGACGCGGCACGCGTCGGCCGAACGACGGCGCTGCCGCCGGTCGAGCGCGTGGCCGCACGCGTCGGCGAGGGCCGCGAACTCAGCGGGCTGTCGTTCGAACCGCACACGCCACCGCAGCTCGTCGCGCTGCACGGTGCCGGGCTGAATGCGCACAGTTTCGATCCCCTGCTGCTCGCGCTCGACGTCCCAGCGCTCGCGCTCGACCTGCCCGGGCACGGCAGGAGCGCGTGGCGCGCGGACGGCGACTACCGCCCCGACCACCTCGCCGTCGACGTGGAGACCGCGCTCGAGCAGCGCGCGCCCGAGCCGGTGGTGTTGCTCGGCCACTCGCTCGGCGGGCTCACCGCGGCGCTCGTCGCGGCGGCGCGGCCCGAGCTCGTGCGCGCCCTCGTGATCGTCGACCTCACGCCCGGGGCGTCCCCGCAGCGCGACGCCGGCAGCATCACCGAGTTCATTCGCGGGCAGCGCAGCTTCGCGAGCGTCGACGAGATCGTCGACCGCGCGATCGAGTTCGGGATCGGGACGGACCGCACCGCGCTCACCCGCGGGGTGACGCTCAACACCCGTGCGCGCAGCGACGGGCGGCTCGAGTGGACACACCACCTCGCGCACCTGCCCGCGGCGCTGCCCGGCGATCCCGCGCGGGAGGATCCGCAGCCGTACGCCCCGATCTGGGCGTCGCTGCAGACCGTCACCGCACCGATCCTGCTGGTGCGCGCCTCGCGCGGGCTCGTCTCCGCCGAGCTCGAGGCCGAGTGGCGCGCGCAGCTGCCCACCGCGCGGGTGGTCACGGTGGCCGGGACGCACAATCTCCACGAGTCGGCGCCGCGCGAGCTGGCCGCCGTGATCGTGCCGCTCCTGCGCGAGTTCGGAGCGTCGCCGGCGGCCACCGCGAAATAACAACACTGCAACAAGGCTCGCCTCAGGTGGAGTCAGCGCGTGCTGCGGCGTATTCTCGGTCACCGATGCTCGCGCAGGGCCGCGCGTGGAATCGCCGTCTTTCCTACCGCGACCCCGCGCGTTCGACCTGAGGAGCCCCTCCCGTGCCTGATCGTCCCCGTCCCGATGCTGCCGTGCCCGCAGCCGAGCACCGCAGCGCGCGCTCGGCGAGCACTCAGCGGCCGCGCTGGCGGCGCGGCAGGGCCCTCGCCGCAGCGCTCGTGCTCGCGCTCGGGCTCGGGGCGATCGGCATGGGCGCGTTCGCGCTCGTGCGCCCCGCGGGCAGCGCGGAGTCCAGCGCGCGGATCGGCGTGATCCTCGAGCCGACGAGCCTCGACGTGCGCCGCACCCCGGGGGTGGCGAGCGGACAGCTGCTCATCGACAACGTGTTCCAGGGCCTCGTTGGGATCCGATCCGGCTCGGTTTCGGAGATCGTCCCGGTGCTCGCCACCGAGCTCCCCGAAGTCAGCGCCGACGGCACGGAGTACACGTTCACGCTGCAGCGCGGCGTGCGCTTCCACTCGGGCGAGCGGCTCTCCGCCGACGATGTGGTGGCCTCGCTCAGCGAGACGCTCACCACCGAGCGGGTGGGCTTCACCCCACGCGCGATCACCCGGGTGAACGCGCGCACCGTGCAGATCACGCTCGCCGAGCCGAACCGCGAACTCATGCGCGCGCTCGCCGGAGCCCCGGGCCTGATCGTGCGTGCAGAGGACGCCGGCGAGGATGGCGCCAGCGAGTCCGGCGCCGCGCAGGACGACGCGCAGGCGGCCGTCTCCGTGGACGGCACCGGCCCGTACCTCGTCACCGAGTGGGAGCTGGGCGACCACCTCACGCTCACGAAGAACCCGAAGTACTGGGGAACGCCTGCCACCCTCGACACGGTCGACTTCCGCTTCCTCACCCAGGGGCGGCAGGCGGTGCAGGCGCTGAAGTCGGGCGAGGTGGATGTGCACACGGCGCTCCTGCCCTCGCTGCGCGAGGAGTTCGCTGGCAACCCCGACTTCACGCTCACCCGCGCGGCCGGCCCGGACGTGTTCACGCTCGCGTACAACTCGGAGAAGGCACCGCTCTCCGACCAGCGCGTGCGCACGGCGCTCAGCCTCGCGATCAACACCGAGGCGATCATCGCCTCGCAGAACGGCGACGGCACTCAGCTCGGCGGCCCGATCTCCGCCGGCGAGCCGGGCTACGCGGACCTCACCGCGGTCAACGCGTACGACCCGGCCGCGGCGAAGCAGCTGCTCAGCGAGGCCGGCCAGGAGCACCTGAACCTCACCCTCTCGGTGCCCGACCACTACGACGCTGCCCCGCTCGACCTGTTGAAGAGCCAGCTCTCCGCGGTGGGGGTCGCCGTCACGGTGCGCGAGCTGGAGTTCCCGGTCTGGCTTGAGCAGGTGTACACGAATCACGACTACCAGCTCAGCTACGTCGACCACGCCGAGGCAGACACGCTGGCCGCGTACGCGAACCCGGAGTCGTACTTCGGTTACGACAGCGCGTTCGTGCAGGATCGCTTCGCGGCGGCCGCTGCGAGCACCGACGCCGACGAGGCAGCGAGGCTCCGGGGCGAGGCCGCCGCGCGCGTGGCCGAGGACGCCCCGGCGAAGTGGCTCTACAACTACACGCCGACCAACGTCGTCGGGCGGCACGTCTCGGGCTTCCCGAGCGCGAACACCAACGCGCGGATCAACCTCGCCGGTGTGACGGTCTCCCCGCGCTGAGGCCTGGGTGCTCCGGGGCTCCCGGCGCCAAGCGTTCCCGACGATTTCCTGACACTCTGATCCGGAATCTCTCCCCGGAACCGGATCAAACTCGCACAAAGTACGAGTCTGGGCCGCTTCGGGTCGGGACCGCGCCAAGTCTTGGCCGTCTAGGAACGGGGCCGTGCCGGGTCGCCAGCGACCCTGCGCTCCGGCGCTCCGATGACTTCCTGACACTCCGATCCGGAATCGCTCGCCGGAACCGGATCAAACCCGCACAAAGTGCGGGTTTGGGCCGTTTGGGATCCAGGCCGCGCCAGGGCCGCGCGGGATCCAGACCCGCGCCGCTACTCCGCGCGGAGGCCCTGCAGGATCGCGTTGCGCAGGTCGACGGGAGCCGCGTTCTCGCGCTCCTCCTCGCAGGCGCGCCGCACCACCTCGGTGAGGCGCAGGCACACGCTCTGCTCGTTCTGGCACCCCGGGCACGTCTCGATGTGCTCACGGATGGGCGCCGATTCCTCCGCGCACAGCTCGCCGCGAAGCAGCTCGTAAAGATTCGCTTTCGCCTTCTCGCAACCGCAGTCGCTCATGACGCGTCTCCCTTCACTGATGCTGTCGCAGCCGATTTCTTCGATGTCTTCGTAGTGAGTCCAACGCCCTGCTCGCGCGCGTATTCCCCAAGTGACTTGCGCAGTCGCGCGCGGCCGCGGTGGAGCCGGCTCATCACGGTGCCGATCGGCACCCCGGCAATGTCGGCGATCTCCTGGTAGCTGAACCCCTCGACGTCGGCGAGGTAGACGGCCATCCGGAAGTCCTCGGGCAGCGCGTTCAGCGCGTCGGTGACCACGGTGTCCGGGGTGCGGTCGATCGCCTCGGCCTCGGCGGAGCGCGACGACATCGCGGTGGTCGACTCCGCGCCGCCCAGCTGCCAGTCCTCCAGCTCCTCGACGACGCCGAGGTGCGGCTCGCGCTGCTTCTTCCGGTACGTGTTGATGTACGCGTTCGTCATGATCCGGTACAGCCAGGCCTTGAGGTTCGTGCCCGCCTCGAACGAGGCGAACGCTGCGAACGCCTTCGCGAAGGTCTCCTGCACGAGATCCTGCGCGTCCGGCGGGTTGCGCGTCATCTTCATCGCGGCCCCGTACAGCTGGTCCAGCAGCGGGAGCGCCTCGTCGGTGAAGCGCTGCTCGAGCTTCGCCTGGGATCCGGTATCAGTCACGATCCCGATCCTAGCGGGGCAAGCTCAACGCCGGCGTGATCGCGCGCTGCGCCGCCGCCGGCCGGGTAGACTCGGTGGGGATGCTGATAGGAAAGATGAACTCCGGCAAGGACGGCGATGAGGCGCGCTCCGGCGTCGCCATGTCCGAGGCGATCCCGCACTGGCCAGCGCCGCACGGCGCGAGCCCGCTGAACGCGCACTTCGCGCTGCCCGGTTCGAAGTCCCTGACCGGGCGCGAGCTCATCCTCGCCGCGCTCGCCGACGGCCCTGGCACGCTCCGCGCGCCGCTGCACTCCCGCGATTCCGCGCTGATGGTCGAGGCGCTGCGCGCACTCGGCACCGAGATCACGGAGCTGCCGAGTGCGAACCCGTTCGGCGCCGACTTCCGCGTCGTCCCCGCGAGCGAACTCACCGGCTCAACGAGCATCGAGTGCGGCCTCGCCGGCACGGTGATGCGCTTCGTTCCCCCGCTCGCGGCGCTCGCCCTCGGCCCCGTCGCCTTCGACGGCGATCCGTACGCGAGGAAGCGGCCCATGCGCCCGCTCCTCGACGCGCTGCGCGCGCTCGGCGCCGACGTCGCCGACGAGGGCCGCGGCGCGCTCCCCTTCACCGTGCACGGTGCGGGAGCGCTGCGCGGCGGCCGCGTGGAGATCGACGCGTCGCTCTCCAGCCAGTTCGTGTCCGCACTGCTGCTCGCAGGGCCCCGCTTCACCGACGGCGTGCACGTGGTGCACACGGGCGAGCGGGTGCCGAGCGTGCCGCACATCGAGATGACGCTTGCCGCGCTGCGCGCACGCGGCGTCGATGCGTCCTCCCCTGCGCCCGGCGAGTGGCGCGTCGCCCCCGGTCCGATCGGCGCGCTCGACACCACGATCGAGCCGGATCTCTCGAACGCGGCGCCGTTCCTCGCCGCCGCGCTCGTCGCGGGCGGTAGCGTCACCATCTCCGACTGGCCGGCCTCGACCACGCAGGTCGGCGATCAGCTGCGCACCCTGCTCCCCGCGTTCGGCGCGGAGATCGCCGTCGCGGCCGACGGCGCGGTGACCGCGCGCGGCGACGGCGTGCTGCGCGGCGTGCACCTCGACATCCCCGAGGCCGGCGAGCTCGCCCCCACCCTCATCGGCCTCGCCGCGCTCGCCGCGCACGGCAGCGACGGCACGGACGGCGTGGCGAGCGAGATCACGGGCATCGGGCACATCCGGCACCACGAGACCGACCGGATCGCGGCGCTCGTCGCGGAGATCCGCGGGCTCGGCGGCGACGCCGAGGAGCTGCCGGACGGCATCAGGGTCTCCCCCGCCGCGCTGCACGGCGGCGTGTGGAACAGCTACGCCGACCACCGCATGGCGACGACGGGCGCGGTGATCGGCCTCCGCGTTCCCGGCGTCGAGGTCGAGGACATCGCGTGCACGAGCAAGACGCTGCCCGAGTTCCCGGAGCTGTGGCAGCGCATGCTCGGCATCAGCGCCGGTACCGAGGGCGAGCCGCTCGACGCGGTCGCGGTGCTGGGCGTCGAGGGCGCGCAGGCCGCGAGCCCCCTGCTCGGTGGGCTCGGCCGCGCCGCGCGCTCCTTCATCGAGGGGCTGTAGGCGTGAGCTGGCTGCTCCCCGACGACGAGGACGTGCCGTACGGCGAGTACGCCGACCATCGCGTGCGCGAGCGCCCGAACCCGAAGGCGAACCGGCCGCGCACCAAGCGCCGCCCCGACCACGACGACGCGATCGTCGGGATGGTGACGGGGGTGGATCGCGGCCGCTACGCGGTGCTCGTGCCTGCCGGCGCCGACCCTGCGGATCCGCGCGAGCGCGAGATCGTCGCCGCGCGCGCACGCGAGCTACGCCGCACCCCGATCGTGATCGGCGACCGCGCCCAGCTCGTCGGCGACACGAGCGGCGCCGAGGGCAGCCTCGCGCGCATCGTCGGCCTTGACGAGCGGCGCACCCTGCTCCGCAGAAGCGCCGACGACAGCGACACCGTCGAGCGGGTCATGGTGGCAAACGCCGACCAGATGCTCATCGTCATCGCCGCGGCGAACCCGGAGCCGCGCGTGCGGCTCGTCGACCGCTACCTCGTCGCGGCGTACGACGCCGGCATCCAGCCGCTGCTCTGCATCACGAAGGTGGACCTCGCGGATCCCGACCCGTTTCTCGCGCACTTCGCCGCGCTGGAGGTTCCCGTCTTCCGATCGGCGCGCGGCTCGGAGCCGCTCGCCGAGATCCGCGCGGAGCTCGCGGGGAAGACCACGGTGTTCGTCGGGCACTCGGGCGTCGGCAAGTCGACGCTCATCAACGCGCTCGTGCCCGAAGCGGAGCGCGCAACCGGGCACGTCAACGAGGTGACCGGGCGCGGCAGGCACACGTCCTCGTCGTCGGTGGCGCTGCGCGCTGCGACGCCTGGCGCGGCGGACGGCGAGACGGGGTGGGTCATCGACACCCCCGGCGTCCGCTCGTTCGGGCTCGGCCACGTGACGAGCGAGGGGATCCTCCGCGGCTTCACCGACCTCGCGGCGCTCATCGAGCGCTGCCCGCGCGGCTGCACGCACCAGGACGACGCGCCCGACTGCGAGCTCGACGCCGCGATCGCGGACGGCCGGCTCGACGAGCTCGGCGCGCTGCGCGTTGAGTCGCTCCGGAGACTCCTCAAGTAGCTCGCTAGGCTGGAGGCATGACCGAACGCGTGATCCTCGAGCCCGGACAGCCAGCCCCCGACTTCGCACTCCCCGATCAGGAGGGGGTGACCCGCTCCCTCGCCGACTATCGCGGCGAGAAGGTGGTGCTCTTCGTGTACCCGCAGGCCATGACCCCAGCGTGCTCGAAGGAGGCGTGCGAGTTCCAGGAGTCGGTGGCCCCGCTCGCCACTGCCGGCTACCGCGTGCTCGGCCTGTCGCGCGACGAAGTGGAGCGCCAGCGCCGCTTCGCCGACCGCGACGGCCTCGAGTACCCCCTGCTCAGCGACCCGGACACCGCCGTGCACCGCGCCTACGGCGCGTTCGGCGAGAAGAACAGCTACGGCCGCATCATCGAGGGCGTGATCCGCTCAACGTTCGTCATCGACGAGCAGGGGCGCATCGAACACGCGCTCTACAACATCAAGGCGACCGGGCATGTCGCGCGCGTGCGCAAGCTGCTCGGGATCGCGGCCGACTGAAACACGACCGCCCCGCTGCGCGCTGCCGCGCGAAGCGGGTGACCGGACGCCCTCGCTAGCTCGTGAGCTCGGCGGGGGCGTCTGGCTTTGCCAGCACCGCGGCGACGAAGCCGACGAGCGCGAGGACGAGCAGTTCGAGGCCGAGGGTCGTCTGGGGCCCGAGCAGGCCCTGCAGGATCCCGGTTGCCGCCGCGAACAGCAGCACGTGGATCGTGATGGCCGAGCCGCGCACCCAGCTCGCGCGGCGCGTCCACGCGCCCCACGCGGTGATCGCGATCCAGCCCCACCAGATCGCGACGGCGAGCAGCAGGCTCAGGCGTCCGCCGAGCGGCTCGTCCGACGCGGCGAAGAATCCGCCTGCCACGTTCCAGAGCAGCCACGCACCGCCAACGACCTCGAGCAGCAGCACGATTCGGAGCGCGACCCAGCCCACCCGCGTTGGAAGATGATCAACGGGTGTCGCGTTCATTTCGGCTCTCTTTCCCAGTGATTGCGAATTGACTATTGATTTGCATTCATTTCCGTGGAACTATATATTCCGTCGAGTTTCGCGCACACCGACGTGAGCATTCTCAGCCACGTATTCAGGTTACGGCGGCGCGAATTCTAGGCTATCCGGTCTCTCCCGAATTCGTGCGCCCAGCGTTGCACAGAAGGAGATCATGATGGATTGGCGTGAACAGGCCGCGTGCCTCACCGTAGACCCCGAGCTTTTCTTCCCGGTCGGGAACACCGGCCCGGCGGTTGAGCAGATCGAGCGCGCCAAGTCGGTCTGCGCACGCTGCACCGTCACCGAGATGTGCCTCCAGTACGCCATGGACACCGGCCAGGACTCCGGCGTGTGGGGCGGCCTCAGCGAGGACGAGCGTCGCGCGCTGAAGCGCCGCGCCGCCCGCGCACGCCGCGCCTCCTAACCTTCACAGCGCGCGAAACTCGCAGCGACGCGCTGCACGCAGCAGGTCCCGGCACTCCACACGGAGTGCCGGGACCTGCTGCGTTGGTGGCGCGGCGGCGTGCGCTCCGGCCCGCGCCTACAGCTCCGTGAGCCACTTCCCGAAGTCGGGGGTCGCATCGATGATGCTGCGCGTGTACGCGTGGCGCGGATCGCGAAACAGCGTGTCGGTGTCCGCGGATTCGACGATCTCCCCGCGATCCAGCACGGCGATGCGCTGCGCGAAGTTCCGCACGAGCGCGATGTTGTGCGTCACGAAGAGGAGCGTGAGGCCGCGCTCGGCCTGCAGCCGTGCCAGCAGCTCGACGATCGACGCCTGCACGGACACGTCGAGCGCCGAGGTGATCTCGTCGCACACGAGGATCTCTGGCCGCATCACGAGCGCGCGTGCGATCGCGACGCGCTGACGCTCACCACCGCTCAGTTGCTCCGGGTGCCGCGCCNGTCGCACACGAGGATCTCTGGCCGCATCACGAGCGCGCGTGCGATCGCGACGCGCTGACGCTCACCACCGCTCAGTTGCTCCGGGTGCCGCGCCGCGTGATCCGGGCGGAGCTGGGCCTGCTCGAGCGCCTCGGCGACGCGCGCCGCACGCTCGGCCCGGTCGAGGCGCTGCCCGCCGCCGCGCACCCGCAGCGGCGCCTCGATGAGCTCGTGCACCGTGCGGCGCGGGTTGAGCGAGTCGTACGGGTTCTGGAACACGTACTGGATTCGCGCGCGCTGCTCGGGGAGCCGATCGGCGCTGCTGGCGCGCAGCTGCTCGCCGTGCAGGTCGAGCTCGCCGGCGCTCGGCCGGTGCAGGCCGACCACGCAGTTGCTCAGCGTCGTCTTCCCCGAGCCAGACTCCCCGAGCAGGGCGACGCACTCGCCGGGCCACAGCTCGAGGTCGATGCCGTGCAGCACCTCGGCTGAGCGATACCCCGCGCGGAGCCCGCGGATGCGCAGGCTCGGCTCGCCGGTGCGGGGCGTTGCGGGAGCGGCCGGCGCGCTGGCATCCCGCGGCGCCCCCGGCGCCCCGGG
>NZ_RPDI01000034.1 GCF_003917135.1 Leucobacter chromiireducens
AGCCCGGGACCGCCGAGCCCGGCGCCGTGCGCGTCACGGGCCTCCGCATCGCGGCCGGCGCCGAGCTCGTGCGCGGGATCGACCTCGCGGCCGCGCCGGGCAGCGCGCTCGGCATCGTCGGCGAATCGGGATCGGGGAAGAGCCTCACGCTGCGCGCCATCCTCGGGCAGCTGCCGGCCGGCGTGCGCGTCACCGGCGGCGAGATCGCCGTCGGCGGCCCCGTCGGGATGGTGTTCCAGGACCCGCTCACCGCGCTCGACCCGCTCACCCGCGTCGGCGGCCAGCTGCGCGCCGCGGTGCAGGCGGCTGGCGGCGGGGCGCTGGGCCGGGCGGCGGCGGACGCGCGCGTCAGCGAGCTGCTGCGCGACGTGCGGCTCACGGATCCCGATCGGATCGCACGCGCATACCCGCACGAGCTGTCCGGCGGGCAGCGGCAGCGCGTGGTGATCGCGCTCGCGCTCGCGGGCGATCCCGCCGTGCTGCTCTGCGACGAGCCGACCACCGCGCTCGACGTCACCGTGCAGCGCGGTGTGCTCGCGCTCCTCGCCGAGCTGCGCCGCGCGCGCGGCATGACGCTCATCTTCGTGAGCCACGACGTCGCGGTGGTGGCCGAGCTCTGCGACGAACTGCTCGTGATGCGCGATGGGGAGATCGTGGAGGCCGGCGCCACCGCCGAGGTGCTCGCGGCACCGGCGAGCGCACCGGCGCGCGAACTGCTCGCCGCCGTGCCCAGGCTGCCCGCCGTGCGCGTGGCCGCGGAGCCCAGCCAGGAACCGCCGCGCGCGCAGGCGCCAGCCGGCGACCGGGCGACCGACGCGGCGACCGCCGAGATCGAGCTGCGCGAGGTGGCCCTGCGCTACGGGGACACCGTCGCCGTCCCCGACGCCTCGTTCGCGGTGCGCCGCGGCGAAGCGCTCGGCATCGTCGGCGAGTCCGGCTCGGGGAAGACGAGCCTCGCGCGCGCCATCGCCGGCCAGCTCGTGCCAGCGGCCGGCGACATCCGGTGGCGCGGCGCGGCGCTGCCGGCGCACCGCACGCAGGCCCAGCTCCGCGCGATCCAGCTCATGCCGCAGGACCCCGCCTCCTCGCTGAACCCGCGGCTCACCGTCGGCCAGACGCTCGGCGAGCTGTTCCGCGTGCACCGGATCGTGCCCCGCGACGCCGTGCGCGACCGCGTCGGTGAGCTGCTCGCCAGCGTGCGACTCGATCCGGCGCTCGCCGCAGCGTTCCCCCACGAGCTCTCGGGCGGGCAGCGGCAGCGAGTTGCGCTCGCGCGGGCGCTCGCGCTCGAACCGAGCGTGCTCGTCGCCGACGAGCCGACGAGCGCGCTCGACGTCGCCGTCCAGGCGCAGGTGCTCGAGGTGCTGCGCGCGCTGCAGGCCGAGCTCGACCTCACCGTGCTGCTCGTCTCCCACGATCTCGCCGTCGTGCACGAGTTCTGCGACCGGGTGCTCGTGATGCGCGGCGGCGAGATCGTCGAGCAGGGCGGTCGAGAATTCTTCGCAGCGCCCCGCTCCGCGTACGGCCGCGAACTCCTCGAAGCGGTCCCGCGGCTCCCCTAGGCGCTGCGCGCTTGCTACGCTCCAAGGAGAAGCGTTGAGAGGAGGTGCCGGATGGACGGCATCATGAGCTGGCTGGATGGGCTGATCGACGGCTCCCTGATCGCGGGCGGCGTCTTCCTCATCATCGGCGTCGTCGGCGGCGTGCTGCTGCTCATCTCGCTCGTGCTCGACGGGATCTTCGACGCGTTCGACTTCGGTGACGGGCCGCTCAGCCTCACCACGATCGCCGCGTTCACCGCGATCTTCGGCTTCACCGCGTTCGCTCTCGTCGGGGCCGGCCTGCCGACCCCGGTCGCCGGGACGCTCGGCGCGGCCGCCGGCGTGCTCGGGGGCGCCGCGGCGTGGTGGCTCAGCCGGGTGATCCGCAGCGCAGAGTCGACGACCGCGGTCTCCGGCGAGGATCTCGTCGGCAGCTCGGCCAGCGTGGTGCTCGCGATCCCGGCGGGCGGGCTCGGCGAGGTGGCGCTCGTACGTCACGGCGAGCGCGTCTCACTCTCCGCAACCGCGGACTCCGCGATCCCGCGCGGCGCTCAGGTGCGCATCGCGCAGACCATCACGGCAACATCGGTGCGCGTCGAACCGGCGCCAGCGGCGGCGCCACCGGCACCACCGACCCCACCCACCGCATAGCCCCCACCCGGGAGAGGACATGTTCGTAATGACCCCCGCAATTGTTGGAGTGTTCGGCGCCGTCGTCGCGCTCGTGCTCATCGCCCTCGTCATCATCAAGCGCTACCGCATCGCGAAACCCGATGAGGCGATCATCGTCACGGGCGGCAAGGGCAAGGAGGTCAAGACCGCGGACGGGAGCACCGTGCGCGACATGTCCGGCCAGAAGGTCGTGACCGGCGGCGGCGTGTTCGTGCTGCCGTTCGTGCAGAAGTCGTTCACGATCTCGCTGCGCTCGCGCCGCCTCTCGATCACCACGGAGGCGCAGACCACCGACGGCATCACCATGCAGGCGCAGGCCGTCGCCGTCGTGAAGGTGGGCGGCTCGCAGGAGATGATCCGCGCCGCGGCCCAGCGCTTCCTCTCGAACTCGGACGAGATCGACGAGTCGACGCAGGAGGTGCTCTCCGGCTCGCTCCGCTCGATCATCGGCGGCCTGACCGTGCTGCAGATCATTCGCGACCGCGCCGTCGTGGCGCAAAGCGTGCTGGAGGCCGCCGAGGAGGCGCTCACCAAGCAGGGCCTCGTCGTCGACACGCTGCAGATCCAGGAGATCCGCGATGGTGCCGACTACATCACGAACATCGGCCGCCCCGAGGCCGCGAAGGTGCGCCAGGCCGCCGACATCGCCGAGACGAACGCCTACCAGGCCTCCGAGGAGGCGAAGATCTCCGCGGAGAAGGTGCTGCTCGATCGCAACCGCGAACTGAAGCTGCGCCAGGCCGAGATCCAGGCCGAGACCGACAAGGCCAACGCGCAAGCGCAGGCGGCCGACCCGCTCGAGCAGGCGATCCAGCAGCAGGCGATCGTCGAGCAGCAGCAGATCACCGCGCAGAAGGAAGTGGCGCTGCGCACCGAGAAGCTGAACGCCGACGTGCGCGCCGTCGCCGAGGCGGAGGCATACCGGGTCGAGGCGCTCGCCAAGGCCGAGGCAGCCGCGTCGGTGTCGGCCGCGGAGGGCCGCGCGAAGGCGGTCGAGCGCGAGGGCCTCGCGAGCCGCGCCGCGCGTATCGCTGCCTCCGAGGCTGTCGCCGCGGAGGGCCGCGCCGAGGCCGAAGCGATCCAGGCGAAGGGCACGGCCGAGGCCGCGGCGATCGACGCACGCGCTCGCGCGCTCGAGACGCAGTCGCAGGCGGTGCTCGCGCAGGAGCTCATCCACCTCCTGCCGCAGATCGCGAACGAGTACGCGCAGGCGATCGGCGCGATCGACAACATGACGGTCGTCTCAGCCGACGGCACCTCGAAGGTGGCCGGCGAGGCGATGGGCAACATCAAGGGCCTGCTCGAGATGGCGAAGGACACCGTCGGCATCGACCTCGTCGGCATGCTGAACGGCGCGGTGACGGGGAACGCGGCCGGCGCGGCTGCCGGCCGGGCCGCGAGCGCCGCGGCAGCGGAGTCGCCGGTCACCGTCGCCGCCGACGCCAACGCGGAGCGCGCGCAGGAGCAGGCCGCGGAGCCCGCAGCCGCGATCGCCGCCGAGCCCGCGCCGGCCGCGGCGCCCGCCGCCGAGGCCGGTGCGGCACCCGCGCAGGCTGAGCAGGCAGAATAGGGGTATGGCTTCCCGTTCCGCGCGCTCACTGACCGCCGAGGTCGATGCTGCGCTCGGGCCGGTTCCCGCGAGCTACGAGCAGCCCGAGGTGGTGGTGCTGCGCTTCCGGCGGCACGGCAGGCGGCTCCTCCTCCCGGCGATCGTGCTCATCGCGATCGCCGGGCTCGCGGGGTTCTGGGTCGGCCAGTTCGCCACCGGCTGGGTGAACCTCGCCGCGGCGCTCGGCGCCGCCCTGTTCGCGCTGCTGCTCGGCGTGCTCCCGATGCTGTCCTGGCTGGCCGGCCGTACGACGGTGACGACGCGCCGGGTGATCGTGCGTCGCGGCCTGTTCGTGCGGCACCGCACCGAGCTCGCGCTCGGCCGGGTGCGCGAGGTGCGCCAGCGCCGCAGCATCGGGCAGCGCTTCTGGGGCGCAGGCAACGTTGAGCTGCTGCACGGGGCGGAGAAGCTCGTGCTCGACGACGTGCCCGGCTTCGCGGTCACCGCCGACGCGCTGCACGAGCTCATGGAGCGCAGCTTCGCGCACGAGAGCCGCCGTCAGCAGGTGCTTGGCGCGCAGCAGTACGGCGTGCAACAGCCCGGGATCCAGCAGCCGGGGGCCCAGCCCTTCGGGGCCGGCGGCTTCGGCCCGAGCGCCTCGTAGGCCTGCGCGCCTAACTCGTCCGCGCGATCAGCGTGTTGATGAGCTGCCCGGCGAGCGACACCAGCCGCGCAATCTCGTTCTCGTCGCGCTCGATCCAGCGGCACTCGGGATCACCGACCGGCACGAAATTCTCGTGCCGCTCCCAGACCATGAGCGTGCGCTCGGCACCGAGCACGTACTGCTGCCACCACACCTGCCGCAGGTAGTGGCGTGGGATCGTGCGCCACTCCTTGTTCGTCGTCTTGATCTCGGCGAGCTCGATCGAGCCGGTCTCGCGGAGCACCAGCCCGTCGGGGGTGGCGAGGTGCCGCAGGTCGGTCGGCGCGTGGTACAGAGCCTGGCTGGGGGAGATCCCGTACTCGCGCAGCACCCAGCTCGCGATCTCGGGCTCGCGCGCCTTGCCGTGGTCCGTGTACACGTTGCCGCTGAACCTGCTGCCGTGCAGTTTTTCGGTCGCCGCGGTCTCGATCGAGCGCGGCGTGGAGAGCTTCGCGACGTCGGTCGCGGTGATGCCGCGCGCCCTCGCCTGGAGCCACGCCATGCGGTCGGTGCCGTCGGTGACCATTCGGGTCAGGTAATGCGGTGTAGAATCGGACACCCGTCCAGTCTCCCACGGACTTCGCCGTGGTACGGACGTCGCCATGGTGGGGGACGTCATCCGATACCCGGCCCCGAGACCGACTGTACGCCAGCCCAGCACACAGGGCGTACTCAGCGATTTCTATGACCGGGATCAGGCAGTGGCAGTAGGCTCAAAGCGAGTTTTCGCCTTATTCCCGTCGAGCGGTCGCGAGAACCGATTCATTGGGATATGGACGAAGCCCGAGCGCAGCGCGCTCGCGACCCCTACCCGCGCAACGCCGAGAGGAACTGACAACAGCCATGGATTCACAGAATCTGACGCGCGCCGACGGGGGAAAGATCCGGGCGCTTGTCGTCGACGACGAAGCATCGATCACGCAGCTGATCGCAATGGCGCTCCGATACGAGGGGTGGGAGGTCGAGACCGCCGCGACGGGCCAGGAGGCCAGCGACAAGATCCGCAGCTTCCGGCCAGACGTCGCCGTGTTCGACATCATGCTTCCCGACTTTGATGGGATGCAGCTCCTCGCGCGCGTGCGCGGCGAGGGCGACATGTTCCCCGTGCTCTTCCTCACCGCGCTCGACTCGGTGGAGGATCGCGTGAACGGTCTCACGGCAGGCGGCGATGACTACGTCGTGAAGCCGTTCAGCCTGGAGGAGCTCATCGCGCGCCTCCGCGGACTCGTGCGCCGCTCGCAGATCACGCTCGCGCAGCAACCGGACCCGGTGCTGCGCGTCGGGGATCTCACCCTCAACGAGGACAGCTACGAGGTGGCGCGCGGCGGCGAGCCGATCATGGTCACCAACACCGAGTTCGAACTGCTGCGCTACCTCATGCGCAACCCCAACCGCGTGCTCTCGAAGGCCCAGATCCTCGATCGAGTGTGGGCGTACGACTTCTCGGGCAAGTCGACCGTGGTGGAGCTCTACATCTCGTACCTCAGGAAGAAGGTCGACGCCGGTCGCCCGCCCATGCTGCACACCGTGCGCGGAGCCGGCTACATGCTGAAGGCCGCCGCGGAGGGCGCTGCGTAAGCATCCGCACCGCAGTACTGCATCGGAGCCGCCAGGCGCACGCAACGCGTACGCCTGGCGGCTCCGCGTTGTCCGTGGCGCGTGTTCCGGAAACCCGGAAACTTCACTGATGGGACCCGTATTTTCCCGTGAATGCCAGGGAGGGGCGCCGCCGGTCTCCTAGGCTGTTTCGCATGGAGTTGACTGGGATGCGCGGGCTGAGTGCTGCCGAGGCTGAACGCAGATGGGAATCCGGGCAGGGAAACGCCGCACCAGACGGTTCGAGCCGATCCCTCTGGGAGATCCTCGCCGCCAACGTGTTCACGCTGTTCAACGGCATCGTGTTCGCGGGCTTCGGCATTCTGCTGCTGCTCGGCCGCTGGCAGGACGCGCTCTTCGGGCTCCCCGCGCTCTTCAACACCGTCATCGGCGTGGTGCAGGAATTCAACGCGAAGCGCACCCTCGACCGGCTCGCCGTGCTGAACGCGCCAACCGCGCGGGTGCTGCGGGACGGCGTCGCCGTCGAGATCCCGCTCGAGCGCGTGGTGCTCGGTGACGTGCTGGTACTCCGCACGGGGGATCAGGTCACCGCCGACGCGCGCGTCGTCGACACCGACCACCACGGGCCCGGCGGGCTCGAGGTCGACGAGTCGCTCCTCACGGGCGAGTCGGACCCGATTCGGAAGCGGGCGGACGACGAGGTGCTCTCCGGCTCGAGCGTGGTCGGCGGGACCGGGCTCGCCGAGGTGGTGCGCGTCGGCGCGGACTCGTACGCGGCGAAGCTCACCGCGGAGGCGCGGAAGTTCTCGCTCGTGCGCTCGGAGCTGCGCGGCAGCATCGATCGCCTGCTGAAGTGGATCACGTGGGCGCTCGCGCCCATGATCCTGATCGTCGCGAACGGCCAGATGCAGTCGCAGGGCGGCTGGGCCGTGGCCCTCGCGAACGGCGCGTGGCGCGAAGCGGTGGTCGGCGCGGTCGCCGCGGTGATCGCGATGGTGCCGCTCGGGCTCGTGCTCGTGACGAGCATCGCGTTCGCGGTGAGCGGGGTCACGCTCGCGCAGCGCCAGGTGCTGATCCAGGAACTGCCGGCGGTGGAGGGGCTCGCGCGCGTCGACGCGCTGTGCCTCGACAAAACCGGCACCCTCACCACGGGCGAGATGCTGTTCGATCGCGCGATCCCGCTCACCGAGGTGGCCGGCTGGCGCGGCGTGCTCGGGCACATGGGCGGCGCGGCCGACGCGAACGGCACCGCGCGCTGCCTCGCCGAGCCGTTCGGTGACGCGGCCGGCCCGGAGTGCGCGGTCGCGATCCCGTTCAACTCCGCCCGCAAGTGGAGCGCGGTGGTCGTTGAGGCGGGAGCCGGCGCGAGCGCGGGATCCGGCGCTGGCGCCGCCGCGGAGCGCCCGGCCGCCGGCACCTGGGTGCTCGGGGCCCCGGAGTTCGTGTTCCCGGACGCGAGCGACCCGGCGGCCGCCGCGGCGCTCGCGGAGGCCGGCGCGCTCGCGGCGGCGGGCGCCCGCACCCTCCTCCTCGCGCACAGCGCACTGGCCGCGCCCCCGGCGGAGCACCCCGAGCTGCCGGCCGGGCTGCGGCCGGTCGCCCTCCTCACATTCCGCGAGCAGGTGCGCGAGGACGCGGCGCAGACCCTGCGCTACTTCGCCGAGCAGGGCGTCGACGTGCGCGTCATCTCCGGCGACGACCCGCGCACCGTCGCGGCGGTCGCGCGCACGGTGGGGCTCGAGTGCCCGGAGGGGCGCGACGCGCGTACGCTCCCCGAGGACCTCGACGAGCTGGGCGCCGTGCTCGAGCGCGAGCGCGTCTTCGGCCGCGTGACCCCGCACCAGAAGCTGCAGATGGTGCACGCGCTGCAGCGCCGCGGGCACGTCGTCGCGATGACGGGCGATGGGGTCAACGACGCGCTCGCGATCAAGGAGGCCGACCTCGGCATCGCGATGGACACGGCGGCGCAGGCCACGAAGGCCGTCGCGCGGCTCGTGCTCCTCGACGGCCGCTTCGACCGCATGCCCGGCGTGGTCGCCGAGGGGCGCCGCGTCATCGCCAACGTCGAGCGCGTCTCGATGCTGTTCCTCACGAAGACGAGCTACGCGTTCGCCATCGCGGTCGTGTTCGGCCTCCTGGCCTGGGCGTTCCCGTTCCTGCCACGCCAGCTGTCGATCACGGACGGTCTCACGATCGGCATCCCGGCCTTCTTCCTCGCGCTCATGCCGAACGCCGCGCGCTACCGCTCGGGGTTCCTGAAACGCTCGCTCGCGTTCGCGATCCCCGCTGGCCTCGTCGTGACGCTCGCGCTCATCGCGCTCCACATCGGAGCCGAGCGCCTCGGCGGCATCACCCTCATCGAGCTGCAGTCGGCCTCGACGCTCACGCTCGCCGGGGTGGCGCTCTGGGTGCTCGCCGTGCTCGCCAGGCCCGTGCACCTGTTCCGCGTCCTCATCGTGCTCGCGATGTACGCGGGGCTGGGGCTGATCTGGCTGATCCCGATCGCGCGCGAGTTCTTCCAGGTCACCTGGCTGCCGAACGAGCTGGGCGTGCTGGTGCTCGGGATCGTCGGCGTCGGCATCGTGCTCATCGAGGTGCTGCGCGCCTGGCACCTGCGCCTCATCAGGCAGCAGGAGGCGGTGCAGCTGCAGGCGGCCGTGTAGCCCGACCCGGCCAGCGCTCAGGCCGGCGCGATGGGCTGCCGCAGAATCGTGCGCATCCGCTCCGGGACCGTGCGTCGCCGGTCGGTCAGGTAGATCTCGTGGTGGGTTCCCGTCATCTGCGCGCCGAGCCCCGGGATCACGGTGTCGTGCATGTGTGCGAGGGTGTCGGCCTCGTCGTCGAAGCTGCCGACGTGCAAGGTCTGCACGCAGGGCCCCTCGTCGAGCACGGCGAGGCGCACGTCGGCGAGGCGCGCGGGCGGGGTCTTCCCGGCCGCAATGCGCTGCCGGCTCGCCTCGACGTGCTCGGCCCCGATCCACTCGGGCACGAGGATCATGAGCGTCCAGCTCCATCGTGACTTATCGCGCGCCGAGGTGAATGACGCCATGTCCTCCGCCCACCACAGGCCCTCGAGCGGCGGCACGACGTAGTCGCGGCCCAGCTCGAGCTTGCTCGCGAACTTGAGCTTGTACGCGAGGGGATAGAGCGCCGCCACCGCCTCGCCGAACGCCGGCGAGGTGTTCGGGTCGCCTGCACCGTCGATCATGAGGTACTGCATCGGCGGCACCGTGAGCTCGCGGAACGCGCCCCGCCGCGCGGCGTAGCTGTCGAGTTCCTGAGTGAGATTCACCTTGTCCACGTGTGCTCCTCTCGCGCGGGATCCCCGCTCGGCCATCTCCGCAGCGTATCCTGTGCGGAGGAAGTGTGCTACAGTTGTCCACGGCCAAAGACCGCCGGTAGGGTTCGCAAGGATCCCGGAACGTCTGCGAGAGCAGAGACCAGCGCAGGTGCAGAACTCCTTGACCGGTGGATTTCCCCGGGTTCATGAAGCTCCGTGCGTGCGCGCCGGAGCTTTTTTCGTATGAGAAGCGCTCCGACAGGCACGGCCCTCGAGTGGCAGCCGCCGCTCGGGTACAACAAGCTAGGGAGCGCCATGGCTACGAAGGACGCTACGGTCGCCGATCTTCAGCAGAAGTTTGAAGAGTCGGGCGCCGTTCTGCTGACTGAGTACCGCGGTCTCACGGTTGCTGAGCTGCGGGAACTCCGCAACAGCATCCGCGAGCACGCGACGTACGCTGTGGCGAAGAACACGCTGACCAAGATTGCGGCCAACAACGCCGGGATCACCGCATTCGATGACGAGCTCGCCGGTCCTTCGGCGCTCGCCTTCGTGCACGGTGACACCGTCGCGGTCGCCAAGGCTCTGCGTGACTTCGCCAAGGCACACCCTCTTTTGGCGGTAAAGGCTGGCTACTTCGATGGCAAGCCGCTTACCGCCGCTGAGGTAGGCAAGCTCGCCGATCTCGAGAGCCGCGAGGTGCTGCTGGCCAAGGCCGCAGGCGCCATGCAGGCCTCGCTCGTCGGTGCAGCACAGCTGTTCGCTGCCCTGCCCGCCAAGGCCGCACGCGGCTTCGGCGCGCTGCAGGAGAAGCAGGACGCGTAAGGAACGGCTCACGCCGTTTCACGTACAACAACCCCGCCTGAGGCGCGTCAGCGCCTCGGCACACATCAAGGAGATACACCATGGCTAAGCTTTCGACTGAAGAGCTGCTCGAGCAGTTCAAGGAGCTCACCCTCATCGAGCTCTCCGAGTTCGTGAAGGCCTTCGAGGAGACCTTCGACGTTTCCGCTGCTGCTCCGGTTGCTGTCGCTGCTGCTCCCGCTGCAGGCGGCGCTGCTGAGGCAGTCGAGGAGAAGGACGAGTTCGACGTCGTCCTCGAGTCGGCTGGCGACAAGAAGATCCAGGTCATCAAGGTTGTGCGCGAGCTCACCGGCCTGGGCCTTGGCGAGGCGAAGGCTCTCGTCGAGGAGGCACCCAAGAACGTGCTCGAGGGCGCGAAGAAGGATGCTGCCGAGGAGGCAAAGGCAAAGCTCGAGGAGGCTGGCGCGGGCGTCAAGCTCGTCTAAGCTCTTCGCACTTGCGAAATGAGGGGGCCCGCTCGGTGAGCGGGCCCCCTTTTTTGTGCGCGTCGCGCGGCTAGACCGCGAAGCGGGTCTCGGCGCCGTGCGCGCCCCCGCCAGGAACTTCTCCGGCGCGCAGCACCAGCACGCGGCCGCCGTGCTGGAGCACCTGCGCTGCGATCTCGTCGATGAGGCTGCGACCGGGAGTCGACTCCGCGGCGACGCTCCCCGTCGCCACGTCGAGGGTGCCCTCCGGCCTGGCCGCCATGTCAACGTAGAGCGTACTGATTGCCCCCGCGATCGCCGAGCGCGCGATATCGGTGAGGTCGGTCACCGCGCGCCCGGCGGCGCGGCGCGTCTCGAAACGGTCGCGGAGCTCCGAGAGCTCTGCCGCGTAGTGCGCGTCGAGGAGCGAGCGGGCGGCCGCATCGAGCTCGGCGGCGCTGCGCTCGTCCGGGTTGCCGTCGATCGAGGCGGCCAGCAGTCGCGACGCCGAGGTGACCGAGCGGAACATCCCGTCGAGGGGTTGCGTCGCCGCGAGGATGAGCGGGCGCTCCGTTCCCCGCAGCTGCGGCGCGATCGCGCGATCGACCGCCCGCGCGTAGCCGAGGAGGCGGGTCGTGTGCCCCTCCGGGCTGTGGAGGCGGCGCCGGTGCGCGTCGATGCCGGGATCCTCGACGCCCCACGCGTCGAGCAGGTCGCTCGGCAGCCCGGGCACGTCGACCTCGGTGCCACGCCCCGCCGGGCCGATGTTGATCAGGCGCACCGCGTTCTGGCTGAGCGCGAGCACGGAGGCCTGGTGCGGGAACGTAAGCGTGCGCAGCAGCGGCACGATGCGGAAGTGGCGCCCGGCGAACCACTCGGTCTCGAGCTCGTTGGGCAGCCGGTAGCTCACGACGCGGTCGGGGCTCGCGAACACCACGAGGCTGTGCGAGAGGTAGCGCCACAGGTGCTGATCCTCATGCAGGGCCCGCAGCCCAGCCTCGGTGCGATCGCGCTCGACCGCGTCGCCGCCCTGGTCGGCGAGGCACCCGATCGCTTCGCTGATGAGCGTGCCGAACGTGATGCGGTTGGCCTCCGCCTCGGTGGTGACGGGTGTCGTGCGCAGCACGATGGTCACGAGATTGGCTCGATCAATGTGAGCGAGCTGCTCGATCTCCGCGTGCTGCGGGATATCAGTGTGCACTGTTATTTCCCCTTCGCTAGGTGCGGAGGGTGCGCGTGAGCGCGCCCCACCGCATCGCTTCCCCTCCGTGGAAGGGCCTCCGCGGAAGGGCCGTGCTCCCACCCTGCCTCACCGAGCTGAGAAAGTGAATGGGGCCGGGCGAACTGCGTGCACTCAGTGCGGGATCGGACCGCAGCCGCTCAGCGTGCGTCGGAGGAGTGGCGTGCAGCCCTGCGGCGCGCGCGCCCGCTCGGTTGGACCACCTCGACCGGCGCGGTCGGATCCTGCACCTCGGTGCGCACCGTGCTCAGTCGGCGGCGGCGATCACTCGTGCGCGCGAGATCGCGGCGCAGCCGGCGGTCACCGTGGTAGAGGATCGCCTGCCAGTTGATCGTGGCCGTCGGATCGACGAGCGACTCGCGCTTCGCGCGCTTCGGCTTGATCGGCACGTACAGCCAGCCGATGAGGCCGAGCGTCGCGTCGGCGATCGACGCGCGAATGCCGATGTAGGCGACGATCGCCCACCCGGCCATGATCGCATTGAACGAGGCGAACGCCGCGTTGCCCCAGTTGCCGACGGTGAAGTCGCGCACCGCGGTGAGCACGGAGAACGCCACGATGATGAACGGGAGCGTCACGTAGATGCCGGGGGCCGCGGTGCGACCCACCACCTTCGGCGTGCGCGCGAACGGGATCTTCGCCCCCGTCGCCCCCTGCTGGATCGACTTCAGCACGCCAGCGAGGTTCACGGGTAGCAGGATGAGGTTGAAGCCGTAGATGCGGAAGATGTCGCCGAAGCGATGCCCGCTCGCGCGGAGGTCGAGCCCCATCGAGATGAAGTAGGGGAGCGCCGCCGCGATGACGAGCGGGCTGAGGAGTCGCGAATCGAACGGGAAGAACAGCAGGAACAGCAGCCCGAAGCTCGCCCACGCGAGCGAGGACATGTAGTTGCTGCGCAGCATCTTCTCGGTGAGCCGGACCCGCTCGGAGCCGTGCTTTCGCGCCCGGATCATCTCGAAGAACTTCGGCATGATGAGCAGACCGCCGTTGGCCCAGCGGCGGCGCTGCACCACGAGCGAGCCGAAGTCCGGTGGCGTCGCGCTGTAGCTCAGCCGTTCGGGGTAGTTCTCCAGCGTCCAGCCGTGGAGCCCGAGGTCGATGCTCGACTCAGTGTCCTCGATGACCGTGCGATCCTGCACGTACGTGGTGATCTCGAAGCCGCCGACGGTCTGCGTCACCGCGATATCGTCGAGCGCCTCGGTGCGGATCACCGCGTTCGCGCCCACCCAGAACGTCGCGTTGAAGTACGTGAGCCCCTGGTGCTGGATGTGCTGCAGATCGGTGGTGGCGCCGGCGATGCGCTCGATACGCGTGCTCGCGCCGCGGAACGAGGAGTACGGGGTCTGCGTCACGGCGACCCGCTCGTTCTCGGGCTGCTCGAGCAGGTAGACGAGCCGCAGGCAGTACTCGCGCAGCAGCTGCGAGTCGGCGTCGAGGGTCAGCAGGAAGCGCGAGTCGGGGATCACGAGATCCGCAGCTGCCGGATCCTCATCGACCCCGAGTTCCTCGAGGATCTGCTCGCCGGTGTCGCGCACGATCCGGTAATTGCCGCCCATGAGCGAGATGTACGAGTTGAGATTCATCGCCTTGTTCGGCTCCTGCGAGAGCGAGGCGTACTGCTTGCGCTCGAACGAGCCGAGGCGCGCGCTGAAGATCCACACCAGGCGCTGGTGGAGCTGCCGCAGCCGCTCCCACTCGGGCGCTGCCCCCTGGTCGTGCGCCGCGTCGAGCGCCAGCCTCGTGAGACGGAGATCGTTGGAGAGGCCGAGCAGCACGTACTCGGCGAAGAACTCGCCCATGTGTTCGTCGATCTGCTCGGTGCCGGCGAAGCGGTCGAGCCACCCGGCCGCGGCAGCGTACGCGTCGGCCGCGCGCTTCGCGTCGAGGGGGCCGGGCACCGCCGGGGCGTCGGCGAGGAACGCGTCGAGCGCGGCCTGCGCTGCCGCGCGCGGCTCCTCGAGCTCCGCCTCGATCTCGCCGAGCAGCCCACGCGTGCGCTCGAGCCGCGCGAGCGGCTCGCCCGTGAGCCCCTCGGCCTTGTCGTCGATGAGCAGCACGATGCGGATGTCGGGAAACTCCTGCAGCGCGGCAGACCACAGCGTGTACCGCACCACGTCCGGCTCTTCGTCGTAGCTCGGGATCAGTACCGTGACGCGATCATCGGAGCGCGCGAAATGCTCGTCGAGCAGCGCGCGCTCCACGCGCCGGTGCTCGCGGAACCGCACGAGCGCACCGTAGCGCGCGGTGAGGTACATGATCGCCGAGAACGTGAGCGCCGTGACGGTCAGCCCGTACACCCACGTCTGCAGGTGGAAGACGAACGACTCCTGCGGCCCCTCGATCACCATGCGAATGATCGTGGTGAGCATGTAGAGGAACCACGACACCACCGTGATGACGATGGCGAGCCTGGCCCACACGATCGCTGCTGGCGATGGGCGAGAAGGGACGATCGCGAGCGGTTCGGCGCGGAGCTCAGCGCCCCACTGCCTGCGTCGAGCGCGCTGCGGAGAGCCGTCGGTCACGCGAATCCTCCATCCCCATGGTGGTGCGCTCCTCCACAGGTCGCGCGACCCGGATTATCCCGAATCTCGATGATCCGGCCCCGAGTGTGTCACGATAATCCTATCTGGGATGACGTCGATCGGGTATGTCCGATCACGGGAAGCGTCATGCCCGCCAGCACACGATGGGGATGTCATGTCGAAGTGGTTTCCGGGACGCAAGCTCTCATGGTTCCGGCTGACGCTGCTCATGATCGTCGTCGCGGCGCTCGTCGGCGGCGGCATCTTCGGCTGGGGCTGGTGGCAGGATCAGCGCGAGGCGAGCGAGCAGCGCCCGTGGAGCGACGGCTACGTCGACGTGACCGCGACCCCGAGCTTCCCCTTCGAGAGCCCGGGCAGCACCGGGCCGAAGAACGTGGCGCTCGCGTTCGTGGTCGGAGATCCGGACGCCGCGTGCAGCCCGGCGTGGGGCGGCGTCTACGGGCTCGATGAGGCCGAGCAGATGCTCGACTTGGATCGCCGCCTCGCCCGCCTGCGCAACCTCGGCGGCTCCGCGCTCGTGTCCTTCGGCGGCCAGGCGAACTCGGACCTCGCTCTCGAGTGCACCGATCCCGATCGGCTCGCCGACGGCTACCGGCAGGTGGTGGAGCGGTACGAGCTCGCCAGCATCGACATGGATATCGAGGGCGAGCTGCTCGGCGACCACGCCGCGATCGAGCGCCAGGCGCGCGCCATCCGTGCGGTGCAGGAGGGAACGAGCGACGGGCTCGAGGTGTGGCTGACCCTGCCGATCGCTCCCAGCGGCCTCACCGCCGATGGGCTCGCCGCGGTGCGCACGTACCTGCAGGCCGGGGTCGTGGTCGCCGGCGTGAACGCGATGACCATGAACTACAACTCGGGGCTCGACGAACCGCTCATCGACACGATCCTCGGTAGCCTCACCGGGCTGCACGGGCAGCTGCGCACGCTCGCGCAGGAGGAGGGGACCCCCGTCGGCGAGGCAACCGCGTGGAGCAAGATCGGGGCCACCCCGATGATCGGGCAAAACGACGTGCGCGACGAGGTGTTCACGCTCGCCGACGCCCGCGCGCTCTCCGCGTTCGCGGCGGAGCACGGCATGGCCCGCCTGTCGATGTGGTCGCTGAACCGGGACCGCGAGTGCGACAACAACTGGCCCGATCCCAAGCAGGTGTCCGACTCGTGCAGCGGCGTCGACCAGGGCGATGAGCGCTTCTCGCTGACGCTCGCGGGGGAGCGCAGCGGCGCGATCGTCCAGCCGAAGCCGTCGCCGCAGCCGGAGACCCCGGAGCACGGCGAGGACGTCGACGACCCCGAGACGAGCCCGTACCCGATCTGGAACAGCGACGCGGCGTACCCGGCCGAGACGAAGATCGTGTGGCGGCGGAACGTCTACGAGGCGAAGTGGTGGACGCAGGGCGAACAGCCGGACGAGACCCCGGAGAACGGCGCGCAGCCGTGGCGTCTCCTCGGCCCCGTGCTGCCCGGCGAGAAACCCATCGAGCGCCCGCAGCTGCCGGCGGGGGCGTACCCCGACTGGGAGCACGGCACGGAGTACCGGCAGGGCGATCGGGTGATCTTCGACGGCATCGGATTCGAGGCGCGCTGGTGGACCAAGGGCGAGAGCCCGGACGCCGCGCTCGTGCTGCCGCAGAACTCGCCATGGCGGGTACTGAGCGACCGCGAAGTCGCCGCGGTGCAGGGCGGAAAAACGCCAGATGAGAGCGCAAGCCAGGCGGATACCGCGGGGTAACTCCTGAATTCGGGAGAATTCGTCGCATCTGGGCCCTGGCGGTGGTAGTGTTTTCGCCTGCTCCGTCGTTCGTGTGTCACGCCTGCCCCGCGTGAAACTTCGACGATTGGCGCGCGACGAAAGGATCCTCGTGGCCCTCATTTCACTGACGTTGCGACACGCGAAACGGTACTGGCCGTTCGTGGTCGCGGTGCTCGTGCTGCAGCTGCTTTCCACCATCGCAGCCTTGTGGCTGCCGAGCCTCAACGCTCAAATCATCGACAAGGGAATCGCGCTCGGCGATACCGGCTTCATCTGGCGCACCGGTGGCTTCATGCTCATCGTGTCCCTCGGCCAGCTCCTCACCGCGGTCGCCGCCGTGTACTTCGGCGCGCGCACCTCCATGGGGATCGGCCGCGACCTGCGCCGCGAGGTCTACCGCAAGGTGGACTCCCTCAGCACCCTCGAGGCGACCAAGTTCGGCGCTGGCACGCTGATCACCCGCGGCACGAACGACGTGCAGCAGATCCAGATGCTCGTGCTCATGACCCTCAACTTCATGGTGTCGGCGCCGATCATGGCGATCGGCGGCGTGATCATGGCGCTCCGCGAGGACGCAGGCATGTCCTGGCTCGTCTGGGTGTCGGTCGCCGTGCTCGCCGTGATCGTCAGCTTCCTCGTGTGGCTGCTCCTTCCGCTCTTCCGGAAGATGCAGGACCGCGTCGACGCGATCAACGGCGTGCTGCGTGAGCAGATCATGGGCATCCGCGTGGTGCGCGCCTTTGTGCGCGAGAACTTCGAGGCGGACCGCTACGAGACCGCCAACCGCAACATCACCGACGTGTCGGTGCGCGTCGGCAACATCTTCGTGCTCATGTTCCCCGTGATCATGATGGTGCTGCACTTCGCCACCGCGGCCGTGCTGTGGTTCGGCGGCCACCGCGTCGAGGCTGGCGTCGTGCAGATCGGCTCGCTCACCGCCTTCCTGCAGTACCTGCTGCAGATCCTCATGGCGGTGATGATGGGCGTGTTCATGACGATGATGATCCCGCGCGCCGTCGTGTGCGCCGAGCGCATCCGCGAGCTGCTCGACACTGAGTCGACCCTGTCGTTCCCCGATCGAGAGACGGTGGTCACCCCGCAGGCCGGTCGCATCGAGTTCAGCGGTGTGACCTTCGGGTTCCCCGGCGCCGAGCAGCCCGTCATCCGCGACGCGACGTTCGTCGCCGAGCCAGGGAAGACCACCGCGATCATCGGCTCGACCGGCGCGGGCAAGACCGTGCTGCTGAACCTCATGCTGCGCCTCTACGACGCGCAGCAGGGATCGATCACGATCGATGGCGCGCCGGTTGCCGCGCTCACGCGCGCGCAGCTCGCCGAGACCGTGAGCCTTGTGCCGCAGCGCCCCTACCTCTTCTCCGGCACGATCGCCTCGAACCTCCGCTTCGGCAAGACCGACGCGAGCGAGGCCGAGCTCTGGGACGCGCTGCGCGTCGCGCAGGGTGAGGACTTCGTACGCGAGAAGGAGCTCGGCCTCGAGGAGCCCGTCGCCCAGGGTGGCACGAGCGTGTCCGGCGGCCAGCGGCAGCGCCTCTCGATCGCGCGTGCGCTCGTGGCGAAGCCGCGCGTGTACCTGTTCGACGACTCGTTCTCCGCGCTCGACGTTGCGACCGACGCGCGCCTGCGCGCCGCGCTGCCGAGCGCCACGGAGGGCGCGACGACCATCATCGTCGCGCAGCGCGTCTCCACGATCACGGAGGCCGACCAGATCCTCGTGATGGAGGCCGGCGAGATCGTCGGCCGCGGCACCCACGACGAGCTGCTCGCGAACAACGAGGTGTACCAGGAGATTGTCCGATCGCAGCTCGAAGAGGCGGAGGCGGCGTAATGGCCAAGAAGGACCGGAAGCCCGCGAAGTCCGCGGCCGTCGAGGAATTTGAACTCCCCGACGATTACCAGCCCGACAACGACGACTGGACGGGTGGCCAGCCCGCCAAGAAGGCGAAGCACTTCTGGCCGGCGGCGAAGCGCCTCGTGGGGCTCCTCGCCCCCGAGAAGTGGCTGTTCGCGCTCGTCGTCGTGCTCGTCATCGGCTCCGTCGTGCTCACCGTCATCGCGCCGAAGATCCTCGGCCAGGCGATGGACGTCATCTTCAACGGCGTGCTCGGCAAGGACCTCCCGGCCGGGGTGCCGCTCGAGCAGATCATCGCGGTCGCCCGCGACCGCGGCGAGGACCAGTTCGCCGACATGCTCGAGGGCTCCGGCGTGGTGCCTGGTCAGGGGATCGACTTCGGCCTGCTCGGCCAGCTCATCCTCGTGGTGCTCGGCCTGTACCTTGTCGCGTCGTTCCTGATGTGGCTGCAGGGCTTCCTGCTCAACAAGCTCGTGATGCGCGTGGTGTACCAGCTCCGCCAGGACATCGAGGCGAAGATCAACCGGCTGCCGCTCAGCTTCTTCGACGGGCGCCAGCGCGGCGACGTGCTCTCGCGCGTCACCAACGACGTCGACAACATCCAGCAGGCGCTGCAGCAGGCGCTCTCGCAGCTCGTGCAGTCCCTGCTCACCGTGATCGGCATCACCGCGATGATGTTCGTGGTGTCGTGGCAGCTCGCGCTCATCGCGCTGATCGCACTCCCGCTCTCCGGCATCATCGCCGGTGTGGTCGGCGTGCGCGCGCAGAAGCTGTTCGTCGCGCAGTGGAAGTACACGGGCGACCTGAACGGCCACATCGAGGAGTCGTTCACGGGCCACGAGCTCGTGCGCATCTTCAACCGCGACGCCGAGATGGCTGAGGAGTTCGACCGCCGTAACGAGGGACTCTTCACCGCGGCGTACAAGGCGCAGGCGCTGTCGGGCACCATCATGCCGGCCATGCAGTTCGTGCAGTACCTGAGCTACGTGCTCATCGCCGTCGCCGGCGCGCTGCGCGTCACCGCCGGCCAGATGACCCTCGGCGACGTCACCGCGTTCATCCAGTACTCGCGCGAGTTCGCGCAGCCCATCGGTGAGATGGCCGGCATGGCGAACATGCTGCAGTCGGGCGTCGCCTCGGCCGAGCGGACGTTCGAGCTGCTCGACGCCGACGAGCAGGATCCCGACACCGCCGACGCCGATCTGCCCGACCGCACGGACGGGCACGTCGTGTTCGAGAACGTGAGCTTCAGCTACGATCCCGAGCAGCCGCTCATCGCGGACCTGTCGCTCGAGGCGAGCCCGGGTCACACCGTGGCGATCGTCGGGCCGACCGGGGCGGGCAAGACGACGCTCGTCAACCTCGTGATGCGCTTCTACGAGCTCGACGGCGGGCGGATCCTGCTCGACGGCGTCGACATCACGAAGCTCTCGCGCGCCGAGCTGCGCGGTCACGTCGGCATGGTGCTGCAGGACGCGTGGCTGTTCGACGGCACCATCCGCGAGAACATCCGCTACGGCAGGCTCGACGCCACCGACGAGGAGGTCGTCGCTGCGGCGCAGGCCACCATGGTGGATCGCTTCGTGCGGCAGCTGCCTGACGGCTACGACACGGTGATCTCGGAGAACGGCTCCTCGCTGTCCGCCGGCGAGCGCCAGCTGCTCACGATCGCGCGCGCGTTCATCGCGAACCCGTCTCTGCTGATCCTCGACGAGGCGACGTCCTCGGTCGACACGCGCACGGAGGTGCTCGTGCAGCAGGCGATGAGCGCGCTGCGGAGCGATCGCACGTCGTTCGTGATCGCGCACCGCCTGTCGACGATTCGTGACGCCGACACCATCCTCATGATGGAGAGCGGCAAGATCGTTGAGCAGGGCACGCACGAGGAGCTGCTCGCGCGGGAGGGTGCGTACGCCGCGCTCCACCAGGCGCAGTTCGCCGGCGAGGTGGACGAGGCGCGCGCCGAGGAACTCCTCACGGGAGCGATCCCGGTCGCGACCGGCCCGGTCGAGGTGCCCGCGGCGGGCGCCGACGCGCCGGAGCGTGCGGTGAGCGAGGAATAGTCCGCTACACTGGAACGGCTCCCTACGTGGCGCTATCTCGAGGAACTCCCCCAGGTCGGAAACGAAGCAAGGGTACTCGGGCTCTAGCGGGTACGTAGGGAGTCTTTTCGTTTCGGGGGCCCCGCGCCGCGCCTGCCCGCCCCCGCCCGCCAGTCCGTCCCCCTACACCCCGCGCCGCGGTGCGGATCGGGGTCACTTTGGCAGGGTGTCGCGACTCCAGCCTCGGCGACACCCTGCCAAAGTGACCCCGATTCCTTGGGGGCGGTGGGGTGGAGGGCGCGGGTGAGGTGGGGGGCTAGGGCTGGGGGTCGTGCTGCGGCCACGCCGCCGCGAGCTTCGTGAGCAGCCGCGCGAGCTCCGCGCGCTCGGTCGGCTCCAGCGCGGCGAGTGCGGCGCCCGCCTCTGCGCGCTGGCGCCCGCGGAAGCCGTGCACCGCGCGCTCCCCGGCCTGCGAGATGCGCACCCGAGTGCGACGCGCGTCCTCCGGATCTGCCTCGCGTGCCGCGAAGCCCCGCTCCACCGCCTGCTGCACGAGGCGCGACGCCCGCGGCTGATCCACGCCGATCTCCCCGGCAATCTCGCTGACGGTGAGCGGCGTCGACGCGTGCGCGAGTGTGCTCAGCAGCCGCAGCAGCGCCGGGCCGCCGAAGCCACCACGGCCACCGCCAGGGTGCCGCCCGCGCGGATCACGCCAGGGCGGCCCCTCCGCCCCGTCGGCGTCCTGCGGCCCGCCAGGGTGCGGCTCGTGCGGGTGCCCAGGGAGGGGGAAGCCACCGCCCGGGCCGTCCCCGCGGTGGGGGCCACGGCGACCGCGGATGCGCGCCAGCGCCCCGATGATCGCGTCGACCTCGGGGCCCTCGGTGGGGTCGTGCTCGGCTGCAGGGGTGGTCGTCATGCAGGAAATTTTACATGCCTCTTGACATGCAATCGACTACATGTCATCATACATATACATGCACAATGACATACATCGTGGGCAGGGCGCCCACACCGAAAGGACATCACTCATGACGAACGCACATGATTCTCATACTTCTGCCCCGCAGTCCGACGCGAGCGAGCGGTCACTCGGCTACTGGCTGCGGGCCACCGCGACGCTCATGGCGCGCGAGACCGAGGCGGCCCTCGCCGCCGGGGGGACCACGCGCCGCGAGCACCGACTGCTGACCGCGCTCGCCGGCGGCACCGAGCTCCCCGAGCGACTGCGCGAGCGGCTCGAGCGCGGCGGCAAGCGACTCTTCACCATGGTCGAGCGCGGCCTCATCGTCCGAAACGACGAGGGCTGGCAGCTCACCGCAGCGGGCGAGGCGGTGCGCGAGCGCGCCGACACCGCGATCCGGGACGCGCGGGATCGCGTGGCCGCTTCGGTCCCCGAGGCCGACCTCGCCACCACCCTGGCAACGCTCGAGGCGATCTCGCGCGAGCTGGGCTGGACCGAGGAGCTGCGGCTGCCGCGCGGCGGACGAGGCTTTGGGCGTGGCCGCGGCTTCGGCCGGGGCCACGGGCACGGCTTCGGCCACGGCCACGGGCGTGGCCACGGTCATCACCCGCACCACCACGGCCACCCGCACCACCCGGGCTTCGAGCACCACGGTGCGCCCGAACACCACGGTGCGCCCGAGGGGCACGGCAACTGCGGCCACGGGCGTGGGCACGGGAAGGGCCACGGCGGGCGCGGGCGTGGCGGCTTCGAGCGCGGCTTCGCTGCGGGCTTCGCCGCCGGGCAGCGCCCCGACGAGGCACGCTGATCCCGATCAGCTTCCATTCGTGACGCCGGGCCAGGCATGGGCGGCCGCACAGATCTTCTGCGCGAGCCGCCTTGCCTGGCCCGGCGCCGGCGTTTCTGCGGGGCGCCGCGCGAGAACCGTGCCGCCTCACGCGCCAGCCGGGCGTGCCGCCTAGACTGAAGGCTGTGGCAGCGAGCATCTATCTGACGTCAGCCGAAGGCCGAACGGGCAAGAGCGCGGTGGCGCTCGGAGTCTTGGACGCGCTCCGCGCGGACGCGCCACGCGTCGGCGTGTTCCGTCCCCTCATTCGCTCCGCGAGCGAGCGCGACCGCGTGCTCGACATGCTGCTGCGGCGCGCCACCGCCGACGTCGCCTACGAGGACTGCGTCGGCGTCACCTACGACGACGCGCACGCCGACCCCGACGCCGCGATGGCCCGCATCGTCGCCGCGTTCCAGTCGCTCCGCGCCCGCTGCGACGCGATCGTGGTGGTCGGCTCGGACTTCACCGACGTCGCCGCCCCCACCGAGCTCGCCTTCAACGCGCGGATCGCCGCCAACCTCGACACCCCCGTGCTGCTCGTGCTGGGCGGCCGCGCAACGGAGCAGGCCGAATACCTCGGGCAGCAGCCCGCACGCACCCCAGCCGACATCGCCCAGCTGGCCGAGCTCGGGCTCGCGGAACTCCAGGCCGAGCACGCGACGGTGCTCGCCGCACTCGTGAATCGCGCCGATCCCGATCAGCTGTCCGAAATTGACCGTGCCGTTGCCGCCGTGCTGCCGGCAGGGACCCCCGTGTGGTCGATCCCCGAGGAGCTGCTGCTCGTCGCCCCGCCGGTGTCCGAGGTGCTCGCGGCCGTCGACGGCACGCTCGAGCGCGGCTCTGCCGAGCTGCTCGCCCGTGAGGTGCGCGACGTCGTGGTCGCCGGCATGTCGATGGAGAACGTGCTCCCGCGGCTGCTCGAGGGCTCCGTCGTGGTGATCGCCGCCGACCGCTCCGAGACGCTCCTCGCCGTCACGATGGCGCACGAGGCGCCGACGTTCCCCACGATCGCCGCGGTGGTGCTGAACGGGGAGTTCGCGCTGCCAGCCGACGTGGCCCGCCTGCTCGACGGCGTCGATTCGACGCTGCCGATCATCCGCACGCACTCCGGCACCTTCGACACGGTGCGCCGCATCTCCTCGGCGCGCGGGCTGCTCACCGAGGAATCGCCAACCAAGTTCGACACGGCGCTCGCGCTCTTCGCGCAGCACGTCGACACGACCACGCTGCGCGAGCGGCTGCGCCTCCACCGGGGCGGGGTGCGCACGCCCGTCATGTTCGCGTACGAGCTGTTCGCGCGCGCGGCGGCCGCTGGCTCGCACATCGTGCTGCCCGAGGGGCACGACGACCGGATCCTCCGCGCCGCGAGCACGCTGCTTGCTCGCGGCACCGCGCGGCTCACCCTCCTGGGCGACGCGGCAGCGATCCGGAAGCGCGGGGGAGAGCTGGGCCTCACCCTCGACGCCGCCGAAATCATCGACCCGCTCACCTCGCCCGAGCGTGAGCGCTTCGCCGCCGAGTACGCGCGGCTGCGCGCGCACAAGGGGGTCACGCACGAGCAGGCCTGGGACGTCATGGCCGACGGCAGCTACTTCGGCACCATGATGGTGCAGCTCGGCCTCGCCGACGGAATGGTGTCCGGAGCCGCGAACACCACCGCGCACACGATCCGCCCGAGCCTCGAGTTCATCAAGACGAAGCCGGGGGTCTCCGTCGTGTCGAGCGTGTTCTTCATGGGGCTGCGCGACCGGGTGCTCGTGTACGGCGACTGCGCCGTGAACCCCGATCCCACCGCGGCGCAGCTCGCCGACATCGCGATCTCCTCGGCGGAAACCGCCGCCCAGTTCGGCGTGGAGCCGCGCATCGCGATGCTCTCGTACTCGACCGGGGAGTCCGGCACCGGCGCAGACGTCGACAAGGTGCGCGAGGCCACGGCGCTCGCGAAGGCCGCGCGCCCCGAGCTCCTGATCGAGGGCCCTATCCAGTACGACGCCGCGAGCGACCCGGCCACCGGAGCATCCAAGATGCCGGGATCCGAGGTGGCCGGCCGCGCCACCGTGTTCATCTTCCCCGACCTGAACACCGGCAACAACACATACAAGGCGGTGCAGCGCTCGGCGGGCGCCGTGGCCGTCGGGCCGGTGCTGCAGGGGCTGAACAAACCCGTCAACGACCTCTCGCGCGGTGCGACCGTTGAGGACATCATCAACACGGTGGCCATCACCGCGGTGCAGGCCGGCATGCGGGACGGAGCAGACGCGTGACCAAGATCCTCGTCATCAACAGCGGATCCTCCTCTTTCAAGTACCAACTGATCG
>NZ_RPDI01000035.1 GCF_003917135.1 Leucobacter chromiireducens
CGCGCTCGTGCCGGCCCCCGGCGTCGCGGTCGCCGGCCTCATCGCCGGCGGCGCCGGCGTCGGCGCGGCCATCTCGACCTCCGGGGCGGCAATCGCGGCCCTCCGCAACCCCAACCGCGTCTCCGCGACGAGCGGGCTCGTGAACCGGGTGCTCATCACGATCATCCTCGCGATCCTGCCGATCCTCGGCATCACCCAGGGCAGCGTGTTCGGCACCCTCGCGCTCATCTCGCTCGCCGGCCTCGCACTCGCCGTCTGGCTCCCCGAGACCCCGGAGCACGCGGCACCCGTCGACGTGACCACGAGCCTGCAGATCGCAGAGCCCCGCCGCATCACCATCGCCGGCATCGCGATCCTCATCGTGTTCCCGCTCTGGGGCACGAGCGAGGACGCGATCTGGACCATGGCGCCCGTGCTCGGCGACGCTGTCGGTCTCGGCGAGCAGCCGCTCGGCTTCGCCCTCAGCCTCGCGGCGGCCGGCGGCATCCTCGGCATGCTGATCGTGTCGATCTTCGGCGCGCGCATCGGGCGGGCAGCCCCGCTCGCCATCGCGCTCGCGCTCGGCGGCGCGTGCAAGATCGCCATCGGCTACGCCGCCGAGCCGATGCTGCTCGCCGCACTCATCATCGCCGTCAACACGATCTACGCGTTCGCGTTCGCGCTCTTCATCGCCACCGCGGCCGGCCTCGACGCGCGCGGCCGCTGGTCGGGCCCGCTGCTCGGCGCCTACCTCGTTGGCTCGAGCTTCGCCCCGCTCATCGGCGGGGCCCTCATCGAGGGAATCGGGATCCCGGGCTTCGCCCTGATCACCGGGCTCGTCAGCCTCCTCGTCATCGTGCCGACCGTCATGATCGCCCGCGTCTCCGTCGGCGCGGAGCGCGCACTCGCCCGGGCGAGCGAGCGCGAACGCTAGCCGCCGCGCGCCCGCGGCCCATCCGCTCGGCCGTACCGCGTACGATCGCAGCAGACCCACCTTCACCCCCGGGACGCGCCGCAGCGGCACGGCCCCGATCCCCATCGAGAGAAAGCACCGCATATGAGCTCCGAGACCACGATCTACCGCAACGCCACCGTCTTCACCGGCGACGCCGCGGTCACCCCGCGCGAGAGCTTCGCCGTGCGCGATGGGCTCGTGCTCGCCGCTGGCGACCTCGCCTCGGTGCGGCTCGCGGCCGGCGCGGACGCCGCGGAGGTCGACCTCGGAGGCGCGGTCGTCACCCCCGGCATCGTCGAGGGCCACGCACACATGCTCATGCTCGGCGAATCGCTCTCGAAAGTGCAGCTGCGCGACGCCGGCACGCTCGCCGAGGTGCAGGGGCGGCTCGCGGCGGCGCGCGCAGCGGACTCCGACGCGCCGCTCCTCCTCGGCACCAGCTGGCTCTTCGACATCTTCCCCGATGGCGTGCAGCCCACCGCGGCGATGATCGACGAGGTGGTCGCCGACGTTCCCGTCATCCTCGACGCGAACGACCTGCACTCGGTGTGGGTCAACTCCGCGGCGCTCGCGGCGATGGGCATCACGCGGGACACCCCCAACCCGGTCGGCGGGGAGATCGTGCGCGACGCGAACGGCGACGCCACCGGCTTCCTCCTCGAGACCGCCGCGATGACGCACGCGTGGGGCTACCTCGACTCCGTGCGCAGCGACGCAGATCGGGATCGCTACCTCGCCGCCGCGTTCGACGCGTACCTGGAGACCGGGGTCACTGGCGCAACGGAGATGTCGTTCGGCCCGGCGGAGGTGGCCACCTACCGTCGCCTGCTCGACCGCGACGGCCGCCTCCCCTTCCCCGTGAACGCGCACTGGCTGCTCACCGCCTCAGGCGACGTCGACACCGACGTCGCGCAGATCGCGGAGATCGCGCGCGTCCGCGATGAGCTCGCCGCCGAGTACGGCGACGCGTGGCTCCGGATCGTCGGCGTGAAGTTCATCCTCGACGGGGTGATCGACGCGTGCACCGCGACCATGCGCGCGCCCTACGCGAACGGCGCGCTGCCCGGCCCGATCTGGGAGCGCGAGTTCGCGCTGCCCGTCGCGGTCGCGGCGGACGCCGCGGGGCTGCAGCTCGCCCTTCACGCGATCGGCGACGAGGCCAGCACGATCGCGCTCGACATGGTGCAGGAGTGCATCCGGGTGAACGGGCCGCGCGCCGACCGCCGCGCGCGGGTGGAGCACCTCGAGTACGTCGCCGACGACACGATCGCGCGCATGGCGGCGCTCGGCGTCACGGCCTCCATGCAGCCCGTGCACTGCGACCCGGCCGTGCTCGACAACTGGCAGGCCGTGCTCGGCGACGAGCGCGCGACGAACGGTTTCCCGTGGCACAAGTTCCGCGAGTCCGGCGTCGCGCTCGCGCTCGGCACCGACGCGCCCACCGCGCCCCACGTCGCGCCGGACAACCTGTTCATCGCGCTCACCGCGGAATCAGCGCTGGATCGCAGCCGTGCGCCTTACCAGCCCGAGCGGGTGTTCACGCCGGCGCAGGCGCTCGAGGCGCTGACGCTGGGCGCGGCGACCGCGACCGGGCTCGGCGAGGAGCTCGGCCGCATCGCGTCGGGGTACCGGGCGAACATCGCGGTGTGGACCGCCGACCCGCTGGCCGGGGCGCCAGCCGAGCTGCTCGGCACTGGCGCGGCGCTCACGCTCGTCGACGGCGCGGTGGCGCACCGCCGCTAGCCCCCCGGCCCCCGGATCGGGGTCACTTGGGCAGGGTGTCGCACGCCAATCGCCCGCGACACCCTGCCCAAGTGACCCCGATCGGGTGGGGGACGGGGAGAATGGGGGCATGAGCACCGCACCCGAGGCACGCACGGAGTTCAGCTACGTCGACGCGCACGGCGTGGAGATATCGGCGTACGAGTGGGCCGCAGCCGACCCCATCGCGGTCGTGCAGATCGCGCACGGCATCGGCGAGCACGCGAAGCGCTACGACGCGTTTGCGCGCCACCTCACCGCCGCAGGCTTCACCGTCGTCGCCGACGACCACCGCGGCCACGGCGAGACCGGGCGCAGGCAGCACGGCGGCGACCTCGCGAAACTCGGCAAGCTCGGCCCCGGCGGCCTGCGCGCCACCGAGGCCGCGATCCTGCAGCTGACCGACCTCGCCCGCGAGCGCACGCCCGGCGTACCGCTCGTGATGTTCGGGCACTCCTGGGGCTCGCTCATGGCGCAGCGCATCCTCAACGCGCACCCGCGCGCCTGGGACGCGCTCGTGCTCTCCGGCTCCGCATACCGCACCCCGCGGTTCATGGAAAGCGGCGACCTCAACACCGCCTGGGCCGGGGACGAGGCGAACGGCTTCGAATGGCTGAGCCGCGATCCCGCGGTCTCGCGCGCGTTCGTCGCCGACCCGCTCTGCTTCGGAGCGGACATCCTGAAGCTCTTCGGCCTCGCCGACGGGCTGCGGCTGTTCGGGACGCCAGCGCACGGCCTGGATCCCGCGCTGCCGCTGCTCATCACGGCCGGCGCGGCCGACCCGCTCAGCCGCGGGGATGGGCTCCAGCGCCTGGCCGCGGCGTACCGCGCGCGCGGCCTGCGCGACGTGACGCTCAAGCTCTACCCGGACGCGCGGCACGAGATCGTGCAGGAGACCAATCGGGACGCCATTATCGCCGACATCACCACCTGGATGCTCGAGCGCGTCGCAGCCGACTAAGTGGCGCGCCAGCTGGGAAAACCAGTCGCCGGAACCGCGCAGGAGGCGTACCCTGTGAGCATGAGCATGCACGGCGAGTACAAGGTTCCCGGCGGCAAACTCGTCGTCGTAGATTTCGAGGTGCAAGACGGCCTGATCAGCGACTTCCGCTTGTCCGGCGACTTCTTCCTCGAACCCGATGATGCACTCGGCTGCATCAACCGTGCCGTCGAGGGGATGAGCCCGAACGGCACGATCGAGCAGTTCGGTGAGGCCATCCAGGCGGCGCTCCCGAGCGAGGTGCATCTCCTCGGCTTCACGCCGGCCTCAGTGGGCGTCGCGATTCGGCGGGCGATCACGGGAGCCGCGCACTGGCGCGACTACGACTGGCAGATCATCCACGAGCGCCCGATCGCCCCGATCCTCAACGCGGCGCTCGACGAGGTGCTGACGACGGCTGTTGGCGAGGGGCTTCGGGGCCCGACGCTGCGGATCTGGGAGTGGAACGAGCCCGCCGTGATCATCGGGAGCTTCCAGTCGGTGCAGAACGAGGTCGATGAGGATCAGGCTGCCGCGCGCGGTGCGCAGATTGTGCGCCGCATCTCCGGCGGCGGTGCCATGTACATGGAACCGGCAGCCAGCATCACGTACGCGCTCTATGTGCCGGGCGAGCTGGTGCGAGGCATGAGCTTTGCCGACTCGTACGCGTACCTCGACGAGTGGGTGCTCGAGGCGCTCCAGTCGCTCGGGATCGACGCGCACTATAAGCCGCTCAACGACATCACGAGCCCGCAGGGCAAGATCGGCGGCGCGGCGCAGAAGCGGCTCGGTTCGGGCGCCGTGCTGCACCACGTCACGATGGCCTACGACATGGACGCCGAGGCGATGACCGAGGTGCTGCGCATCGGGCGCGAGAAGCTCTCCGACAAGGGCACCACGAGCGCGCAGAAGCGGGTCGACCCGCTGCGCAGCCAGACCGGCCTGCCGCGCGAGGAGATCATCGCGAAGATGATCGAGGTGTTCAAGCGCCGCCACGGCGGCACGGAGAGCGCAGTGACCGAGGGCGAGTGGGACGCCGCTGAACGCCTGGTCGAGCAGAAGTTCGCCACCGAGGAGTGGCTGCGCCGCGTGCCGTAGCGCGGCACCGCTGGATCGCGGAGCGCCCCGCTCCAGGCGCCCGCTAGATCAGCCAGGTGTCGCGGTCGATTTCGAACGCCTCGATGCCGGGTGTGGCGAGGAGCGCTGCGGCGCACGCCCGACTGCACGCAATGAGCGTCGAGTCGAAGCCGATCTCGCTCACGAGCACCCACTCTCGCCCCTCCGGCCACACCACGTTGGGGGTCTGCGGGCCGCCGAACTCGCGCTCGCCGATCCAGGGTGCGCGCTGCGGCCAGTCGGGCCGGGCCAGCTCGTCCGGGCCGGCCGCGAAGCACACGTAGGCACGGTCGGGGAGCTCCAGCCGCTCCCCCACCGCGGCCTCGCGCGGCAGGATCCCGCTCCCCTCGGGCTGCGGCAGCCGGAACAGACCGCGCCAGGCTGCTGCTCCGCCAAACGCGCGGCGACGTTGCACGAAGTCACCGATGCGCGAGGTGAGCCGCGCCCGCACGCCAACGAGCCAGCGCGGCACCCAAGACGGTTGCTCCGACACCACGAAGAACCACCCGACCCCCTGCGCCGACACGAGCCCGCCGTATCCCTCCCAGACCGCGGCGACGCCGGCGTCCGGGGTCCGCGTGTGGCGCACGAGGGCGCACATCGTGGCCGCGAAGGCCTCGGGATCGAGGCTCCCCATCCGCGGCTCTTCGTAGCGCCAGCCGTCCGCAGCCGGACCGTCTCCCTGGGCGCCGAGCACATCGGAGGAGCGCGGCGCATCGGCTGCGGCGACCGCGTCAGCGGTGCCGAGCGCGGCGGCAGCATCGTGCCAGCGCACCGGCTCGGTGACGAAATCCGGAGCGTCGGCCCAGCGCTCCGAGTGGGCGAGCGCCTCCCACTCGGCAAAACTGCCGGTGGCTGGGCGGGTGCGCTCCATCCGGTGCAGGATCCGCACGACCGTGTCGTAGCCGGCTGGCACGATGTCGCCCAGGGCGGTGGCGCGCCGCACGCCGACGTCGGCGTCGGCGTGCGGCGCTGCCGTGTCGAGGCGCTCGGCGAGCCACGCGCCCACCGCACCTGGCAGCCAGATGAACTTCTCGCTCACGCGATGAGCACCACCTTGCCGGTGGTCGCGCGGCCCTCGAGCGCGGCGTGCGCGGCGCCGGCCTCAGCGAGCGGGAAACGCGCGCCGATCCGCACGCTGAGCGTTCCGGCCGCGAGCGCCTCGAACAGCTCGCCGTAGCGCCAGGCGCGCTCCTCCGCGCTCAGGAGGAAGTGCCCGAGCGACGGCCGCGTCACCGAGAGGGATCCCCCGGCGTTCAAGCGCTGCAGGTCGAACGGCGGCACCGGGCCGCTCGCCGCGCCGAAGAGCACGAGCTCGCCGCGCACGCGCAGCGCGCGCAGGGAGTCGTCGAAGGTGTCCTTCCCGACCCCGTCATACACGACGGCGACGCCCGCGCCCGCGGTGAGCTCGCGCGCCCGGTCGGCGAAACCCGCGTAGTCGAGCACGTCGACGGCGCCGGCCGCGCGGCTGAGCGCCTGCTTCTCGGGGCTCGACGCGGTCGTGAGCACGCGCACGCCGCGGGCGGTGAGGAGCTGTGTGAGCAGCAGCCCAACGCCGCCGGCGCCGGCGTGCACGAGCACCGTGTCCCCGACCTTCGGCTGCGCCGCGGATGTCGCGAGGTAGTGCGCGGTGAGCCCCTGCAGGGGAAGCGCCGCGGCGGTTTCGGCGTCGATTCCGTGCGGCACGCGCACCGCGCCAGCCGCAGGGACGACGAACTCCGTCGCGTAGCTCGCGCGCGCCTCGGCGGTGGTGATGAGGTCGCCGACGGCGAAGCCGCTGACGCCCTCGCCCAGTCCGGTCACACGGCCGGCGGCCTCCGCGCCCGGCGTGAACGGGAACGGCACGGGGTAGATCCCGCTCCGCTGGTACGTCTCGATGAAGTTCACGCCGACGGCGATCGTCTCGACGAGGAGCTCACCCGGCCCGGCGTGGGGCGCGGTGACCTCGCGCAGCTCGAGTACGTCGGATCCGCCTGGGGCTTGGGCAACGATTGCGCGCGTCATGCCCCGAGCCTACGCGCTCCCGCCGCCCCGCCCCCACCGGACTTGCAGCGAGTTTGATCCGGTTCGAGGGGGCCTGAGTGGACCAAACTGGCTGCAAGGCGGGGGGAGGCGGGTGGGAAGGGCGCCCCCCCCGCCCGGCCCCAGCCTCTACGCCTTGCGCGTTCGGTGCACCGCCAGCCCGGTGAGCACGAGCCCGGCGAGCCCCCACAGGATCAGGAGCACGGCAGCGCCGCCAGCGCCGGAGGCGCCGGTCGCGATCGCCTGGAAGCCGGACAGCGCGGCGCCGATCGGGCTCGCGTCGCCGAGCGCGGCGAGCGGTCCGGGAACCGTTGAGACGATCCCCACCGCGAACGCGACGACGAGCAGCGTGAAGGCCACGAAGCGGCCGAAGCCGCCGAGCAGCGCCGACAGCCCCTGCACGAGCAGCGCGAACGCGATGCCGGCGAGCAGCGCGAGCCCGAAGAAGCCGGCGCCCTGCGCGAAGTCGTAGCCGAGCGCGATCGGCAGGATCAGGCCGGCGATCGCGCCCTGCGCCGCGCCGAGACCGAGCGCCGGGAAGGCGCTCCGCAGCGTGATGAAGCCGATGCCGCGCGCCGCTTCGCGCGTGCGGCGCCAGAGCGGCGCGAGCACGAGGAACGCGGCGAGTGCGCCGGCCCAGAGGGCGATGCCAGCGAAGAGCGGCACGCCGGAGGCGTTGAACAGCTCGTCGCTGCCACCCTCGGACTTCACCGGCGCGATGGCGGTTTCGGCGAGCTTGTCACGCTGCGCCTCGGTGTAGTTCGGGATCCCGCTCGCGGCCTGCCCGAGCCCCTTCGCGAGGTCGGCGCTGCCCTTGGCCGTCTGCTCGACGCCATCGGCGAGCTTCCCGGCGCCGTCGGCGAGCGCTGGCGTCCCCGCCGCGAGCTCCGCGGTTCCGGAGGCAAGGCCGCTCGCCCCGCCAGCGAGCTCCGAGGCGCCACCTGCCAGTGCTGACGCACCATCGGAGAGCGCGCTCGCGCCCGAGGCCACCCCACCGACGCCGGTCGCCAGCTGAGCGGCGCCAGCGGCGAGCTGCGCGCCGCCGTCCGCCAGTTGCTCGGCGCCGCTCGCAAGTCCCTGGCTGCCCGCACCGTAGCCTGCTGCTCCCGCGGCAATGCCGTTGCTGGCCGCGATGAGCTGATCGAGATCGCCCAAGCCCTGCTGCACCTCCGGCGACTCGAGCGCTGCGAGCCCCTGCCGGAGGACGTCGGCAACCATCGCAGGATCGACGCCCTCTGGGAGCTCGAGCCCCGCGACGATCGCATCGACGTCGATGGCAGCGAGCTGGCCGATCCCCGTCCGCACCTCGGAGAGCGCTCCGCCCACCCCTGTGGCGTACTCGTTGACGCCCGCGAGGTAGTTCGTGAGGCCGGGGTTCTCCGCGGTGCCGTCGCCGGACATGTAGCTGCGCACGCCCGCGGCGTAGCCCGTGAGGCCTGGGTTCTCGGGCGTGCCGTTGCCCGACACGAACTCCGTGAGGCCGCTCGCCAGATCGTTCGCGCCGCCCGCGAGCTGGCCAGCGCCGGAGGCCAGTTCGGACACGCCGCCCGCGAGCTGGCCCGCCCCGCCGGCGAGCTCGCCGGCGCCACCCGCGAGCTGCTGCGCACCGCTCGACAGTTGCTGCGTGCCATCCGAGAGCTGCTGGGTGCCGTCGGCGAGTTCCTTCGCGCCGCTGGAGAGCTGCGTGCCGCCGTCCGCGAGCTTCGTCGCACCGTCCGCCGCGTCGCCGATGCCGCGGTGCAGCTCGTTCATGCCGACGAAGACGCCGCCGACGAACTGCTCGCCGAGCTGCTGGTTCAGCACGCTCGTCGCGGTCTGGGTGACGGCCTGCGACAGCGCCGTGTCGATGAGGCGACCGCGCTCGCTCTCGCGAATGTCGATCGTCGCGGTCTCCGCGTCGTCGGGGTCGCCGGAGATCGAGGTGGCGGCGGCCGAGAAGTTCTCCGGGATCGTCACGACGGTGGCGTACCGCCCGTCGGTGAGCCCCTCCGCCGCGTCCTCCTCGTCGGTGAGCACCCAGGTGAAGTTCTTCGCCGGGTCGACGGCGTCGTCCTTCGCGGTGTCCGTCTGCTCGGCGGCACCGGCCCCACCGCCGGCGTCGATGAGCTCGCCGGCGAGCACGCGGCCGAGCGGCACGAGCTGCCCGTCGAGTTCGACGGGCTCGTCCAGGTTGACCACCGCGGCGGTCACCGAGTTGAGCCGCTCGGTGGGATTCCAGAGGCCCCACAGCAGCACGCCGGCCACGGTGAGCGGCACGAGGATCAGCCCGAGCAGCGTGGTCCAGCGGACGGGCTTGCGCCCGGACAGCCGGGCGAGTGCGGCGCTCATCGTGCGCCTCCTTCGAGGATCGGGGTGGTGGGTGCGTGTGCGGGGGCTGCCGGTGCGTGCGCGTGATGAGCGGCGGGATCCGGCGCAGGCGCAGGGTCCGGCGCGGCGTCGGCCGGGCGCAGGATGCGGGCACCAGCGGGGAGCACGCGCTCCGCGATCTCGCGCTCGCCGAGCACCACGAGCACCAGCTCAGCGATCTGATCGTGGCTCGCCTCCGCGGCGCGCGCGGCAAGCCCGGATCGCATTGCGTCGACGGTCTCGAGCGGGATCGGCCCGTCCGCCGCGCTGCGCAGGTCGAGCAGCAGGAGCGCCGGGCGGTCGGTGAGCGCGTCGCGCAGCGAGTCGGGGGTCGCCCAACCGGAGCGCGCGCGCAGCGATCCCGCACGCTCGGGGAGCAGCAGGCCGGCGACCTTCGCCGTGCCGCGCACCACCGGTGCGCGGCCGACGAGTGCCGAGGCGAGCGGCACGCTCACCGGGTCACGCGGGTCGAGCAGGAGCACGTCACCTGCGTCGAGGCGGAGGTCGGGGATCGCCCCGACTGCGCCGACCTGCGCGCGCTCGGTGGCGATCACGGCGCCCGGCCGATCGCTCGGCCAGTCGGCGTGCGCGAGCTCGCGGGCGAGGCCCTCGCCCTCCACGTCGAAGGAGGGGAGCACCTTCGCGAGCCAGCGCGGCATCTGCCACGCCCGGTCGCCGAGCAGCGCGAGCACCGCTGGCACGAGTGTCATGCGCACCACGAACGCGTCGACGAACACGCCGACGGCGAGGCCGAGCGCGATCACCTTGATGCTCGGATCGCCCTCGGGCACGAAGGCCGCGAACACCGCGAACATGATGAGGGCTGCGGCCGTCACGACCTTCGCGCTGCCGACAAAGCCGCGCTGGATCGCGGTCTGCGCATCGGCGCCGTGCACGTACTCCTCGCGGATGCGGGCGACGAGGAACACCTCGTAGTCCATCGCGAGGCCGAAGAGCACGCCCATCAGGATGATCGGCATGAAGCTGAGCACGGGACCGGCGTGGTGCACGTTGAGCAGATCGCCGAGCCAGCCCCACTGGAACACGGCGACGACCGCGCCGAACGCCGCGCCGACCGAGAGCAGATACCCGAGCGTCGCCTTGATGGGCACCCACACGGAGCGGAACACCATCGCGAGCAGGATCAGCGAGAGGCCGACCACGAGGACGCCGAACGGCAGGAGCGCCTGGCCGAGCAGGTGCGAGACGTCGATGCCCACCGCGGTGAAGCCGGTGACCGCGAGGCTGACTCCGTATTTCTCCTCCCATTCGTCGTGGTGTGCGCGCAGTTCGGCGACGAGTTCCTCGGTGCTCACCGACTGCGGCCCGTCCTCCGGCACGACCTGGATGATGCCGGTGTCGGCGTTCTGGTTGGGGGTGGCGAGCGGCACGTCGGCGACGCCGGGCAGCGCGCGCACCTCGTCGGCGAGATCCTCCATGAGCCCCAGCGGGTCGGTGCTCGTGATGATCGAGCCGGTGAGGATCAGTGGGCCGTTGGCGCCCTCGCCGAAGTGCTCGCCCGTGAGCTCGTACGTGACGCGCGCCGGGTCCTCCTGCTCGAGCGTCTCCGCACCCGGCAGCGCGAGGCGCAGATCAAGGGCCGGGATCGCTGCGGCGCCGAGGCCGACGAGCACCACGAGGATCGTGATGATCGGCTTCGCGACCGCGACGCGCACCCAGCCGCCGAAGAAGCGGTCGGCGCGGCTCGGGCCGTTGGCCGCGGGGCGGGCCGGCGCGGCGTTGTCGGCGCTGTCGAGGGTCTCTCCCGCGGCCTGGGCGGCGAGCGCGGCACGTTGCTTCTTCGGGAGGATCTTGATCCCGGCCATGGCGAGCACCGCCGGGGTCAGCGTGACGCCGATCAGCACCGCGACCGCGACACCGGCCGCCGCCGCGACGCCGAGCGCGGTGAGGAACGGGATCCCTGCGACGGCGAGGCCGAGCAGCGCGATGATCACCGTGAGGCCGGCGAACACGACCGCCGAGCCGCTCGTCGCGGTGGCGCGGGCGATCGACTCCTCAACGCCCAGCCCGGATCGCAGTTGCTCCTGGTGGCGGCTGACGATGAAGAGCGTGTAGTCGATACCGACGGCGAGGCCCAGCATGAGCGCGAGCATCGGCGTGGTCGAGGTCATCTCCGCGAACGCGGTCGTCACGAACAGGCCGGCGATGGTGACGCCGACGCCGAGGATCGCGATCAGGAGCGGCATCCCGGCCGCGACCAGCGAGCCGAGCGTGAACAGCAGCACGATGAACGCGATGGCGACGCCCAGCGCCTCGGTGACCGTGAAGCCGGGGATCGCGACCGAGAACAGGTCGCCGCCGTACGAGACCTCGGAGCCGGCGGGGAGGGCGTCGCGGAGCTCATCGCTCGCGGCGGCGATCCCGTCGCTCGTCTCCGCAGGCGCGTCGCTCTGCGTGGCGTCGATCTGAATGGTGAGGAGTGCCGCCCGGCCGTCGTCGCTCAGGCCGCTCGCCCCGAGTTCCGCGAACGGATACGACACCGCGTTCACCTTCGGCAGCTCGGCGAGCTCGTCGGCCACCGCAACGATCTCGTCCTTGATCGGGCTGTCCTCGACGCTCTGCCCCTCGGGGGCGACGACAATGATCGTCGCACTCGTGCCGCTGACCTCGGGGAAGGTGCGGCCGAGCGTGTCGATCGCGGCCTGCGATTCGGTGCCAGGGATCGTGATCGGTGCGTTGGCGCCCTGCGAGAAGAGCGCGGCGCCAACGCCGAGGAGCGCAAGCAGCGCGATCCAGAGGATGAGCACCAGCTTGCGTGCGCGAATGGCCCAGCGGCCGATCGCGTACAGGAGGGTCGACATGAGCGGGAGGGGCCTTCCGGTCGCTAACGGGTTCGATACACGAGTGCATCCGTTTCGATACACTAATGTATCGATGCCTGCTCGGAGCAGGCTGAACGTGAGAACATGGAGGCCATGATGTCTTCACCCGAGAGCGCCGCGCACGCCGAAGCGCCACCCAGCGCGCGGCGGCAGGAGACCCGCACGCGCCTGCTCGACGCCGCGGTCGAGGTGTTCGCCGAGGAGGGGCTGCAGGGCGCGTCGGTCGAGGCGATCAGCGCGCGCGCCGGCTTCACGCGCGGTGCGTTCTACTCAAACTTCGAGAGCAAGGAGCAGCTCTTCCTCGAGCTCCTCGCCCGCGAGTTCGACCGCCGCGCGGAGGACCTCGCCGCGAAGGCGCAGGAGCTCGCGCCAACGCTCCGGGAGCGCGCCGGCTGCGTCTCCCCGACGGAGGCCGCCGGCTACATCGTCGAGTTCTTCTCCCCCTCGGCGGACGCGACGGCCTGGTTCGTGCTCGAGGCGGAATTCCTGCTGCTCGCGATGCGGGATCCGTCGCTCGCGCCAGGCCACCACGAGTTCATGGCCGGCTTCTACACGAGCATCTCTGGCGTGGTGGAGCGGGTGATCGCGGCGGCCGGGCGGCGCTTCGTGATCCCGGTCGAGCGCGCGATCCTCGTGCTGAGCGGGGTCTACGAGCACGCCCTCCGCACCGCGGCGCTCTCCGGCGCGGACCCGACAGACGCGTTCACGGAGCTCGGCGAGCGCCTCGCGGAGCTCCTCTTCGCCCTCACTGAGGAGGAGTAGGGCGAGGACGGGCGCGCTGCGACGCCCTCACCCCGGTCTCAGACGAGCAGCGACAGGGGCTGCTCGATCCGCTTCGTGAACGCCGCGAGCCACTCCGCGGCGAGCGCACCGTCGAGCACCCGGTGGTCCGCGGAGAGCGTCACCGTCATCATGGTCGCGACGCCGAGGCTCCCGTCCGACTCAACCACCGGGCGCTGCTCAGCGGCGCCAACCGCCAGGATCCCAGACTGCGGTGGGTTGAGAATCGCGGCAAACTCGCTCGTCCCGTACATTCCGAGGTTGGAGACCGAGAACGACCCGCCCTCGAGCTCCTGTTGGCGGAGCTTGCCTGCGCGTGCGCGCTCGGCGAGGTCGCGGATCGCGGCCCCGAGTTCGCCGACGGACAACCGCTCGACGCCGCGCACCACCGGAGTGAGGAGCCCGCCGGGAACCGACACGGCAACGGAGATGTCGACGCCGGAGAAGCGTCGGGTGGCTTCCTCGGTCCAGATCGCGTTCGCCTCGGGAACGTCGCGGAGGGCTGCGGCCACGGCCTTCACCACCAGATCGTTCACCGAGACGCGGGTGCCCTCGACGGCGTTGATCTGCGCACGCAGCGCGATCAGCGCATCGACCCGGCAGTGGGCGACGAGATAGAAATGCGGCACGGTGCCCTTGCTCTCGGTGAGGCGTCGCGCGATAGCCCGGCGCATCCCCGTGTGCGGCAGGTCCTCGAACGCGGCCCCCGGCGCGGACGTTGCGCCGCCCGGGGCGGCGGGCAGTGCATCGACGCTGACGGGAACCTCGGGCGCAGCGCTGCGTGACGACGCGGCTGTTGGGCCGAGCGCCTCGATGTCACGGCGCACGATGCGGCCGCCAGGCCCGGTGCCGCGCACCGCGGCCAGGTCGAGGTTCCGTTCGCGGGCGAGCTTGCGCACCAGGGGGCTCGCGAACACACGGGCTCCCGGCTCCACCGGTGACGCTGGCCGTGCGGAGTCGGAAGCCACGTCGACGACGATCTGCGCGGCCGACTCGACGTCGCCCCGATCGCCCGTGGCGGCCGCTGCGGCGGCCACACCCCCGCCGGATTCGGCGAGCGCGGCCTCGATGGATTCACCATCGACGGCAAGTACCGCGATCGGGGTCCCCACCGGTGCGCTCGCGCCCGGGGCGAGCAGCGTGCCGGCCAGGGTGCCAGCGGACTCCGCTTCGAACTCGACGGTGGCCTTCTCCGTCTCGATCTCCGCCAGGGGCTGCCCCACCTGGACCGGCTCGCCGACGGCGACAAGCCAGCCGGCGATCGCTGCGGCGTCGGTTCCCGTTGCGATCTCGGGCATGCGAACAATGATGGCCATCAGTTTCCTCCCATTGCCTGGCGCACGCGCTCAAGTCCGGCAACGACTTCCTCGGTGCCGGCGATCGCCGCGCGCTCGAGCACCTTCGAGATGCTGGGGCTCGCCTCACCGCCGGTGACGCGTTCGATCGGCTGATCCAGCCAATCAAAGAAGCGCCGCTGGATCTCGTCCGCGAGCCACGCACCGTAGGCCGGCCCCTGCGCCCCCTGTTCGACGATCAGCACGGCGTTCGTCTTGCGGATGCTCTCGCCGATGGTGTCCCAGTCGAGCGACGCGCGGTCGAGCCACCGCAGGTCGATGACCTCGGCGTCGATCCCGGTTTCGTCGACCGCGGCGAGCACGTGCTGCACCATCGAGAGGTAGCTGAGCACGGTCACGTCACCACCTGCGCGACGAATCGCAGCACTGCCTGGCGGAATGATGTAGTCGAGCTCCCCTGCTGGCACCCGATCCGGCACCCCGTAGAGATCCATGTGTTCGATGACCAGCACCGGGTCGTCGAGCGCGATCGCGGCGTTCAAGAGCCCGACGTAGTCGGCCGCCGAGGAGGCGGCGACGATGCGCCACCCCGCCTGCGTGGCGAAGATCCCTGCCGGGTCCATAAGGTGCTGCGACCCGTACCCCGATCCCATCGCGACCTTCGTACGGAGCACGAGGGGAACCGTGTTGTTGTTGCCAAACATGTGGCGCGCCTTCCCAGCCTGGTTGAAGACCTGGTCGGCCGCGACCCACATGAAGTCCGGGTACATAAACTCGACCACGGGCCGGATCCTGCCGTCGAGCGCCGCGCCCGTAGCGAAGCCAAAGAACGCGTTCTCGCTGATGGGTGTGCCAATCACTCGGTCCGGACCGAACTGCTGCGCGAGCCCCTTCGTCGCGCCGTTCGTGCCACCACCGAGCCGATGCACGTCCTCGCCGAGCACCACGACGCGAGCGTCCTCCGCCATGCGCCTGGCCATCGTCTCAGCCACCGCGTCGACGAACTTGATGTCACGCCACTCGCCGCCGGCCTCAGCAGGCTCGCGGGCTTCGAGCGAGTCGAGTTCGCTCGCATCGCCGCGGACCCCAGCGTCAACCACGCGCGGGTCTGGCCACAGTGCCGGCACGATCCGGCGCTTGCCCTCGCGTTCGGGATCCTGCTCGACCACCTTGGCAGCCGCGTCGGACATCGCCTGCTGCGCTTGATCACGCACCCCGTCGAGTTCGGCTTCACTGACGTGGCCGAGCTCCAGCATCTTCCGAGCGACGAGCGCGAGCGGGTCGCGGGCGCGCCACTCACGCTCCTCGTCCTTCGTGCGGTACCCGAACGCACTGCCGGGGAACGGGCCGTTCTGATGGAAGAAGCGATAGACCTCAGCCTCGATGATGGCGGGGCCGTCGCCGCCACGCATGCGGGCGAGCGCCTCCTGCGTCGCGAGGTGCACGGCGAGCGGATCCATACCATCGACGCGCCAGGCCGGGATCGAGAACCCCTGCCCACGCACGGAGAAGCGCGTGTCGACGGACGCCTCGCTCGCGTGCGTGGACACCGCGTAGAGGTTGTTCTCGATGAAGAACATCACGGGCGTCCGCCAGGTCGCCGCGAGGTTCATGGACTCCAGTACAGAGCCGATCTGACTGGACCCATCGCCAAAGTAGTTCACCGTGACGTCGTCGGTGCCGGCGAATCGCTGCGCCCAGGCGTTCCCGCCAGCGAGTGGCGCGCCGCCACCGACGATCGCGTTCGTGCCGAGCGCGCCGGCTTCCAGCCACTGCAGGTGCATCGAACCGCCGCGCCCACCAGAGAACCCAGCGGCGAGCCCGAGAATCTCGGACAGCGTGCGGTCGAGCATCGCCTGCATGGGCGCGTTGACGAGGCTGCCCAGCGCGAGCTGACCGCCGGCGACGTGCGTGATCGCTTTCGCGAGGAACTGATGGTGCCCCCGGTGCGAACCGTTCACGCCGTCGCTGGAGCGGAGCGTCAGAATCGAGCCAACGGCACCGCCCTCCTGGCCGATGCTCGAGTGAGCCGGTCCGTGGACGAGCCCCGCCCCCGCCAAGTCGAGTACGGTCTCCTCGAACGCTCGGATGAGGTGCATTTCGCCGAGCATCGTCGCGAGCAGCTGTGGATCGGCCTGCTTCCAGTCCGCGTCGGTGGTGGTCAGCTCGACCCAGGGCACCCCGGTGTCGAGCTTGCGGCGTTTGGGCATGTGTCTCTCCGTCTGCGCGTCAGCGCTGGGCTTGGGGGCGCATCCGAGTCAATTCGGACACGCTTCGATCAGCAATTGGATACATTAGATCACTTTTCCACGAACGCACAACACGGGATTCGCCGCGGGTCAACTGCGCCGCTCCCTCCGACTCTCCGGATTGTTCCGCGTTTTACTCAGCTGATTTCCCCCACATTTCGCGAGTTTTTCCACTTCGTGTCTTGCGCATCCCCCGCGGTGGGGTATGGTGGCACCTCGGAGCATTTGGATACATTGATGCGATTGCTCGCTCGCGGACAGGCCCGCGACCCAGGCAGAGGCAGATCGCGCACGAATTCGCAAAGGAGCACTCATGAGCGACACCACCTTCGACTTCCGCCAGAAAGTTGCGGTCATCACCGGCGCGGCCGGTGGGATCGGCAGCACACTCGCCGAGCTCCTCGTTCGGTCCGGCGCACACGTGGTACTCGCGGATCTCGATGCCACCGCCGTCACTGCCCGTGCCGCTGAACTCTCCGGGCTCGCCGGCACCGCCGTCGGCGTCGCGTGCGACACCGCGGACCCGGACAGCATTGACACGCTGGTCGCGTTTACGCAGAGCGAGTTCGGGCGCATTGACGCGCTCATCCCGTCAGCTGGCATCTACCCCGAGTCCCTCGTCATCGATACCGAAGATGAACTGTGGCGTCGCGTGCAGAAGATCAACCTCGAGGGCGTGTTTCTGCTCACGAAACGGGCCATCCCACTCATGACAACGGGAGCTGCAATCGTCAATCTCACCTCCGTCGCTGGCCACCGAGGAAGCCTGGGGCACGCACACTACTCGGCAAGCAAGGGCGGCCTCATCGCGTTCACCCGCTCGCTCGCGCTGGAACTCGGGCCAAGCGGGATCCGCGTCAACGCGGTGTCCCCCGGGATCATCGACACCGCGATGACCGCTGATACCCGCGCGACGCAGGGGGAACAGTGGATCGCGGCGACCCCGCTCCGCCGCGACGGCACCGCGGCCGAGGTCGCTTCGACGATTGCCTTCCTGCTCAGTGACGCAGCGAGTTTCATCCACGGGGAGGTCGTGCACGTCAACGGCGGTCTCTTTCTGGCGGGCTAAGGCCCCGCACCTCTGTGATCATCACCGGCGCTCATCACGAAAGGATCCCCATGAGCTCATCGCAGACCGCCGCACCCGCGGCGGCACCCCCGACACCCGAGCAACTCAAGAACGCGCGCAACGCTGCAACGTCTGGCTTCGTTGGCACCACACTCGAGTACTACGACTTCTACATCTTCGCGACGGCGGCAGCGCTGTATCTCCAGCCGTTGTTCTTCCCAGCGGAAGGCGGCGCCGGGCAGATCTTCGCGCTCGCCACGGTTGGCGTCTCGTACGTGACGCGCCCGCTCGGCGCGATCATGTGGGGCTGGCTCGGCGATGTCCTCGGGCGGAAAACCGCGCTCATGGCCTGCATCGTCATGATGGGCGTCGCAACATTCATCATCGGGATCGTGCCAACCTATGCAACTATTGGCATCTGGGCGCCCGTGCTGATCGTACTCATGCGTTTGCTCCAGGGGCTCTCAGCCGGCGGAGAATCACCCGGCTCGGCATCACTGTCGATGGAGACAGCGCCGGAACACCGTCGCGGCTTCTTCGCGAGCTGGACGATTGCCGGGGCGACCGCCGGTCTCGTGCTCTCTTCTGCCATCTTCATCCCCCTGAACCTGCTCCCCGAAGAGTTCATGCTGTCCTTCGGCTGGCGCATCCCCTTCCTGCTCAGCATCGTCGTGACCGTCGTCACGGTCTTCATGCGCCGCCGCCTCAAGGAGCCAGAGGTGTTCGAGGAAGCTCAGGCCCAGGAGCAGACCGTCAAGGTGCCACTGTTCCATCTGGTGAAGAACTACCCGCTCACGATGCTCCGCATCGCTGGCATGGCACTCTTCCTCTTGATGGTCGGCCTGTTCAGCACGTTCTCGCTGTCCTATGGCACCCAGGTCGCGGGAATCTCGAACGGAGAAATGCTCGCACTCATCACCGTCTCGAACCTTGGCACGCTCGTGATGATCCCGCTTCTCGGTCATCTCTCCGACCGCGTCGGTCGGCGCCCGGTGTTCATCGCTGGGTGCGCGGGCATGATCGTGCTTGTCATCGCCTACTTTGCGGCGCTCTCCCACGCGAGCCCGGGAAACACCTGGCTTGTCTGGGTACTCGGGATCCTGCTTATGTCGTTCGCGTACGCCGGCGCCAACGGAATCTACCCCTCGTTCTTCCCCGAGCAGTTCCCGGCGCAGGTGCGCTACAGCGGGATGGCGATCAGCCTGATGCTCGGCCTCGTGATTGCGGGCTTTGCCCCAGCCATCGCGCAGACAATCAACGGGGACACGAACAACTGGCTCGGAGTTTCTCTCTTCGCGGCCGCCGGGATCGCTATCTCGGCCGTCTGCGCCTTCTTCACGCCGGAGACCGCACGGATCCCGACGGCTGATCTCGGACTGCGGACACGGAAGTAGGCCAGCACCGTGAGCACGATTGCCCGTCCTCGCCCCGTCGCCCTCATCACCGGTGGTGCCGCGGGACTCGGCCTGGCCTGCGCAGAGCGCTGGGTGTCCCAGGGCGGCGCAGTGGTGCTCGCCGATCGCGCCGCGGAACCCCTCCGCGGCGCGATCGCCCGGCTCGGAGCTCGAGTCGCACGCGGTGTCGTGTGCGACGTCACCGATACGGACTCAATCGATGCAGCGGTCGCGAGCGTCCGTGCCGTCGAAGCGCGGCTTGACACCGTGATCAATTCGGCTGGGATCGCGCGACCCGAGGCGAGCGATCGTATTTCCGACAGCGCGTTCAGCGCGCTCCTCGATATCCACGTGACCGGCACGATGCGGGTCTGCCGCGCGGCATACCCGGCACTCCGGGACACACGGGGGAACATCGTCAATGTCGCGAGCGTCGCCGCGTTCGCTGGGATGCCTGGCCGGGCCGCCTACACCGCGGCGAAGGCAGCGGTCACCGGCCTCACACGAACGCTCGCCGTTGAGTGGGCCGCGAGTGGCGTGCGCGTCAACGCGATTGCCCCGGGGTACGTGCGCACGGCACTCACCGATCAACTTATCGAGCGGGGCGAGCTCAACCCGGCACCGATCCTCGCGCGCACCCCGCAAGGGCGTTTCGCCGAGCCGCACGAGATCGCTGCCGCCGTCCAGTTCCTTGCAAGCCCAGACGCCTCGTTCGTCACCGGGCACACCCTGCTCGCCGACGGCGGGCTCACTGTGGACGGCGATTGGTACTGAGGCGCCCATCGTTCGCGCACCGAGAACCGCTACGATCGTTGAGGAGCACACGGCTCCTGCAGACCAGCCAATGGAGCGCCCAACGATGACGGCTCGACCCGCACGCTCGATCAGCGCAAGCGAGCGCGTTGCCTCGGACCTGCGCCTCATGATCCTCGCCGGCGAGATTCTGCCAGGCGAACGAATCGTGCAGGAGGACCTCGCGGAGCGCTTTGGCGCGAGCCGGCTCCCCGTGCGCGACGCGCTTCGCCTCCTCGAGGCAGAGGGCCTGGTGACTCTCGTCGCGAATACCGGGGCCTGGGTCGCGAAGCTCAGCCTCGAGGAGTGCGAAGAGGTGTACCAGATCCGCGAACGCGTTGAACCCCTCCTGCTCCGGATGAGCGTGCCAGGCCTCAACCCGGCAGTGATCTCGCGGCTCCACGAGCTCGTCGTGGCGATGCGAGAGACCGACAGTATCGAGGAGTTTCTCCGCCTCGACCGTGACTTCCACAGCCTGAGCTATTCGGGGGCGCAGACAGGCATGCTCGGCGACTTCGTTGCACGACTGTGGAACACCACCCAGCACTACCGGCGCGCTTTCTCACAGATCTATGGCGTGCACACGAACCGTGCGGTGCACCTGGAGCACGAGTTGCTCGTGCTCGCGATTGAGCGCGGCGACGTCGACGAGGCCGAACGCATAATGGGTGCCCACATTCGTCGCACGCGCCTCAGCCTCGCGCAGCACCCGGAGATCTTCCAGGAGACGAGCGCACTCAGCTAGCAGTCCCATCCGGCTCGGTTCGCGTGTCCCAGAGCTTCACCCGAGCGTCGGCCTCGTACGCTTTGCCGTGCGGAAAGCTCACGAGCTCGAATTGCATTCCCCATGGAGCAAGGAAGTACACCCATCGCTGTCCCGCGCTTGCTCCCGAACTCGCGGTCGGGTTGCCGAGCACGCGCACGCCGCGCGACCTGAGGAACTGCACAGCAACGTCGAGGTCATCGACGTAGAAACCGACGTGGTGGCCGCCAACATCACTGTTGCGCGGTGGTTCGGTGGCTGCGTCGCGAGCCTCATACTCGAAGACTTCGAAGTTCGTGCCGTTGCCGCAGCGGTAGAAGCGGATCTCGCGCATGACGGTCGCATCGTCGACATTGAGGTGTTCGCTCATCCAGGTGCCGTTCGGCAGAAACGGGCCGAGGCTGTACACATGGACGCAGCCGAGGATCTCGGTGAAGAACTCGTGCGCCTCGGCCATGTCAGGCACAGTGACTCCGATGTGGTCTGCGCCACGCAGCCCAGGCAAGCTCATTTCGTTTCCTCTCACCAACCGCGAAGCGCCGGGAAACGCGCTCTCACGGACACGACAATTGTATCCAGCGGCAGTGCGAAGCCGGTGTTCATCAGCGGCGAAGTGCGCGATGGTGGGGCAATCGGATACAAAGAAAGTCCGATCCTGCGTATTCCTAGATCCCAGCGGCCGCCGCGACCGGTCGGCCGTTCGTCCCGGCGAACTGGCGCCGTGCCGGGTAGAATCGATCCCGTGCTGCTTTCTGACCACGACATCAATGCCGAGCTCGCGTCTGGCCGAATCCAGCTGTCCCCGAGCGACGCCTCGATGGTGCAGCCCTCCAGCGTCGACGTGCGCCTCGACCGGTACTTCCGGCTGTTCGACAACCACAAGTACGCCGTCATCGACCCCGCGGAGGAGCAGCCCGAGCTGACCCGCCTCATCGAGGTCGATCCGGCGGAGGGCTTCATCCTCCACCCCGGCGAGTTCGTGCTGGGGTCCACGTACGAGCAGGTCGGGCTGCCCGACGATGTCGCCGCCCGCCTCGAGGGGAAGAGCTCGCTCGGTCGGCTCGGACTGCTCACGCACTCGACCGCCGGGTTCATCGACCCCGGCTTCGAGGGACACGTGACGCTCGAGCTCTCAAACGTTGCCACCCTGCCGATCCGCCTCTGGCCAGGCATGAAGATCGGACAGCTCTGCTTCTTCCGCCTGTCCTCGCCAGCCGACCGGCCGTACGGTGCCGGCGCGACCTATTCGCGCTACCTCGGGCAGCGGGGGCCGACGGCGTCGCGCTCGCACCTCAACTTCCACCGCGCCGACGTCACCGGCACGGAGGCTGGCGCACCCGGCGCGTAGCGCCGCACTGGCGCACGCTCAACACGCACGCACGCACACGAGCGCGCTCAGCCAACGCAAGCGATTCGGCGAAGACAAGCCGTTCGCGCCGGACGGAGCTGGGTTTCGCCGAATCGCTTGGGATGCGAGGTGGGGCAGCCAATCAGGCGGCAAACTGATCAGGCGGCAAACCAGCCAGCACACCCCCAGCTAGCGCTCGGCGATCTTCCGGTCGCGCTTCGCCTGCGCGGCCAGCATCTCGTTGTAGGCGACGAGCTCGGCGTCCCCTGAGCGGTCGGCCGCGCGGTCCTTGCGCTTCTGCTCCTTGTCGTCGCTGCGCGACCACTGCACGGCGACCACAAGGGCGAGGGCGAGCGTCGGCAGTTCGCCGATCCCCCAGGCGATGCCGCCGCCCGTCGATTGGTCCTCGAGCGGCGTTGCGCCCCACGTGCGTCCCATCGCCCCGTACCAGTCGGCGAGCATGAGCGCGTCGCCGGTCATGATGGTCACCCCGAAGAAGGCGTGCGAGGCCATGGTCGCGAACAGCGTGACGAGGCGCAGCGGGTACGGGAAACGGTACGGCACGGGGTCGATCCCGATCATGGAGAGGCTGAAGAGGTAGCCCGAGATCAGGAAGTGGATGATCATCCACTGGTGGCCGAGGTGCTCGGCGGCCGCCCACCGGGCGATCGGCGTGAAGTAGAACACCCACAGCGAGCCGGCGAAGACGACGGCGGCGACGGCCGGGTGCGTGATGAACTTCGAGTAGGGCGTCTGCACGGCCCACATGATCCACTCGCGACCGCCCCACGAGCCGTCGTGCCGCTTCTCGGTGGCGCGCAGCGCGAGCGTCACGGGCGCGCCGAGCACGAGCAGGAGCGGGATCAGCATGGTCAGCGCCATGTGCGCGAGCATGTGCGTGGAGAACAGGTACTGCTCGTACGCGTTGAGCGCCCCGTTCGTCGTGTAGAACAGGAACGCGATGCCCAGGATCCAGGGGATCGTGCGGCCGATGGGCCAGCGGTCGCCGCGTCGGGCGAGCCGGATCACGGCGCCCAGGTACAGCGCGAGCGCGAACACGCAGACGAGCGCCCACGCGAGGTCGAACTTCCACTCGGTGAAGTAGCTCATGGGGGTGAGCTCGGGCGGGAGCGGGTCGCCGGTGAGCCACTCGGCCGGGCTCACCTTCCCGCCGCCGTCGCGCGCGGGCTCGAACGACACGGGGGTCGCTGTGCGGCCGAGCGCGCCGGCGACACCGCTCGCGATCCCCATCACGGCGAGCTCGGCGGTCACGAACCAGGCGAACGCGCCANGACACGGGGGTCGCTGTGCGGCCGAGCGCGCCGGCGACACCGCTCGCGATCCCCATCACGGCGAGCTCGGCGGTCACGAACCAGGCGAACGCGCCACGGCCCCGATCCGAATCCGCGATGCGCGGGATCAACCGCGTGCGCTGGATCGCGCCGAACACGCCGAGGGCGACGAGCGCCGCGGTCTTCAGCATGACGAGCTGCCCGTAGCCGGTGCCGAAGAGCGCGTCGACCGTGCCGACGCGCAGCCAGGCGCTCACCACGCCGGAGGCCGCGACGCCGATGAAGGCGAACAGGGCCAGCGTCGAGTAGCGCGAGGTCAGCACCGCGAGGCGCGGGCGATCGACGACGAACGCCACGAGGATGAGCGTGAGCAGGCCGCCGAGCCAGACGGCGGCGCCGACGAGGTGGACGAGCAGCGAGTTGACCGCCTGCGAGTGCCCGGAGGCGCCTGCGGCGTGCCCCTGCTGCGCGAGCGGCAGGGCGGTGACGAGCGCGGCGACGAGCACGAGCAGCGTGAGCCTGCGCCCCCGGATGGCGAACGCGAGCACCGTGGTCGCCGCGGCGAGGAGGAGCTCGATGAGCCACAGCTGGCCGAGCTCAATCTCCGTCACGAACTGCGCGAGCCCGGCGCCGAACGTCGCGTCGCCGGAGAAGGGGAGGCCCGACACGTCGACGTACGTGAAGATCAGCGTCGCGGCGCTCGCAACCGTCAGCACGGCGGCCGAGCCCGCGGCGAGATCGAGCGCGATGCGGGTCTCCGGCTTGTCGCTCGCGAGCGCCCACACGGCCATCACCACGGAGCCGATCAGCCCCGCCATCGCGATGTTGACGATGGTGCGCGCGGTGGGCATCGCGTAGCGGATGAACGCGCCGGGATCCGCGAGGGTGCGCTCCGCTGCCGCCCCGCCAATGGCGAGCCCCACGAGCAACGCAGCGAGCGTCGCCGCAAGCAGGATGGCAGGGGCGAGAACACGCAAATACCG
>NZ_RPDI01000036.1 GCF_003917135.1 Leucobacter chromiireducens
GCGGGCAAGCGGTCTACACGCCCGCGACGGGCGTGAAATTCGTTGCGGGGAAGGCCGCGTTGAGCCTGCCCGCCTCTGACGCTCTCGTGCCCGATGACGCCGCCGCAGCCGATGAGTTCGCAGAAAGTGGTGACACCCGGGCTGGCGAAGACGCGGCGTTGAGGCCGCAAAGGAGTAACCTGGATGAGCATGCCTCGGAGGCTTCCGGGGAGGATGTCTCGTATCTTTCGGGGCACGAAACGCGATAGGGTACCCGACTATGGAACTTGACTTTATTCCCCCGGCCAAGCCGATCATTGGTGACGAAGAGCGCGCGGCGGTTGACCGCGTGCTGCGCTCAGGCATGATCGCCCAGGGGCCCGAGGTTAAGGCATTCGAAGACGAATTTTCGGCGCACTTCGTGTCTGGCCGCCCCACGGTCGCGGTGAACTCGGGCACGAGCGGACAGCACCTCGGCCTACTCGCGGCGGGCGTCGGCCCCGGTGACGAGGTGATCGTGCCCTCCTTCACCTTCGCGGCGACGGGCAACTCGGTCGCACTGACCGGTGCAACGCCCGTGTTCGTGGACATCGAGCCCAACTACTTCTCCCTCGACCCGGAAGCAGTGCGCCAGGCGATCACGCCGCGCACGAAGGGCATCATGCCGGTGCATCTCTACGGCCACCCTTTCCTCGTTGACCAGCTTGAGGCGATCGCCGCCGAGCACGGCCTCGCAATCTATGAGGATGCGGCGCAGGCGCACGGCGCGAGCTGGCAGGGGCGGCCCGTCGGCACGTTCGGCGACTTCGCTATGTTCAGCCTCTACCCGACGAAGAACATGACCTCGGGCGAGGGAGGCATGGTCGCCTGCGCGACTCCCGAGCTCGCACGCGGTGTCCAGCTGCTGCGCAACCAAGGTATGGAGACTCAGTACGCGAACGAAGTCATCGGCTTCAACGCACGCATGACCGATGTGCACGCCGCGATTGGCCGCGTGCAGCTCACTAAGGTCGAAGCCTGGACCGCTCAGCGTCAGCGCAATGCTGCAACGCTGAACGCAGGCCTCGCAGGCCTCGCAGGCGTCACGACCCCTGCGGTCGCCGAGGGGGCCGTGCACGTGTACCACCAGTACACGATTCGCCTCGACGCGGGCGAGCGCGACCGTATCCGCGAGGCGCTGAGGAACGAACACCAGGTGGGCAGCGGCGTCTACTATCCGATCCCGAATCACCGTCTCCCCTCCCTCAAGCATTTCGCTCCGGACCTGGAGCTTCCGCAGACCGAGAAGGCCGCGAGCGAGGTCCTTTCGCTGCCTGTGCACCCCTCACTGAGTGACGGCGACCTTGAACGAATCGTCGCGGGGGTCACTGCGGTGACTCGCGCAGGCGCCTAATCAGCGCGCTGGACATGCGGGTTCTCCTCGCTTCGCGAATCTTTCAGCCTGAGGCCGCGGCGGCATCGTTCCGGCTCGCGTCGCTCGCCGATGGCTTCGCGGCAGCCGGTCACTCTGTGACAGTGCTGACGTCTACACCGGCGCGCCCGCTCATGCTGTCGGCCCGTACCCAGGACGCCGCGTGCGGATACACCGTGCGGCGCGCACCGGTGTTGCGCGACGGCGACGGCTACGTGCGCGGCTACGTCCAGTACATGTCTTTCGACATCCCGCTGTTCTTCCGAATCTTGTTTGGGAAGCGCCACGATCTCATGGTGGTCGAGCCGCCCCCAACGACCTGGCTGCTCGCGCACGCCGCGGCCGCGCTTCGCGGGATTCGGGTTGTTACGTATGCCGCCGACGTCTGGTCGGACGCGAGCGAGAGCACCGGTGCGCCTGGCTTCGTGGTTCGTTTTGTGCGCTGGATGGAGCGGCGCGTGATGAACCGCAGCGCCGGGGTGCTCGCGGTCAACGACGGCGTTGCGGCGCGGGTGCGCGAGATCGCCCCGCGTGCGAACATCACCACGGTGGGCAATGGCATCGACACCGAGATATTCACGCCACATGGACCCGTTGCCGAATTGTCGAATTACGCAATTTACTCGGGCACGGCATCAGAGTGGCAGGGAGCTGAAGTGTTCGTTCATGCTGCGGTTCAGTTGCAGCAAGCGGGACACCTGGCCGAGGTCGTGTTCCTCGGTCAGGGGTCAGCGTTGCCCGAGCTCCGCGCGCTCGTAGCCGAGCTCGACGCACCGGTGCGCTTCGTGGATTCGGTTCCCCCCAAGGAGGCTGCGAAGTGGATTCGGGGTGCCCGGATGAGCCTCGCGAGTATCAGGCCCGGGGCGGGCTACGACTTCGCCTACCCGACGAAGATCTTCGCCGCGTGGGGCTGTGGCACACCAGTACTTTATGCGGGTCCGGGGCCGGCCCGCGAGCAGCTCGTCTCGAACCCCATGCTCGGCATCGGCTGTGAGCACGACGTTGCGCAGGTTGCGGACGCGATGGGCGAGTTGCTCGCGCGCGATACCGAAGCAAATCGCCAGGCGATCGGCGTCTGGGCGCAGCAGCACGTGTCACTCCAGGGCGTCGCCGGACGGGCCGTGGATTTCTCGGTAGAAGTCGCGACGCGGTGAACGGCTAGCCGCTGACGGCGGTCTCGATCGCGTCGAGGAGGCGCTGGCTCTGGGTCTCGCGAGTGAACTCACTGGGGTTATTGAGCGCTGGTCCCTCGACGCGGCCGGTCGAGTGCTTCTCGTCCGCGAGAGTGCGGAGGTAGCGGGAGATGACGTCGCTGTCGTTGCTGACGAGACCCAGCTCGTTCTCCGAGATGAGCTGACCAGCGGCACCGTCCTCGAGGCCGGTCATGAGGATTGGGCGGCCAGCGCCGATGTACTCGAAGACTTTGCCGCTGAGAACCCCGATCTCACCTGGATCGTTCCAGAGCAGCAGCAGAAGCACGTCGGAGGCCGACTGGAGCCGCAGCGACTCGGCATGGTTCACGCGGCCGTGCTGGGTGACGACCGCGTCAAGCCCGAGTTCCTCGGTGATGCGGCTCACTTCGCCCGAGGGGGGGCCGTAGAAGTCGACCGCGATCGAGATGTCGTCGCGGTCGCGAAGCAGCTGGGCGACGCCGCTGAGGAACGGGCGCGGGTCGCGACGGTTCGGGATAACCCAGCCGCAGTAGGTGATGCGCAGTGTCTGAGACGAGGGCGCGTAGTGGTTCGCTGTGAAGTCGGCTGGATCGTAGCCGTTCGTGACGACCACCGAAGGCCGGTGGTAGGTCTCCGCGAGTTCTTCCGCGAGTGGCGCGCTCACGGTCGCGAGGGCGGAGGCCTGCGCGGCGACGCGTCGCTCGACCGAGCCGTCGATGCGACGCCGGATGGAACCGTGCGGGTAGTACGTGCTGAGCGTGAGCAGGTCGCGGTAATCGACGATGAGCTTTGCCGAGAAGTGCTTCGCGAGTTGACTACCGAGTATGAGGGTGCTGAAAGGCCCGACGCTCGCGACGACGGCATCCGGCCGCCACACCCAGCTCTGTGCTTCCTTGCGCGCGGCACGGCTCCAGCGCGCGTAGATATCCGGCCAGACGAATGAGAGAGCCTTGCCGTAGGCGACGCCGAGCAGTTGCTGGAAACGGTTCGGCTTGGCTGGCTTGAGCTTCTGGATTCCCGAAGCCGACTTCGCGAATGGGTCGGTGACGCGGTGCACGCTGAGGTTCGTATGATCGGGAACCGCCAGGTCTGAGCCATCGGCGGTGCGGGTCAGCACGCGCACCTCGTGGCCGGCGGCCGACCAGTGCTCGGCGAACTTCGCGATGCGGACCGAGGCGATCTTGTTCTCGGGCGGGAAGAACGGGCAGATCAGTAGGATTCGCAAGATGTCCTCGGGGTGCTCGGTGGGTGCCGGCCTGCGGCGCGGCGCTGACGGATACTCGTTTCAGTCTAATAGGCCGGATCAGGCGAGCCCGGCAAGCTCGGCCTGGACACGAAACGCTGGAACAGCCTGAACGACCTCATCAAACGTGCCCTGGCCAAGGACGCGCCCCTCGTCGAGGTAGCAGACTTGATCGTAGTTGCGAATGGTCGCGAGTCTATGGGCGACCGTAATGAACGTGACCTCGCCAGCAAAGGAATCGAGCGACTCGACGATGCGGTTTTCGGTGGCTGTGTCCAGAGAGCTGGTCGCCTCGTCCATCACCATGATGAGCGGGTCGGTATAGAGCGCGCGGGCGATTCCGAGGCGCTGCTGCTGGCCTCCTGAAATCGAGGCGCCGCGCTCACCGATGCGCTCGGAGATGCCCTCGCCGCGCTCTGCGATCTCATGCACGTGGGCGAGCTTCAGCACCTCGCCGACGCGCTCGGCGTCGTACTCGTCCTCCCACGTCAGTGCGACGTTCTGCGCGATGCTCCCGTCGAAGAGCGCGACGCGCTGCGGCACGTACCCGACGCGGTCGCGCCACTGCTGCAGAACTTCCGTCAGCGGCGTCTCGTCGATCGTCAAGCTACCCGAGGTCGGCACGCTGAGGCCGAGCAGAATGTCAATCAATGTTGACTTCCCTGCCCCCGAAGGGCCGACGATCGCGAGGCTGGAGCCGAAGGGTACTCGCAGCGACAGCCCGTTGAGCACGGGGCGCTCGGCGCCAGCATAGGTGAAGCTGACGTTGTTGAGCACGAGCTCCTTCGGGGCGGACACGAGCTCGGTCGTGTCGGCCGGCACCGAGACAAACTCGTCCTTCGCCTCCAACTCGCGAATCACGTCAAGTGCGTAAACTTCGTTGGAGGATGCTGCGGTGAGGCTGGACTGCACTGCGTTCATCGAGGGAATCATTTTGAAGCCGGAGGCCGCGAAAAGCGAGATGGACACAACGGCGGCCTGCGGCCCGGAGAAGAGCATGGAGGCGCCGCCGACGATCACGAATCCGCCGATGAGAGCCGCCTCAAGGGTGTAACGAGGCACGACACCGATGAACGCGAGACTCGCTCGGGCGCGCGTTGCGACCGCGCGGTTCTTCGAGATCATGCGCCCCGCCTCATCGAGTTTCCCACGCAGCGTGACTTCTTTGAGCGCATCGATCATCTCGGTCATGATCGTGGCGACGCGGAACGAGTAGTTGCGTGCGACGGTGCCCGCTGCGCGGGAGCGGCGCGCCACAATGAAGCTCAGCGCCCCAGAGATGAGTGACAGGTACACGAGCGCGATGAACGCGGTCAAAGGCTCGGACACGACGAGGATGAGCAGTGCGGATACGAAGGTCAACGCGTTCCCGGGAATCTGAGAAAGCGGCAGCAGGAAGCCGCGGCTCGCGTTGCCTACCGAGCTGTCGACCATGCGGGTGAGCTCTGGCGTACTGATGGTAGAGCGCTTCTCCCAGCTGGAATGGATGAAGTTCGCGAAGATCCGATCGCCGAGTTCAAGTTCGTAGCTCGCGAACTTCCGCGTCGCGCGCCAGTGCAGCAGGAGCGCGAGGACCCCTTTCAAGATGAACAGCGCGGCGATCATCAATACCACCCAGGAGGTCGCTTCCTGCGGCAGCTCGCCAATCACCGGAATCGTGATTGGAGTGCCCGAAACGAGCGGTGTGATTGTGAGTACGATGAGCGCAAGCGCGGCGGTGTCGAGGAAAGCCAGCAGGCCGGTCGCGATCGAGTAACCAATGTAGTAAGAGCGGGCGCCGCGCGGAAGCACGCTGAAGAGCCTGTTAAGTGTTCGCCAAATGCTCTTCACGGTGGTGCCTCCTCGGGGCTGCTGGTTCTGTCGATCGATAGAAACCCCGGATTAGCCTACCGCCCCGGCATCGGAAGTAAGATGGGGCGGGCTGAGCGCGTGCCGTGCAGCCAATTCAAGCACTATTTGAACCCTCGCCGAGGGCAAGGAAGGCGGAACCGTTCGTGCAGGAATCGCAACAGCGCGCTCAGGGCAGACGCCGGACGCTCTTCTTCTTCACCAATACGTTTCCGTATTCGCCCGGGGAGGAGTTCATCGAGAGCGAGATTCCGTTCCTCGCCGAGTCTTTCGACAAAGTCATCGTAGTGCCGTCATTCCCGTACCTACGCAAGGGAGCGAAGCGCGAGCTTCCGGAGAACTTCACACTGCATGTGCCAGTCGGCCTCGACGGTTCGCGGAAAAACTACCTGGATGTGCTGGCCTTTGTACTGCGCCGACCCTGGGACGCCTTCGGCGCCCTGAAGAACGCGCTGAGATCGGCCCCCCGTGTCGGCCACGTGATCGAGGATTTCAAGCTTGATCTTTTCGCTCGAATGATCACGCACAGCATTTTCTCGGAGCTGAAGCGGGAATACGTGACGGCAGGCGAGGCCGTGTTCTATGGCTACTGGATGTACGCACCTGCGCGTGTCGCGCTGCACACGCGCAAACGCCTCGGCGCGACCGAAAGCACGATCGTCACGCGCGCCCACGGCTACGACGTTTTCTCCGAGCGCCGGGCCTCGAATTACCTGCCGCAGCGCGAGCTGCTTTTTCGGGGCATGGATGCGGTGCACCCTGTCTCGGACAACGGCGCCGAGTATTTGCGCGCGAAGTTCCCGAGTTTTGCCGGGAAAGTGTCGACGCGTCGACTCGGTGTTGCGGCGGCGCTGGTCCCAGGAAACGCGGATCAGGCGGCAAAGCTCGTTTACTCTTGCGCATATTTTCACCCGGTGAAGCGGATTCCGCTGCTTATTGATGCGCTCGCGGTGGCGCAGGCGCGGGACCCAGAGATCCGATGGGCGCACATCGGATCGAGCGCCGAGCCAAGCGTCATCGCCGAGATGGAGCGCCTGGCGGCGGAGAAACTGCTGCCCGGCAGCTATGAGTTCCTCGGAAACCTGTCGAATGAGGCCGTCAAGGAGAGCTATGCAGCGCGGCCGGGATCTGTGTTCATTAACACGTCATCATCCGAGGGCGTTCCCGTCTCGGTGATGGAGGCGCTTGCCCAGGGCTTCCCCGTCATCGCCACCGACGTAGGTGGGAACCGGGAACTCATCGCCGTCGAGCTCGGAATGTTCCCCGGGCTGCTCCCGGCCGACCCGACGAAGGAAGAAATCGCCGAGCGCATCCTAGAGCTGCTCGCAGCCCCAAGCGTTGACTACCGAGCGTATGCCGACGCGAGCCTCGCGACCTGGCGGGAGCGCTGGTCGAGTGAAACGAACTACCTGCGATTTAGTGCTGAACTGCGCGGCGGCCATGGCGAGGCCGCCGCACAGTAGTGAGGCACTAGCCGAGCCGGTCGACGATCGCGCGAACGGCCTGCACAGCAGCGGTGCCGTCACCGTAGGGCGCTGCGTCCGTGGACGCAGGCGCGGGACGGGTGAGCGCCGCGCTGATCTCGTTGGTTGAGTTCGCGAGCACATTCCATCCAAGTGCGACGGTCTCGACCCACTCCGTCTCATGGCGCACGGTCGTGCAGGGAACGCGGAGCAGGAAGGCTTCCTTCTGCAGGCCGCCGGAGTCGGTGACCACGCCGGCGCTTCCGAGTACCGCAGCGATGAGTTCCGGGTACGCGAGAGGATCATGCACGCGAAGTGAGTCGACCTCAAGCGAGATCCCGGCGGACTCGGCCTTCGCGAGGACGCGCGGGTGCGCGAGCAGCACCACGGGGCGATCCGCAGCGGCGAGAGCAGCGACGACTTCGCGCAGGCGCTCAGGGTCGTCGGTGTTCTCGGCGCGGTGAATGGTCGCGACGTAGTACTCGCCCGGGGTGTACATCGCCGCGAGCGGGTTCTCGGTACCGCCAGCCTCGACCTCTCCGCGGACCTTGAATAGCACGTCGGTCATCACATCACCGACGAGCACGGACTGCTCTGCCAGGCCCTCGTTCTCGAGGTGCTTCATGGCGACCTCGGTAGGGGCCAGGCAGAGGTCGGCGGCGTGGTCTGTCAGCACACGATTGTGTTCCTCGGGCATCGCCCGATTAAAGGAGCGCAGGCCCGCTTCGAGGTGGGCGACGGGGTAGTGCAGCTTGACTGCGCTGACCGCGGCCGCGAGGGTCGAATTTGTGTCGCCGTAGACGAGCACGGCGTCGGGCGTGAAGCGCTCGAGGATCTCATCCATCTGTCCCAGAATCGCGCCGGTCTGCACTCCGTGCGAGCCTGATCCGACACCGAGGTGTGCGTCGGGGGCGGGAATGCCGAGGTCGCGGAAGAAGACATCAGAGAGCATCGGGTCGTAGTGCTGCCCGGTGTGTACGATGATGTGCTCGTGGCCGAGCTCCTGCATCGCATGAGCAATTGGGGCGAGTTTGACGAACTGGGGCCGCGCCCCAACAACACTCATGATCTTCATGGAGTCAATCTTACGGAATGCAACAAGGACGCGCGTCGAAGCGGAAGCATCTGCGAGATGTCGAAGCCGCCGCACTCACAAGTGACGGATGTAGACTGACAAGCGTGAAAATCGCAGTTGTTGCCACCGGCAAAATCGGCCTTCCTCTCGCCACGCAGTATGCCCACATGGGGCACGATGTGATTGGCGTAGACGTGAACGAAGCGCTCGTTGACGCTATTAACCGCGGCGAAGAGCCGTTCCCCGGCGAAGCGCACCTTGCGGAGCGGCTTGCCGAGCTCGTTCCTGCGGGCAAGCTGCGCGCGACCACGAACTACGCAGAGGCCATTCCTGGTGCCGACGCGATCGTGATCGTCGTACCACTGCTCGTCGACGAAGAGACATGGGAGCCAGACTTCCGCTGGATGGACGCGGCGACACGGTCATTTGCAGAGCACCTCACCCCCGGCACGCTCGTTTCCTACGAGACCACGCTGCCCGTCGGTACGGTGCGCACCCGCTGGAAGCCGTTGATCGAGGAAGTATCGGGTCTCACCGAGGGCGAGGGTTTCCACGTCGTATTCTCGCCCGAGCGCGTGCTCACCGGTCGCGTCTTCGAAGACCTGAAGAAGTACCCGAAGCTCGTGGGCGGCCTGAACGATGTCGGCACGAAGAAGGCGATCGAGTTCTACGAGTCGGTGCTGACCTTCGACGAGCGCCCTGACCTGAAGCGCCCGAACGGCGTCTGGGATATGGGCACTGCGGAGGCCGCGGAGATGGCGAAGCTCGCCGAGACGACCTACCGTGATGTGAACATCGGGCTCGCGAACCAGTTTGCGCGCTTCGCGGACACCTCAGGCATCGACGTCTACAAGGTGATCGAGGCCTGCAACTCGCAGCCGTTCAGCCACATCCATCGCCCAGGCATCGCCGTCGGCGGGCACTGCATTCCAGTCTACCCGCGACTGTACCTGTCCACCGACCCTGACGCAGACATCGTGCGTACAGCCCGAAACTACAACTCGACGATGCCGAAGTACGTCGTCGACCGGGTCGAGCAGACGATCGGCGACCTCGCCGGCACCCGCGTCGTCGTGCTCGGCGCTGCGTATCGCGGCGGTGTGAAGGAGACCGCGGTTTCGGGTGTGTTCCCGACCGTCGAAGAACTCACCGCCCGCGGCGCGCAGGTGACCGTGCATGATCCGCTGTTCACCGACGAGGAGCTCGCGGGCTACGGCTTCGCCGCTCACACGATTGGGAACGAAGTGGATGTTGCGATTCTGCAGGCAGACCATGCAGAGTACCGTGACCTGGGCCCCGCTGACTTTCCGGGGATCAAGCTTTTTGCTGACGGCCGCAATTCAACCGATCCTGCGCAATGGCGTGGAGTGCCGCGCATTGTGATTGGCGCAGGCGCCTAAGCCCCGCCTCCGCAACGTCGCCTTGATCGACTTCGATCAAGGCGACGTTGCGTTTTGTTCCTCCCGTGGAAGTGATGTGCTTAGGCGCTCCTCCAGGAACGGGGCCAGCGAACGTGAATAGCTCGCGGAAAGATGATGCTGATCTCGGTAAACAAGGACGTCCCCGACTATGGGAGCGCACGCTTCGCCCGGGCAAATGAGATCCGTGAGATCAATGAGCGAGACGCCTGGCACGGTTGCTGCGGCCTCAGTCAGCTGCGTGCGAGTTTTGGGGAGCGCCACATCACGCGGGGTCGAGCATGCGCTCGGGTTGTCCTGATTTTGGGCGAGACAATCCGGAACACGACTGTTCATATACGGGGTGTCGATGAGGACCGCTACTCGAGTGCCAGACTCCTCGAAACGGCTCCAGGAGCTGGCGAAGCCCGAAGTGAGTGACTGTGCCCCACTTGGCACGTAGTCTTCGAGCGCAGACGTCACCACCAGCTCAGGGCGATTCTTTTCAATGTACTCTTGGACGCCCCGGTTCCACTCTGCGCATTCGCTATAGTTTCGGTCGGTGCCGCTCAGTTTGATTTCAGACTGTGTGATCGGACAGCTCGACTTCGTCAATGAGACGAGATGGAAGCCACGCTCTTCTGCAATCTCCTGGAGCGGTGTGAACCACTGGGCTGCATGCGAGTCTCCGGCGAGCACAACGAGAGAACCCGCAGGGTCTCCATAGCTGCATGGTTTTGGTGTGGTGGCACCCGGCTCGAGGTGGCATCCGTCTGCGTAGATCTGTGGGTTGTCGTTCTTCGCTTCGATGAGGCTGGGCGTGAGATCTTCTGGGACCCGGGACACTAACGGTATCGTCTCGCCGCTCGCGAGCGCCGCGGCGCCGGGAGCCGAACTGGTGACAGGTGAAGCGCTACCCTGGGATCCCGACAGCAGCCAGAGCGCTGCTGCCGCTGCAAGAGAAAGTGCGATGGCTACAGCACCGATCCCGAAAGCTCGAACTGAGGAGTTTCGCAGCGCTGGTATCGAACGCAGAGGCTGTTCGAAGAAGCGCGTGCTGAGCGCAGCGAGTCCTACCGCTCCGGCCATGAGGAGGAGCTTCGATTGAGGTGCAATTTCGCCCCATTGGGCTTCGGCGACCACCAAGATCGGCCAGTGCCACAAGTACAGGCTGTACGAAATATTGCCAAACCACACCGGGACGGCATGCCCCGAGATGGGATAGCGAAACTCATGAGGTTCGCGCGGCAGCCCGCCAGAAATAACGGCTGCGGCACCCAGGACGGGAAGGAGCGCCGTCAGGCCAGGAAACGGCGTCGATGCCGAGTACCCGATCACCGCTGCGCTCATTGCAGCCCATCCCAGCGCGGCAACACCGCGTTTCACCGTACCCGGGAGTTTACGGAGGAAGGGAGCAGCAAAGGCGAGCAAGCTCCCTACCCCAAGCTCCCACGCCCGCGTTGGGGTGATGAAGTACGCGGCAGCAGGCCAGTGGGACAAAGCGAACATCGAAAAGAGTAGCGAGGCAACAACAATTGCGAGCATCGCCCCAGCCATCACCTTGATTCCTGACGAGGGAGAACTCAGTTTGCCGCGCTTCCTGCCTCGCCAGCGGAGGAGGGACAACACTGCGATAATGAGTGCCGGCCAAACTATGTAGTACTGCTCTTCAACTGCCAATGACCAGAAATGTTGCAGTGGACTGGGGAGCGCTTCCGCGTTGAGATAGTCGGTCGTCCCAGCGAGCTGCCAATTGACGAGGTACACGGCAGAGGTCGCGATTTCTGAGGCGATGTCGCGCCATTCCGTGAGCGGGATCCAGAGGGCGGTTGCGATCGCCGTCACGAATAGCACTACCGTTGCTGCTGGGATGATGCGGAGAATCCGCTTCGCGTAGAACCGAGAGATATTCAAGGTTCCAGAGCTCTGTATCTCGGCGAGCATGATTCCTGTGATGAGGAATCCCGAGAGTACGAAGAACACGTCGACCCCGACAAATCCGCCAGAGAAGATCGGCACGCCTGAATGGTAGAGAATTACTACCAGAACGGCGAAGGCGCGCAGCCCCTGTATGTCACGTCGATACTCTGTACCGTACGGGAGATTGCGGCTTGTGGAGACTCGAGCGAACGTGGTGGTTCTCAGCGAATTCAGTTCAGGTCCCTTCAAACTTAGAGATGGAACTGCTTCCGAAGAGCATCCAGTGATCTCTTCGGTTCGCATTTGGCATTTTAGTCAGAAGAAGGAGACGGGAACCTGGGCTGGGGGTTGAACTTACGTCCCGCCCACAACGCTTTGCGCATCTGTTTCTTGACTGGCTTCTCGACCCCGCCTTGCCGCATTTCGACCAGAACACGTCGTGCGTAACTGATGTAGGAGAATCTCCCCTCGAAGTGGAAGCGGTACGACGCTTGGTTGCGTGTCCCCTTTTCAAACTTCCAGAGGTTGTCTTGCGTCACCTGACGGTAGTTTACGCCAGCATTCACGCCCATATCATGCACCACCTCCGATTTCAAAGCGATGATGCCGGGGCCGAACGCCCGGGTGAGCCGTTTTGTATACTCTTTGTCATCGAACCAGATGAAATACTCCCGGAGCGGTAGTCCTTGCTCTTCCAGAGCAAAGCGGGGGACGAGCACAGAGACGAATGTGCATTCAACGACGAGGAGTGAATCGAGGCCCTGGAGGTAGGTTCGCGGCCAGTCCCACGTGGTGATGGGGTTGTTCATCTCACAGAGCGAGCCATCGATATATTTCACCAGTGAGCACGCAAATGGGACTTGGCGTCCGAGCTTTTCCGAAGCCTCGTATCGTTGTTCGAGGAGGATACTGAGCGCATCAGGGTCCGGGTAGCAATCATCGTCCATGATCCAGACGTAGTCTGAGCCCAGCTGGTACCCGCGCTCCATGCCCGCCTCAAACCCTCCTGCTCCGCCAAGATTCTCAGTGAGGTGCATCACAACAAGGCCTGGGTACTCGGCTGGAGAGAGCCCATCGAGAAACTCACGAGTGCCGTCGTTCGAGTTGTTATTGACGACGACGATCCACTCGGGGCGATGATCTTGCGCAAATACCGTTTCAAGTGTTCGTGGAAGTTTGCCAAGCCGGTTATAGGTGACGACCACTGCGGCGACGCGCGAATCCGTCTTCCAGCGCTTCGCGGGAGGAGTGTGTACGTTCATGTTGAAGAGCGTCCCACTTTCAAGAAGGGTCTGTCGTTTTTGTCGTTGGAGGTGTCGCTTGCGAGTGCGGCGTGAAATGCTGCTCAGCAAGATCGACAAGCTCTGCGACCCGTAGGCTGTCACGACGATACTCGTCGAGTTCCTGTTCCAGCTCTCGCACTCGCTGGGTGAGCGTATCAAGCTCCTCACGCGTGGTGGCTGGGCGAGCACGCAGGAACAGGCGCTTTAGACGTTGGCGCAACGAGACCTCCTGAGGTGGGAATTGCTGATCGGCAAGGGTGAACGTGACTCCATATGGCCTTCGGGCCGGCGGCGAATCTGGGGCCTCGAGGTAAGTGATCTGAACTGCCAGGCCAAGCTTTCGAGCTTCTTGTGAGAGTTCCTCAGGCGCCATGTGCCAAGTTGTGGGATTGGCGAAACTCACGTCTGAGGCTGGTTCACCAAACAGAGTGGCAGCCGCGGTTCCGCCTGAACGGAGTGCCATGCGAATGAGGCGTAGTGCATTTGCGCGCCCCAGATGGCCGATTTGCTCGAAAAGATGTGTTGCTACAACGTCAAAAGGGCCGGAGATTCCAAGCAAGGCCGGTGCGGCAAGCGAAAGAGACCTGTACAGGTTGACGTGAGCAATCTCAAACCCATCGCGACGAGCTCGTTCTCTTGCAAGGCAAAGCGGTTGCTGAGCGAAATCGGTCGCGATAACGCGACGGTTGTGCGGAGTGGCAGCGAGCTGTGAAGCAAGTCCGCCTGAACCCGCGCCAAGGTCGAGGAGAGCACCGGAACGAAATTCGTTCTCAATGCTCAATACCCAATCTTGTCCAAGTCGCCAATCGTCATTGTTGCTGTCGCCAAACTCGGAATACCAATCGTTCCAGAAGTCTCGCCGGAAGTGGAAAGACCCAAACCATGACTGGAAGCGACGCGACGTACTCCTTGGTGTATTTAGCTTGAAACCTGGAATCGGGGTTCGCCAGTTCTCGTCATAGTTCACTACGAGCCATGCCTCAGGGACCGCGGGGGCTGGGAAATCCAAATCACCAATGCGGACAGCTGAGAATGGCAACATTTCCCGCCGGGCGAGCTCCCCGCGCACGTGGAACGGTTGGTTGATGAGTCCGTCCGCGGTGAAGAATGCCGTGAATACGTCAACGTAGTAGTCCGGGTCGCCGCTGGCGTCACGGAAGTATAGCTGCATGTGTGTCGCGCTGTGTCGAACGAGTTCGTATCCCAGAGCTTGGAGCTGATGACCTACCGCGAAGCCTTCAATCGCGACGTCTACTGGATTCGTGTGGCGCGAAAGGTAGGCGACGTCTGCATCGTCATCATGCGGCAGGAGAGCGCCGTCCCGCACGGCACCAAGCAGCGTGCCGCCGACGATGAATGGCTCGAGCTCCAAGCTTTTCAGAGCTTCAATGACTTCGACGGTACTCGCGAGAATTCGGTCCTGCACGCCAGAATTGCTTGCTTCAAGCGTCTTTCCCAGGCGACCCCACTTATTCACCGCCAGTTGGATCCCATGGGCGTCTACGACGCGCACGCGCCCAGGGTCCCCTGTAAACGTCACGGCGAGCCTCACGAACTCTTCCCCTGAGGAGGAATCGCGAATGCTGAGCTCCGTTGAACCCACGAGGTATGGAAGAAGCGACTTGGGCCAAGGGACGGTCAGACCGCCCTCCTCCGCCAACGCGTGGACATGAATGGACCAGACCCGCGCTCTGTCGAAGAATACATCGACGGAGGCCACGCGTTCGGGGAGGAACGGTAGAGTCAGCGACTCTTTGGTTGCTTGGGCGTTCATGCGCAAAGGTGCATTCTGGGTGAGCGAGAGGGATCTGGACTCGGCATAGCTTACCTTGATCATTCCGCGATGAGGCGATGCCAACGCCGCGTACCCTCTGAACGTGGCGTAGGTAAGCTCAGTCGGGCTGGGGATAGACTTTAGGACATGGATCTCCTCGTAGTTGGATCAGGTTTCTTTGGGCTCACGATCGCCGAGCGCGCCGCGAGCGCCGGCAAGAAGGTCGTCGTCATCGACCGTCGCTCACACATCGGCGGCAACGCCTACTCGGAGGCGGAGCCCGAGACCGGCATCGAGGTGCACCGCTACGGCGCGCACCTCTTCCACACCTCGAACGAGACCGTGTGGGAGTACGTGAACCGGTTCACCACGTTCACGAACTACGAGCACAAGGTCTACTCGAACTTTAAGGGCGAGGTCTTCCCGCTGCCGATCAACCTCGGCACGATCAACCAGTTCTTCCGCGCGGCCTATGGTCCGGACGAGGCGCGCGCCCTGATCGCCGAGCAGGCCGGTGAGTTCGACACGAAGAGCGCGCAGAACCTCGAGGAGAAGGGCATCTCGCTCATCGGGCGGCCGCTCTACGAGGCGTTCATCCGCGACTACACCGCGAAGCAGTGGCAGACGCCGACGACGGAGCTGCCCGCCGAGGTGATCAGCCGCCTTCCCGTGCGCTACACGTACGACAACCGCTACTTCAACGACACCCATGAGGGGCTCCCCACCGAGGGCTACACCGCGTGGCTCGAGAAGATGGCGGACCACCCGAACATCGAGGTCCGGCTGAACACCGACTTCTTCGACGAGTCGCAGCCGCTCAACAAGAACGCCATCGTCGGCACGGTGCCCGTGGTCTACACGGGCCCGGTCGATCGCTACTTCGACTACGCGGAGGGCGAGCTCGGCTGGCGCACCCTCGACTTTGAGCAGGAGGTGCTGCCGACGGGCGACTTCCAGGGCACGAGCGTGATGAACTACGCGGGATCGGACGTGCCGTACACGCGCATCCACGAGTTCCGTCACTTCCACCCCGAGCGCGACTACCCGAGCGACAAGACGGTCATCATGCGCGAGTTCTCCCGCTTCGCGAAGCGCGAGGACGAGCCGTACTACCCGGTGAACACCCCGGAGGATCGTGAGCGCCTGCTCAAGTACCGTGCGCTCACCGAACAGGAGAACCAGGTGTTCTTCGGTGGCCGCCTCGGTACCTACCAGTACCTCGACATGCACATGGCGATCGGCTCGGCCCTCTCGATGTTCAACAACAAGCTGAGCGATCTGCTGTAGGCCAGGTGTTTCACGCAGTGAGCCCCCGATCTCGTGGAGATCGGGGGCTCACTCCGTTATACCGGAGGCTAGCCGCGCGGGGCCTGCGGCTCGTCTGACTCGTCGAACTCGAGCCCAACCGCATCGAGCTGATGCGTGTCCGGCCGCTGCGGGGCCCTGCCGCCCGTGCGGTCGAGCTCGGCCTCCCGCGTGCGCCAGGCCTGGTAGCCCGGCTCGTCGGCGAGGGCCCGCTCGATCTCGGCCGAGGTGGCACGCAGCTTGGGATCGAACTTCAGGTAGGCGCGTGTCTCGCGTGCCACGAGGCCGGACAGGATGATCAGCCCGATGAGGTTCGGGATCGCCATCAGGCCGTTCATCATGTCGGAGAAGGACCACGCGATCGCGAGCTGCGTGGTTGCGCCGACGAACACCACGAGGGAGAAGACGATCCGGAACGGCATGACGATCCGGCGCCCGAAGATGCGCACGATGTTCCGCTCGCCGTAGTACGCCCAGCCCAGAATGGTGGACGCGGCGAACATCACGAGTCCGATGGTGACGATCCAGTGCCCCCATTCGCCCGGGAGCCCGTTCGAGAACGCGGCGCCCGTCATGAGCGCCGGCGACAGCTGTTCGCCGGTCGCCGGGTCGACCGAGGTGTACGTTCCGGTCGTGACGATCACGAGGCCGGTCATGGTCACAACGATGATCGTGTCGATGAAGGTCTGCGTCATCGACACGAGGCCCTGGCGCACAGGGTGGCTGGTCTGCGCGGCCGCCGCGGCGATGGCCGCCGAGCCCATGCCCGACTCGTTCGAGAAGATGCCGCGTGCGAAGCCGTACTGGATCGCGATGATGAACACGGAACCGGCGAAGCCGCCGGCCGCCGCAGTGCCGGTGAACGCGTCGGCGAAGACGAGGCCGAGCGCGGCGGGCACGTCACCGATGTTGACGAAGAGGATGTACAGCGCCGCCACGACGTAGAACACGATCATGATCGGGACGAAGCCGGCGGTCACCTTGCCGATGGACTTGATGCCGCCGACGAGCACGACGAGCACGAACGCTGTGAGGACGACGCCGGTGATCCAGGTGGGGACGCCGAAGCTGTGCTCGACGTTCGCCGAGATCGAGTTCGATTGCGTGAGGTTGCCGATCCCGAAGCACGCGAACACCGCGAAGATGGTGAACGACCAGCCGAGGATCTTGCCGAGCGGCCCGCGAATTCCCTTCTCGAGGTAGTATTGCGGCCCGCCGTTGCGCTCACCCTTGCTGTCGGCCTGGCGGAAGCGGACGCCGAGGAAGGCCTCCGTGTACTTCGAGGCCATGCCGAGCAGGCCGGTCACCCACATCCAGAAGAGCGCGCCGGGGCCGCCGATGCCGATGGCCGTCGCAACGCCGACGATGTTGCCGGTGCCGACGGTGGCCGCGAGCGCGGTGGTGAGGGCCTGGAACTGCGAGATATCGCCGCTCGATCCAGGATCGCGCCGGCGCAGGATGCCGAGGTTGAGCGCTGCGCCGAGGCGGAGGAACTGAATGCCGCCGAGCCGGAACGTGAGATACAACCCGGTGAGGAACAGCAGCGGGATGAGGACGAATGGCCCCCAAATGACCCCGCCGACCGTGTCGAGGATGTTCTGCAATGTATCAGTCACTTGTGGCACCTGAGTCCTTCGCGTCGTTGCGGGGCCGGTTGGCGGCCCGGGGAGGTTTCGGGCGACTTTAGCAGGAACACAGATGCAACGCAGCCCTCGGACGAGTGGGTGTCGGGCAGAGTCGGTTTCTAGCATACAGATCCATTTCCAACAAATCGAGACTACACAGCTTGCTCATCAGGACTTATTCTGTTTCGCATACCTATAGGGGTAGGTTCGGGGGTGCATTCGTGCGAGTCATCTTCAGGTCAGTTGCGGGGCAAATACTGGCATTGCTCGTCCTGGTGAGCGCGGCGGGATCGCCTCCGGATCGGGCGGCAGCCCTCGCCCCGCCGCCCCAGCTCGGCGCGGCGCACGGGCAGTCTGTAGCGCGCCCAGCCACGAGCGTGGTGGCGCCGCCGGGCGGAACCCCGGTGTCGCCCGGGTCGGAGGCGCCGCGGCAGGAGGCTCCGCAATCGCCGCCGCCTGAGGTCACGGCCCCGGGCGGCGCGACCGCTCCGTCGCAGGGCGCCGAACCGATCGAGCCGAGCGTCCCGCCGGGCACCGGGGCACCGGGCGATGACCCGGCGCCGGAGGTGCCGGCTACCGAGCCGCCGACGCCGGAGCAGGAGGAAGAGCCCGCGCCCGAGCCGGAGCCGACCGCGGAGCTGCCGGCCGCGGACGCGTCCGGTGCGGGGGAACCGAGCGACGCGGAGGCCGCCGAGCTGATCGCTGACGCCATCCCCGACGCGCTCCCGGTCGAGGGCGCGGTGGTGGTCGTCGCGGCGGAGGGCGGGTCGGCGCCGATTCCGGAGGGCGGCACCGCTCCGGCCTCGGCGCACGTCCCCGAGCAGCGGCTGCTCGCCACCGATGCCGGGCCCGTGGTGGAGGTCCCAGCCGAAGTACTCGCTGACGCTGCCGCGGGCGAACGCCTGGTCGGCGAGCTCGAGCTGCAGCCCGCGGAGCAGCGCGCGGTGGCCGAGGAGGTCGCCCCGGATCTGGCCGCAGCCGACGTGCCCGAGCCCGCAGCCCCCACCCAGCCAGCAGCGCTCACCGAGGAGGCGACCGCGGCGGTGACCGTCGCGGCGCTGAATCTCGGAAAGGAGTTGACTATCGGGGGTTTGATCATCCCCGGATCCGGCGCGGGGAGCGGCACCGCACCGCGCGCCCACACCGCCGACGTCGCGTTCTACACGGGTGGCGGGAACCCGACGACCGCGGATCTCACGCGGCTGGTCGCCGACGCTGGCGCGTACTGGGTGGGGCAGACCGGCGGTGCGGTGAAGAGCTTCACGGTGGGCTCGGTGAAACGCGTCACGACGTTCGCGCGTGATCGCGTGACGCGCTGCGATCCCGCGCAGCTCCAGAAGCTGTGGAGCGACGCGGCGAAGCAGTTCGGGCGCAGCACGAGCAGCTACATCGGATCGGCGCGCCACCTCATTGTGCTCGTCGACGACGCGTGCGGCGCACTCGCGCAGAACTCAAGCGGGTGGGGGAGCTACGGCACCCTGCACAGCGGCGGCATGAGCTGGGTCGATCTGGGATCCCGCCACAAGGCCAAGCTGCCGCTCAGCGCGGCGACGGGCGCGATCGCGCACGAGCTCGGGCACAACCTCGGCCTCGCGCACGGGAAGTCGCGGGTGTGCTCGGGCAGCGCGACCGACGCGGCCATGAGCGGTGGGAAGCCGGTGTCGCCGTGCAAGGACGTCGAGTACGGCGACCCCTTCAACGTGATGGGGATCGGCGCGTGGGCGGGCGGGCGCACCCCGCCGGCGCTCCCCGCAGCGCAGCGCGACGCGCTGGGCGTGGCCGCGGCAGGGACGGTGAAGGCGGTGCGCGCATCGGGCGGGTGGTCGCAGACGGTCACGCTCGCGGCGGCGGGGAGCAAGACCGGCGTGCGCGCGATCCGGGTCGAGGGGGATCGCGGGGGCACGTTCTACATCGAGTATCGTGCGATGACCGGTCAGGACGCGAGCATGGGGCTGAAGGCCGGGCGAGCATACGCGACGGGCCTCGCAGCCGGGGAGCACTACACCGCGGCCGGCGTGCGCATCGTGAAAAGCGATGGCGGATCGGGGATGAACGCGGACGGGACGCACCGGCTGGGGAGCACGGTCGTGTCCGTGCGTGACTCGCAGCTCGGGAAGAGTGGGCTGTTCCAGACCGCGCGCTCGGGGCGGCAGCCGGGCACGTGGAACAGCGCGGTGCGCGTGAGTGTGGTGTCGACGGCCGCGACGAGTGCGCGGGTAAAGATCGACTTCAGCCCGACGGCGAAGGTGACGCGGGCTGAGCTGGCCGCCCAGATGTACGCGCTGGCCGCGCCGAAGTCGTACACGCCGCCCAAGAAGTCCCCGTTCACCGACGTTCCGACGACGCATCCGCAGTATCGGCAGATCGCCTGGTCGTACGGCGCGGGGCTGACGCCAGGCGCCGCGGTGAAGGGCGGCCGGGCTTTCTCGCCCGCGGCCTCGGTGACCCGGGAGTCGTTTGCGGTGCAGCTGTACAAGGTGCGCAAGAGCAAGTACGCGGGCGCGGCGAAGAGCCCGTTCGCCGACGTGAAGAAGGGGTCGGCGAACTACAAGCAGATCACCTGGATGTACGCGTCGGGACTCGCGCCAGGCGCGGTGAAGAGCGGGAAGCGCTACTTCGCGCCGCGCGACGCGGTGACGCGCGCGGCGGCGACGGCGGCGTTCTCCAAGCTGAGGAGCTAGTGGGGAGGGCCGGGCCGCGGCCCGGCCCTCCCCGGCCCCGCCAAACTGCAGCGAGTCTGATCCGGATTCAGGAGGCTCATCCGGCCCAGCCTCACACAAAGTTGCCGGAGGGAGCCGGGGCACTGGCGCTGCGCCCGGGCACACGGCATCTTTGTGAGGGGTTGAGCCGGAATCCGCTCCGCCACCCGGATCAACCTCTCACTAAGTTCGAGAAAGACGCCGATGGGGGACGGCCTGGCCGGTCGGGGACGGCCGGGCCGGGGACCGCCGGGGACCGGCGGGCGGCCGGGCTAGCGCCCGCGGCCCTCGAACGTCTTGCGCCACTCCTCCGGGGAGACTAGCTGGGGGAGCGCCGCGCGGTACTCGGCGGACAGCCGATCCCAGTCCTTCGCGATCTGCTTGCTCAGTTCGCGCGACTCGCGCAGCAGGCGGCGGAACTTCGCGCGGTCGTGGCGGTACCACATCTTGCCGCTGCCGTCCGCCGCGCCGACGATGACGC
>NZ_RPDI01000037.1 GCF_003917135.1 Leucobacter chromiireducens
TCTCCTCGAGCGCGACACCGCGGTGCGACACCGCTCGGCGCGGCACCACCTCGAGGCCGGCGATCATCGCCGCGGTGGCGGCGCGGCCGTGGGTCTCAACGATCCCGATCACCACGTCGGTGCCCGCGCGCTGCAGGTGCCGCCCCTCCTCGAGCATCGCGTAGGTCTTCCCCACGCCGGGGGCGGCCCCGAGCAGCACCCGCAGTCGCCCCCGTGTCGTCATGCCGCCGCCTCCCGTTCGTCCAGCTCCAGGTTAATCCGCAGCACGTTGACGCGCGGGGAACCGAGGACGCCGAGATCGGGCGCTTCGGTGAACCGGGCCACGAGGGCGCGCACCTCCTCGATCGGGATCCCGCGCGCCTCGGCAACGCGCTCCGCCTGCAGCGCCGCGTACTCGGGGCTGATGTGGGGGTCGAGCCCCGAGCTCGACGCGGTGAGGGCGTCGGCCGGGACCGCGTCGGCGGGCACGTCGTCGCGGGCGGCGATGGCGGCGCGGCGCTCGGTCACCGCCGCGATGAGCTCGGGGTGCTCGGGGCCGAGGTTCGTGCCGCTCGATGCCGCGCCGTCGTAGCCGTCGCCCGCGGCCGAGGGCCGGGGCTGGAAGTACTGCGGCAGCGGCTCCCCCTCGGCGTCGGCGAAGGACTGGCCGATGAGCGCCGAGCCCACCGGCGCCGCCTCGGCCCCGCCGGGGCCGGCGAGCAGCGAGCCGTTCGCCTGCGCGGGGAGCGCGAGCTGCCCGATGCCCGTCACGAGGGCGGTGTACCCCACCCCGAGCGCGAGCGTGCACACCAGGAGGGTGCGCGCCGCGACCCAGAGCGTCTGTCCCGTTGCGCGTGATCCTGCAGTCATGATGCGTTCTTTCTCTTGAGATCCGGGGTCAGAAGCCCGGGATGAGGCGGACGGCGAGGTCGATCAGCCAGATGCCGACGAACGGGGTGACGATCCCACCCAGGCCGTAGATGGCGAGGTTGCGCGCGAGCAGCTGCGCCGCGCTCGCCGGGCGGTAGCGCACGCCGCGCAGCGCGAGCGGCACGAGGAACACGATCACCACCGCGTTGAAGATCACCGCGGACAGCACGGCCGATGCCGGCGAGTGCAGCCCCATGATGTTCAGCGCGGACAGCCCGGGGAACACGCCCATGAACAGGGCGGGGATGATCGCGAAGTACTTCGCGATGTCGTTCGCGATCGAGAACGTGGTGAGCGCGCCGCGCGTGATGAGCAGCTGCTTGCCGATCGCGACGATGTCGATGAGCTTCGTCGGATCCGAGTCGAGGTCGACCATGTTGCCGGCCTCCTTCGCGGCGGAGGTGCCCGTGTTCATCGCCACCCCGACGTCGGCCTGTGCGAGCGCTGGCGCGTCGTTCGTGCCATCACCCGTCATCGCGACGAGCCGGCCGCCGGCCTGCTCGCGGCGGATGTACTCGAGCTTGTCCTCCGGCGTCGCCTCCGCGAGGAAGTCGTCGACGCCGGCCTCCCTTGCGATCGCCGCGGCGGTGAGCGGGTTGTCGCCCGTCACCATGACGGTTCGGATGCCCATCGCGCGAAGCTCCCGGAAGCGCTCGGTGAGTCCCTCCTTCACCACGTCCTTCAGGTGGATCACGCCGAGGATCCGCGCGGCCCCCGCCGCGGACTTCTCGGCGACGACGAGCGGGGTGCCGCCGGACTCGGAGATCCGCTCGACGACCGCGCGCATCTCCGCGGCGTCCCCGGCAGGCAGCGGCACGCCGTCGGCCTCGAGCCAGGCGATGACCGCGGAGCCCGCGCCCTTCCGCAGCTGCGCGCCGTCCGGCAGGTCGAGCCCCGACATGCGCGTCTGCGCCGTGAACGGCACGATCTGCGCGGCGGGATCCTGCGCTGCTTCGATGCCCTGCATGCGCGCGAGATCCACGATCGAGGTACCCTCCGGCGTGGGATCCGCGAGCGAGGACTGCGCCGCCGCCCGCACGAACTCCTGCTCACCGACCCCGCCCATGCGCACGAACGCGCTGGCGCGCCGGTTGCCGTAGGTGATCGTGCCGGTCTTGTCGAGCAGCAGCGTGGTCACATCACCCGCGGCCTCGACCGCGCGCCCGGACATCGCGAGCACGTTACGCTGCACGAGCCGGTCCATGCCGGCGATGCCGATCGCGGACAGCAGCGCGCCGATCGTGGTGGGGATGAGGCACACCAGCAGGGCGACGAGCACGGTGATGCTCACGGGCGCCGCGGCGTACGAGGCAATCGGGCCGAGGGTGAGCGCGACCGTGACGAACACGATCGACAGGGCCGCGAGCAGGATATTCAGCGCGATCTCGTTGGGGGTGCGCTGCCTGGCCGCGCCCTCGACGAGCGCGATCATCCGATCGACGAAGGTCTCGCCTGGGCGCGCAGTGATCCGCACCACGATGCGGTCGGAGAGCACGCGCGTGCCGCCCGTCACCGCCGAGCGGTCGCCGCCGGACTCGCGCACCACTGGCGCCGACTCGCCGGTGATCGCCGACTCGTCGACCGACGCGATCCCCCACACGATGTCCCCATCGCCCGGGATCGCTTCCCCGGCCGAGACCACCACGAGATCGCCGAGCGTGAGATCGGCCGAGGACACGGCGGTGAGTTCGGCGCGCTCCGCGCCGGGATCCCCCGCAGGGTCGTAGTCGGCGACGCGGTGCGCGAGCGTGCTCGTGCGCGTCCGCCGCAGCGAATCGGCCTGCGCCTTGCCGCGGCCCTCCGCGATCGACTCGGCCAGGTTCGCGAACAGCACCGTGAGCCACAGCCAGCCCGCGATGATCGCGGTGAAGCTGAGCGGCACGGCCGCGCCGCCCGAGCGCTGCGGCCCGCCGAGGAACGGCTCGGCGAGCGCGAGCAGCGTGGTGAGCACGGCGCCCACCCAGACAATGAGCATGACCGGGTTGCGCCACTGCGCGCGCGGGTGCAGCTTGCGCAACGCGCCGGGCAGCGCGCGGCGCAGCTGCGCGGCGGTGAGCGTCTGCACGGTGCGCGCGGCCTTCGCGGCCGCCGCCTGCTCGGCCGCGTGCGCCGCGGCCTCCGCTGGAGTGTGAGTGAGGGTGGACATGGCTTACATCAGCCCTTCTGCGAGGGGTCCGAGGGTGAGAATCGGGAAGAACACGAGCGCGGTGACGAGCACCGCGGTGCCGGCCATCAGCCCGATGAAGAGCGGGCGGTGCGTCTGCAGTGTGCCAGCGGTCTCCGGCACCGGATCCTGCGCGGCGAGCGCGCCGGCGAGCGCCAGAACGAGCGCGATGGGCAGGAAGCGGCCGAGCAGCATCGCAACGCCGATCGCGGCGGTGAACCACGGCGTGCTCGCCGTGAGGCCGGCGAACGCCGAGCCGTTGTTGTTCGCGCCGGACGCGAAGGCGTAGATCACCTCGGAGAGCCCGTGCACGCCGGGGTTCGCGATCGACTCGCCGACCACGCTGTCGCGGACGCCGGGGAGCGCGAAGCTGAGCGCCACCCCGGTGAGCACGAGGAGCGGCATCACGAGGATCGTGAGGCTCGCGAGCTTCATCTCGCGCGGCCCGATCTTCTTCCCGAGGTACTCCGGCGTGCGGCCGACGAGCAGGCCGGCGAGGAACACGGCGATGATCGCGATCACGAGCATGCCGTAGAGCCCGGAGCCGACGCCGCCCGGCGCTATCTCACCGATCATCATGTTGAGCATCGGGACCATGCCGCCGAGCGCGGTGAACGAATCGTGCATCGAATTCACTGCGCCCGTCGAGGTGAGCGTCGAGGCCGAGCCGAAGAGCGTCGACCCGACGATCCCGAATCGCAGCTCCTTCCCCTCGAGCGCGCCGCCGGCGAGGAGGGGCGCCGTGCCGCGGCCGGCGAGCTCGAGCGCGGTGAGCGCTGTCGTCGAGATGAGCGCGAGCACCGCCATCACCGCGGCAACCGCGCGGCCCTGCCGGCGATCGCCCACCATCGTGCCGAGCGTGCGCGGCAGCGCGAACGGGATGAGCAGGATCAGGATCACCTGCACCACGTTCGTCCACGCCGTCGGGTTCTCGAACGGGTGCGAGGAGTTCGCGTTGAAGAAGCCGCCACCGTTCGTACCGAGCAGCTTGATGGCCTCCTGCGAGGCGACGGGGCCGCCCGGAATCTGCTGCGTCGCGCCGGTCAGCGTCTGCACCTCGGTGAAGCCGGCGAAGTTCTGAATCACGCCGCCCACCATGAGCACCACGGCCCCGAGCAGGGAGATGGGCAGCAGGATCCGCAGCGCGCCGCGGATGAGGTCCACCCAGAAGTTGCCGATCGTGGCCGAGCGGCGCGCGGCGAATCCGCGCACCAGCGCGATCGCCACGGCCATGCCGGTGGCCGCCGACACGAAGTTCTGGACGGCGAGCCCGGCGAGCTGCACCGTGTAGCCGACGGTCACCTCGGGCGAGTACGCCTGCCAGTTGGTGTTCGCCACGAACGAGATCGCGGTGTTGAATGCGATCCCCTCGGGCACCGGCGGCAGGCCGAGCGCGTACGGCAGCACGTGCTGGGTGCGCTGCAGGAGGTAGAGGAAGAGGACCCCGAGCAGGGAGAACGCGAGCACGGCGCGGAGGTAGGCCTGCCACGACTGCCCGGCGCGCGGGTCGACGCCGATGATGCGGTAGACGCCGCGCTCCACCGCCCAGTCCGAGCGGGTGGTGTACACGCGCGCCATGTAGTCGCCGAGCGGGCGGTGCGTGAGAACGAGCACGACGATGACGGCCGCGAGCGCGGCGAGGAAGGAGAGCCAGGCCATCAGAACCGCTCCGGCTTCACGAGGGCGATGACGAGGAACACGATCGCCGCGAGGCCGAGGGCGGCGGCGAGGGCTTCGAACACGATCACAGCTTCGCCACCGCCTTCCCCACCACCGCGACGATCGCGAAGAGGACGAGCGCGCCGAGAACGTAGACGACGTCGAGCACGAGAAGCTCCGATCGAAGAACTACCGCCGGGCGAGTGCGCCCCGCGGGGCCCCCGAACGGGGCGCCGCAGCCAGTGCACCACGCGGCGCTGGCCCGCACACCGGCCCCTCACGGGATCCGTACGGCAGCACGCACTCAGGCCCCGAATCCTTACGGTTTCCTCACGCCGGGCGGGACGCGCGCCGCCGAGTGAAACGCCGCTGGGCGGTGCCGGGGTCTCCCCCAGCACCGCCCAGCGGCGTGTGCGCGTCGGCGCGTCGGCTACGCGTCCGGCGTGCCGCCCGGCTCGCCCGACCGCTCCGCTGCCGCGCCGTCAGCGGCGTCCGCGGCGCTCGAGCCGCGTCGACGCAGGCGCAGGGCGATCAGCGCCGCGCCGACGAGCAGCAGTGCGCCGCCGCCGATCAGCCACCCCAGGTTCGAGCCACCACCCGTTGTGGGGAGGTCGCCGCCCGGCTTGGTGCCCGGCGTCGTCGGCGGCTCCGTCGGCGGCACCACCGGCGGCTGCACGAACTCGTTCACGACGGTGATCGTCGCGGCCGTGTCCTTCGCCACCGTCACGGCGCCCACCGCCGGGTCGCCGGCGTTCGGGGTGATCGTGACGGACTTCGCGCCACCGGTCTGCGTCTCCCGGAGCTCGCACTCCGCGCCGACGGGCAGCTCGTCGTACTGCGCCGTCAGGCCGCCCTGCTTCGACAGTTCGCGCTCGGCGCCGCCCGGGACCTCGATGGTCTCGGTCGTGCCGTCGCGGTCGATGGTGCAGGCGAGCGCCACGGTGAACACCTTGTCGTCTGCGAGGCTCGCGCCAGCACCGGTGATCTGCTTCTCAACGGTGATCGCGCCGAGATCGAAGGTGTTGATGACGCGCAGCTCGAACTGCTCGTCGCCCCCGATCACCACGGGCTCCGTGACCGGATCGCCAGCCGCGTCGACGATCACGCTCGACGTTGCGCCGCCCGTCTTCGTCTCCGTCAGCTCGCACTCCGCGCCAAGCGGCAGCGCCGGGTAGTTGGCCGCAAGCCCCGTCTCGGTCGAGAGCACGCGCTCCGCGCCCTCCGGCACCTCGATGGGGGTGCCGTCGAGGGTGCAGGCAAGCGAGACCTCGAACGGGCCGGTGCCGTAGAGCTCCGCTCCGTCACCGGTGATCTCCTTCGTGACCTGCAGGCTGCCGGCGTCGTACGTGTTCACCGCGGTGAAGCGCAGCGGCTCCTCCTGCGTGCCCACCTCGACCGGCGACTCGCCCGTGTCCGGCGTGACCACCGACTGCGTCGCGCCGCCCGTGCCCGTCTCGGTCACGCCACACATCGCACCGATCGGCAGCGTGTCGACCCGCGCGGTGGTGCCGGCGGTCGCCTGAGCCTTCGTCAGTGTCGTCGTGCCCTCCCACACGGTCTCGCCCTCGAAGGTGCAGAGCACCGCGAAGGTGAACACCGTGTCGTCGGAGATCGCCGCAGCGGCCGAGCCGGCGAGCTGCTTCTCAATCTCGATGGCACCCAGCTCGAACGTGTTCGTCACCGCGAGCGCGATCGTGCGCTCGGGCTGCTCGATCGTGAAGTCCCAGACGCCAGGCGCCACCGGCTCCACGGTCTCGCCGTCGATCGTCAGGGTCGCGCTCGCGCCCTTCGCGTCGAGCTCGGTCACGCGGCACTCGGTGCCGAGGGGCAGGCCGTCCAGCGCGATCTTCGACGCGGCGTCGCCCGGCGTGAGCCACGCGGACTCGGTGCCGATGTTCGCGCCGAGGAACGTGCACGTGACCTTCACCGGGAAGCGGCCGTAGCTGATCGCCTCGCCGTCCTGGTTCGTCGCGCCGTCGACGAGCTTCGATACCTCGAAGCCGCCAGCGTCGTAGGTGTTCGTGAGCGTCAGCACGGGCACGGTCTCGTCCTCGCGGCCGATCGTCACCTCGTTGCTCTCGGTCGAGGAGGTCTCGCCGTTGGCGCCAGGCACGTCGCGCACGGTGCACTTCGCGCCCCACGGGAACTGCTCGTCGAGCGTCGTCGGCTCACCGTTCGGCACGGTGACCGTCACCGGGTCGAGCGTGACCGCGCCGCCCTCGGATCCCTCGCGATCCGGCACCACGCAGATGACCTCGAGCTCGAAGCTGTCAGGCGCGAACTGCGCGCCGGCGCCGTCGACCTTCTTCTCGATGGCGAGCGGGCCGGTCGCGAGCGCGACGCCGACGCGGATGCCCTCGGTGGGGATCACGCTGGCCTTCGTGCCGTCGGTCGCCACCGTCTGCGCGCCGACCGCCACCGTGTTCCAGGCCACCGTGTCGGCGGTCATCTTCTCGGCGACCGCTGGCGTGCGCGTCTCGAAGGTGTACGCGAGGCGGCCACCGGGCGCGAGCGGCTCAGCCGAGAAGTCGAAGACCGTCTTCACGTGGCGAACGCTCGCGGGATCCACATCCGCGGTGAGCGGCTGCCAGAAGCCGTCGCACTGCGGCTCCGTCGGCTTGAGGTCAGCCACGCAGGCCGCGCTCTCCGAGCTCGAGAAGAACTGGGTGAAGGGAACATCATTTCGGTACACGGTGCCGTCCGGCGCGGTGTCCGAGACGAGGGCGGCGTTCCCCTCCCACGTCGGACGCCACTCGGAGCCACGGGGCAGCAGCACGACCGAGCCCTGATCCCCCACCTTGGGGAGCGTGTCGATGGTCACGACGGTGTCCATCGGCAGGGTGCCCGTGTTCTGCAGCTCCTCGCGCCAGGTCTCGACGCCGAGCGGCTTCGTGACCGGCACGCAGTTGCTCACCGAGTACGCTGGGCCGCTCTCGCCGAACTGCGGCACGCAGGCGCGACCCGAGGTCGGGTTCGGCACGTCCGAGATCCCGAGCTCCGGGTCGTTCGCGCGCACGTACTTCTTGCCGCGCAGCGCGCCCTGCTCCGTCGGGTAGACCTCGGTGCTCGTGCCGCACTCCTGCACCGGGTGATCTTCGTCGTAGGTGAAGTTGCAGCCGGCGAACCCCTCCTCCGAGTTGGAGGACACGGAGAACTGGTTCGTCATGGAGTTGGCCGAGCCGGCTTCCACACCGGGACGGAACATCATGTTCACGGTGATCGTGTACACCTCGCCCGGGTAGAGGCTGGTCTGCCCCTCGGGGAACGTGAACTGGATCGCGTGCGGCTCGTCCGCCGAACCGGCGGGGATCTCCGCCATGTTTGCGTCGAGGTAGGTCACCGTCACCTGCGCGGGATCCACCGTGATCGGGTGGTTCGCGTCGGGCAGCGGGTTCTGCAGCTCGTAGCTGAAGCGCTTCTCGGGATCCATATCCGGATCGAAGATGAGCTGCGGCTTGCCGTCCTTGATGGGCAGCCGGTCGATGATCACCGGCTCCGCGATCGCGTTGGCCGTGTTCTCGCTGTCGTCGTCGCTCACCTTGGCGGTGTTCGTGGTCTGCAGCTTGAACGGAATCACCACGCCGGGCTTCTGCGCGCCCTCCGGGGTCTTCCGCACCGCGACCTCGATCCCGCTCGCGAGGTAGAACGCCTGATCGGCCGCCTCATCCGAGGCAACGAGCGGCAGGCGCTCGTCGGAGCCCTCCACCGGGAACGTCACGAAGCTCTCCGCGTCGGCGTCTACCGTGTTGGTGAACTGTCCGCCCGGGGCCATGATGGGCTCGCCCGGCGCGCTCACCGCTGCCGCGGACGACGGCACCGGCTCGGCAGGATCCGAGACGAGGTAGGCCCGGCGCTTCACGTCGAGCGCGATCTGCACCTGCGGGTTGGCGGGGTTCTCGAACGCCAGCGCGTTGCCGTCAGCGTCCACGCGCTCGAAGACGAGGCGGATGCCGCGGATCTTGTCGTAGTCCGCCGCGGAGATGTTCGCGAGCAGCGTGGCTGCTGCGTTCTCCACCGTGCCGCCGGTCACCGCGACCGCGGCGTCCGAGCCTGGCACCCAGCCGTCGCCGTTCGGGGTGCTCGCGTCCGGCGTGAAGTTCAGCTTGTTGGCGCCCGGCGTATCGAAGGTGCCGTACAGCACCTCGGCGCGCACCCGGTTGATCGGGGTCGGCACCGCGAGGGCGTCGTCCGTGAAACCGATGAAGCGGAACGTGTTCCAGAAGCTCTTCGCGCTCGCCGGATCATCCGTTCGGTTCTCCGCCGAGTCGGTGACGATGAGCGCGCCGGTGCGCGCGGTGCCGGTGGGGCGCGCGGTGAGATCCATGCGGATCGGGTCCCACTGCTCCTCCGCGTACTCCGGCTCCGTCGTCAGCCACTCAACGCGCTGCGTGTCCGGCGTGAACTTCTTCGTCGTCGAGACGCCGAGCTCGAAGGTGTTGATCTGGATCTGGGCGCTGCCGTTCTTGTCGACCGAGTGCTCCTGCGCGAGGCCGAGCAGGTCGGTCACCGTCGCGGTCGCCTCGTTCTTCACGGGCGAATCCACCACGCTCACGAGCGTGCCTGGATCGCTGCGGTGGGTCTTGCGCAGCTGCAGGTCCATCTGCACCGTCGCCGAGGCCTTCGACAGGATGCGGCCCTCGTACGTGACCTGGATCGAGACGACGTCGGCGAGCTCCGCCGGCGTGAGCGCGGTCGCCTGGCCGGGCGTCAGGCCACCGTTCCCCGCGGGGTCGATGATCGTGCCGTCCGCCTTCGTCAGTACCACGAGCGTCTTCGCGGGGTCAGCGCCCTGCACACCGTTCGAGATCGAGTTAATCTTTCGCAGGTTGAAGATCTCGAAGGGGCTCTCGGTCCCCTCGCCCGGATCGAGGATCGACAGCTGGTCGACCTTCTGCACCGACTCGTTGGTCGCCTTCAGCGTCACGCGGCTCGTGGGGAACGAGGACTCGGGAACATCCCCAGGCGGGACGCCGAGGGGGCCACCCTCCCAGCCCTTCGTGACGCTCACGGCGAGCGGGCGGGGCACGATGGTGATGTCGTCGTCGTCCTGGTCGTTCTCGATGGAGCCGCCGGCCTGCTGGCCGGTCGCGCTGCCCCAGTTCTTCACGAGGCCTTCCTTGCCGGGAACGTTGAAGAGCTCGGAGGCGATGACGGCCGTGTTCGGGTCACTGCGGCGCACGTCGCGCAGCTCCCACTCGAGGTCAACGTGCCGGTCGTGGCCGCGCGACTTCGTGAGCCCGCTGCCGATCGGCGGGGCGCCGGCGCCGGTGCGCCCGTCCCCGTTCTCCTCGAACACCACGCGCACGCCGGTCGCGTCGCGCTGCTCGGCCGCGGTCAGCACCACGTCGCTCATGGTCTTCGTGTACGGCAGACCGGTCGCGTTCGTCGCTGGCACCCACGCGCCACCGATCCACAGCTCGATCGCGGTGATCCGATCCCAGCCCTTCGTGAAGCCCTCGTCGTCCGTGACGGCCTTCACCGTGTGCAGGTTGAACGCCTCGAACGTGGTCTGCTCGACCGGGTCGATCGGGCCGGCGGCAACGTTCTTCCCGAGGCGCGTGTCGGCGATCGACATGTTCGTGAACGAAAGGTTCTCCGTCGACCAGGACAGTCGGGTGGTCGCGTGATCACCGGTGCGCTGCACGATCTGCGCCGGGTTGCCCGCGCCGATCCAGTTCTTGGCGAAGAGATCGTACTCGCCGGGGGTCGGCGCCTTGATCGTCACGTCGTCGCACGCCGGGGCGTCCGTCTCGTCGTCGGCGATGACCGAGCCGTTCGAGACGGTCTGGCCGGAGGCCGAGGCGCAGTTTGCGATGTCCACCGGGTCAGAGCCGGCCGGCAGCGTCTCGTTCAGCGTCGCGGTGAAGTTCGGGCTGACGTTGAACTCGCCCTCCGCGTGCGGCTCGAACCCGGGATCCGGGTTCGAGAAGACGAACTGCAGGCCGCCGATCTTGTCGAGGATGTCGGCGGGCAGTTCCGCGTTCACCGTGCCGGTCAGGCCGTCGAAGCCAGGCACCACGACCCACGCGTTCGTATCCGTGTCGAAGTACTTCACCGTGAGCGTCGCACCGGAGGGCACATCGGTGTTCGTGATCGCGTTCGGCGTGAACGCGTCCCAGAATGCCGACGACTTCGGCGGGCTGTTCGGGTCGCTCGGATCACTCAGCTCGGGATCGCTGACGACGATCTCGGTGGCGGGCACGTTCGACGTCGGCTTCAGGACCGTCGTCGGCAGCTGCACGAGGACGCCCTCGCCCTGCACGCCCCAGATCTCCTCGGGGCTGAGCTTCTTCTCGGTCACGATCTCGAGGGTCTTCTCCTCGAAAGTTACCTCGTCGTCATCGGTCGCGGTGGCTGGCTGCTCGCCCTCCTTCTCACCGGTGACCCCGACGACGTTCTCGACGCCGGGCTTCAGGTTGCCCTCGTCGTCGTGAATCTTCTCGTTCGCCTTCGCGTCGAACACGATCTCCGTCGTGCCGCCCGGGGTGATGGGCCCCGTGTAGTCGAACGTGAAGTGCTTGAGCGATCCGAAGTCGCTGGGAAGCGCCGGGTAGGTCCCGCCGTCGGTGAGCGCCTCCGGCCCGAAGGTCCGCTCGACACCATCGGTGTCGAGGTAGACGAACGTCAGGGTGCCCGCCGTCGCCGCGCTCGGGAACTGCACTGCGCCGGTGAAGCCGACGAAGTCGAGCTCCTCCGCGAAGTCGCCGGTTGCCGGCTCGCGGAGTGAGAGCGAATCAAGATCCGTGAGGCTCGTGTTCGTTCCGGTCAGCGTGACCGCGGTCTCCTGACCCTCGATCAGCGTCTTTGGAGCGAACTCCTTCGTCGTGCCGACGGAAATCGGATCCGTGATGATCGTGTAGTCGTCGCTGTTGTTCGCGTTCGCGGTGTCCTCGCCCAGTGCGACCTCGCTCACCACGGTGTTGTTCACCACGGTCGTTTCCGCGAGATCCTCGACCTCGGCGCGCTGCTCGAGGTTCAGGACGAATCCGCCACCGGCGTTCGTGGGGATGGTGCCGCCGTCTGCGGCCACGAAGGTGACGCGCACGCCCTTGGCGTCGCCCGTCGGCGCCGGCGGGACCTCACCGGGCGCCACCTCGACTGCGACCCACGCGCCGTCGATGAAGTACTCGACCGTCGCGGTCGCGGCACCCTCGGGGAAATCGAGCGACTCGACGCCGACGATCTGGAGGAGGTCGAACGGGTTAGGCGCGGCAGCCGGGTCCGCCGGATCCGTGAGCGTCAGCGAGTCGACGCCGGCGTTCGACGTGTTCGCACCGGTGACCGTGAGCTGGGTGGACGTTCCCGGCTTCGCCTGTCCCAGGTCAGGGGCGTAGCTCTTCGACACCTCGGTGTTGAGCTTCAGCTCAACATTGGGGATCACGGATACCTGATCAGAGACCTTTTCCGCGTTCAGCGCTTCGACATCGGCCGTGTTGACGATCGGGATGCCGTTCGCTTCGTACGGCAGATCCTCGCGCAGTTTCACCTGCACCGTGATCACCGCGTCGGCGTTTTCCACGAGGCCGACGGAGCCGTCACCGAGCTCATCCGTGAACTCGACGGTGATCTGATTGCCATCGACCACGGGCGGGTTCGAGCTCGCGTTCGACACCGTCACCGATCCCGGCACAATCTCGAATTCCGCCGGGATCAAGTCTGAGAGCACCGCATCGCGGCAGCCGAGGTCCGTGATCGAGGAGCAGCCGACCTCGATGCGGTACTCCATCGTGTCGCCGGGCTTGAGCTGCGTCTCCGACGCGAACTTGTGCACCTCGAGCGCGGCGGTCGTGTCCGCGGCGACCGCCGCCTGCGGTGCTGCGACCGCCATGCCGAGTGTCAACGCGACACCCAATGTCAACGCTAGCGCGCGCACTCCGCGTCGCGTGAATCTCTGAAACCGCCCCACAATGCCCCCATCGTTCGGTTCTCGACGCGTGCAACCACTGCGCGCGCCGATTCGGTGTACAGCGTATGCGATTGGCGTCTGCTTTGCATAGTTCACGAACCGCGAGCACGGGCGGGCAAGAGGGCGGGGGCGGGGGTCTGGCGGGGAACGAGAAGGGGGCCCGCGCCGATCGGCGCGGGCCCCCCGCTCGGTCACACGCCGGGAGTGTTCTTCCCGACGGTCACGGCGCTAGCCGTGGCGTGCCGCGCGGCGACGGCCGCTCAGCAGCAGCGCGCCAGCTCCGAGGAGCAGCAGCGCGGCGCCGCCAGCGACGTAGCCCCACAGCTCCGAGCCACCCGTGTTGGCGAGGCCACCGATCGTAGTCCCACCCTTCGGGTGCTCGGGGGTGCCCGGACCGGTCGGCTTCGTCGGGTCGACGGGCTCCGGGCCGGGGCCCGGGGTCACCGTCTTCAGCACGATCACACCGGCGTCCCACGTCGGGTCGATGCCCTGGGTCGCCGAGATGCCGCCGAAGTACTCGCTGTACTCGTAGTCGGTGGTGAGGTTCGCGTTGGTGTCGTCGAGGACGAACCACTCGCTGAAGCCGTTCTCACCGGCGTTGGAGTCCAGCGCGGTCTTACCGGCCGCGTACTTCGTGAACGTGTAGATCTTTGCCTGCGCCGGGGTCAGCTCGAACTGCACACGGTACGTGCCAGCGGGCAGCTCGTCGAAGACGTAGAGGCCGAACTCGTTCGTCGTGGTCTCGCCGACCAGCACCGCCTCGGTCTCGCCGCCGTCGTTCACGACCTCCTGGTACAGGCGGACGGTGACGCCGGCCAGCGTGTACTCGGTGTCGTCCTGCAGACCGTCCTTGTTCGTGTCGATCCAGACCACGTCGCCGACCGCGTACGACTTCTTCTGGAAGCCGAAGTCGAGGGTGTAGTCCTTGTCGCCGTCGTTCACGAGATCACCCGAGACGGCCTCCCACGTCGAGGAGTCCTTCCCGCGATCCTCGGTGCCCTGCTCCTTGGTGGGAGTGAGACCCGAAAGCGCGTCCTTCGTGCGCTCGTCCTCGCGATCGATCTTCACGGTGTAGCTCTCGCCAGCCTCAAGCGCCGGCAGATTCGTGAACTCGTAGAAGCCGTCCGCGTTGGTCCACACGGGAGCAACCTCGTTGCCCTCGAGATCGACCACCGGGTTGCCGTCCGGGCCAACCAGCACGAGCTTCACGCCCTCGATGGGCTGCTCGTTCTCGTCCTGGATCCCGTCACGGTTCTCGTCGAGCCACACGTAGTCGCCCACGGACACCGACTTCACGATGACACCAGCATCCCAGGTGGGATCGATGCCCTGCGTCGCCTTGACGGTACCGAACTCGTACGTACGGGTCAGCTCGACGCTCTCGTCGTTCAGCTCGAACTTCTCGCTGAGGCCCAGCGCGTCCGCGTTGGAGTTGGTGCGCGTGTCACCACCGTCCTGCTTCGTGAACTGGTACTTCTTCGCCTGCTCCTGCGTGAGCACGAACTGCACCTGGTAGGTGCCAGCCGCGAGCTCGTCGAAGAGGTAGCGGCCCTCATCGTTCGTGACGGTTTCCGCAACCAGCTCGCCGTTTCCGTCGAGCAGCTTCACGGTGACCCCGGCGAGCGGAGCCTCGTCAGCGTCCTGCACGCCATCCTTGTTCGTGTCGATCCACACGTAGTCGCCGACCGCGTACGACTTCTTCTGGAAGCCGAAGTCGAGGGTGTAGTCCTTGTCGCCGTCGTTCACGAGATCACCCGAGACGGCCTCCCACGTCGAGGAGTCCTTCCCGCGATCCTCGGTGCCCTGCTCCTTGGTGGGAGTGAGACCCGAAAGCGCGTCCTTCGTGCGCTCGTCCTCGCGATCGATCTTCACGGTGTAGCTCTCGCCAGCCTCAAGCGCCGGCAGATTCGTGAACTCGTAGAGGCCGTCCGCGTTGGTCCACACGGGAGCAACCTCGTTGCCCTCGAGATCGACCACCGGGTTGCCGTCCGGGCCAATCAGCACGAGCTTCACGCCCTCGATGGGCTGCTCGTTCTCGTCCTGGATCCCGTCACGGTTCTCGTCGAGCCACACGTAGTCGCCCACGGACACCGACTTCACGATGACACCAGCATCCCAGGTGGGATCGATGCCCTGCGTCGCCTTGACGGTACCGAACGTGTAGTCCTCGCCCGAGACGAGCGCCTGGGTGTCATCGTTCAGCACGATGGCGGCGCTCTTACCGGTCTTCGGATCAGCGTTCGAGTCCAGTGCGGTGTCGCCACCGTCCTGCTTCGTGAACTGGTACTTCTTCGCCTGAGCCGGCGTCAGCACGAACTCGACGCCGTAGGTGCCAGCACGCAGCTCGTCGAACAGGTAGCGGCCGTGCTCGTCGGTCACCCGGGACACGTCTGCGCCCTCGGCGTCCGTGACTCGCTTGCCGTCCTGGTCGAGCAGGTAGACCGTGACGCCGGCGAGCGGCGCTTCGTTCTCGTCCTGCAGACCGTCCTTGTTCGTGTCGATCCAGACGACGTCGCCGATGGCGTACGTCTTGTACTGGAAGCCGAAGTCGAGGGTGTAGTCCTTGTCGCCGTTGTTCACGAGGTCGTGCGAGTCCGCGGTCCACGTCGACGAGTCCGCGCCGCGGTCATCGCCCTGGCCCGCGAGGGTCGGGACGAGATCCTTCAGCGCTTCCGCCGTCTTCTCGTCCTTCTGGACGATCGTCACGGTGTAGCTCTCGCCGGCCGCGAGCGGCGGCAGATCCGTGAACTCGTAGAAGCCGTTCGCGTCCGTGTACCGATCCGCGACGGGCGTGCCGTCGATGTTCGTGACGGGCTTGCCGTCCGGGCCGGTGAGGCGCAGCAGCACGTTCTCGAGCGGGATGTCGGTCTCGGGGTTCTGGATGCCATCGGCGTCAACGTCGATCCAGACGTAGTCGCCCACCGACACCACGGGCACCGAGGAGCGCGGCACGTTGAAGAACTTGGCCTCCTTGGAGCTTCCGTCCTCGGCAACGGTGACGGCGATCTCCTTGTCCGACTTCATGTACCCGGTCGGAGCGGTGACCTCGCGCACGGTGTACGCGCCCGCCTTCTTGACGGTGGGAACGAGGTCCTTGCCGTCCTTGCCGGCAACGCGCAGCTTGCCGCCGACGACGTACATGTTCTCGAGCACGACCGTGCCCTCGGCATCCAGGAGCTCGAACGACGCGTTTCGGTCGGTGATCGGGTCACCGTCCGGGGTGATCGAGTTCAGCTTCGAGATGTCGAGCGGGAAATCGTTCGTCGGCGTGATCGTCGCCTTCTTCGTGCTGATCGTGTTCTCGATGCCCTCGCCGTAGGAGAACTCGGTCATCTTGACCTTGAAGAAGAACTCGGTGACGTCGCCGCCCTTGAGCGACTCGCCCTTGGCCACGCGCAGCTGCTGCTTGCCGTCCTCGGTCGTCGAAACCGTGACGCGCGCGTTCGTGCCGGGGATCTGGTAGCTCGACGACTTCTCGGGCGTCCCGGTGGTGAGCTCGTCCGCCTTCACGAAGCCGAGGAACTCGAGACGGGGATCGAGGACGTCATCCAGGTTGAAGAGCACCTTGGTGAAGTCCATCATGGGGAGCAGCTGAATGCGGTACACGAACTCGGTCTGCGCGGGGGTATTCGTCGCCTCGTCCACCTCAACGCGGAGGTTGGTGGTGAAGCTCTTCTTCTTCTCGTCGTAAACGGACTTCGTGAGCTCCATCTCACCGCCGACGATGCCGGCCTTCGACTTCGTCTCGGAGGTGAAGACGTACTTCACATCCGATCCGACATACGAAGCGGCGTTCTTCACCGTCACGGCGGTGTTGCCCTCAATGGCGTGCGTCGGAAGCGTCGCGGTGAACGAGAATGCGCCCATCGCCTTGTCGGAACCGTTGTCGCGGGGGAAGTTCGCGTTCGGTGCGAAAACGAGGTTCTTCCCGTCGAGGCTGAGGTCGAACATCTCGCCCGTCAGCTTCTTCCCGCCGTAGGATCCGGTGATCGTCTTGGCGATCGCGGCAAGGTTCTCTTCGGTGACGTTGAGGGTCTCGTGATCGATCTCATCGATGACGCGCGACGTCAGGGCGTTGCCCACGTTCGCACCAACGGAGAACGTGAACGGCACCTCGGCGAACTCGGTGCCCTTCGCGAGCTCGATCGTGTCCTTGTCCGCGCGCTTCGAGAACTTGGAGTTGTCGTCGATCTTGGCGCCCGCATCCTTCGGGATGTAGAGCAGGTGATCCGTCGACGTGTCCTTGACCTTGTCCGCACCGTCGGCGCCGCTGTACGTCCACTTCGCAACGTTGGTGATACGCGAGAACTCAATCGCCGCGTACTTGTTGCCCCCGGGGTTCGGGGTTGCCGTGAGCCCGTCCACCGTCACCAGGGAGGCCTTGGCCTTCAGGTCGTAGGTCTTCGTGACGTCCTTGCCGACGTTGACGATGAGCTTCTGGCCGTCGACCATATACTTCATCGCGTATGCGTCACCCGCGAAGTCGGCGGGGCTGACGCCCTGCACCTCTTCGAGGTCCTTTCCGCCCAGGGTCAGGAACCCGGCGCCGGTCTCCCAGATGAGCTGCTCCGGCAGCGTGTCCGTCATGACCACGTTGCGCACCAGCCCGTGCTTGGTGTCCGCGAAATCCTTGAACTTCGTCAGGTCTGCGCGCAGCGAGTAGTTCACCGTGAGCGGCTTGACGAGCGTGACGCCGTCTTCCTCAACCTCGATCGGGGTGTTCCACGGCAGGTCGTTGCCCTTGCCGAACGCTCCGTTGATGTCGGGCGTGGGGGCCACAGGGGTGCGGCCAGCGATCCACGTCTCGGTGCCGTGCGTCTTCGAGTTCACGGTCGCGGAGTTCGTGAGCTTGACCTTGAACTCTGCGCCTTCGGTGTCCTTGACCGCGTCGTACTGCGCCTGCAGCAGCGCGCGCACGTTCTCCAGCGCCGCGGCGTCGGTGATCTTCGCACGGTAACGGAGGTCGTAAATCGAGTTCGCCGTCGCCGGCTGGGTGATCTCGAAGCTGGTCCCCGAGAAGGGGCCCACCGGGACGTTCGTGGCCTTCTTGTTCAGCCCGTTCGCGTCCCAGGTGGTCTGGGTCAGCGAGAACGAGTTCGGGACGAGGCTCAGGTTCGGGCCCAGCTGGTCAGCGATGCTGATCGAGGTCTGGTCCTTGTTCCACACGGTGATCGTGAAGGGAATCTCGGTGTTGAGGAACTCGCTGCCGAGCACCACCGTGCCGTTCTCGACCTTCACGCCGGGCCAGTTCACCCCTGAGGCGTGCTTGGCGCTATCGTTGCGGTCGAAGTTGATGAAGTCGTCGCCCTTCTTCTTGATGACGACCGTCTTCGACTCTTCAGCACCCTTGATGCCCCACGTGATCTCCTCCTGCGAGGAGGTGGTCTGGGTGTCGACGCTGAACTGGAGCTTGAAGAAGCCCTGCGCCACCTGAATCGGGTCCTTGAACTTGACGATCAGCTCGCCGTTTTCGAGTCGGAACGACTCGACGGCGGAGTTCGCGGCGGGTGCCTGGTTGATCGAGAAGCCCTTGGGCACAACGATCGTGACCTCGTGCCCCCCGGGCACCACGGCGTTGTTGTACGACACGGTCATCTCGTAGGTTTTGCCCTCTTCGAAGACCGGTGCACCCCCTGTCGGGTTGTTGTCACCGGCGGGGAATTCAACTTCCACCGTTCCGGTTGGCGCGGCCATCGCGGGCGCCGCATTGACGCCGGTGACCACGAGCAATGCAGTCAGGAGGCCTGCGAGCAGGGCTGAGAGCCCCCTCCAGCCTCGTTTGGGCGCGTCAAATGCGCCCGGATATGCCGTCGGCATGTATCCCCCAAAATTTGTGTTTCGGCGCACCAAATACTGCAGGCGCTCCGAATACCCCTGTGATGTGTGGCAGAACAGCCCAATCCCCTGAGCTGTGTCCGCGCGATCCCCATCGCACGTCCATGAACTGCTACACGGGCTCAATTGCCCATCGCGAGCCTAGCACGGCAGATGAGAAAGTTGTCTGACTTCCACATTGCGGAACAGGAGCGCTTTATGTGCGCTTCCTATGCACCTCATTTCATGCAAGTGGATACAGGTGCGTGCGCCGCTGCTCACGCGGCGGGCTATCGAAGCGGGTCTTCACGGAGTGTGCGTGTCTCGGGGGTGACGATGAGCAGGGCGAGGGTCTCAGGTGCTGGGCGGGGCTCGCTCCGCGCTTCCACGACGAGGTGGTAGCGCTCTCGCGCATACTCTGCGCGTTGCCGGCCAGGGTCGCTCGGGCCCGCTCCTGGGCGCAGCCGCTGCCACCCCTCAGCTTCGAGCCAGGGTGCCAGCCGCGCGGCGACCTCGCGCGCGGTGAGCTCGCCTTCTGGCGTGACGTCCAGGTGTCTGCTCCACACGGCGTACTCGCGTGACGGTCCCCCCAGCTCGTTGCTCAGCCGCGTCCCTCGTGCTGGGGTGCGTTCCTCTCCGATGAGCGCGCGCGGGATCTGCGTGAGCAGCTCTTCGCCCCACTGCTCCGCCTGCTGACGCAGCGCCGCGAGCTCGTTCTCGTGCGCCTGCGCTCGCGCTGCCCGATCCGGCCCGCCGCCCGCGCAGGCCGGTGCGCCGCCGAACGCACCCAGCAGGAGCATGCACGCGGCGAGCCAGCTCCCGCATCGCGCGGGCCTCACGGTGTGGGTCCGTCCGCGCGGGAGGAGATGAGCTCCCCGGCGACCGGCGGCAGGCTCGCCCAGCGTCGGGCTGCGGGGGCGCGGTCCATCGCACGCTCCCAGCGGGGCGAAGTCGCATCGAACCGCGTTACCTCGCGTCCCTCAACGACCGCGACCACATTCCGCAGCGCGGTGCTCCCCGCGGTGAACGGATTCGAGTGCGCGGCAATGGGGCCCTCGCTCTCAAGCCTCCCGGAGCCCGGGTCGTCGGCGGCGCGGTAGCCGGTTTCGAGGCGAACGATGCCCGGGGCCGTGAGGGGGTTGAGTCGCCCGTGCCCGAGCCCGAGCCGTGACGCGAGCTGGCTCCCCTGGTTCCACCCGACGACGCCGTCGTTGCGCGCCTGCAGGACGAAGTGCGGCTGTCCCCCGGTCGCCGGGAAGTCTTGCAGCCCGCGGATGCCTCGGCCGAGCCCGGCCGGCGCGACGTAGACAACGCGGTCAGCGCGCAGCCCCTGCCGCTCTGCGCCGCCGAGCACCACCGCACCATAGCTGTGCGCGATCGGCGTGAGCTCCGCCCCAGGAGGCAGCGCGAGCCCGTTCATGAAGGTGGCGAGTCGGGGGCTCGACACCTCGGCGAAGCTCTGCGCCGCAGGCTCTGCGATGGCCCCGTGCGGACTGAACTCGGGCATCGGTCCGCCACGCCAGGTGAAGTACGCCGTCCCGCTACCCGACTCCGCGGCGAGGTCTTGCGCTCGCGCGAGCTCTGCGCTCGCGTTGCCGAGTGACGCGTTTGTTCCCGGGACGATGACCCCGATGCGTCGCACCGACGCGGCAATGCCGCCGGAGCGCGGGTCGAGTGCCCCGTGATAGGTCACGAGGCTGTCCCGAAGCGGGTCGAACGCTACCAGCGTGGGGCGCGGGCATCCGTCACGTCCCGCCCCTCGCGATTCCGTTCCCAGTATCGCGTCGAGGCTCCGTATCTCGGCGAGCACGCGCCGGCGTTCGCGCGTGTTCACCCCCGGCGCGCCAGTGGTGCCCCGTAAAGTGGTGTA
>NZ_RPDI01000038.1 GCF_003917135.1 Leucobacter chromiireducens
TGCGCGAGCGCGTGCGCGGGCGTGCCAGGGCACGCGAGCTACACGCGCTTGCGCTTCTCTCGGATGCGCATGTTCAGCACGATCGGGCTGCCCTCGAAACCGTAGGTCTCGCGGAGGCGACGCTGGATGAAGCGGCGGTAGCCGGGATCCAGGAAGCCCGAGGTGAAGAGCACGAACGTGGGCGGCCGGTTCTGCACCTGGGTGCCGAACAGGATCTTCGGCTGCTTGCCTCCGCGCAGGGGGTGCGGGTGCTCCTGCACCAGCTCCGCGATGAACGCGTTGAACTTGGCCGTGGGGATACGCGTGTCCCACGAGTCGAGCGCTGCCTCGAGGGCGGGCACGAGCTTCTCGAGGTGGCGTCCCGTGCGCGCGGAAATGTTGACGCGCGGCGCCCAGTCCACGTGTGCAAGATCCTGCTCGATCTCGCGCTCAAGGTAGCGGCGGCGATCATCGTCGAGCATGTCCCACTTGTTGAAGGCCAGCACGAGCGCGCGGCCCGACTCGAGGACGAGGTCGATGATGCGCAGATCCTGATCGCTGATCTCCTGGGTCACGTCGATCAGCACGACCGCGACCTCGGCCTTTTCGAGCGCGGCAGCCGTGCGGAGAGTCGCGTAGAAGTCCGCGCCCTTCTGCAGGTGCACGCGGCGGCGGATGCCCGCCGTGTCGACGAAGGTCCACACGCGCCCGGCGATCTCGACCTGCTCGTCCACCGGGTCGCGCGTGGTGCCCGCGACGTCCGAGACCACCGCGCGCTCCTCGCCAGCGGCCTTGTTCAGGAGGCTCGACTTGCCAACGTTCGGGCGGCCGAGCAGCGCGACGCGGCGCGGGCCGGCGAGCTTCGGCTGTGCGACGGCCGACTCGTCGGGCAGCGCCGCGATGACCTGGTCGAGGAGGTCGGCAACGCCGCGACCGTGCAGCGCGGAGACCGCGTGCGGCTCGCCGAGGCCGAGCGACCACAGTTGCGCGGCCTCGGGCTCAAGCACCGCGTCGTCGACCTTGTTCGCCACGAGGAAGACCGGCTTATTCGTGCGGCGCAGCAGCTGCACCACGCGCTCGTCCGTCGCGGTGGGGCCGACGCGCGAATCGACGACGAACATCACCGCGTCGCACAGCTCGATGGCCACCTCTGCCTGCAGCGCGACCGACGCGTCGAGGCCCTGGGCGTCGGGCTCCCACCCGCCCGTGTCGACGAGCGTGAACCGCGTGCCCGTCCACTCGGCCGGGTAGCTCACGCGGTCGCGGGTGACGCCGGGGATATCCTCGACGACGGCCTCGCGGCGGCCGAGGATGCGGTTGACGAGCGCCGACTTACCGACGTTCGGGCGACCAACGATCGCGACGACGGGCAGCGCTTCGGCCGCGGGCTCCGCGAAGCCGAGGAACTCGCCGTCCTCGTTGACGAGCACCATGTCGTCGTCCTCGAGGTCGAAGCCGTCGAGGTTCGAGCGCATGGCGCGCAGGCGCTCCTCGTCGGTCACACCGTCGAGCTCGGGATCAAAGCCCTCGCCAACGATCACTTCGGCGGCGTCGACGGTCGAGGCGTCGAACACCTCCGTCTCGTTCTCGGCGGCGCCTGGTGCGCCGTTCGTTTCCGTGCTCATTTCTTGCTCTCTTCCGCAGCGCCCTGCGCCGCTCGTACGATGTCGACGACAGCCTGCACCGACTGCTCGAAGTTCAGGTCGCTCGTATCGACGAGCGTCACCCCGGGTGCGGGGTTGATGAAGTCCACCACGAGGGCGTCCTTGGTGTCACGGGCGATGAGGTCGGCGAGCACCTGCTCGGGGGTGAGCCCTGGCAGCTCACCCGCGCGGCGCGCGGCGCGCACCTCGGGCGACGCGGTGAGGAGGATCCGCACCGGCGCGTCCGGGGCGACGACCGTGGTGATGTCGCGTCCCTCGATCACCACGCCGGGCAGCCCGGACTCTGCGACCGTGCGGCGGAACATGGCGTTCAGTTGCTCGCGCACCGCTGGATGCTTCGAAACGCGGCTCACCTGCCCGCTCACCGTGTGCTCCCGGATCGCGGCGGTGACGTCGACGCCCTGCGCGAGTTCGGGCACCGCCGCCCCCACCCCGCCTGGCACGGCGACCGTGACCTGCTGCGTGCCGCGCAGCGTGATCCGGTACACCCAGGTGTCGAGCAGCACCTCGATCGCCGCGGCGTCATCGAGGTCGAGCCCGATGCGCTGCGCCGTCCACGCGAGCGCACGGTAGGCCGCGCCGGTGTCGAGGATCCCGAAGCCGAGTGCGTCTGCCGCGGCGCGCGAGACGCTCGACTTGCCGCTGCCGGCCGGGCCGTCGATCGCGACGAGGATGGGCGCGGGCGCGCCAGGCTCGTGTCCAGCATTCATCACAGCGTCCTCCATCCGCGTTCACCGAGATCGGCAATCGCGCGCTCAGCCACCTCGGGCAGCACCGCGATCTCCGCAAAACCGATCTGCGCGCCGGGCGAGTGCTCCAGACGCAAGTCTTCCATGTTAATGCCCAGTTCTCCGAGTTCGGTGAGCAAGCGTGCCAGCTGACCGGGCGTATCATCGATCAGCACGGTGATCGTGGTGAACCGCTCCGAGGATCCGTGCTTGCCCGGAATGCGCGCCACCCCGGCGTTGCCTGCCGACAGCAGGTCGGCGATGCGCCGCTTGGTCCCGGCTCGCTCGGGATCCCGGAGCGCGTCGGCGAAGTCGGCGATGTCCCCGGCGAGGGCGTCGAGCAGCTCGGTGACGGGCTCACGGTTCGCGCCGAGAATCTGAATCCACAGCTCCGGATCGCTCGCCGCGATACGCGTGGTGTCGCGCAGGCCGGCGCCGGCGAGGCCGATCGCCTGATCCGTCGCGGGCACGAGGCGCGCAGCGAGGAGGCTCGACACCACCTGCGGGAGGTGGGAGACGAGGCCGACCGAGCGATCGTGCTCCTCCGGGGTCATCTCGATGAGCACGCCGCCCAGGTCGAGGGCCACGTCCTCGACGAGACCGAGCGCCTCGGCTGGGGTCTCCGCGTCGCGGCAGATCACCCAGGGGCGCGCGGTGAAGAGGTCGGCGCGCGCCATGATCGCGCCGCCCCGCTCGCGGCCAGCCATCGGGTGCGAACCGACATAGTTCGTCAGGTCGACGCCGCGGCGGCGCAGCTCCTGCAGCGGGGCAAGCTTCACGCTCGCGACGTCGGTGACGACCGCGCCAGGGTAGCTCGTGAGCGCGCGCTCGACGGCGTCGGCGGTGACATCGGGCGGGGTCGCGACGACGACGACGGTCGGCTCGGGATCCTCCGCGGTGCGCACGCGCCCGGCGCCGTAGTCTGCGGCGAGCGCGACCGTCGTTGGCGAGAGGTCCTCAAGCGTGACGTCGACGCCGCGCTCACGCAGGCCGAGGCCAACGCTCGCGCCGAGCAGGCCGGACCCGATCACGTGCACGGGCCCGCGCGTGCGCGCCGCGGCCTGTGCGCCGTAGAGTCCGTTGCGAGTACGTGCGTCGTTCATCGCTGCCCTCGGTATCCGCGCGACCCGCCGCCGCGCTGGTCGCGATCACGGTCGTACCCGCGCCCACCGCGCTGATCACGGTCACGGTCGTACCCGCGCCCACCACGGTCATCCCGCTGGCCGCCGCGCTGATCCCGGTCACGGTCGTACCCGCGACCACCGCGCTGATCCCGATCCCGGTCGTACCCGCGCCCACCACGCTGATCCCGATCCCGGTCGTACCCGCGCCCACCACGCTGATCCCGATCCCGGTCGTACCCGCGCCCACCACGCTGATCCCGATCTCGATCGGCGCCGCGACGCTCGCCACGCTCCGTGTCCGCCACGCGCCGGCCGTGCGGGTTCCCGCGGGCGGCAACGCCGCGCATGCCCTTCGCGCCCTTGCCGTCGCCGGGCCGGCCAGCGGTGACCGAGCTCTTCGCCCAGCCCTTCCGCGAGCGCGGCTTCTGCTTCTCGGCGCTCTGCGCACCCTCGGCGTCGCCCTGCCAGTCGTCGGGCCCGGCGGAGAGCAGCGCGCCGCGCTCGGCCGGGGCGAGCTCGCGCATCTCACCGACGCGCAACGTACCGAGGTGCAGCGGCCCGAACTGGCGGCGAACGAGCTCCTCGACGGGGTGCCCCACCTCGGCGAGCATGCGCCGCACGATGCGGTTCTTCCCCGAGTGCAGCGTCAGCTCGACGAGCGAGTGCGACTTTCCTGCCCCGCCGGGGAGCAGCTTCGCGCGGTCGGCGCTGATCGGGCCGTCCTTCAGCTCGACGCCGTCCTTCAGGCGCTGAATGGTGGCCGCCGTGACCTGGCCACGCACCTTCGCGACGTACGTCTTCTGCACCCCGAAGCTCGGGTGCGCGAGCCGATGCGCGAGCTCCCCGTCGTTCGTGAGGATGAGCAGGCCGCTCGTGTCGGTGTCGAGCCGGCCGACGTTGTACAGGCGATCCTCGATCTGCTCGGTGAACTCGCGCAGGTCGGCGCGGCCGTGCTCATCGCTCATCGTGGAGACGACGCCCGTCGGCTTGTTCAGCACGAAGTAGCGCTTCGTGGCGTCGAGCTGCACGACCACCCCGTCGACGCGCACCTCGTCCGTGCCGGGAACGATGCGGGATCCGAGCTCGCGCTCGGGCTTCCCGTTCACCCAGACACGGCCACTCGTGATGAGCGTCTCGCAGGCGCGGCGCGAGGCGATGCCCGCGTGCGCGAGCGCCTTCTGCAGGCGGACGCTGCCGTCGTCGTCGGACTCGCCAGCGCGGCGCTCCGCGTCACCGCGGCGCGGCTCATCGCCGAAGTCTTCGGGCTGCTCGGCGCGGTCGCCGAGCACCCTGGCGCGCTCCTCGGGATCCCACCCGAACTCCGCGAGATCCACCTCGGCGGCTCCCCCGTCGACGGAGAACGAGCCGCCGGCTCCCTGATCAGAGTTCTTCATGCGTAAAACCTTCCATTGGATCGTCGAGCAGCGGCGCAATGGGCGGCAGCTCAGAAATGTCCCCGATACCGAGATAGCCGAGCAGCGCCTCCGAGGTGCCGTACAGCGTTGCGGTGGTCTCCGGATCGCGACCAACCTCGGTGATGAGTCCGCGGGCGAGCAGCGTGCGCACCACGGAGTCGACGTTCACCGCGCGGATCGACGCGATCGCGCCGCGCGCAATCGGCTGCCGATACGCGATCACGGCGAGCGTTTCGAGTGCGGCCTGCGAGAGTTTCGTTGGGGTCTGCTGGTGCACGAAGTCGGCCACGATGGGGTCGAGGCTCTCGCGCACGTAGAAACGGTAGCCGCCGCCCACCTCGCGCAGCTCGAAGCCGCGCGGGCTGGCGCCCGGCGCCCCGCTCGCCCCAGCGTAGTCCGCGGCGAGCGCGGTGAGCGCCGCGCGCACCTCGCGCACGGGGCGCTCGGTTGCGGTGGCGAGGGCGACCGCGCTGAGCGGTTCGTCGGCCACGATGAGGAGCGCCTCGAGCTGCTGCTCAAGCGTGTGCTCGGCGCGCGCCGCAGCAAGCTCGGCAGCCGCCGGATCGCCGACCTGCCCGGCCGCCTCCGCCGCCACGAACCCCTCGGAGTGCTCAGTCATAATCGCTCCCCAGTGTCGCAAGCTCGTCGTCCGACCAGTTCTCGCCGGTCCACTGCACAATGAGCTCGCCGAGCGGTTCGGCCTGCTCGAACAGCACCGCCGCCCGCCGGTAGAGCTCAAGGATGGCGAGGAAGCGCGCGATGATCACCCCGCGCTCCGCGACCCCGGCGATCAGTTCGCGGAAACTCCGCGCGCCGGAGTTCCGCAGATCGGACACGATGATCGCCGCCTGCTCGCGAATCGAAACGAGCGGCGCGTGCAGGTGTTCAAGCCCGACGGTCGGGATCTCGCGCGGGGCGAACGCGAGCGTCGCGATCGCCGCAAAGTCTGCGGCGGACAGCGTCCACTGCAGCTCGGGCCCGCGCTCACGGTACTTCGGGTCGAGCGGGACGAGGCGCGGGTGGCGCGCGTCCTCCGCGAGGAGGCGCTCCTGGAACCAGGCGCTCGCCTGCTTGAACGCGCGGTACTGCAGCAGCCGCGCAAAGAGGAGATCCCGCGCTTCGAGGAGCGCAATGTCTTCGGCGTCCACCGCCTCGCCCTGCGGCAGGAGGCTCGCGATCTTCAGGTCGAGCAGGGTGGCGGCGACGACGAGGAACTCGGAGGCCCGATCCAACTCGATGAGCCCCTGCCCCTCGAGCGTGGACAGGTAGGAGATGAACTCGTCGGTGACGAGGCTCAGCGACACCTCGGTGATGTCGAGCTCGTGCTTGCCGATGAGGTTGAGCAGCAGGTCAAACGGCCCGTCGAACACCTCAAGCGACACCCGAAACTCGGTGCCGGGCGCGCTCGACTCACCGGGCGCATCGCGCACGCCCGGCTCCTGATTCGTGTCGAGCGCTGCCATGATCGTGGTTAGGCGACCACGCCCCGCTGCACGAGCTCGCGCGCGAGCTTCAGATACGCTTCGGATGCCGTGTTGGAGGGCGCGTAGTCGAAGATCGACTGCGCGGCGATCTGCGCGTCGGGCAGCTTCACCGTGCGACCGATCACGGTGTCGAACACTTTGTCGCCGAAGGTGTCGACCACGCGCTCCAGCACCTCGCGCGCGTGCAGCGTGCGCGAGTCGTACATGGTGGCGAGGATGCCGTCGAGCTCGAGGGCCGGGTTCAGGCGGTCCTTCACCTTCTCGATGGTCTCGACGAGCAGGGCGACGCCGCGCAGCGCGAAGTACTCGCACGCGAGTGGGATCAGCACGCCGTGGCTCGCGGTGAGGGCGTTCACGGTCAGCAGGCCGAGCGACGGCTGGCAGTCGACGAGGATCACGTCGTAGTCGGCGGCCACCTTGCGCAGCACACCGCCGAGGATCTGCTCGCGGGCCACCTCGGTGACGAGGTGCACCTCGGCGGCCGAGAGGTCGATGTTCGCGGGAATCACGTCGAGGCCGGGCGTTGCGGTGTGCTGGATCGCGACGTGCGGATCTTTCTCCTTGCCGAGCATCAGGTCGTAGATCGTCACGACGTCGTGCGCGGTCACGCCGAGGCCGGCGGAGAGGGCACCCTGCGGATCGAAGTCGACGGCGAGGACGCGGCGGCCGTAGCGCGCGAGCGCGGCGGCGAGATTGATCGTGCTGGTCGTCTTGCCGACGCCGCCCTTCTGGTTGCACATCGCGATGATGCGGGCGGGGCCGTGGCGATCCAGCTTCTGGGGTGCCGGGATGATCCGCTCCGGTCGGCCGGTTGGACCGAGCTCGACCTGTTGCTTCGCCATTCCCGAACTCCTTTCGCCTGCCTCGCTAACGCTCCATCCTATCGTGGCCGGGCGCGCTCGTCCGCCGCCCCCGCGAGGTCCCAGCCGGCCCCCGCGGTCCCCCGCCGGATCGGGGTCACTGCGGCAGGGTGTCGCCCGGCCCGACGCCCCCGACACCCTGCCGCAGTGACCCCGATCCCGGGGGTGCGGTGGGTGGGCGCGGGCGGGGTGGGGCGGGGCGGGCAGCTGGGGACCCGGGAGCACCGGCGCGCTACACGTTCGGGCCGCCAGAGACGTACAGCACCTGGCCCGACACGAAGCTGCTCTCCTCCGAGACGAAGAACGCAATCGCGTTGGCGATATCGGCAGGCTCGCCCATGCGGCGCACTGCGGTCGCCGCGGACACCCGCTCGGCGAGCTCCTCGAACGTGATGCCCTGGCGCTCGGCGGTGGCGCGTGTCATGTCCGTCGCGATGAAGCCGGGGGCGATCGCGTTCGCGGTGATCCCGAACTTCCCGAGTTCGAGCGCGAGCGTCTTCGTGAGCCCCTGGATCCCGGCTTTTGCGGCCGAGTAGTTGCTCTGCCCGGCGTTGCCGAGCGCCGAGATGCTCGACAGGTTGACGATGCGCCCCCAGCCCGCGGCGACCATGTATGCCTGTACCGCGCGACTCATGAGGAACGCGCCGCGCAGGTGCACGTTCATGATGAGGTCCCAGTCGTCGAGCGTCGCTCGGAACAGGAAGTCGTCACGCAACACCCCGGCGTTGTTGATCAGCACGAGCGGATCGCCGAGCTCTGCGGCCGCCGCGGCGACGCCGTGCGCGACCGACGCCTCGTCCGCCACGTCGACGGTGAACCCTGCTGCGGTGCCGCCGTCGCTGCGGATCAGGGCGGTGGTCTCCGCGAGCGCGTCAGCGTCGAGATCGAAGAGGGCGACGGCCCAGCCGCGGGCGGCGAGTTCGCGCGCCGTCGCGCGGCCGATCCCGCGCCCGCCGCCCGTGACGATCGCGCAGCGGGCGGCCGGTGTGGTGGGTGTGGACATGCGATGCTCCCGTCGGTGGGCGGCCGTGCGGTCGGCCTGCGCTGGCTTCCAGTATCCGCCCCGCGGCACGCCGGGCCAACACCGCCGCCCCGCGGATCGGGGTCACTTGGGCAGGGTGTCGGGCGCGCGGGGAGCGCGACACCCTGCCCAAGTGACCCCGATCGTGGCTGCGGGGCGGGGCGGCGGGGCGGGGGCGGGGCGGGGACGGGGGCGGGGACGGGGGCGGCGCGGCGGCGGGGGCGGTCAGCGAGCCCGCGGGTGCGCCAGCAAGTAGTGCTCGCGCAGCGTGTCCGCGGTGACCTGCGTGTAGATCTGCGTGGTCGTCACCGACGCGTGGCCCAGCAGCTCCTGCACGGTGCGCACATCGGCACCGCCGGCGAGCAGGTGCGTCGCAAACGAGTGCCGCAGCGTGTGCGGCGACACCTCCGCGGTGATCCCGGCCCGCTCGGCCGCCGCGCGGATCACGAGCCAGGCGCTCTGCCTCGAGAGGCGGCCGCCGCGCGGCCCGACGAACAGTGCGGGGGTGCCGCGCCCGGCCGCGACGAGGTGGGGGCGGGCACGCACGAGATACGCGGCGAGCGCGCGGCCGGCGTAGCTGCCGTAGGGCACGATGCGCTGCTTCGCACCCTTGCCCGTCACCTGCAGGAGCCCGCCCTCTCCGAGCGCCGCGACGGGATCCCCCCACGCGTCCCCGCCGGACGCGACCAGGAGGTCGTCGACGTCGAGGGCGCACACCTCGCTGACGCGCGCGCCGCTCGCGTAGAGCAGTTCGAGGAGCGCCCGGTCGCGCAGCGCCACCGGGTCGGCCGCGGCCGCCGCGTCGCCCCCACCAGCGGCGGCGAGCAGCGCCTCGATCTCCTCGACGGGCAGGGCTTTCGGGAGCCGCTGAGCCCGTTTCGGGGTGCGGACTCCGCTGCCGGCGTGCGAGTCGAGCAGCCCCTCCTCGAACAGGAAGCGGTGCATCCCGCGGACGGTCGACAGCCGGCGCGCGATCGAGGCGGGCGCGAGCGCGCGCGGCACGGCCGCTTCCCCCTCCCCGGCAGACCCCGCAGCCCCCGCCGCGTCGCTCCCCTCGCCTGCCCCGCTCAGCGCGGCGACGTACTCCGAGAGCGTCGCGGGGGTCACCCGCGCGAGATCCGTGATGCCGCACGCCTCGAGCCAGTCGGCGTAGGCGGCGAGGTCGCGCCGGTAGGCAGCCTGGCTGTTCGCGGACAGCCCGAGTTCGAGCGCAACGTGGCGCAGATACCGCTCCGCACCCTGCGCCGCGCTCAGGGACATCAGCGCGAGCGCTCTCCGCGTGCGGCGGCTCGCGCGGTCCACGGCAGATCGGGATCGCGGAGCGTGGCCCAGCCCCGGCAGCGCGCGGCCTCGGCCGCGAGCACCGCGCTCACGGTGACGGCGTTCTGGATGCGACCGTCGAGCGCCGCGGCGACGGCGTCGGCGAGCGGCACCCAGTGCGGCACCAGCTCGGCCTCCTCCTCGCCGCGCACGTAGTCGTGTTCGATGGCGCGCACGTCGCGCGCGAGGAAAATGCGCATCGCCTCGCTCGTGCCGCCTGGCGACAGGAACAGGTCGAGGAGGAGGTCCCACCGCTCCGCCTGCAGATCGGCTTCCTCGGCCAGTTCGCGCTGCGCCCCGGTGAGCCCGGACTCGCCTGGCAGGTCCATCAGGCCAGCGGGGATCTCCCAGTCGCGGTGCCCGATGGCGTGCCGGTACTGCTGAACGAGCAGCACCCGCTCGTGCTCGTCGAGCGCGAGCACGGCAACCGCGCCGGGGTGGTCGAGGTAGTCGCGCACCAGCTCACCGTCGCCGAAGCGGAAGCGGTCGCGGCGCACGTCCCACACTCGGCCACGGACGAGGAGCTCGCTCTCGAGCACCTCGACAGCGGCGGGCGCGTCCGCGAGGGGCGCGCCCGCCTGCTGGGGCTGGTTACTCACCGCCGTTCACCTCGAAGAGGCGTGCGGCGTCGCGGCGCTCGATCGCCGCGCCGGCGAGGCCGGCGAACAGCGGGTGCGGCGTGCCAGGGCGCGAGCGAAGCTCGGGGTGCGCCTGCGTCGCGATGTAGAACGGGTGCGCCTCGCGCGGCAGCTCGACGTACTCGACGAGCGATCCGTCGGGGCTGGTGCCCGAGAAGGACAGGCCGGCGGCCGCGATCTCGTCGCGGTACTGGTTGTTCACCTCGTAGCGGTGGCGGTGACGCTCGCTCGCGGTCGGCGCGCCGTAGAGCTGCGCGGCGAGCGAGCCCTCCGCGAGCGCCGCCTCGTAGAGGCCGAGGCGCATGGTGCCACCCAGGTCGCCGCCGTCGATGATGTCGACCTGCTCGGCCATCGTCGCGATGACGGGCACCGGCGTCTCCGGGTCGAACTCGGTCGAGGATGCGCCCTCGAGGCCGGCGACGTTGCGCGCGTACTCGATGACCATGCACTGCAGGCCGAGGCACAGCCCGAGGGTGGGGATCCCGTTCTCGCGAGCGAAGCGGAGCGCCCCGAGCTTGCCCTCGATGCCGCGGATGCCGAAGCCGCCTGGCACGCAGATGCCGTGCACGTCGCCGAGCGCGGCGCGGGCCCCCTCGGGGGTCTCGCAGTCGTCGGAGGGCACCCAGCGGATGTTCACCTTCGTGGAGTGCGCGAAGCCGCCGGCGCGCAGCGCCTCGGTGACCGAGAGGTACGCGTCGGGCAGGTCGATGTACTTGCCGACGAGCGCGAGCGTGATCTCGCCCTTCGGGTGGTGCACCGCGTCGAGCACGGGCTGCCAGCCGGTCCAGTCGACGTCGTGCGCGAGCTCCTCGAGCCCCAGGGTCTCGGTGATGATCGTGTCGAGGCCCTGGTCGTTCAGCAGGGTCGGCAGATCGTAGATGCTGGGCACGTCGATCGCGTTCACCACGGCGCGCTCCTCGACGTCGCACATGAGGGCGATCTTGCGGAGGTTGTCCTCGGTGACCGGGCGATCGCTGCGCAGCACGAGCGCGTCGGGCTGGATGCCGATCGAGCGGAGCGCCGCGACCGAGTGCTGCGTCGGCTTGGTCTTCTGCTCCCCCGAGGCGCCCATGAAGGGAACGAGCGACACGTGCACGAAGAACACGTTGCCGCGGCCGAGCTCGTGGCGCACCTGGCGCGCGGCCTCAAGGAAGGGCTGCGACTCGATGTCGCCGACGGTGCCGCCCACCTCGGTGATGATCACGTCGGGCTGCGGCGTCTGCTCAGCCTGGAGGCGCATGCGCCGCTTGATCTCGTTCGTGATGTGCGGGATCACCTGGACGGTCTGGCCGAGGTACTCGCCGCGCCGCTCCTGCGCGATGACCTGCTGGTAGATCTGGCCGGTCGTCACATTGGCGGCCTGCGACAGGTTGATGCCGAGGAAGCGCTCGTAGTGCCCGATGTCGAGATCGGTCTCCGCACCGTCGTCGGTGACGAACACCTCGCCGTGCTCGAACGGGTTCATCGTGCCAGGATCAACGTTCAGATACGGATCCAGCTTCTGCATCACGACGTGGAGACCACGTGCCGTGAGCAGGTTCCCGAGGCTTGCCGCCGTCAGCCCCTTACCGAGAGAGGAGACGACACCCCCGGTGACGAAGATGTGCTTGGTTGTCTTGGCCTGTTCCGCGCGCTGCTCTGTTCCCACGGGCTTCGATCCTATCAGTAGTGTCCGGGTGAGTGGTGCGAGCTGTTCTCCATCAGCGGAGTTCCTGTCGCGGAACCCACACCTGCTTGATGATCATCAGCACCATGGCGGTCACCGGGATGGAGATGAGCGCGCCGAGGAGGCCGAGCAGCGTGCCGCCGGCGAGTGCGCCGATCACCACGAGGGCGCCGGGCACGGAGACCACGCGGTTCATGATGCGCGGCGTGAGGAGGTAGGACTCGATCTGCATGTAGATGAGGTAGTACGCGGCGGCGATGAGCGCGGTGGTCGGCGAGTTGAAGAGCGCCACCACCGACACGAGCACGGTGGCCATGACGGAGCCGACGAGCGGGATCAGCGCCAGGAAGAACACGCCGACCGCGACGAGGCTCGCGAACGGCACGCCGACGATCGTCATCATGACGAAGCCGAGCACCGCGTTCACGAAGGCGAGCACCACCATGCCGTTGATGTAGCCACCGACCGACTTGGTCACCTGCTCGGTGATGTCCATCACCTTCGCGCGACCCGAGCGCGGCGCGAGCGAGTAGAACGCGCGCTTGATGGTGGGCAGCGAGGCGAGGAAGTAGAGGGTGAGGATCAGCACGATGAGCGCGGCGGTGAGCCCGTTCGCGATGCCGATGCCCGCCTGCCACACGCCCCCGGCGACCTGCGCCCAGTTCTCCGGGCGGCTGACGAGATCCTGCCCGGTCTTGAGCAGCGCGTCGAAGTCCACGAATCGGCCGAAGCGCTCGTTGATGTCCATGAACCACTCCTGCGTGGTCACGTCCTTGAACAGGGTCGGCGCGCTCTTCACGAGCAGCGAGATCTGGGTGCCGATCATCGGGATGATGATGCTCAGGAGGGCGGCGATCACCACGACGAAGCCGCCGAACACGATGCCGATCCCGAGCCCGCGTTTGATGCCCTTGCGCTCGAGCCGGCGCACCACGGGGTCGAGGCCGAGCGCCACGAACAGCGCGGCGACGACGTACATGATGATGGTGGTGAGCTGCTCGATCATGCCGCCGAAGAGCAGCGCGACGAGCACGCCGAGTGTGACGGTGAAGCCGAGCTGGAACGGCCCGCGCACCACGAACTCGCGCACCGGCGTCTTTGCGCGCTCCTCCTGCGCGTCGAGCGCCGCCTCGCGCGCGTCGCGGTACATCTCCCTGGTGTCGGCATCCATCTGCTCGATGTCCGCGTGCTTCACCGCTGGGTGCGAATCGAGGTACGCGGCTTTCGCGGCCTCGCCCGCCCCGATATCCGGGGTGACCGGGGCCGTCTGCTGCCGTCGTCGTCGGAAGATCTTCGCCATGTGTGGGAGCGTAGCACCGAGCGGGGACATTGCGCGGCACGTTGCGCCCCGCGACCTCGCTAGTCGTCGGCGCGCAGCGCGAGAAGCTCGGCGGCGTGCTCCAGCGCGCTTTCCGAGTCGCTGAGCCCGGACAGCAGCCGCGCCATCTCCGCGAGGCGCGCGTCGCCGTCGAGCCGAGTGCAGCTCGACTCGGTGAAGCCGCCCGCCGAATCTTTCACCACCTGCAGATGATTTTCCGCGAACGCTGCGACCTGCGCGAGGTGGGTCACCACGATCACCTGCGAGGTGCGCGCGAGGCGACCGAGCCGGCGCCCGATCTCGATCGCGGCGGCACCGCCGACCCCCGAGTCGACCTCGTCGAAGACGAACGTCGGGACGGGGTCGACGCCGGCGAGCACGACCTCGAGCGCGAGCATGACGCGTGAGAGCTCGCCGCCCGACGCGCTCTTCGCGATCGGGCGCGGGCTGGCACCCGGGTGTGGCGCGAGGAGCAGCTGCACCTCGTCGCCGCCCGAGTTCCCGAGCGACTCGAGCGGCGCCACCGTCGCGAGGAACTGCGCGTCGGGGAGCGCGAGCTGCCGCAGCTCGACGGACACGAGCTCGGAGAGCCGCGCGGCTGCGGCGGTGCGCAACTCGGTGAGCTGGGCGGCGAGCGCCTGCTCGCGGGCCGTCACCGCCTCGAGCTCGGCGGCGAGTTCCTCGATGCGTTCGTCGTCGCCCTCCAGCTCGGTGAGGCGCGCAGCGGCGCCGGCGGAGTAGTCGATCACGGCGGTCGCGTCGGCGCCGTAGCTGCGGAAGAGCGCGTTCAGCGCGGCGAGCCGCTCGTTCGCCCGCGCCAGCTCACCCGGCCCGTCCTGGTCGAGATCGTCGACGTACGCGGCGAGCTCGCGCGCGCCATCGGCGATCTGGAAGCTCACGCTGCGGAGCGATTCGAGCACCGCGGCGAGCCGGGGATCGTGCTCGGCGACGCGTTCCAGCTCGCGCACCGCGCCGTCGACGAGGCTGCCGGCGTCGCGGCTCATCGGGTCGTCCGACTCGGTCGCGAGCGCCTCGTGCGCGGTCGCGGTCGCGGCGCGGAGCGCCTCGGCGTTGCTCAGCAGCTCGATGCGCGCGGTGAGCTCGGAGTCCTCGCCGGGCTGCGGATCGACGCCGGCGATCTCCTCAAGCTCGGTGCGCAGCCGCGCGGCCTCGGCCGCGCGCTCGTCGCGCGCTGCGGTGAGCTCGGCGACCTGCTCCCCCAGCTCGCGGCGCGCGCGGTGCGCATCGCGGTACGTCGCGAGCACCTCGGCGAGCTCCTCGCCGCCGAAGCGGTCGAGCGTCTCGCGCTGCGCGGCAGCCGAACGCAGCCGCAGCTGCTCGGACTGCCCGTGCACGGCGAACAGCCGCTCCGCGAGCCGTCCCAGGCTGCCCACCGGGGCGTTCGCGCCCCCAACGCTCGCGCGACTGCGCCCCTCGGCGCTCACCGTCCGGCTGAGGACGAGTTCCCCGTCCTCGACGTCGCCGCCGAGATCCTCGACCAGCTCAGCCACCTCGGGGTCCGCGGTGCGCACGATGCCGCTCACGCGGGCCTGCGCCGCGCCGCTGCGCACCGCGCCAGCATCGCTGCGCTCGCCCATCAGCAGGCCGAGCGCGCTCACCACCATCGTCTTGCCCGCCCCGGTCTCGCCGGTGATCGCGGTGAAGCCGGGGCCGAGCGGCAGCGTGGTGTCGGCGATGACGCCGAGGTCGCGGATCCGCAGCTCGTCGATCATGCTGCCGCTCCCCCGCCGTTGCCACGCCAGCCAGAGACGGGGAGGTGGAACTTCCGCACCAGCCGGTCAGAGAACGGGGCGGTGCTGAGCCGCGCGAGCCGCACCGAGTGCGGCGAACGACGCACGCGCACCACGGAGCCGGCTGGCAGCTCCGTGCGGCGGCGGCCGTCGCACCACAGCACCCCAGGGCCAATGTTCTCGGGCAGGATCCGGACGCTCAGCACCGAGTCGGTGCCGGTGACGAGCGGCCGGTCGAAGAGGGCGTGCGCGGCGATCGGCACCATCAGCATCGCCTGCACGCCCGGCCACACGATCGGACCGCCGGCGGAGAACGCGTAGGCGGTGGAGCCGGTGGGCGTCGCAACGACCATGCCGTCGCAGGCGAATGACGACACCGGGCGCCCATCGACGCCGATCTCGACCTCAAGCATGCGGCGACGCTTCTCAACGCTCGCCTCGTTGAGCGCCCAGGTCTCCGCGATCGACTCGCCGTCGAGGCTCGCGCTCACCTCGAGCGTGAGCCGCTCCTCGACCGTGTAGTCGCGCTTCAGCACGCGGTCGATCGTCGACGCGAGGTCGTAGCTCTCCATCTCCGCGAGGAAGCCGACATGGCCGAGGTTCACCCCAACGATGGGGCACTCCGAGCCGCGCAGCAGCTCGGCCGCGCGCAGGATCGTGCCATCGCCGCCGAGCACGATCGCCACCTCCAGCTCGGCCAGCGCGACCCCGTCGCCGAGGCACGCCACGGGTGCGCCGTTCAGGTGCGGCGCGAACTCCACGCGATCCTCCGCGTCAAACACCGGGGTGACGCCAGCTTCCAGGAGCGCGGCCACCGCCGCGACGGTCGCCGCAATCGCTTCGTCGCGATGCGTGTGCGAGACGATCAGGATCCGCCGCGCGGTTTCCTCATGCACCGTGGTCATCACGCTCCTTCCGCGTGCCGAACTCGGCGCGCTCGTTCAGGGCTTCGGGCCCGGTGAGGGCCACGATCCGCCCCTCCCATTCTGTCGGAAGCGGCTTGGCACCGCGCGCAAAATGCACGAGGAACTCACGGTTTCCCGTGCCGCCGGCGAGCGGGGAGATCGCAAGCCCGCGCGCGGCAAAGCCGTGCTCGGCCGCGGCGCGCAGCACGATCCGGATCGCTTCCGCCCACAGCGCGGGATCCGTCACCACCCCGTCCTTCACACGCCCCACCTCAAACTGGGGCTTGATCAGCAGCAGCAGCTCAGCCTCCGCGGCGACCGAGCGCGCGATCGCCGGCAGGATCAGCGTGAGCGAAATGAACGAGAGATCGGCCACCACGAGTGTCGGCGGCTCAGCCACGCCCGTGTCGGCCGCGAGATTCTCCGCGGTGAGCTCGCGGGCGTTGCGCCCCTCAACGAGCCGCACGCGGTCGTCCGCGCGCAGGCTCGGGGCCAGCTGATCGCGCCCAACGTCGATGGCCTGCACGAGGCGCGCGCCCCGCTCAAGGAGCACCTGGGTGAAGCCACCCGTCGAGGCGCCCAGGTCGAGCGCGACGATCCCCGTCGCGGAGATCCCGAACGTGTCGAGCCCGGCAACCAGCTTGTGCGCCGCGCGGCCGACGTAGTGGTCGTCGCCAGACACCGTCACGACGGCGCCCGCGCCCACCTTCGCGCCGGGCTTGCGCGCGGCGCGGCCGTCAACGCGCACGCGCCCCTCCGCGATCAGCTCGCCAGCGCGGCTGCGCGAACGGGCGAGCCCCAACTCGGGGAGCACGCGGTCGAGCCGCTCCGCGGCACTCCCCTGCCACTGCGCGGAGCGGGCCTCGGGCTCAGGCGTCACCGAGGTCGCCCCGCTGCAGTTCCGTCAGCAGCTCGTCGTGCAGCTGCTCAAACCCCGCGGCGCGCTCCGGGAGCGGCTGCGCCTCAATCAGCTCAACGCGGCTCAGCAGGCCGTCGGTGGACTCACTCGCGGCCGGCGGTGCCCCTGGCACAGGGGTGTCGGGACTGCTCATACCCCCAGCCTAGCCCGCGCCCCGGACAACGTCCGTGATCCCGATCTGCTCGTTACCGCCAGTGATCCGCGTAGAGCGACTCGGGCACCTTCAGCCCGTAGATCGCGAGACCCGAGTTCCAGATCGCCGCGCAGCCGGCGCGCAGCAGGTTGATCTGCGAGTCGCCGGCTGCGTCGATGCGCACGATGTGCCCGTCCATGCCGACGCGGGCGGTGCCCACCTGCATGGAGCCATCCTTCAACTGCACGGTGCTGGGGTACGGCTCGTGCAGCTCCGCGAGGCTCGCCACGATGAAGTCGGGCTGCATGTCCCGCGACGCCGCGACGAGCTGCTTCGGCCGGTCCACCCCGGTGAGCACGTGCAGCGACGGGATCCCCGCGGCGCGCGCGCCCTTCATGTCGGTGTCGAGGCGATCGCCGATCATCAGCGCGTTGCGCGTGCCGAAGCGAGCGAACGCGGTCTCGAAGATCGGCGTCTCTGGCTTCCCCGCGAACACCGGGAGGCGCTGCACCGCCGTGTGCACCGCGGAGACGAGCGTGCCGTTGCCCGGCGCGAGCCCGCGTGCGACCGGAATCGTCCAGTCGGTGTTCGTCGCGATCCAGGGCAGCTGCTCGCCGTTCGGCCCCTCCGCGAGCGCGAAGGCGGCCTCGGCGAGCTCGGTCCAGCCCACCTCGGGCGCGAAGCCCTGCAGCACGGCGGCCGGGCCGTCCTCGGCGCTGCGCGTCACCACGTAGCCGGCCTTCGCCAGCTCGTCGGTGAGCCCCTCCCCGCCGATCACGAGAATCGTCGCGCCCGGCGCGATCGTCTCGCGCAGCAGCGTCACGGCCGCCTGCGGGGAGGTCACCACCTCGCTGGGCTGGGCGGGCAGGCCGAGCTCGCGGAGGTGCGCGGCGACCGCGTGATCGGTGCGCGACGCGTTGTTCGTGATGTAGCCGAGCGGGATCTGCGCCGCCGCACGGTTCAGCTCCGCGACCGCCCCGGGGATCGCCCCCGGGCCGCGGTACACTACACCGTCGAGGTCGGCGAGCAGCAGCTCGCGGCCCGAAATCGGTGCCGGACCCAGCGGCGTGCGACGCCGACCGAACAGACTCACTTGGTGGTCTCCTCCGCTGCGTCGTCGTCGGTGTCCGTGATGCCGGCGTCCGCGAGCAGCTCGGCGACCTCGGCCTCGATCGCGTCGGTGAAGGAGAGCTCGGGAGCGGGCTCGGCAGCGAGCTCGGGCTCGGCAGCGGGCTCCGCGTCTTCTGCGGGCTCGGGCTCCGCGTCTTCCTCGGGCTCGGCCTGCTCGGCGGCTGGCTCGGGCTCCGGCTCGACCTCGAGGATCTCGAAGACCTCCAGCTCGTCGTGCCCGCCGTGGTGCTGCGCCAGCGCGGCCGCCGCGCGATCCGCGTCCGCGAGCCACTGCTTCGCCTCAGAATCGCGGCCGAGGTCCTCGAGCACCGCGGCGTACGCGGCGAACAGGTCGGGGCTCCAGGAGAACGCCTTCTTCGGGTTGAGCTCGGGGATCTCCAGCTCAAAGAGCGCCTGCTGGGTCTGGCCGAGGTCGAGTCGGGCGCCCGACATCGCGATTGCCAGGTGAACGCGCTCCTCTGTGGCCAGGGTGCTCGTGTCGATCTCGTGGCCGGTCTCGATCGCCTTCTCCGGACGGCCGAGGCCACGCTCACAGTCGACCATGAGGGCGACGTGCTCAACGCGGCCGCTCAGGCGGCGGTGCGTGCGGAGCTCGCGCAGCGCGAGGGCGAAGTCACCCGTGCGGTACGCCGTGATCGCGAGCGTCTCGCGCGCGACGGGGATGCGGCCGGCGCGACGGCTCGCCGAGAGCGCGTGCTGGTGCGCGAGCTCGGGATCGTCGTCGATCAGGAACGCCACCATTGCCAGGTGACGCGCGACGCGATCCTGCAAGTCCACCTGCAGGGTCTTCAGCTCGTTGCGCGCGGCCGGGTGGAGGTCCTTCGCGCTGACCTCGTCCGGCAGGATCGGATCGTCGTGCTCGGCTCGCACGGGGCGCAGCTCGTGCTGCAAGCGCTCAGCCTCGGTGTACTCACGCCCCTGTCCGCCGCGGTCGCTGCGGCCACCACCACGGGTGCCGCCGCGGCCGTACGACTCGCGGGATCGCTGCTCGCGGCCACCGTCACGGCGGGGTCCACGGTCGTCACGGTCCTGGCGGAAGCCGCCCTCGCGACGGGGTCCGCGGTCGTCGCGATCGCCGCGGTACGGGCGACGCTCGTCACGCTGCCCACCACGATCGTCGCGGTAGCCACCCTCACGACGGGGCCCGCGGTCGTCACGGTCCTGACGGTAGCCGCCATCCCGGCGCTGGCCACCGTCGCGCTGCGGGCGCTGCCCACCACGGTCATCGCGGTAGCCACCCTCGCGACGGGGGCCGCGGTCCTCGCGATCGCCGCGGTACGGGCGACGCTCGTCACGCTGCCCACCACGATCGTCGCGGTAGCCGCCCTCGCGACGAGGACCGCGATCGTCACGATCCTGACGGTACCCGCCCTCACGGCGGGGGCCGCGATCGTCCCGGTCCTGGCGGTAGGCGCCCTCGCGGCGCTGGCCGCCGTCGCGCTGCGGGCGCTGCCCACCGCGGTCGTCGCGATCGCCACGGTACGGCCGGCGCTCATCACGCTGCGGGCGCTGCCCAGCACGGTCGTCGCGGTAGCCGCCCTCACGGCGGGGCCCGCGGTCGTCACGGTCCTGGCGGTAGCCGCCCTCACGGCGCTGGCCGCCGTCGCGGCGCTCGGAGCGGCCACCGGCGTCGTCGCGGCGCGAACGCNGCGGTCGTCGCGATCGCCACGGTACGGCCGGCGCTCATCACGCTGCGGGCGCTGCCCAGCACGGTCGTCGCGGTAGCCGCCCTCACGGCGGGGCCCGCGGTCGTCACGGTCCTGGCGGTAGCCGCCCTCACGGCGCTGGCCGCCGTCGCGGCGCTCGGAGCGGCCACCGGCGTCGTCGCGGCGCGAACGCGGGCCGTCATTCCGGTCACCGCGGTACGGAGNGCGGTAGCCGCCCTCACGGCGCTGGCCGCCGTCGCGGCGCTCGGAGCGGCCACCGGCGTCGTCGCGGCGCGAACGCGGGCCGTCATTCCGGTCACCGCGGTACGGAGATCCCTCGCGGCGCTTCCGGGGGGCACCATCGTCCGGGCGCTCTCGTCGGTCCCGATCGTTCATGTGCTACCTCCAGGTGCGCGCTATTCAAGAAGAACTCTAGTCAAACAAAAAAAGGGGGTCGTATTCCAGGGAACACACCAGCAACGGTGTCTCTCCCTCGAATACGACCCC
>NZ_RPDI01000039.1 GCF_003917135.1 Leucobacter chromiireducens
CCGCCACACCCAGCGCGGCTCAGCTGTGCGCAGATCACGTCCCCGAAGCCGATTTTGCGGAGCGCCTGATGTGTGCCAAGATAGTCAGGTTGCCAGCGCAGCGGGGGAGACCTCGGGCCAGGCAGCAGCGTCCGGCCCCATCGTATAGCGGCCTAGTACGCCGCCCTCTCACGGCGGTAACGCGGGTTCGAATCCCGCTGGGGTCACCGGATCGAAAGCCTCACCCTCGGGTGGGGCTTTCGTGTTTTTGGGGTCGCGGCAATAGTGGGGAGCGCCCGCGCGGCCCCCGCTGCATCACTCCACCCACACCCGCGCCACCCACACCCGCGCCGCCCCGGGAAGTATGCTTGAGGGAGTATTCGTCAAGCACAATGAGGAGCGCTCAGTGACCCGCACCATCAAGCTCGCAGTCCTTCCCGGCGACGGCATCGGCCCGGAGGTGATCGAGCAGGCGAACCTCGTCCTCGACGCGGTTCTCGCCGGAGGCGACGTTGAGCTCGCGCGCACCGAGTTCAAGCTGGGCGCGGAGCGCTTCCTCGAGACGGGGGAGACCCTGCCCGAGGCCGAGCAGCAGGCCATCGCCGAGCACGACGCGATCCTGTTCGGCGCCGTCGGCGGCGTGCCAGGGGACCCCCGCCTGAAGAACGCGAACATCGAGCGCGGCCTGCTCCTCAAGCTGCGCTTCGACTTCGAGCACTACGCCAACGTGCGCCCGTGCACGCTGTTCCCCGGCGTCGAGTCGGCGCTCCGCGATCCCGGCGCGGTCGACTTCGTCGTGGTGCGCGAGGGCACCGAGGGCCCCTACGCAGGCAACGGCGGCGCGCTGCGCCCCGGCACCCCGAACGAGGTCGCCACCGAGGTCTCCGTCAACACCGCGATGGGTGTCGAGCGCGTCGTGCGCTACGCTTTCGAAACCGCGCAGGCCCGCCCGCGCAAGAAGCTCACGTGGGTGCACAAGACCAACGTGCTCGTGTTCGCCGGGGCGATGTGGCAGCGCATCGTGCAGACCGTCGCCGCCGAGTACCCGGAGATCGCGGTCGACTACATGCACGTCGACGCCGCAACGATCCACATGGTGCAGGATCCGGCGCGCTTTGACGTCATCGTCACTGATAACCTGTTCGGAGACATCCTGACTGACGTCGCCGGCGCGATCGGCGGCGGCATCGGGCTCGCGGCGTCAGGCAACATCAATCCGGACGGCACGTTCCCGAGCATGTTCGAGCCCGTACACGGCTCTGCGCCCGACATCGCTGGGCAGCAGAAGGCGGACCCGACCGCGGCGATCCTGTCCGCGGCACTCCTGCTCGACCACCTGGGCCTCGGCACCGAGGGCGACCGCGTCCGAGACGCGGTGCGCGCGGATCTCGCCACCCGGGGGTCCGAGCCCCGCCCGACCGCAACGGTCGGCGCAGCGGTGATCGCCGCGATCCCCGCACGCTAAGCCGCACGTTCCGCGCACCCTTCGACCTCGCGAGAAAGTACCCACATGACTGACCTGGCATTCACCCACACCGAAGCCGAGCGGCGGCCCGCCGCCGAGCGCGAGGCGCTCCTCGCAGACCCCGGCTTCGGCAACGTCTTCACCGACCACATGGTCTCGGTCACGTGGACCAAGGAAGCCGGGTGGCACGACGCTGAGGTGATCCCGTACGGCCCGATCCAGATGGACCCCGCGTCGTCCGTGCTGCACTACGGGCAGGAGATCTTCGAGGGGCTGAAGGCGTACCGCCGCGCCGACGGCTCGATCGTCACGTTCCGCCCCGAGGCGAACGCGCGGCGACTGAACGAGTCGGCCGTGCGCCTCGCGCTGCCCGAGATCCCCGAGGAGATCTTCGTGCAGGGCGTGCGCGAGCTCGTGCGCATCGACGCCGACTGGGTGCCGAGCGGCGCCGATCAGAGCCTGTACCTCCGCCCCTTCATGATCGCCGACGAGAGCTTCCTCGGCGTGCGGTCGGCGGAGCGCGCCCGCTTCCTCATCATCGCCAGCCCGGCCGGCCCCTACTTCTCCGGCGGAGTGAAGCCGGTCTCGATCTGGCTCTCTCAGGACCTCGCCCGCGCTGGCCGGGGCGGCACCGGGGCAGCGAAGTGCGGCGGCAACTACGCCGCGTCGCTGCTGCCGCAGCAGGTCGCGGCCGAGCACGGCTGCCAGCAGGTGCTCTTCACGGACTCGGCGACCGTCGACACCATCGACGAGCTGGGCGGCATGAACCTGTTCCTCGTGCGCGCCGACGGCACCGTCCTCACCCCGCAGCTGAACGGCAACATCCTCGACGGCATCACCCGCCGGAGCCTGATCCAGCTCGCGAAGGATCGCGGCCACGCTGTTGAGGAGCGCGAGATCACGGTCAGCGAGTGGCGCGAGGGCGTCGCTGACGGGACGATCACGGAGGCGTTCGCCTGCGGCACCGCCGCGGTGATCACCCCGATCCAGCAGCTCAAGTCGGAGGACTTCGTCATCGACTTCGGCGACGCCGCTCCGGGCGAGCTCACCATGTCGCTGCGCGAGGAGCTCACCGGCATCCAGTTCGGCACCCGCGAGGACCGGCACGGCTGGCTCACGCAGATCACCGAGCCCGCGGCGGTGGAGGCGCGATGAAGGTCGCACGCTTCCTGCTCGACGGGGAGATCTCGTTCGGGATCCTCGACCAGGCCGAGCACGGCGACGGCGTCGAGCTCGTCGAGCTCCGCGCCGACCCCATCGTCGCCGGCTTCGACACGACCGGGCGCCGGGTGAAGCTCACCGATGTGCGCCTGCTCGCACCGGTGATTCCGCGCTCGAAGGTGGTGTGCGTCGGCAAGAACTACGCGGACCACATCGCTGAGATGGCCGACGTCACCGGGGGCGAGACCCCCGTTGAGCCCGTGCTGTTCCTGAAGCCCAACACCTCGGTGATCGGCCCGGGCGACGCGATCCTGCGCCCCGAGATCTCGGATCGCGTCGAGCACGAGGGCGAGCTGGCCATGGTGATCGGCGCGATGGCGAAGAACGTGTCCGAGGAGGACGCGCTGAGCTACGTCTTCGGCTTCACGTGCGCGAACGACGTGACCGCGCGCGACCTGCAGATCGCTGACGGCCAGTGGACGCGCGGCAAGGGATTCGACACGTTCTGCCCGCTCGGCCCGGTCATCGAAACGGATCCGGATCTCGCTGACGCACGCATCGTGACGCGGGTGAACGGCGAGGTGCGCCAGGAGGGCAGTACGGCCCAGCTGATCCACTCGCTCGCGAAGATCGTGGCGTTCGCCTCGCAGGCGTTCACGCTGCTGCCAGGCGACGTGATCCTCACCGGCACGCCGGCAGGTGTTGGCCTCCTCGCGGACGGCGACACGGTCGAGGTGGAGATCGAGGGAATCGGCATTCTCCGCAACCCGGTTCGCGACGCCGCGCCGAGCTCTCCCGCACCGAACTCGGCCGCACCGAACTCGGCCGAGTAGCCCGCCCGTGCTCACCTGGAACGGCCCCGAGTTCAGCGGGGATGCGGCGCCCCGGCGCGACCCGCTCAGCTATCCCGGGGCGGTGCCAGCGGCTTCTGTCCTGATCACGCAGCACGACGTGTGGCGAATCCTCGACCGGTGGAACGACCACCTCGCGTGGAACGCCGCCACAGAGCAGCGCCTGGGGAGCTGCCGCGTGGCGATCGACGAGCGGGCCGCGAACGAGCTCGGGCTCTCGCACCGCGTCCCTCCCACGCTGAACAGTGTGCTGGAGGAACTCACCGGGGCGATCGCGGACAGCCTCGTTCCGGTGATCGCGATCGGATCGAATGCCGCGCCGGCCCAGCTGCGCAACAAGTTCGCGAGCGAGACCACGCAGCTCGTGATCCCCTCGATTCGGGCCAGGATCAGTGGCTACCGTGTGGGCTTCACGAGCTTCCTCGCCCCCGCAGGGTATCTGCCGGCGACGATGTTCCCGGAGGCTGGCGCGGAGACCGCCGTCACCGTGCAGTTCGTGAGTCGTGGCCAGCTCCGCGCCATCGACGCCACGGAGTCGCCGTGGTATCGCCGCGTGTGGGTGGACGACGCGCAGATCCTCCTCGAGACGGGTGAGCGGCTCCCCGGCGCGTACGTCTACGTCGCCGAACACGGGGCGCTCGGCGACGAGCGCGGACCCTTCATCCTTGGCGGGGCTGAGCCCGGGCTCGCGGCGTCGGACCACACCGAGCCGGCGTCGGTCGCCGCGAGGCGGCTCCACACGCAGGAGCGCGCGCTCGAGACGCTGCTCTCCGATCGCGCGTGCGCCGACGCGTGGGGCACCACCCCCGCCGAGCTCCTCGCAGCGGCCCCTGGCGCGCAGGCTTCGCTCGACGTGGTGCAGCGCAGCGGTCACACGTTGCATCGCAACACGCTCGCCGAGCGCGCCGATGAGATCGGGGCCGAAGCGCGGCGGTACGGGCTGCCGTTCCCGCAGCGGGCGCCGAGCCGTCGCGCTGACACCGAGGCGCTGAGCGTCACCGTCGGGCGGACCCACGACCTCCTGGAACGAAACGGCAACTCCGTGGTTCGGCTGGGCGATCGCGTCCGCGCGGCGCTCGGCGATCCGGCGGAGGTTGAGCTGGTTTCGGAAGCACTGCACCTCGGCGTTGCCGGGCGTGCGCCGCGGGTCATCGCATCGGTCTACCGCTCCGAGCGGGACGACGCGCCGAGCGCCGATCCCGATGTGATCGAGGTCGACCACATGCTCCGCATGGGCGCGGGGCTCGAGGTGGGCGAGCGAGCGCTGCTTCGCCCCGTGTCGATCGAGCGCCGTGAGCTGTTCGATGTCGTACTGGGCACCCCCAACTACGTCTCGTTCCGGGTGACACTCGCCGACCCATCGAGCACCGAGCGCGAGGTCTGCCTGATGAGCGAGCTCTCGCTCCAGCTGCTCGGGATCTCGAGCGGCGACTACGTGGTGCTGGAGGGTGCCGCGGACCACAGCGGTCGGGTGCGCACGCTCGTCGTCAAGGCGTTCCAGCTGCCGGAGGACGTCTGGCAGGAGCGCGTGCGCGTGTCGAACGGGAGCTGGGACGACCGCTTCCCCGGGGCCAGGAGCACGCTCGGGATCCATCCCGACATTCCGACCCTCTTCGTCGACGCGGCAACGCGTGCTCGGCTCGGGCTCGGCGCGCAGCAACTCGCGGTCGTTCGCGCCAGGCCAGCACGGTTGCAACAGTTCGGCAACGAGGTGCGCGACATGCTGCTGCTGCTCGCCATCGCGTTCATCGGAATTGTCGGCATTATCCCGAATCTCTGGGTCGGGGCCGGGCTCTTCGGACTGCTCCTCGTCGGTTCCTTCGCGCTGATGCTGGTGAAGCTGCGACGGCGGCTCTCCCACCGCGCCGCGGGAGCCCATCGAAGCTCTGGATAATCGCAGCCACAGCGACCGCCACATGGGCTACGCTCAGGAGGCAACGAGGGCCGCAACGAGGAGGTCAGGTGCCGAGCTCATGGCAGGCGCTGCAGCGCGGAGAATCAGTCCGGGAACGCCGGTTGGCGCTTGAACGCGCGCACGAAACCTTCGTGAGCTCAGCGGCGGGAGCCGAACTGCACGACCCGAACGCGGAGCTGGAGCTTCGCGAGCGCTTCGCGTCGACCCCCGAGGTACGTCCGTTCGTGCTCGACTCGTGGCTGCGCTCGCAGCGCGGCACCATCCACCCGGATCGCGTGCTCGAACGCCCCGCGCTCGACGACGCCGCGCTGGAGGAGCTGCGCAGGATCCACCCGCTGTCCAGCGTGCTCCCCGTGATCCGCAAGCTCCTCTTCGACGAGGCGCGCGAGTCCGGGCTGATCGTCGCGGTGGGCGACGCGGCCGGGCGCCTGCTCTGGGTGGACGGCGACGCGCGGCTGCGCACCCGGGCAGCGGAGATGGGTTTCCGGGCCGGCATGGACTGGTCGGAGCACTCGGTCGGCACGAGCGCCCCGGGCAGCGCGATCGAACTGGATCAGGCGCTGCAGGTGCTCGGCGCCGAGCACTTCAGCCGCGCGGTGCACGAGTGGAGCTGCACCGCTGCCCCCGTGCACGACCCGCTGAGCGGTGAGATCCTCGGCGTGGTCGATGTGACGGGCGGGGACAGCGCCGCCTCGCCGCACCTGTTGCCGCTCCTGCAGGCCACGCTCGCCGCGATCGAGGCCGAGCTGCAGCTGGCGCGGCTGCGCGAGCTGCTGGGGCCGCCGCGGACGGCGGGCGCGGCGGTGCAGGCGGCGGGGCCGGTGCAGGTACAGGTGCCGGTGGCGGCGCGCGTGCCGGCTGCTGTGCCCGAGTCACCCGCCACGCCCCTGCTCCGCGTGCTGGGTCGCGAGGACGCGACGCTCGAGTGGGGTGGGGCGGCGGCCACCCTCGCCGGCCGGCACGCCGAGATCCTGCTCGCCCTTACCGCGTCGCCGAGCGGATGCAGCGCCGAGCAGCTCGCGGAGGCCGTCTACGGCCGCGCGGACGCGGAGCAGACACTGCGCGCTGAGCTCGTGCGGCTGCGCCGCTGGCTCGCGGCCGAGGGCGTGCCGCTCGCGCTCCGCTCGCGGCCCTACGCGCTCGACGGCGAGCTCCGCGTTGACGCCGGGCAGGCGCTCGAACGCCTGGACGCCGGGGAACACGCGCGCGTGCTCGCCGCATACCCTGGGCCCGTGCTGCCCGCCTCGACCGCGCCCGTCGCGGAGCGCCTGCGCGCGGAACTCGACGCGACGCTGCGGGAGACGATGCTCGAGCGCGCGGATCCCGAGCAGCTGTTCGACTACGCGCAGCGCTGGGCTGGCGCTGACGCGCACGTCTGGGAGACCGTGCTGCAGGTGCTGCCGGCGCGCTCTCCGCTGCGCGCGCACGCGGTCGCCAAGCTCGAAGCGCTGCTCGCGGAACCGTAGGGCGAGCGCGCCGAAACCTCGCTGCAACACGCGTGCAACATGAACGCAACCTCTCTGGCGCTACGTTCGGACCACCGGGGATCCCCGGCACCCGCAACGATGTCAAAGGAGACACGTCATGACTGTGTACGCAGCCCCAGGTCAGCCGGATTCGCTGGTCACGTTCAAGAGCCGCTACGAGCACTACATCGGCGGCCAGTGGGTGCGGCCGGTGAAGGGCCAGTACTTCGAGAACGTCACCCCGGTGACCGGCAAGGCGTTCTGCGAGATCGCGCGCGGCACCGCCGAGGACATCGAGGCGGCGCTCGACGCCGCGCACGCCGCAGCACCGGCCTGGGGGCAGACGAGCCCGGCCGAGCGCGCGATCGTGCTCAACAAGATCGCCGACCGGATGGAGCAGAACCTTGAGCTCCTCGCGGTCGCCGAGACCTGGGACAACGGCAAGGCCGTCCGCGAGACGCTGAACGCCGACATCCCGCTCGCGATCGACCACTTCCGCTACTTCGCCGGCGCGATCCGCGCGCAGGAGGGCGGCCTCTCCCAGATCACCGAGGACATGGTCGCCTACCACTTCCACGAGCCGCTCGGCGTGGTCGGCCAGATCATCCCCTGGAACTTCCCGATCCTCATGGCGACCTGGAAGCTGGCACCGGCGCTCGCCGCGGGCAACGCGATCGTGCTGAAGCCCGCCGAGCAGACGCCAGCGTCCATCCTGGTACTCTTCGAACTGATCGGCGACCTGCTGCCGGCCGGTGTCGTGAACATCGTCAACGGCTTCGGCGCCGAGGCGGGGAAGCCGCTCGCGACGAACAAGCGGATCCGCAAGATCGCGTTCACCGGCGAGACGACCACCGGCCGCCTCATCATGCAGTACGCATCGGAGAACATCATCCCGGTGACGCTCGAGCTCGGCGGCAAGAGCCCGAACCTGTTCTTCGAGGACGTCATGGCGCAGGATGACGCCTACTTCGACAAGGCGAAGGAGGGCTTCACGATGTTCGCCCTCAATCAGGGCGAGGTGTGCACGTGCCCCTCGCGCTCGCTCATCCAAGCGTCGATCGCCGACGACTTCCTCGACGCGGTAGTGGAGCGGACCGAGCGGATCACGCGCGGCAACCCGCTCGACACCGACACGATGATGGGGGCGCAGGCCTCGAACGACCAGTTCGAGAAGATCAAGTCGTACCTCGACATCGGCACGCAGGAGGGGGCGCAGGTGCTCACCGGCGGCGGCGTCGCCGACCTCGGCGGCGAGTTCGCCGACGGCTTCTACATCCAGCCCACCATTTTCCGCGGGGACAACTCGATGCGCGTGTTCCAGGAGGAGATCTTCGGCCCCGTCGTCGCGGCCACCACGTTCACCGACTTCGACGACGCCGTGCGGATCGCGAACGACACGCTGTACGGCCTGGGCGCTGGCGTCTGGAGCCGCAACGGCAACACGGCGTACCGCGCCGGCCGCGCGATCCAGGCCGGCCGCGTCTGGGTCAACAACTATCACGCGTACCCGGCGCACGCCGCGTTCGGTGGCTACAAGTCCAGCGGCATCGGGCGCGAGAACCACCTCATGATGCTCGACCACTACCAGCAGACCAAGAACCTGCTCGTCAGCTACAAGGAGACGGCGGACGGCTTCTTCTAGGCCGCCTGCCAGCAGCCAGCCACTCGAATGTCTCCGAGACACCGCTCCACCGTCGAAAGGAATCTCACATGACCACCTCAACGATGCGCGCCGCCTCCGTGCCGAGCTTCGGCGCACGCCTGGATGTTGCCGAACAGGCAGTTCCCACTCCGGGGCCCGGCCAAGCACTCGTCCGCGTGCTCACCACGGGCGTCTGCCACACCGACCTGCACGCGGTCGAGGGTGACTGGCCGGTGAAGCCGAGCCCGCCCTTCATCCCCGGCCACGAGGGCGTCGGTGTTGTCGACGCCGTCGGCGAGGGCGTCACCAACCTCGCGGTCGGCGACCTCGTTGGCAACGCCTGGCTCTGGTCGGCGTGCGGCCACTGCGAGCACTGCCGCACCGGCTGGGAAACCCTCTGTGAGCAGCAGCAGAACGGCGGCTACTCCGTGGACGGCTCGTTCGCCGAGTACATGCTGATCGACGCCGACTACGCGGCGGTCGTGCCTGCGGGCTCCGACCCGGTCGAGGTTGCGCCGGTGCTGTGCGCCGGGGTGACCGTGTACAAGGGGTTGAAGGTCACCGGGGTGCGCCCGGGGCAGTGGGTCGTGATCTCCGGGATCGGCGGGCTCGGGCACATCGCCGTGCAGTACGCCGTGGCGATGGGCATGCGGGTCGCGGCGGTCGACATCGCTGACGATAAGCTCGCGCTCGCGAAGAAGTACGGCGCCGAGGTGACCGTCAACGCGCTGAACGAGGATCCCGTCGAGGCGATCCAGCGTCAGACCGGCGGGAGCCACGGCGTGCTCGTCACCGCGGTGCACCCCTCGGCGTTCGGCCAGGCGATCGGGATGACCCGCCGCGGCGGCACGATCGTGTTCAACGGCCTGCCCCCGGGGGATTTCCCCGCCCCCATCTTCGACATCGTGCTGAAAGGGCTCACGATCCGCGGTTCGATCGTCGGGACCCGGCAGGACATGATCGAGGCGCTCGACTTCTACGCGCGCGGTCTCATCCACCCGACCGTCGCCGAGCGCCCGCTCGACGACGTGAACGAGGTGCTCGACGAGATGCGCGCGGGCAAGATCGACGGCCGCGTGGTCCTGCGGCTCGCGACCGCGTAGCGCGGGACACCCGTGCGGGCCCGGGGCGGATCACCTGCCCCGGGCCCGCGCACCCACCACGATGTGAGGAGACGACGATGTCCGATCAGGATCACAGCCGCGCCGCCCGACCGGAGGTCGACGGTGAGTCCGAGAGCCGCCTGGCGTTCACGCCGGCAGCGCTCGCGCTCATCGAGCGACTCTGGGTGATGCACGGGCCGCTCATGTTTCATCAGTCGGGCGGCTGCTGCGACGGCAGCGCCCCCATGTGCTACCAGGCCGGCGAGTTCCGCACCGGGGGACAGGACGTGCTGCTCGGCACGCTGGAACTCGAGCCGGCTGGCGAATCTGGCGCAGAATCACGCGAGATTCCGTTCTGGATGTCGCGTGAGCAGTTCGAGCTGTGGGCGCACACGCACCTCACGGTCGACGCTGTTCCCGGACGGGGGAGCGGCTTCTCGCTCGAAGCTCCGGAGGGTGAGCGATTCCTCATCCGCTCCCGCCTGCTGTGACGAGGTGACCGGACACGCAGTTTGACCTGCGACAATAGAGCAGTGGATCCCAACAAGCTGAATCACGAACGCGGCGCTGAGGAAGCGAAGTTCATCAAGACCCGCCCCAACACGGGCGGGCTTGCGCGGCGCCCGCAGGTGCGCCCGAAGACGGAGGGCTGGACCCAGCTCACGAGCCCCGACGGCCGCCCGACGCTGCAGTTCGCGTCGCCGCGCGTGAAGCAGCCGGCAACCCACCTCGCTGACCTGACGCTCGCGGAGCGGGAGGCGAAGATCGTGGAGCTCGGGCTCCCGAAGTTCCGGGCGAAGCAGATCTCCAAGCAGTACTTCGACAACTACGTCACCGACCCCGAGCAGATGACCGACCTCCCGAAGGATCGCCGCGCGGAGGTGGCCGAGGCGCTGTTCCCGCCGCTCCTCACCGAGGTGAAGCGGCTCGTCACTGACGACGGCTCGACGATCAAGTTCCTGTGGCGGCTGTTCGACGGCGCGCTCGTCGAGTCGGTGCTGATGCGCTACCCCGGCCGCATCACGCTCTGCGTCTCCAGCCAGTGCGGCTGCGGCATGAACTGCCCGTTCTGCGCGACCGGACAGGCGGGGCTCACCCGCAACATGTCAACGGCCGAGATCCTCGACCAGGTCGTGCAGGCCAACCGCGTCATCGCGGAGGGCGGCCTCGGCCGCGCGCGCGAGGAGGGCAACGGCGCGGAGGCCGAGCGCGTGAACAACATCGTGTTCATGGGTATGGGTGAGCCGCTCGCCAACTACAAGCGCGTGATGAACGCGGTGCACCGCATGGTGGCGCCGGCGCCCGAGGGGCTCGGTATGTCGGCCCGCGGCATCACCGTGTCGACGGTGGGGCTTGCGCCGGCCATCCGAAAGCTGGCCGACGAGGATCTCGCGATCACGTTCGCGCTGTCGCTGCACGCGCCCGATGATCAGCTGCGCGACGAGCTGATCCCCGTGAACAGCCGGTGGAAGGTCGACGAGGTACTCGACGCCGCATACGGCTACTACGAGAAGACCGGCCGCCGCGTGTCGATCGAGTACGCGCTCATCAAGGACATGAACGATCACGCGTGGCGTGCGGACCTGCTCGCTGAGCGGCTCAACCAGCGCGGCCGCGGCTGGGTGCACGTGAACCCGATCCCGCTCAACCCGACGCCCGGCTCGATCTGGACGTCGTCGACGCGCGAGGTGACCCGCGAGTTCGTCGACCGGCTCAACGCGGCGGGCATCCCGACCACGCTCCGCGACACGCGTGGCAAGGAGATCGATGGCGCGTGCGGGCAGCTCGTTGCCACCGAGCAGGACAAGGCGGAGGCCGCGGCCTTCGCCGAGGCCTAGGTCGCGACGCGGCGGTTCTGCGGAGCCAGCGGAGCTAGCGGAGCGTGCGGCCCACGAGGTCGACGTCCTCCGCGGTGTTCCAGAGGTGGAACGCGATCCGGGCGTTGCCCGCGCGGCCGGACGCCGTGACTCCCGCGGCGGTGAGCGCGGCGAGATCCGAGCCCTCGGGATCGGCCCAGGTGACGATCGCCGACTCCCGTCCGGGCAGTGCTTCCGGGAGCCCGAGGCGCGCCCGGGCGGCTGCCGCGAGGCCCGTGGCGTGCGCGTGCACCGCCGCGGGATCGCGGTCGAGGCACTCGCGGAGCGCGGCGATCGTTCCGCCGATGACGGACCACACGGGGGAGAGATCGAAGCGGCCGGCGCCGGCCGCGAGCGGCGTGTGCCCCGCGTAGCAGGAGCTCCACACGTCATCGGCGGAGTACCAGCCAGCTGCGAGCGGATGCAGGGTCTCTTCGAGCCCGGTGCTCACCGTGAGGAACGCCGTGCCGCGTGGGGCGCAGAGCCACTTGTAGGCGTGGCACACGGTGAAGTCGAAGCCCTCGGCGCCGCGCGGCAACCAGCCGAGCGACTGCGTGAGATCGACGAGCGTGCGTGCCCCCGCCTGCGCCGCGGCGGCGCGGATCGCGTCGGCGTCGGCCACCTCGCCCGACGCGGACTGCACGAGCGAGAAGGCGACGAGCGCGGTGCGCGGCCCGATCGCGTCGGCCAGCTCGGCAACCGGCGCGTAGCGCACGGTGACGCCGCGGTGCCGGAGGTGCTCGAACGGGTGGGTGAGCGATGCGAAGTCGCCCGCCGCGCAGAGCACCTCGGCCCCGTCCGGCAGACCCGAGGCCACGACCGAGACGAGCTGCGAGACCTGCGTCCCGAGCGCGACGCGATCGCTCGGGACGCCCGCGACCCGCGCGTAGAGCGAGCGGGCCTCTTCGGCATCCCGACTCAGCTGCCTCGCGTCGAGCCCGCCCCCGGCCCAGCGCGCGACGAACGCCTGCATGGCATCGACCGTCGCGTCGCTTGGCAGGCCCGCGGTGCACGCGGAGAGGTAGCCGGGGCCCGCGGCGAAGCTCGCCGCCCAGTCGTTGGGGTGCTGTGAGAGACGCATGACGCCAGGATAGGGGAGCACCACGCATAATGAAACAGAATCATTCGATTCGTTTGCTGCGCCCTTCGTTATGTCTCGGGTAGACTCACGGCATGACCACCCAGCGCACCGCCGACCCGATCGGCTCGATCGACTCCACTGAGCTGCGGATCCTCCACGCGCTCGCCACAACGGGATCGCTCACCGCCGCGGCGGGCAGCCTCGGCCTCAGCCAGCCCGCCGTGAGCCAGCGCATCAAGCGCGTCGAGACGCGTCTCGCGGTCCCGCTCATCGAACGCAGCGGGCGCGGCATCCGCCTCACGACGGCCGGGCAGATCCTCGCGGAGCACGGGCGCACCGTCGTCGCGGAGATCGACGCCGCGCTCGCCGCGATCGACGACCTGCGCGGCGAACGCGCCGGGACGCTGCGCATGGTCGGCTTCCCCTCCGCCTCGGCGACGCTCGTGCCCGACCTCATGCGCCGCCTCGCCGCTGAGGCTCCCGACGTCGCGCTGCAGTACCGCGAGGCGGAGCCCCCGGCCGCCGCGGGCATGCTCCGCGATGGCGAGGTCGACTGTGCGCTGATCTTCGACTACGAGGGCGCAGCCGAACTCCCCGCGGGGAGCGCCTACCTGCCGCTCTGGCGCGAAGAGGTGAAGCTCGTCGTCTCCGATGATCGGCAGGTCGACGGCGACTCGGCGCGACTCGACGACTTCTCGCACGAGCACTGGATCGCCGGCTGCGAGAAGTGCCGCGGCCACCTGCTGAGCGCCGCGGGCGAGGCCGGGTTCGAACCCGACATCATCCAGGAGACGGACAACGTGCCGGCAATGCTCGCCATGGCGGCGGCCGGCGGCGCGGTGGCGCTCGTTCCCGGCCTCGCGCTCGCCGCTGCGCGCACGCTTCCCGATGACGCGCGCGCCCTCCCGCTCGACCCGCCGCGGTACCGCACGATCGGGATCGTGTCCATGGCGACCGCGAACGAAAGCCCGCAGGTGCGCCTCGCGAAGCGGCTGCTCGCCGGTGTCGACGGCGCGCGCTGGGGCCTCGAGGTGATCGCGTGAGCGTCGAAACCCTGCCGCACCGCGCGCCCGCCGGCGTGCAGCGCCGCATGGTCGCCGTGCTCGCGCTCGCGACGATCCTCGGCGGGCTGGGGGTCGGGGCGTCGCTCTCCGCCGGCGCGCTGCTCATCGCCGACATCACCGGAAACCCTGCGCTCTCCGGCTTCGGCTCCACCATGAACGCGGTCGGCGCGGCCATCGCCGGCATGCCGCTCGCGCGCCTCGCGGCACGGCGGGGACGCCGCGTCGCACTCGCGACGGGCAACGCGATCGCCGTGCTCGGCGCCGTGCTCGTGGTGCTCGCGTCGGCGCAGCGCTGGTCGGTGCTGCTCTTCGTCGGCCTCGCCGTGCTCGGTATCGCGGTCGCCGTGCAGCTGCAGTCGCGGTTCGCCGCCGCCGACCTCGCGCTGCCGGAGCACCGCGCGCGCGACCTCTCACTGGTGGTCTGGTCGATCACGATCGGCGCGGTCACCGGCCCGAACCTCATCGGCCCCGGCGAGCAGCTCGGCGAAGCGCTCGGCCTGCCCGGCCTCGCCGGCATCTTCTTCTTCACGATTGCCGCGCAGATCGCCGCCGGGCTCGTCGTGTGGTTCGGGCTCCGCCCGGATCCGCTGCTCGAGGCGCGCCGCCTCGCCGCGCTCGCGCCGCAGGACGGCGCTGCGGGCGCTGGCCTGGCGAAGGATCAGCCCGCGGCTGCGCAGACAGCGGCTCAGCACACGCCAGCCCAGCACACGCCAGCCCAGCACACGCCAAGCGCCCGCGCCCCGCGCTCGGCGCAGTTCCTCGCGATCGCGCTGATCGCAATCGCGCACGCGGTCATGGTCGGGCTCATGGCGATGACCCCGCTGCACCTCACGCACCACGGCGGCAGCATCACCCTCGTCGGGCTGACGATCAGCCTCCACATCGCCGGCATGTACGCGCTCTCACCGGTGTTCGGAGCGCTGACCAGCACGTTCGGGCCGATCCCCGTGATCCTCTCCGGCTTCGGCGTGCTGGGGATCGCGGCGCTCGGGACCGGCTTCGGCGGTGAGTCGGTTCCCGTGATCCAGGGCGCGCTCATCCTGCTGGGGATCGGCTGGTGCATGGTGACCGTCGCCGGCGCGGTGCTCGTCACCGAACTCACGCCGAGCGCCGATCGACCCGCGCGCCAGGGGCAGTCCGACACCTCGATGAACGCGGCGGGTGCGCTGTTTGGTGCGGTATCGGGCCTCCTCTTCGCGGTCGGCGGCTTCCCGCTCGTCTCGTTCGTCGCCGGGGCGCTCATCGTGCTGGGCGCGGCCGTGGCCATTCGTCTCGTCGGCGCTTCGCGAGGGTAGGATAGATCTGATGTCACACACCGAGACCCCCCAGTTTTCCAGCGCGACCGGCTCCGACGTTCGCGTCCGTTTCTGCCCCTCGCCGACCGGCACCCCGCACGTCGGCATGGTGCGCACCGCCCTCTTCAACTGGGCATACGCGCGCCACACTGGCGGCACCTTCGTGTTCCGCATCGAGGACACCGACGCCGCGCGTGACAGCGAGGAGAGCTACGGCCAGATCCTCGACTCCCTGCGCTGGCTCGGCCTCGACTGGGACGAGGGGATCGACGCCGGCGGAGAGCACGGCCCCTACCGTCAGTCGCAGCGCGGTGAAATCTACCAGGGCATCATCGCGCGGCTGCGCGAGGCCGGGTACCTCTACGAGAGCTACTCGACCGCCGAGGAGATCGACGCGCGCAACGAGGCAGCCGGCCGCCCGAAGCAGCTCGGCTACGACAACTTTGATCGTGATCTGAGCGAGGAGCAGCGCGCCGCGTTCCGCGCGGAGGGGCGCGAGCCCGCGCTCCGCTTCCGTGTGCCGGACGTCGACCTCTCGTTCACGGACCTCGTGCGCGGCGACATCACGTTCCCCGCCGGCTCCACGATCGACTTCGTCGTGGTGCGCCCGAACGGCGCGCCGCTGTACACGCTCGTGAACCCCGTCGACGACGCGCTGATGGGGATCACCCACGTGCTCCGCGGCGAGGACCTGCTGTCGTCGACCCCGCGCCAGATCGCGCTGCACCGCGCGCTCGTCGAGCTCGGCATCGAGGCGGCGATCCCGCAGTTCGGGCACCTGCCCTACGTGCTTGGTGAGGGCAACAAGAAGCTGTCGAAGCGCGATCCCGAGTCGAATCTGCTGCACCACCGGGAGCGTGGCTTCCTGCCCGAGGGGCTGCTGAACTACCTCTCGCTGCTCGGCTGGTCGCTCGCACCCGACCGCGATGTGTTCACGAGCGAGGAGATGATCGCGGCGTTCGACGTGCGCGACGTGAACCCGAACCCGGCGCGATTCGACCAGAAGAAGGCCGACTCGATCAACGCCGACCACATTCGCCTCCTCTCCGAGGACGACTTCGGCACGCGAATCCTGCCGTACCTGATCGCGGGCGGCGCGCTCCCCGTCGAGCCGAGCGCAGCGCAGCTCGAGATCGTGCGCCGCGCCGTGCCCCTCGTGCAGAGCCGCGTGACGGTGCTCTCCGAGGTAACGCCGATGATGGGCTTCCTGTTCACGACCGCCGACGCCCTCAGCTACGAGGACGACGCGCTGAAGTCGCTGAAGTCAGACGCGCCGCAGGTGCTCGCCGCGGGGACCGCAGCGCTTGAGTCGATCGACGAGGCGAACTGGAACACCGAGCGGATCCAGGAGGCGCTGCAGGCTGCGCTCATCGACGGCCTGGAGCTGAAGCCGCGCGTCGCATTCGGGGCGCTCCGAGTCGCGGCGTCGGGCCGCAGGGTCTCGCCGCCGCTCTTCGAATCGTTCGAGCTGCTCGGGCGCACCGAGACGCTCGCGCGCCTGCAGAAACTCGCGACGCAGCTCGCTGGCGCGGCGGGCGAGTAAGAGGAGGAGCCGTGACTGAGCGTGTGCCCGAGGCGCCAATCGGCGTCGCGATCATCGGCGGTGGCCCAGCCGGGCTGTCCGCGGGACTCCAACTGGTTCGTGCGAATCGGCGGATCGCCATCCTCGATAGCAACCGCCCCAGGCACTCGGCCACGCTGCAGTCGCACGGCTTCCTCACGCGCGACGGCGCCTCGCCGCTCGAGCTGCGCCGGCTCGGCCGCGAGGAGTTCGAAATGTACCCCTCGGCGATCTTCGCGCAAGCGATGACCCGCGAGGTCACGCCACTCAGCGCTGACGAGGCGCGGTCGGTCGGCTTCCCCGACGGGATCGGCTTCCGCGTGCGCGGCACCGGGATCCGTGGCGCTGGCGACGTCGAGTTCGTCGCGCGCCGCGTGCTGATCGCCGCCGGCCTCACCGAGGAGCTCCCGCAGCTACCGATGATCCGCGCCTACTACGGCACGGCCCTGCACAGCTGCGTGGAGTGCGACGGCTTCGAGAAGACCGACAAGCCGCTCGCGCTGATCGGGGAGACCGCCGACCTGTTCGCTCGCGCACTGCTGATCAGCCGCTTCAGCTCGGACCTCATCGTCTTCACGAACGGCGGCGACACGATCCGACCCGAGCAGGAGGCCCAGCTCGCGGCGATCGGGATCCGGGTGGAGCGCCGCGCGATCGACGACATCGTCGGCGAGAAGGCCGAGATGACCGGTGTGCGCCTGGCCGACGGCGAAGTGATCGCGCGCGTCGGCGGCTTCGTCCGCCCGCGCTGGCACGCGCCCGTTGAGTTCATGGGCGATCTGCCCATCGAACGAGACGACTGGGGGCTCGTTGTGACCGACGATCGCGGTGAGACCGCGGTGCGCGGCGTCTACGCGGTCGGTGACATCGTGCCGCCCGGGCCGCAGCAGCTCATCATCGCCGCGGGCAATGGGGCACGCGTTGCGGCGAAGCTGAACATGGACATGATCCGTGGCGCGCTCGGCGTTGGGCTCGTCGATGAGTGAGCGGGAGGTCCTCGTGAGTGAGACCGGATCGAACGCGGTTCCCGCGGCGGATCGCGCCGCCGCGTCCGCGGCCACCGCTGGCACGCGCGCGGCTGCGGCCGGTGCGCGGTACGCCGTCGTGGTGGCGAGCTTCGTTGGCCTGCTGCTCATCTCGAACATCGTTGCGGTGAAGCTCATCGCGTTCGGGCCGTTCCAGCTCGGCGAGCTGTCGCTCGGCCCGTTCATCGTCGACGGGGGAGTGTTCCTCTTCCCGCTCGTGTACATCGTCGGCGATGTGCTCGCGGAGGTGTACGGGCTGAAGGCCGCGCGCCGCGCGATCTTCACCGCCTTCGCGCTCTCGCTGCTCACCTCGCTCACCATCTGGGTGACGCAGCTCTCGCCTGCCGCCCCCGGCTGGGAGAATCAGGCGGCGTTCGAGTCGGTGCTCGGCTTCGTGCCGCGGATCGTCGCGGCGAGCCTGGGTGCGTTCCTCGCCGGCCAGCTCATCAACGCGTGGGTGCTGGTCTGGCTGCGCCGACGCACCTCCGGCCGATTCCTCCGCACGCGGCTCATCGCCTCGACCGTGGTGGGGCAGGTCGTCGACACCGTCGTGTTCTGCACGATCGCCTTCTGGGGCGTGCTCGAGGGGTGGGACTTCCTCGGCTACACCGCGCTCGGCTACGGGATCAAGGTCCTCGCCGAGGTGGTGCTCCTGCCCATCACGACGCGCGTGATCTCGCGAGTGCGCGCCGCGGAGATGCGCGGCGCGGCGTAGCCGCGGCCGGCGCCGAGCGAACGTCTACGCTCGGCGCCGAGCGGTCGCCTACGCCCGGCTGGCCGCCGCGGCTGCGCGCGCAAACTCGGTGCCGTAGATCCGGCCGAGAACGTCGTCGCGGAGCTCCGCGAAGGTGCCGTCGATGATGCTGGCGCGAATCCGGTCGACGAGGCGCACGATGAAGCGCTCGTTGTGGATCGTCGCGAGCGTGGAGGCGAGCATCTCCCTCGCCTTGAAGAGGTGGTGCAGGTAGGCGGCGGTGTAGTTCTCGCACGTGTAGCAGTCGCACCCCACCTCGATGGGTTCGAAGCGGCGGCGCTGCGTTGCCGCCTTCGCGTTGATGCGGCCCGTGCTCGAGTACATGCTGCCGCCGCGCGCCTGGCGTGAGGGGGCGACGCAGTCGAAGGTGTCGGCGCCTGCGGCGATCGCCGCGAACAGGTCGTCGGGCTCCGAGATCCCGAGCAGGTGGCGTGGCTTGTCCTCGGGCAGCTCATCCGTGACCCAGGAGACGATGGTGCCCAGCTCACGCTTCTCAAGCGCGCCGCCGATCCCGAAGCCGTCAAAGCGCTGCGCCGAGGCGTCGGCGCCGCTCATCTCCGCGAGGCCGCGCGCCGCGGCACGCCGGAGGTCCTCATACTGGGCGCCTTGCACCACGCCGAACAGTGCCTGGTACGGCCGGTGGCCGCGCGACTCCGTCTGGCGCGCGTGCTCGTCGAGGCACCGGACGGCCCACCGCGCGGTGCGGGCGACCGAGTCCTCCTGGTAGGCGCGGGTGTTGAGGAGGGTGGTGCACTCGTCGAAGGCGAAGATGATGTCCGCACCGAGCTGGTGCTGGATCTGCATCGACACCTCGGGCGTGAAGCGGTGCTTGTCGCCGTTGATGAACGACTTGAACGTGACGCCGTCCTCGTCGACGTGCGCCAAGCGCTCCTTGGTCTTCGCGATGACCTCGGCGTCGGAGTGCGCGGTCTCGGTCATCGAGATGACCTTCTTGAAGCCGACGCCCAGGGACATGACCTGGAACCCGCCGGAGTCGGTGAACGTCGGGCCGTCCCAGTTCATGAAGCGGCCGAGCCCGCCGGCCTCATCCACGAGGTCGGAGCCCGGCTGCAGGAACAGGTGGTAGGCGTTCGCGAGCACGGCCTGTCCGCCGAGCTGGGTCACCGTCTCCGGGAGCACCGCCTTCACCGTGGCCTTCGTGCCGACAGGAATGAACGCCGGCGTCTGAATCTCGCCGTGCGGGGTGCGGATCGTGCCCGCGCGGCCGAGCGGCGCCCCATCGCTTCCCCGTGTGCCCTGCTCGAGCTGATGATCGACAGTGAAGCCGAAATCGGCGGGGGAGGGCGGGGGAGTCAGGGGGATTTGCTCGTTCACCCGTCTATCTAAGCACTCGCCCGGGTGAGACTCGCCCGGGAACGCGGCAGGGTTTGCGGTGCCACCGCGAACTGCGTAATGTAATCCCTTGTCAGCGCGACCGGGACGCAGCGAAAGCGGCGGGAACGGAAGCGTGGCGGATCTTCCACCTGATGGTCCGAGGCGGGTTTGAATTCCGTGCTCAGGTCGTGTAAAGTAAGATTCTCGTCGAGTCGAATGGTGAACACCGTTCCCATCTCAGCCCTCATCCTTTTGAGGCGTGCTGAGTTCCGACTCGGGACAGGTTGCTGTTC
>NZ_RPDI01000004.1 GCF_003917135.1 Leucobacter chromiireducens
GAGCGGATCGCGAGCGGTCTCGTGGAGCGGATCGGCGATCCGCTTGGACGGGTGAAGCACCGCGCCGGCGACGCTGCCTTCGAGGAGGAACTCCCGATCCCGGATCACACCGCCGGCTTCGCGCAGATGGAGCGGGCCTTCGCGCGCACCGGTGAGCCGCTTGCCGGCTCCGCGCTCGACGCGGTGGGCCACCGCGTCGTGCAGGGCGGCAACGACTTCTTCGCCCCCACCGTCATCGACGATCGGGTGGCCGCGCGCATCCTGGAGCTCGGCGTGCTCGCCCCGCTCCACAACCCGGCGCACCACCAGGCGATCGTCGCGGCGCGCGCAACATTCCCCGATGTGCCGCACGTCGCGGTGTTCGATACGGCGTTCCACCAGACCATGCCGGCTGCGGCATATACCTACGCGATCGACCGCGAGGTGGCCGCGGCGCACGGCATCCGCCGCTACGGCTTCCACGGCACCTCCCACCAGTACGTGTCGGCGCGCGCCGCACGATTCCTCGAACGCCCACTCGACGAGCTCTCCCAGATCGTGCTCCACCTCGGCAACGGCGCCTCCATGTGCGCGATCGACCGGGGCCGCTCGGTCGACACCTCGATGGGGCTCACCCCGCTCGAGGGGCTGGTCATGGGAACGCGCTCGGGAGATTTGGATCCGTCCATCCTGTTCCACCTCAACCGCGAGGCCGAGTACGACGTCGACGCGCTCGACCGGCTCCTCAACTCGCGCTCGGGCCTGCGCGGCCTCGCCGGCACCAGCGACTTCCGCGACGTGCGCGCCGCTGCCGACGCCGGCGACGCGGACGCCCAGCTCGCGATCGACGTCACCACGCACCGGATCCGGCACTACCTCGGGGCGTACCTCGCCACCCTCGGCGGCGCCGACGTGATCTCGTTCACGGCGGGCGTCGGGGAGAACAACGCGGCGCTCCGCGCTGACGTGTGCGCGGGGCTCGAGTGGTTCGGGATCAGGATCGATCCCGCGCTGAATGCCGCCGCGTCCGGCACGTCCGAGCCGCGCCGCATCAGCACGCCGGACTCGCGGGTCGCGATTCTCGTGGTGCCCACCGACGAGGAGGCGGAGATCGCGCGCCAGACGTGGGGGCTGGTGAGCGCGGCGGGCTGAGCCCGCACGGGTGAATGTCGGTGGGCGCGGGTAGCATTGAGATTGTGGTTGCCGCACTCTATCGCCGTTACCGGCCCGAAGCCTTCGCCGAGATGATCGGACAGTCCCAGGTGACTGATCCGCTCATGACCGCGCTCCGCAGCGGGCGCATTGGTCACGCCTATTTGTTCAGCGGCCCGCGCGGCTGCGGCAAGACCACCTCGGCGCGCATCCTCGCGCGCTGCCTCAACTGCGCCGAGGGCCCGACGGACACCCCGTGCGGGACCTGCCCGAGCTGCGTCGAGCTCAGCCGGGACGGCGGGGGATCGCTCGACGTTGTTGAAATCGACGCCGCGAGCCACGGCGGTGTCGACGATGCGCGCGAGCTGCGCGAACGCGCGGTGTTCGCCCCGGCCCGCGACCGCTTCAAGATCTTCATCATCGACGAGGCGCACATGGTGACGCCCGGCGGCTTCAACGCGCTGCTCAAGATCGTTGAGGAGCCGCCGCCGCACGTGAAGTTCGTCTTCGCGACCACGGAGCCGGACAAGGTGATCGGCACGATCCGCTCGCGCACCCACCACTACCCGTTCCGGCTCATCGCGCCCGCCACGCTGATCGACTACGTGCAGTCCCTGTGCGACAGCGAGGGCGTGCAGGTCGAGCCAGGCGTGCTGCCGCTCGTGGTGCGTGCGGGCGGGGGATCCGTGCGCGACACGCTCTCCATCCTCGACCAGCTGATCGCCGGTTCCGAGACGGCGCTCGTCACCGCTGAGCGGGCGGCCGGCCTTCTCGGCTTCACGCACACCGAGCTCCTCGACGACGTCGTGAGCGCGTTCGGTGCGCACGATCCGGCCGCGGCGTTCCAGGCGACCGACCGAGTGGTGCAGACCGGGCAGGATCCGCGCCGCTTCGTGGAGGACCTGCTGGAGCGCCTGCGCGACCTCATCGTGGTGAGCGCCACCACGGTCGACGGTGCAGCCGCCGTGTTCCGCGGGGTGCCGCAGGACCAGCTCACCCGCATGTTCGAGCAGGCGCAGCGCTTCGCGCCAGGCGAGCTCTCGCGCACCGCCGACGTGGTGGCCGCGGCACTCGATTCCATGGCAGGCGCGACCGCGCCCCGCCTGCAGCTCGAGCTTATGGTGGCACGCGTGCTCGTGCAGGCCGCCGGTGCGCCCGCGGCGCAGGTGCAGGCAGCGCAGGTGCCGGCAGCGCAGGCTCCGGTGGCCGCAGGAGCTGCCCAGGCTGCCGCGCCAGTGCAGCCACCCGCGCAGCCGCCCGCGCCCCCCGTGAACCCGCTGTCCGCGGTGGCCGCGGCGCGGAGCGCGGCTGCGGCACCCGCAGCGCCGACTCCGGCAGCCGCTGCGCCGACTCCGGCAGCCGCGGCGCCGACTCCGGCAGCTGTTGCGCCGGCCGCCTCGTCCGGTCAGGGGTCCGATCCCAGCGCGCCGAACGCTGCACAGACCGCGGCGTCGATTCGCGAGTTCCTGCGCGAGGACACGGCTGGAACGTCGGCTGCGCCGGCTCCCGCAGCGGCGGAGGCCGCGGCCGCGCCCGATGCGGCGCCGAGCGCTGAACCGGCTCCCGCGTCGGACTCTGCGCCTGCGTCTGCGCCGGTGCCCGAGCCCGCGCCCGGTGCGGTGCAGGACACCGCGCCGCACCCCAACGCGGGTGCCGCGTCCTTCGGTCGACCGATCTCCGACGTGCTGAGCGCAGCGCAGATCGAGAGCATCGGCAGCGAGCCCACGACGCCGGCACCGAAGCCGCCGCAGGCCGCGCCAGCGCCTGAGCAGGCCGCGCCGGTCGCGGCGCAGCAAGGGAATGAGCCGAACGCCGAGCTCCCCGAGGGTGCCCGCGCAGACAGCAGCGGGGAAGCTCCCGGTTTCGACGACCTCGTCGAGCTGTGGCCGGAGCTGCTCGAGGAGATCCTAGAGGCCGACCGTGACGCGTGGAGCGCGGTCTCCCCGGTCGTTCCCGTCGCGCTCGACGGAGATGTTCTCACCGTTGGGCTCGCCTCCGAGTCGGACCTCGCCGCGTTCAAGTCGGCCGGCGCAGGCCCGCTGCGCGAAACGATTCTCTCCGCCGTCGGCATCAGCGTGAAGTACAAGCCGACCCGAGTCGCCCAGGGCAGCGGCCCGGCCGCGCAGAACACGGCGCGCGAACCGCAGGCCGACAGTGACGCAGAGGAGCCTCATCGAGCGGGATCTCCCGCACCCCAACCGCACGCCGCAACGCCTGACGCGCACGACCCGGTCGCTCGGGCCGCCGCACGCCTGAACGGGCTCGGTCCCGCGCTGGCCGCCCCTGCCTGGGCCGGCCCCATTCCCGAGGCCCCCGAGACTGCCGCCGCGCCGGCCGCACCCGCAGAGGCTGCTGCTCCGGCTGCACCCGCAGAGGCCTCCGTACCAGCCGGAGCAGCTGCGTCCGGAGCCCCCGAACCTCCCGGCGCCCCGGCGGCAGCCGAGCCGCAGGCCGCGGCCCCAGCACCAACGGAGGAAGCCACAGCGCCAGCTGAGCCCGCCGCGGCACCCGCGGAGCCGGCAGCGTCAGCGGAGCCGGCAGCAACCGTGGCACCGGCGCCGGCAGCTCCGACCACCGGCCCAGCCGGCGCGGAGCCGCAGCCCAGCGCAACGATCCCGAGCGACCCCTACGCGGGCGGCGATCCCTACGACGACGCCGATGCTGCGCCGAGCGACGAGTACGAGGACGCATACGGCGATCCGTACGGTCGATCCGCGAACTCCGCCGCGCCTGCGGTCGACGCGCCCCAGCAGCCGAGCGTTGCGGCCCCGCCCCAGCCGTCGGTGCCCGAGGCATTGCCGCAGGGCGGCGCAGCACCAGCGGGTGAGGAACGGCGATCCGCGCCAGCGTTCACGCGCTACGGCGAGGCAGTGGTGCGCGAGGTGCTGGGCGCGCGCTTCGTCGAAGAACGCCCGCTCCCCGGCCAGTAACGCCCTACACTGAAGCGCGGCGCACACCGCGCAGCACACACGAACACCCGCGCCGCACACCGAGGAGGTACGCACCGTGTACGACGGAATCGTCCAAGACCTGATCGACGAGTTCGGTCGCCTCCCCGGCATCGGCCCGAAGTCGGCGCAGCGCATCGCCTTCCACATTCTGCAGACCCAGCACTTCGATGTGACCCGCCTCGCCGAGCTCCTCACCGAGGTTCGCGAGAAGGTGCGCTTCTGCGCGGTGTGCGGCAACATCACCGAGCAGGAGGAATGCTCGATCTGCCGGGATCCGCGCCGCGACCACACCCTCATCTGCGTGGTCGAGGAGCCGAAGGACGTGGTCGCGATCGAGCGCACCCGCCAGTTCCGCGGCGTGTACCACGTGCTCGGCGGCGCGATCAGCCCGATCGACGGGATCGGGCCCGACGACCTCGCGATTCCCGCGCTCATGCGTCGGGTCGGGGACGCCGAGATCCGTGAGGTCATCATCGCGACCGACCCCAACCTGGAGGGTGAGGCGACGGCGGCGTACCTCTCACGCCTCCTCACGAGCATTGAAGTGCCGGTGTCCCGCCTCGCATCAGGGCTTCCGGTCGGCGGCGACCTCGAGTTCGCCGACGAAGTGACCCTCGGCCGCGCGTTCGAGGGCCGCCGCCGCGTCGAGTAGCGCCCGCCCCGCCCCTCCCGTGAGTCCCGCGCGCTTTGAGGCCCCGGCGCCAGGCCCCCCAACCTTCGGAGAAATCGAGAAAAGCGGTGCGAACGCACGAAATAGCTCCGAGGAAACCAATTTCTCCGGCTGGAATGGGGTGCGAGCCAGTCAGACATACGCTTCGCGATAGACTGGACTCTCGCGTTCGCATTTGAGGAGGAACCCGCGTGGCATTGATCGTGCAGAAGTTCGGGGGCTCGTCGGTTGCCGATGCGGAGAGCATCAAGCGCGTCGCGAAGCGGATTGTCGATACCCGCCGCGCTGGCAACGACGTGGTCGTCGCGGTCAGCGCCATGGGTGACACCACTGATGAGCTGCTCGATCTCGCCGCAGAGTGCACCCCGATCCCCGCGCCCCGTGAGCTGGACATGCTGCTCACCGCAGGCGAGCGCATCTCCATGGCGCTCCTCGCGATGACCATTAAGGGCATGGGCCTTGAGGCGCTCTCCTTCACGGGCAGCCAAGCTGGCATGATCACCACGGCGGAGCACGGCTCCGCGAAGATCGTGGACGTCACCCCCGGCCGCGTGCGCGAGGCGCTTGATCAGGGCGCGGTCGCCATCGTCGCGGGCTTCCAGGGATTCAGCCGCACCTCGCGCGACATCACCACCCTCGGCCGCGGCGGCTCGGATACGACCGCCGTCGCGCTCGCGGCAGCACTCGGCGCCGACATGTGCGAGATCTACACCGACGTTGATGGCGTGTTCACCACCGATCCGCGCGTGGTGTCGAAGGCCCGCAAGATCGACGCGATCACGGCCGAGGAGATGCTCGAGCTCGCCGCGTCCGGCGCAAAGGTGCTCCATCTCCGCGCCGTCGAGTACGCGCGCCGCCACGGTGTCGCACTGCACGTCCGCTCCTCGTTCAGCAACGAGACGGGCACCATCGTCTACGACCCCGCCAAGGGGCATCCGAAGGGAGAACAGGTGGAAGAGCCGGTCATCACTGGTATCGCAGCCGAGAAGGACGAGGCGAAGGTCACGGTCGGTGGCGTTCCCGACGTCCCAGGCAAGGCTGCGCAGATTTTCGAGATCGTCGCGAAGACGAACGCGAACATCGACATGATCGTGCAGAACGTCTCGGCGGCTGACACGAACCGCACGGACATCTCCTTCACCGTTCCGGTGGGCGACGGCCGCCGCGTGATCGAGGCGCTGGAGGCCGAGCGTGAGTCGCTCGAGTTCGAGAACCTGCAGTACGACGACCAGATTGCCAAGGTCGCCGTGGTGGGCGCCGGCATGCGCACGAGCACCGGCGTGTCCGCGCAGCTCTTCCGCACGTTGTTCGAGGCGGGCATCAACATTGAGATGATCTCCACCTCCGAGATCCGGATCTCCGTCGTCACCCGCGCAGACCTGATGGATCAGGCCGTGCGCGTTCTCCACACCGCGTTCGGGCTTGACGCCGATACCGACGCGACGGTCTACGCCGGCACCGGCCGCTAGACCACCGAATTCTTCACCAGAACAGGACCACACATGTCTGATCAGCAGGGGCTCAGCCTCGCAGTTGTCGGCGCGACCGGCCAGGTGGGCGCAGTGATGCGTCGCCTGCTCGTCGAGCGCGACTTCCCCATCGCCTCCGTGCGCTTCTTCTCGAGCGCCCGCTCCGCCGGCTCCGTGCTTGAGTTCCGCGGCGAGCAGATCACCGTCGAGGATGTTGACACCGCAGACAAGAGCGGGATCGATGTCGCGCTCTTTTCCGCTGGCGGCACGGCGTCGAAGCGCTACGCCCCGGAGTTCGCGGCTGCCGGCGCAATCGTGATTGATAACTCGAGCGCGTGGCGTCTCGATCCAGAGGTCCCGCTCATCGTGAGCGAGGTCAACCCCCAGGAGATCGACAACGCGCCCAAGGGCATCATCGCGAACCCCAACTGCACCACGATGGCCGCGATGCCCGTGATGCAGGCCCTGCACGCCGAGGCGGGCCTCGAGCGCCTCGTCGTTACCACCTTCCAGGCGGTCTCCGGCTCTGGCCTGGTCGGCGCGAAGGAACTCGCAGGTCAGGCGACCGCAGCGGTGGAGTCCGGCGCGCTTGAGGCGCTGGTGCACGACGGCAGCGCGGTGGAGTTCCCCGCCCCCGAGGTATACACGAAGACCATCGCCTTCGACGTGCTGCCGCTTGCCGGTTCGATCGTCGAGGACGGCGAGGGCGAGACCGACGAGGAGAAGAAGCTCCGCAATGAGAGCCGGAAGATCCTCGGCCTGCCCGAGCTGCGCGTCGCGGGCACCTGCGTGCGCGTTCCCGTGTTCACCGGGCACTCGCTGTCGATCAACGCAGAGTTCGCGAACCCGATCAGCGCCGACCGTGCGCGCGAGGTCCTCGCAGCGGCGCCGGGCGTCGCGCTGAGCGACGTTCCGACCCCGCTCGAGGCGGCCGGCCAGGATCCCTCGTTCGTTGGCCGCATCCGTGAGGATCAGTCCGCGCCCGAGGGCCGTGGCCTCGTGCTCTTCATCTCGAATGACAACCTCCGGAAGGGCGCAGCGCTGAACGCGGTGCAGATCGCGGAGCTCGTCGCGGCGAAGTTGCTCGCCGCATAGTTCGGCCGCACGCACACGCCTGGGGGGCGGGACTCACTGAGTCCCGCCCCCCAGGCGTGTGCGGTGGTGCTGACGACGTCGGCGACCACGCGGCAACCGCACGCGATTCCGCGAAACCAAGCCCACTGCGCAGGATCGGGCTTGGTTTCGCCGAATCACTGAGGGAAGAGAACGTGGCCACCACCGCGCCCGCCGAAAGCGCGCGACAACGCTACGCGGCGGCCTCCAGCGTCAGCAGCGACGCCTCCGGGCGGCAGGCGAAGCGCACCGGCGCGTAGATCGAGTTGCCGAGACCCGCGCTCACGTTGAGGAAGGCTGCGCGGTGCGCGTCGTGCCAGACGCTGAGCCCCCGCGCCTGCGCGGGCGGCAGGTCGCAGTTTGAGGTCATCGCGCCGACGCCGGGGACGCGCACCTGGCCGCCGTGGGTGTGCCCGGCGAGGATGAGCGCCGTTTCGTCCCGCAGCAGCTCGCCCAGCGCCTCCTGGTAGGGCGCGTGCACGACGCCGAGCCGCACGATCTCGCCGGACGCTTCCGGCAGGGCGGCGTGCGCCTCGCGCATCGCGGCGACGTCGTCGTAACGAATGTGGGGATCGTTGAGCCCGAGCAGCTCGAGCGTTGTGCCCTGCACCTCGAACCGCGCGGCGGTGTTGTTGAGGTCGATCGCCCCGATGCCGCTGAGGCCAGCGGTGAGCGCGGCGTTGTCGATGTCCGGCACGCGCGTGCTCAGACGGCTGGGCTCGAGCAGGTACTTGACCGGGTTCTTGAACCGCGGCCCGTAGTAGTCGTTCGAGCCGTGCACGAAGACGGTCGGCGCCTGCTCCGCGAGCGGGCGCAGCGCGTGGATGAGCGCGTGGCGCGCCTCCAGGTGCCCCATCAGGTCACCGGTCAGCACGACGAGATCCGGGCGGAGCTCGACGAGGGAGCGCACCCAGTCGATCTTCCGGTTCTGCCACGGGGCGAGGTGCAGGTCCGACAGCTGGAGGATCCGGATCGGGGAGGCACCCGTGGGCAGGATCGGCAGCGTGTGCCGGCGCACGGTGAAGAGCTGACGCTCAATCACCGTTGCCCACAGGGTCACCCCGGCTGCGGCCGCTCCGAGAGCGACCGCAGCCGGCCGGACGGTGCCTGCCATCCGCGCTAGTTCTTTGCCTTGCAGGACAGGGTGAGCGTGACTTTGCCGCTCGTCTTCGCGTCCGAGCCGCCGTCGGGGCTCACGGAGACCACCTTGTCCTTCTTCGGGTCGGGCTTCCCGCCATCCTCACAGGTGAAGTCGACGTTGCCGAAGCCGGCGCTCGAGAGCGCGGACTTCGCGTCGTCGCCGCTCTTGCCGCCGAGGTCGCCGGGCACCTTTGCGGCCTCGCCGTTGCTGCGGTAGACGGTCACGCCGGAGCCGAGACCCACCTGCTCGCCCGCCGCCGGGCTGGAGGAAGCCGCGAGGCCCTTGCCAGCGGAGGAGTCGACCTCGCCGCCGTCGACCACGTTGAAGCCGAGCTGCGTGAGCATGCCAACCGCCTCGTCGAAGGACTTGCCCTTGACGTCGGGCACCTGCACCATGGTCTGCTGGATCGCGGTGGCCGAGGGCTCGGGGAACGGATCGCCGCCGTAGCGCGCGTCGGCGGCGTTCATGATCTGCGGCCAGATGTACTGGTCGGCGTACATCAGGTCGCCGAACGGCTGCGTCGAGACGCGGCCCCAGGTGCCGTCGGCAAACTGGATCGGTCCGGCGTTGCCCACCCAGGTGGCGGTCGCGACCTTGCTGCTCGCGCCGACGGTCCAGTTGTCGACGATGTCGTCGGTGGTGCCGGTCTTCGCGAGGTGCGGGACGCCGCTGGCAGACCGCGCGTGCTTCGCGAGACCGTTCTCCACGGTGTACTGGAGCGCGTATGCCACGCCGGCAGCGACCTCTGGGGAGAGCGCCTCGGAGCACTTGCTCTTCGTGAAGGGCACCTGCTCGCCGTCGGGGCCGGTGATCGAATCGATCGGCACCGGCGTGCAGACGGTGCCGTTGCCGGAGAACGCGCCGTACGCCGCAGCCATCGTGATAGGCGCCATCTCGTCGATGCCGCCGTAGACGTTCGAGGGCACCATGCTGAGCTCGGTGGTGCCGTACGTCGGCAGGTCCTCGTTCGTCTGCGGAGCGGCGCGGTGCAGACCGAGCTTTTTCGCGGTGTCGAACGTGCCGCAGAGGTCCATCTTCTGCTGCATCGAGACGAGGCCGCCGTTGACCGACTGCGCGATCGCGGTCAGAACAGACTGGTTGCCGCGCGTGAAGTTGTTGTCGTTCTGGAACGTGAACGAGCCGAAGCCGTACACGCCATCCGGCATGCAGGACGCCTGGATCGAGTTCTCCTGCACGGTTCGCGCGTTCACGTTGACGATGTCTCGTACCGAGTGCCCGGTCTGGATCCACTGCGCGAGCGTCACCGGCTTGAACGTCGATCCCACCTGGAACCCGCTCGAGCCACCGTACTCGTAGTCGGTGTTGTAGTTGATCGCGGTGTAGTCCTTGTTCTTCTCCAGGACGTTCGGGTCGTTGCTGAACGGCCGATTCTGCACCATGGAGAGCACGCGTCCGGTGTTCACCTCGACGCTGCTCGACGCCGAACCGACGTTGATGCCCTCCATCTGGGCGGGCACGGTCGCGTGCGTGGCGTCGACACCAGCGCGCTGCATGTCCAGATCGATCGTGGTGTGGATCTGGTAGCCACCGCGGCTGAAGTTGAACTCGCGCTCCTCAGGCGAATCGCCGAAGTTGGGATCCTGCTTGATGTAGCGCTGCACGTAGTCGCAGAAATGGCCGAGCCCGTAATTCTGCTCCGCAACGACGCAGCCGGCCACGCGCGGCGTGATCTTCGGCTCCACCTCGGTCGCGACGGCCTCATCATACTGGGCCTGCGTGATCTTGCCGTGCTTCAGCATGCTGCCAAGGATCTTGTCGCGCCGTTCCTTGTTCGCGGGGATGTTCTCGGGCACGTCGATCTGCAGGTGGCCGGGGTTGTTCACGATAGCGACGAGGCTGGCGGCCTGCGCGAGGGTGACGTCCTTGGCCGAGGTGCCGTAGTAGTAATGCGCTGCCGACTCGATGCCGTAGATCGTGCGGCCGTACAGTGCGATGTTCAGGTAGCCGAGCAAGATCTCGTCCTTCGGGAACTTCTTCTCGATGCTGATCGCGAGCTTCATCTCCTTGAGCTTGCGATCCATGTCCTGCTTCATCGCCTCCTTGTAGGCGGCGTCCTGCTCCTTCTTATCAGGGATCGCGAGCGCGTCCTGAATGAGCACGTTGCGTACATACTGCATCGTGATTGTCGAGGCGCCCGAGAGGTTCTGGCCGGCAGCGTTCTGCAGCACGGCGCGGCCCGTCGCCAGGACGTCGACGCCGCCGTGCGTGTAGAAGCGCGGATCCTCCTCCGCGACCGCGGCGTCCTTCACGAACTGCGAGATCTCGTCCCAGGCGACGGTCTCACGATCCTGGTCGTAGAACTCCGCGAGCATATGGTCCTTGCCGGCTGCGTCCTTCGCCCACAGCGTCGAGGGCTCGGCGAGGCGACCCGGATCGAGGTGCGCGGGAAGGCGATCAAAGATCTCGATCGCGGAGTTGGCCGCGGTGCCGCTCAGTGCGACCACCGGGGTGACGGCTGCGGTGACGAGCACTCCGGCGATCGCGCTCATCGCGACGGCGCCAAGAATGCCTCCGAGGGCTCCGCCCGCACTGCGCGGCTTCATGGAGCGCACGCGCGAGGACTGGGGTGTCTGTCGGGTCATAAGATGTAAGCGTATGCGACGTAGCTGAAAATCCGCGAACGAGATGGCGTTCGCGATCGGCGCGCGCATCACCGATCCGGACCCGATCCGGCCGCTTTCCGAGGGAGATCCGAACGTGAGTGACGTGACCGAAACGACGCAGTGGGAGTACTTCGTGACTCCGCTGCTGCTGCACAACGAGGCCCAGATCCTCAACAACTGGGGCGGACAGGGCTGGGAACTTGTCCAGATCATTGAGGGACCAGCTGGCGGCAACGTCGCATATCTGAAGAGGAAGAAGGCCTAGCACTATGTCGTCTGTCATTGAAGATCGCCTGAGCGAACTCGGATTCGAGATCCCCGAGGTGGCCGCAGCGGTCGCCGCATATGTCCCCGCGCTGCGCGACGGGAACTACGTCTACACGGCCGGCCAGCTGCCGTTCGTGAACGGTGCACTGCCCGAGACCGGCAAGGTGGGCGTCGGCGAGGGGCTGGTGTCCCCCGAGCGCGCTGAGGAGCTCGCGCAGCTGTGTGCGCTCAACGCGCTCGCCGCGGTGCGCGGCGTGGTCGGCTCGCTCGACCGGATCTCGCAGGTGGTGAAGGTCACGGCGTTTGTCGCCTCGGATCCCGCGTTCACCGGGCAGCCGGCCGTCGCGAACGGTGCCTCTGTGTTCCTCGGCCGCGTGTTTGGTGACCTGGGCATTCACGTGCGCTCCGCCGTCGGCGTCGCCGTGCTGCCGCTCGACGCCCCAGTGGAGATCGAGTTCGTCTTCAAGATCGAGGACTAGTTCGACGGGGGCGCGCCATGAGCTCTGCGCGCTGCGCCTGAGCCCTGCGCCCGCGCCCCCAAATCACACGGAGAAATCAGAAATCTCGGGGCCGATCACTGGATCGGCCCCGAGATTTCTGATTTCTCCGCTTGAAGTGGTGCCCGGGCCACAGCCCGGGCACCCGCGCGCTACTTCGCGCCGCGCTCGGAGCGCACGCGCGCCGAGATCGTCTGCATCACAGCCGTGTCGGCGAGCGTCGTGGTATCGCCCACCTCGCGGCCTTCTGCCGCGTCCTTCAGTAGGCGTCGCATGATCTTGCCGGATCGGGTCTTCGGCAGCTCGTTCACGATGAACACCTGACGCGGCCGCGCGATCGCGCCGATCTGAGCGGCAACGTGCTTCTTCAGCTCGACCTCGGCCTCCTCGGGGTCGAGGATCGTCTGCTGCGACTTCAGGATCACGAAGGCCACAACGGCCTGCCCGGTCGTCTCGTCGTCCGCACCGACCACCGCCGATTCGGCAACCGCGTGGTGCTCGACGAGCGCCGACTCGATCTCCGCGGTCGACAGCCGGTGCCCGGACACGTTCATGACATCGTCAACGCGGCCGAGCAGCCAGATGTCGCCGTCCTCGTCGAGGCGAGCGCCGTCGCCGGCGAAGTACTGATTGTCGAACTTCGACCAGTACGTGTCGACGAACCGCTGGGGATCGCCCCAGATGCCGCGCACCATTGACGGCCAAGGGCGGCGGATGACCAGTAGTCCACCCTGCCCGTTCTTGACAGGTTCGCCAGCCTCGTTGAGCACGGCGGCCGAGATTCCGGGGAGCGGGGTTTGCGCGCTACCGGGCTTCAGGCTCGTGATGCCGGGCAGCGGTGAGATCATCAGTGCACCCGTCTCCGTCTGCCACCAGGTATCGACGATGGGGGCCTTCCCGCCGCCGATGACCTCGTGGTACCAACGCCAGGCTTCGGGGTTGATCGGTTCGCCGACCGAGCCGAGCAGGCGAATGCTCGAGAGATCGTACTGCTCAGGAACCTGACGGCCCACCTTCATGCAGGCGCGGATGGCGGTCGGCGCCGTGTAGAAGATCGTCACGCCGTACTTCTGGATGATTGACCACCAGCGACCCCAGTCTGGCGTCTCCGGGGTTCCCTCGTAGATGACCTGCGTCGCACCATTGGCGAGCGGGCCGTAGACGACGTAGCTGTGGCCGGTGATCCACCCGATGTCGGCGGTGCACCAGTACACGTCGCTCTCCGGCTTGAGGTCGAACACGTTCCGGTGCGTGGTGCTCGCCTGCGTGAGGTAGCCGCCCGAGGTATGCAGGATCCCCTTCGGCTTGCCGGTGGTGCCGGACGTGTAGAGGATGAACAGGGGGTTCTCTGCTGGGAAGCCCTGTGGGGTGTGCTCACCGTCGAACGCGGTGATCTCCTCATGCCACCACAGGTCGCGGCCAGGCTCCATCACGACCTCATTGTTGGTGCGCTGCACCACGAGCACCTTCTGCACGGTGCTGCCGCCGCCATGCAGGGCGAGCGCATCGTCAACGGTGGGCTTGAGTGCGGAGGCGCGGCCCTTGCGGTACCCGCCGTCTGCGGTGATGACGAGTTCGGCTTCCGCGTCGTCGATGCGCGCGCGCAGGCTGTCGGCGCTGAAACCGCCGAACACGACAGAGTGGGCCGCGCCGAGGCGCACGATGGCGAGCATCGCAATGATCGTCTCGGGAATCATTGGCATGTAGATGGCGACGCGATCACCGGCCTGCACACCGAGGCTCGTGAGCATGTTTGCCGCGCGCTTCACCTCGTTGGTGAGCTCTGCGTAACTGAGGCTTCGGGTGTCGCCCGGTTCGCCCTCGAAGTGGATCGCGATCCGATCGCCGAGACCGGCCGCGACGTGACGATCGAGGCAGTTCTCCGCGACGTTGAGCTCGCCATCAGCGAACCACTTCGCGAACGGCGGGTTTGTCCAGTCGAGGATCTCGGTGAACGGCTTAGTCCAGCGCAGCTGTTCGGCCTGCTCAGCCCAGTACGCCTCGGGATCCTGGGCGGCTCGCCAGTAGACCGAGGAATCTGAGAGGTTGGCCTGCGCTGCAAACGCTGGGCTGGGTGGGAACGTTTCGGTCCCATCGGCATTCTGCAGTGGGTGGCTTTCGATAGTGCCGTGCTGATCAGTCATGGACGCCCTTATCCGTGTCGTGTGTGAAGCCGTCCCGTGCGGTGCACGCACGCAGGGGACGCTGAATGCTTCCTCAGGGTATACCCCCGTGACACCCTCGCCCACACCCGGAAGGAGGGATCCAAAACGGCCGAACAATCCACATTCTGGGGTGCGCCGCCGCGACCGCGCAATTCCAGCGTTGACTGGCAGTATGACCCACTTTCCTCTCGCCAGGCACAGCGGAGAATTCCCGCCGCAGCGTGCTGGTCCGCCGGCCGCTGCGGCCGCGATGCTCGCACGTTCCGTGGCCGCGGCCGCCTCGATCGCCGGGGCAGCTTCCTCTCGGGCTCCGTGGGTGGAGGAGCCGTTGGGGCCGCGCACGGCCCGGCTCGCGCTCTCGGCGCGGCGGGCGTTGGGCGGGTTGCTCCCGCTCCTCGACCGACCACGGCTCCGGGATCTCCTGGTGCAGGTGGTGGACGGAGTGGGGACCCTGTGGCTGGACGAGGGGGCCGGGCCGCGCGCCGTTCCAGGATGGCAGGCGGCGCCGGCAGCCGTGCATCGCCTCGCGATCTCCCTGATTGCAGCGGGCGGGCGCCAACTGGATGAACTCCGCCCATCCGCCGACGTGCGGCTCGGCGATGGGATCCGGGTGCACGCGGTGATCCCGCCGATCGCGGTTGCGGGTGCCGCAGTCTCCATCCGAGTGCCGAGGATCGCTCGGCCCGAGTATGCGGAGCTCGTGCGCGGCGGAATCTGCGATGGCGCCACCGATCAGGTCTTGCGTCACGCGGTGCGGCAGCGTCAGAACATCCTGCTCACCGGGGCGACCGGCAGCGGCAAGACGACGCTGCTCGCGGCGCTGCTCGATCTGGTGGGGCCCGAAGAGCGCATCATCACGATTGAGGATCTCGCAGAGTTGCGGCTTCAGCACCCTCACGTGGTCTCGCTCGAATCCCGGCCGGAGAGCGCGGAGGGAGTGGGAAGAGTGTCGCTCGCGGCGCTGCTCAGAGAGGCACTGCGTATGCGCCCGGATCGAATCGTGCTCGGTGAGTGCCGTGGTGCCGAGCTCGCCACGCTCCTCGCCGCACTCAACACCGGGCACGATGGGGGCGCTGGGACGCTGCACGCGAGCAGCATCGCCGAGGTCCCCGCACGGCTCGAAGCGCTCGGGGCACTCGCCGGGCTGTCCGCCGAGGCGCTGGCGCGACAGGTTGTCGCGGCGATTGATCTGGTGGTGCATCTCGCGCGGGATCGGGGAGTCCCCCGTGTCGTGGGCGTCGCCCGCCTGGCGATCGGCGCGGGCGGCACGCTTGCGGTCCGTGGGCTCGACACACGGGGTGAACGGGGGCGCCGTGCGCGAGCGGCGTGACCCGGCCGTCGAGACCAGTGTTGTTGCCGCGCTGGGAGCACGGGCCGCAGCACTGTTGCGCGGGGGTGTCCCCGCGGCGGCGCTGTGGCGCACGCTCGCGGCGGAGGGTCGGAAGACTCGTGGCGATCCGTCTGGCAGCGTGCTGGGCCCGCGTACTCGCGGCCCAGCGATCGCGGCGGGCGTCGCCGTCGCAGCCGCAGACATCGCGCGCGCCGTGGACGACGGCACGGGAGTCGCCGCGGCACTCGCTGCTCGGCCGCGCGCCCCGTGGCGCGTGCTCGCGGCTGCCTGGCTGCTCAGCGAACGCAGCGGGGCACCTCTGGCGCCCGTGCTGGAGCGCGTCGCCGAAGCCTGCCGCGAGCTCGCGAAGATTGCGGAGCGGCGCGCCGTGCTGCACGCCGGGCCGCGCGCCACCGTGCGCCTGGTGCTCGCGCTCCCGGCCCTCGCGAGTGGAATGGGTGCACTGCTCGGGTTCAACCCGATCGCCGTGCTGATGAGCGGGCCGGGCATCGGGCTCCTCATCGTGGGGATCGCGCTCATGTGCACCGGCGTGATGTGGACCCGTGCGCTTCAGCGCCGCGCCGAGCGCGATGACGCGGTGACCGGGCTCGAGTGCGAGCTGCTGTGGGTCGCACTCGGAGGAGGTACTGCGCCCGCGCTCGCGCGGCTGCGCACCGCCGACGCGGTCGACGAGGTCGGAGCGGAGTGGATCCCGCTTGATCGGTTCTGCCGGGACGAACTGCTCGACACCGTTGTCGCGAGCGCCGAAGACACCGGAGCGGCGCTCGGACCATTGCTGCTCACGGAGGGTCGCGCGGCACGCGAGCGCGCCGCCGCGGAGCTCGAACGGGGCGCCGAGCGATTTGGGGTGCAGATCCTGCTTCCCCTCGGGCTCTGCGTGCTCCCTGCGTTCATTGCGATCGGTGTGGCACCGGTGATTCTCGCGATGCTCGCTGGCGTGTAGCCGGCGCGAGGAGACGCTCGCGGGAGGGAGCTCTCTCGTCCACAGCTTGCGCGCTCGCCGCAGTGCGAGGCACTTCTCCACACCTGGCGCACTCGAGCACTCCTGCTGCGCCGCATCCCGCAAGCTTGTCGAACCGGCACCCGCCGGGCCGTGCGAGAGAGAGGACGACCCATGAACCCCAGACTTCACCTGGTCCCCACCCCTGCCACCGGCGGCGCGGAACGGGAAGCTCCCGCGCACCGTGGCAGCGTTGCGCACGTCTCCCCGAGAGGCGTCGCCACCCCTGGCGCGCGCGCACGGAGCGCACACCCGGCGTACGCGGCGGCGCGCCAGCAGCCTGCGCGGGGCAGCCATCCGGTTCGTGGCGCACGGAGCGGGCTGCGCGTGCTCCCCGACGAGCCAGACCGCGTGGCCACCGCGCCCGCTGCGGACATCGCCCAGGAGCGAGTCGAGCGACGCGCGGTGACTGGCAGCCCGGGGCGAGTCAGCGCCGGAGCTCCAGCCAGGAGGGGAGGACACCTCCTGCGCACGGTGCGGCGGTTCGGGAACGAAGAGCGCGGGGCGGTCACGGCGGAATATGCGATTGTCCTCCTCGCCGTTGTTGAGCGCTAAAAGCATATTCGAAATCTGGGCAGCAAGCGCTGCGATTTGACATGATTCAAAATGGCGACTAGGCTCATGAACAAGTCAGATGATGAGCCCAGCGAAAGCCGGGTGAATCGGCCGGAGCTCCCTCCCAAGCCGGATGACGATTCAGGGCACGCGCGGGAGAGAGCGTGCCGGCGGCAGCGATGCCGCCCGGTCGGTGCCACGGAGCCGGCTGCATAAGATCGCCGCAGACAATGGTTGTCGGGCTGGGCGCCGATAGGCCTGGTAGCGATCTCGTCCTAGCGGGACGGGGTCTACTACTAGGAGACCCCAAATGTCGTCCACGGCAAGGACCACCCGACCGAACCTCGACACCCCGCAGTACCTCTCCCTCTACGAAGCGGAAGCGGCCGGCTACGGCGCGTACTCGACCCTCCGCAGCTGGATCGCCGCGGGCAGGCTCCCAGCCGTCCGCACCGGCCGGAGGATCAAGATCCGACTGGAGGACCTGGAAGCCTTCGCGAGCCCGGCAGTCGTCCACCACAGCGAGGCAAAGCCTGCACCCGAGACCGAGCTCAACTTCGCGATCGCACGCATCGTCGCGAACGCGCCGCGGCTGACCGAGCGCCAGCGCGAGCAGCTCGCCTCGATCCTCGGCGGGAACGAGGCAGCCCATGCCTGAGACGACCCCGCAGCGTGCACCCGAGACGGGCGGTCCGCCCGAAAGAGAAAGCCGCCCCACGGCTAATGGGGCGGCAGAGTTCGGTGCTGAAGCTTTGAACTACTCCCAGCCTAACGCTAATGAGAACGATTCGCAACACGAGAAGCGAGCCTCATCAGGGACTGCCTTCGGTAAGAAGCCCGTCACCTCTCCGCAGAAGAAGCTGAGCTCCGCAGTGCCCGCCTTCGAGCGCAAGGTGCTCACGGACCAGCCCGTCACGCGCTACAGCGCCATGGCGACCGCAGCCGAGATCGAGGCGGATGTCGAGCAGCGCGCTGCCCAGACGTGGCAGCAGGGCGACTTCGGCTTCGCGAGCCCCGCTGATAGGGCGCAGGAGTTGAAGCGACTCAAGAAGAAGGCCGTCGACGCTCACAACACGGGCGCACCGCCGAGCCAGGGCAAGCTCGCCCTGCAGCCGCAGGGAGGCCCGGTGCCCGAGCTGCGCTACTTCGAGGTGACGCAGAAGATGCTCGACCAGGGCCGCTTCATCATGCAGCGAGGGTCGAAGGTCGTCCCTGGTGGCACCGAGTGGCCTGTCCTCCCAGGGAGCTGGTCGGCAGAGGTGCGCATCGCGTGGGCGACCGCGAGCTTTCTGGCTGGATTCGTCCCCGAGGAGTACGAGAGCAAGGCGCTGGCCGGCGCGAAGCTGATCGAGCGCACCAAGGAAGCGCTCATGACGCGCATGTTCGTGCCGGACGACACGACGAAGAAGATGATCGTCGAATACGTCGATGGCGCACCGCCGAAGGGCCGTCTCGTGCCCGGCCAGATCGTCGAGCTCATGTACAGGTTCGCGCGGATCAAGCGCATCGCGCTCGCTGGGCTGAGCGCGGACGAGGACGAGGACCTGCTCGCGGTGTACGTCGAGGAGGGCGCCGACGCAGGCATCTACGTCGAGGACATGTCGGCCTTGGCCAACCTCGCCCACGAGATCTCTCCTGACCTGAGCCAGCAGGGCATGAGCAAGCTGCTCGGTTCCGGGAAGTCGCGCGGCATCGTCTGGAATGCGGCAGGCGGCAAGCACCGCGTGGAGCGCACTCTGGACCGTGGCCGCTCGGTGGCGTGCGCGAACGGAGTCTTCGACACCGTGACGAAGACTCTGCGTGACTTCGACCCTGAGCGCGACGTGCTGATGTCGAAGCTCTCGACGAACTGCCCGCTGAGCAAGCCCGAGGAACCGGTTCGGATGCTGTCTGATGGCACCGTATGGACGTTCGACGAATGGCTGCTGGACGTCTTCCACCCTGAGCTGCCCGATGCGCAAGAGGTGGTGGCCTTCATCTGGCAGGTCATCGCCGCGGTGCTGCGTCCTGGGCTGCCGCTCGGTCGGGCCGTCTTCTTCTACTCGGAGAGCGGAAACAGCGGGAAAGGCACTCTTCTCGAGCTCATGATGAACCTCATCGGCGAGGGGTCGAACGGATACACGTCGATACCGTTGGACGAGTGGGGCGGCGATGGCAATGACTTCAAGCTCGAGCCGCTGCTGCGCGCGAACGCGGTGCTGGTCGACGAGAACGACGTCGGCGAGTACCTGCCGAAGCTCGGCCGCCTGAAGAACGCCATCACGGGCGATCGCCTCGCGATCAACAGGAAGCACAAGCCTGTCGTGACGGTTCGCTTCCAGGGGTCGATCGTGCAGTGCATGAACGGCATCGCGAAGACCAGGGACAAGACCGATTCGCTCTATCGGCGATTCATCTGGTTGCTGTTCCCCAAGAACTTCGAGGGCAAGGAGTTCAAGGAGATCAAGCAGCTCTTTCTCAAAGATCCCGAGGTGCTGAGCTACGTCGTGTGGCACGCGCTGCACACGCCCTTCGGCGGAGCGCCCGACTCGCCCGAGTTCGACGTGCCGATGAGCTGTCGCACGCTCCTCGAGGAGGTCAAGGTCGACAATGACACGGTGCGGCAGTTCTGGGAGGAATACGCCGACAAGTTCGTGTGGGACGTGCTGCCGAACAGCTTCCTGTACGGCGCTTTCAAGGGCAGTGAGTACTACGGCCAGACCAATCTCGGCTCCCGCGAGTTCTCGAAGAGGCTGAAGGGCATCGTCCAGGAAGAGGCGAAGCGCGGCGGCCACTGGGATGCGCCGAAGGACCCGGTTTGGGTCGGCAATCGCATGGACGATCCCGAGCCCTTGATCCGGACCCTCGACTTGACAGCGTGGATGAACACCGGTGCCCGTGGGAGCAACGATTGGCGCAAGGTCTGCTCACCAGTGCCGCCGGCCACCGCGCGAGGCCTCGTGAGGATCGTGCCCCGCACTGCTTGTACCGCCGGCACTCCTGGCGACGAGGAGGACGTGGCCCCGGTTCGCGAGGCGAGCGTCGACGACCTCGAAGCTCTGGCTGCCAGGGGCTTCAACATCGTCGACTCGACGGACGACGCTGCGGACGCAGCAGCAGAGAGGAGCTGACCATGGCGAAGAACGTGAGCACCCGTGTGGCTAACGCGAGGGCTGCAGCGGAGAAGGCGAAGCGCGAGCTCGCAGCGATCGAGCGCGAAGAGCGCGAAGCCCTGCTGGCCGAGAAGCGTGCTGCCAAGGCCCTGCAGGCCCGCAGCGGACTGGCGGAGGAGGTCTACGCGATCCTCGGCATCGAGCCCGAGCCGCCCCGCGCGCAGACCCGCGTGGTCAAGAAGGACGGCGCGGGCATCGAGCAGACCGTGCAGGTCGACCGAGATCCTCGCGAGAAGCTGCGCGCCGAGTGGGCGCTGGAGGCGCTGCACCTGATGAGCGAGCAGATCGGCGAGAAGGGCATGGAGTTCGTCCACGCGACGATCGAGCGCAGGCGCCGGAGCGCCCGCGACGCCGACGACGCGGCCCGTGCAGCGAAGGCTCGGGCTGCTGCGCCTGTCGCAGCACCGGCACACGACGGCGTGCCCGATCCCCATGACGATGCGCGATGGAGCGCCGAGTCATGAACGAGATTTCCCGAGGAGACGCGTCGCGGCTCCACGAGCAGGCGCCCGAGAGGGCGAAGGACACGGCGGCCGATGGGCCGCACTACATGAAGGAGGTGCCAGAGATGGGCATCGAAGGGCAGAAGAGAACCGCTCTCGAGATGGTTCGCATGATCGTTAGCGACATCGAGAACGGTGTTGATGCTATCGAGTCCAAGCGGCAGCTCTTGGCGTCAGTGCGCGACCGGCACGGCATGGCGCACAGTGCTGTGCGCCGCTTTTGGCTGGCTACCCGAGAGCGCTACGCCTGGGACCTCCTGCCGCCGGCGTTCATGTACTCGCTCTTCAGGAAGTGGGGCGAGGTGGAAGCTGCGCATCCCAATGAGTTGCGTCTGCAGTCGGCGGATGAGTGGGAGCGCGCACAGATTCGGCGTGGCGTGCTTACGCGGGACGGCTATCGCTATCGCTTTGCGCTCGAGCTCGCAGATCTCATCCGTGAGCTCGATGATGGGGTCTGGGACGTCGACTCGCTCTGGCTCGGTGAGCGCGTAGGCGATCGCATGTCCGTGCATGAGCAGAGTGCTGAACATGCCGGCCACTTCTGGACGAAGCCCATCGACCCGGCCAAGCGCGACAAGGGCGCTGTGTTCCGTGTTGGTAGTACCGGTGAGGGCGCCGCTGCTCCTGTCGAGAATGGGCTCGTACCGAGCGAGTAGGCAGCAGGAGTTCCACGAAGCCCCGGGCACGCGTAAGCGCGTCCGGGGCTTCGTGCTGCCGAGGCCCGCTGGGAGCCGCTCCAGCAAACCCTGATGCGGGGCCGCGCCCCGTCACGTCCGCCGATCCCACCACCGGCCTGCCGCTGCCGCTCCGGCCGCCTCCGAGCCTGCGCTGCCGCTCCGGCCGCCTCCGAGCCTGCCGCTGCCGCTCCAGGCTCTCCGGGCCGCAGAGGTCATCGCAGCGACGGGCGTGCGCTGCCGCTCCCGCCCGGGTCCCGCAGCACCGAGCACCTCCCTCCGCTACCGCTGCGGTCGTCGCCCGGCAGGTCGTCGTGCTCGCCTGCGCTGCCGCTCCGGCTCGGCGCCCGTATCGCCACGCTGAGGGCTCGAAATCGCTTCAAAAAGCGTGCCGGAGAAATGCCAGACTCTGCCACGATTCGACCATCGCCTGCGGATGCTGTGTCACTTTCTTGGCAAAGTCTGGCATTTTCGTGGCTTCGGACTCTCATTCGGCGGGTGCTCGAGAGGGCCTGGCCGCGAAGGCGTGCCACGATCCTGCCAAGGTCTGCCAGAGAAATGCCATGATGCGGCAGAGTGCTGCCAAACCCTTTTCGGGCCATGCCGCAGAAGTGCCAGACTCTGCCTCAGAAATGCCACGATCTGCCAGAGAACTGCCAAACCCTTCTCGGGCTGCGGGCCGAGGTGCGACGAAAATGCCATAATCTGCCACGATTCGACCACGAAGTGGCAGAGAAGTGCCAGACCTTCTTCAGACTGCGCCACGATTCTGACGACGATTGCCACGATCCTGCCAAAGCCTGCCGAGGAAATGCCACGATCTGCCAGAGAGCTGCCAAACTCCGCGGCACCGGGCACCCTCTCGGCGGCCTCCGCGGTGCCGGTCGCGGCGCCTCCAAAGGCCTGAGATCGCCTCGGAATGCGGGACAGAGAACGGACAAGAATCGCCACGATTCGGACATCGCCTTCGAGTAGCCTGTCCGTTTTCTGGCCATATCTGTCCGTTCTCTGTCCTCGGACCCTCATTCGGCGGCTGATCGAGAGGGTCTGGCCGCCGAGTGCGGACAGAGAACGCCCAGAGAACGCCACGATTCGGACAGGAAGCGGACACAGAACGGACAGGCCCTTTTCGGGTCGGGACAAGAACCGGACAGAGATGGCCACGATTCGGACAGAGAACGCCCACGAAGCGGACACGCTCATTTCGGCCGGGACAAGAATCGGACAGAAAAGGCCACAAATCGCCCACAAACCGGACAGATAACGGACAGGCCTTTTCCTGGCTGCGCCATGATTCGGACAGCAGCGGCCACAGAACGGGCAGAGAGCGGACAAGAATCGCCACAGAACGGACAGGAAGCGGACAGGCTCCGCGGCACCGCGCACCCTCTCCGCGGTTTCCGCGATGCCGGTCGCGGCGCCTCCATCGGGCTGCGCTGCCGCTCCTGCCCGTCGACCGGAGCACCGAGCACCTCCCTCCGCTGCCGCTGCGGTCGCTGCTCGGCCGGGTGCAGCAGTCGCCTGCGCTGCCGCTCCGGCTCCCCGCTCGAGGACGGCCATGTGCTGCGAACCTCGGGTCATCGGAACTGCGCTGCGCCTGCATTCTTTTCACCACGCTCAGCGCTCTGGTCCTGGCCTGCTGCTTGCGGCACCGAGACCAGGCGCGGAGCTCATCTCAGGGGCGAGTGCTCGCAGAGCCCTCGCACGGAGCAGTCGTGTTCTACCTCTCAGAGGAGTGCGACTGCTGCAAGGCCGCAACGACGCATCGCGTCGATACGGGCGCGCAGTGCTACGAGGGGCTCACCACGGGCAGCGCGCGTGATGAGCACGGAGGCCTCAACGCAGCGAGTCGAGCGGACCACGGTCCGCGAAGGCTCGTCGCGTCACGTCGCGGGGCACGGATGCGCACCAGCATCCGGCCCCGTGGCGTGCGATCCGTGGTGAGCGGCAGCGAGCCACGGGTCGGGAGCTGAGCCGCGGCAGCGGCGAGGGCGACAGCGGGTCCAGGGCGGCAGCCCGGCAAGTAGCTTGCGATGGACTACCGAAAGCGGAGCTTTTGTGTAGTACATCGTAAAGTACTTGCCTCATTAGGGCCCTACCTCTAAAATGGGTACTGACGGGGTCTCCAGAGGCTCCAAATCGCGATGTTCCGCGGTTTGGAGAGGGAGGCCACGGCAGTGCCCAGGTAGGGGCCTGATGAAGGGGTGGAGGAGACGTGGACGCGATCGGATCGGACGAGGCGCAGCCGAGTGCGTCCGAGCACGGGCACGGCACCGGAGCCCCTGGGCGTGCGGAGCGTGAGGAGCTTGCCGCGAAGCGGAAGCGGATCACGCGCAGCCGCCCGAAGCGCTTCGGCACGAAGCGTAATGTCCGCTTCTCGGCTTCCGAGGAAGCGGCGGTGGAGGCAGCGCGATCGGAGATCGCGAGGGCGAAGGGCGTCGACGCGTCGAAGGTCAGTTTCAGCGAGGGGCTCCGTCTCCTGCTGAAGCTGGACGAAGGCGAGGCGGCGAGCACCGTGAACATCGCGCTCGGCGTGCACCGTCGGACAGCCAGCGACGAGCGGATGACCGACGAGGCGCGCGATGCGTTCCTCGCGATGAATGACGAGCTCACGGTGTGCCGCAGGCAGCTCGTCGGGATGGGCGCGAACCTCAATCAGATCGCGAAGGCGCTGAACAGGATCGCAGTGCAGGGAGGCAGTCTCGACGCGGAGGCCCAGGCGGCTGTCTCGCTCCTGCCGGAGGCGCTCGTGCAGGTCGCGGCGATGCAGGACAACCTGGAGGCGATCGAGACCAAGGCGTTCCTCGCGATCTACGGCGGCGAGGACGGCATGGACCAGGCTGCGGCAGGCGCTGCCGACGGGAGGAGCGCATCGTGACGGCATCAGAGGAGTGCAGCGCGCTCTAGGAATCGTGGCTCAGCGGCGCGGATGGTTAGGAAAACCCACCCTCCTAACCTTTCTCCGAGCAGAGCCGCCGGGCTCAGAACATTTCATAAAAGGTCAGCAGCGAGGTTATCGAGGGAGTTTTCTCCCCTTGGCGGAGGAAGGAGGGCACCGTGGTCAACATCAGGTGGTCCCCGACGTACTTCTCGCGTGCCCTGAACACGTACCTGCTGAACCTCAAGGAGGGCCAGCAGGACGGCGACAGGTACGTCGTCGCCGAGGGCGTGAACGGCATCATGCCGCGGTTCGTCGAGCAGCAGTTCCGCGACGTCCGCAAGAAGTGGGGCAAGAACCGCACGGTCAGGCGCCTCTGGAAGAGGACCGGCACCGAGACGTGGCAGGGTGAGTATGTCCACGCCTACCACGGCATCATCTCGTTCGGCCAGGACGAGCTCGATCCGGACGACCCTGAGGCGTGGGACACCGCGCTGAGGATCGCCCGCGCAACCGTCGAGGAAGTCTTCCCGACGCGGCAGGCGATGCTCGTGCTGCAGAACGACGGCGCCGGGGGCTGCTTGCACGTCCACCTCGCGGTGAACAGCGTGGACGAGAAGACGGGGCGCTCCATCGACTCAGGGCTGACGACGCACTCGTACCGCAAGAAGCTCGCCGACGGCTCCTACGAGCTCGCAGGCATGGCGCTGCGGTTCAACGAGATCCTCGAGCGAGAGGGCTTCCAGCAGCGGGCTGATCTCGTCGAGATGATGGCCGATGCGCAGGAGCGGGTCAGGGCAGGCGGCAGCGCGAAGCTGCGGGCCAAGGACCGCCGCGAGGTCAGCGAGCAGCGAGCCGCCGAGAAGCACGAGGACTGGCTCATCGACCGCGAGCAGGCCGAGGCGCAGGGCATCGCATTCAGCCAGCCCGAGCCGTTCAGCGTCGCGGTGCTGAAGCAGCGCGTGCGGAAGTCGATGAACGACCCCCGCAGCATCGACTTCGACACGTTCGTCGAGGTCGCCCGGGATCACCGCGTCGACGTGGAGCTCAGGCCAGGCACACGAGGGCTCGCGTACGTGATGCTCGACGAGGCCGGCCAGCCCGTCGCAGAGGGCACGAGGGCGCGCCGCCGCGCCTCGACGCTCGGCTCCGACTACATGCTCGACGCGGTCGAGGCTCACTGCGCCGAGAACGATGCGCTGAGTGCGCAGGCCCAGGCGCAGCAGGACGCAGTGGAGGCGGATCGCGCCGCGCGCGACAAGGCGATGCGCGAGGGGTGGGCGGCAGAGGCCAGAGCGCTGCGGGCGGAGCGTGACGAGCGCGCCGCTGAGCGCGAGGCACGGGCGGCGGCGGCTGCCGAGGCGGAGCAGCAGGCCCGCGAGGAGGTCGAGCGCAAGGCGCAGCGCCTCGTAGACGAGGAAGCGAATGCGCAGGCTGAGGCTCTCGTGGATGCCGAGCGCAAAAACCGCTCCGAGCAGGCGTCTGCCGCTGCCGCTCCAGACGCCGGTGCCGCTGACGGCACTGCCGCGAGCCATGCGCCCTCCGCTGCCGCTCCGGCCGCCTCGGCACAGCAGACAGCCCGATCGAGGCTGCGCGACGCCGTCTCGAAGAGCGAGCAGAGGCAGGCGGTCATCACGGCGTTCGCGGCGTTCGAGGAGCGTGCGCTAGAGGCTCTGCGCGAGGGCCGGCGCATCGACGACGGCGATGTCCCGAAGGGCATCGGCGCGGGCTTCCTCAAGGCATTCGGCGAGCAGATGTTCCCCGAGATTCGCGCGCAGATGGAGCTCCGCGAGGCGAAGAAGCAGCTCGGCAGGAGTGCGTTCGAGGACGCGAAGGCGCTGCACGAGCGGCTCCAGGGCGTGCTCGGCCCCGGCGAGCGCGAGGACCTCGAGAGTCGGAACAGGGGGCTGCGGAAGACTGCAGCGCGGCTCCGGGCGGAGATCGCGGCGGGCGTCTACGAGGACACCACGCAGGAGGTCGACTCCCAGGACGAGGATCTGCTCGATGCCAGTGCGCGGCTCGAGATGGAGAGGACCGAGGCGGCTGAGAAGGTTGAGGAGGGCGGATCGCTGGTCGAGGACTGAGCAGGCTCGCCTTCTCGGCTCTGGGCTGCTCCCGAAGGAGCGAGCCCCGCCACGACAGGTCTTCACCGGGTCGTGACGGGGCTCGCGGGTCTGGCCTCCGGGGGTCAGTAGCAGATCTCCGGGCCCGAGGAGTCGGCCCTGTAGCAGGTGCCTGGTGGAGGCGGATTGCTGCTGCCTCCGCCTCCGCCGCTGCCGTAGTCGATGAAGCCGCCGTCTCCACCGCCGCCGGAGCCATTCCCGCCTCCGCCGCCACCGGAGTAACCGCCGCCGCCGTTCCAGCCGGATCCGTCGCCCCAGCCGCCGCCGTATGCGGGCTGCTGCGCTGAAGCTGCCTCGGCCTCGGCAGCCGCGACTGCCGCCGCTTCCTCTGCAGCGACCGCATCAGCGTGGGCCCGCTGGAGGGCATTGGCCTGCGCGACGTAGTCTGACAGGGCCGCGAGGAGCTCCTGGGCATCGAGCAGGGCCTGCTCGTCGGGCTCCGTGGTGTGCGGCGCCGCGAACGGGGCCTCCGCGTCGGCTGCGCCGCCCTTGATTGCCGCCTGGAGCCCTTCCAGCGCCTCGTCGAACGCCTTGGCGTCCGCATTGCTGCGGTCGGCCTTCCAAGCGGGAGCGAGCTCCACGGCGCTCTCTGCGGCCTCGAGTAGCTGAGGCGCCGATGCGATGAGCACAGCGTCGAAGGCGTCGTGGCGCGCCTCGACGCCTTCGAGCTGCGCGGTCAGCCCGTCGAGCCGTTCCTGCGCTGCACCGATGGCAGCGTCGACCTCGGCGCGGGCCTCGGAGCCGGTGCTCGCGCCCTCGTCGGAAAACGGGAACCGGCTGGTGGCCTCCGCCGGGGCGAATGCTGCGGCGTCGGTCTCCTCGTCGTCCAGCAGCTCCTGCACGGCCTCGCTGGCCTCGATCTCGTCGACGGTGGGCGCTGCTGCGTCATCGGCAGCCAGTGCCTCGATGGCCTTGGCGAGGGGCGCGAGGCCTGCCTTGGCGTCTGCGCTGACGACTCCGTCATCAGCTGCAGCGACGAGCGCTGCCTGGCTGGCTGCGCTGCCCTCCTCGGCGGTGGCGAGCCGCCACGCGGCGACGTAGCCGTGCTGGGCGAGCGGAAGCTGCGCCTCGGCGAGCGCTGCGCTGTCGAGCAGCTCGGCGTGCCGCGCCGCAGCGTCGTCGTACGCGCGTACGTTGGCGGCATTGATGCCGTACGCGGTGCCTGCGCCTGCGAGCGCGAGGGCGGCGACGCCTGCGACGATGCCGATGGACAGGCGCTTCCTGCGCTTCGGGGTCGTGGTGTCCATGACGGGTGCGGGACCGGGCGCGCAGCGCCTAGTCGGCGATCCAGTCGCCGTTGGTGTCGGTCTCGTAGTCTCGGATCTCGGCGTCGAAGATGTAGATGTCGCCGTTCTTGGTCGAAGTCATGTAGGCGGTGGCGAAGGGGTTGCGATCGTCGTCGCTGGTCCGGATGTGGAACCAGGCGCTCTCGTAGGAGCTCGCGTCGAGCGGGTCGGAGGCGCAGTCCCAGACCATCGTCAGGGTCTCGAGGCTCGGCGAGTAGTATTCGCCTCGCTCGGGATCGCTGCCGTCGAGCTCCTCGATCGGCTTCGCGTCGGCGCCGAACGCGTTCTGGCCGTCGGTGCGGCCCTGCTGCTCGGACTGCGTTGCCTTCTCAGGGGCGAAGTGCTCCTCGAACACGCGGTCGTACTGATCCGCCATCAGCATGTCAACCGCCTGGTCGAGCTCGTCGCTGGACGGGCCCTGCGTCTTCAGGTACTCCCGCACCTGGCCTTCGGCGATGCTGCGCAGCTCGTCCGGGTCGTCCTCGCCCTCCGGCATCTCGATGCCTTCGATGTAGGCGGCTTGGAGCGCGTCGTAGGCCTGCTCAGCGGCCATCCTGGCGATCTCCCCGTCGTCCGCTACGTCGGGGCCCGCGAGGGCTCCTGTCCCCTGGGGGAAGTCGTACGCGATGTCCACGGCGCACATGCTCGCCGAGTCGAGCTCGCGAGCGGTCGCGCTGACCGGGACTGCGGTGAGGTTCTCGAGCTCCGGCGCGATGGCGACGAGCTCGTCGGGGAGGACGAACTCGATGGCCTGCGCGGGGCCGTGGCTCGCGCGCGACCAGTCGAAGGTCTCGTCGAGTGCGGGGTTGCTGCCAGTGCCGCCAGGGCCGGCTGCGTCTCCGCCGCCGGAACAGGCGGCCAGCGAGGCTGCGAGGGCGAGCGCTGCGGCGGCAGCGAGGGCGGTTCTCATGTGCTTCATTGGGTAGGGGACTCCTGTTCTCAAGTGTCGGACGGGTCAGGGAATGCTGGTTGCGGGCACGGCTACCTGTGGCGCACGTTCACGTTCACGGGCCTGTTCAGCGCTGCTCGGGTGGCTGCTCCCTCGGCGCGGATGGTCTCCGCCGTGAAGCCCTGCATCGTGGCGTTGATGATGCCGTTCGTCTGCGCGACCCTCGTGGCGCGCTGCTGCTCCGCGAGCTGGGAGGCGGCCATGTTCTCCATCCGCTGCCGGTGCAGGTCGGTCTCGTAGACGTTCAGCGTGCTCTCGAGCGTCGAGGCGCGGTGGTCGTGGACGATGTGCCAGCACGCGCCGACATCGGCCGAGTTGAGGTACTTCTGCGGGAACCATCCCCTGAAGTTCGCCTGGTACTCCTGGCGGGTCTGAGCGAGTTGCACCTCGATCTGCTGGATCTCAGGCGCGACCTCGGCGGCGATCTCGTTCGCGATCTGCTGGTTCCTGGCCTCGCGCTTGGCGTTCTCCTTCGCGACGATCTTCCTGTTGCCGAGCCAGACGAGCAGGAAGGCGCCGCCGACGGTGAACGGCGGTGTCATGAGGAACCAGAGGTCGCTCGTCAATGCTGCGATGAAGATCGTGACCGCCAGTATCGCGAAGAACGCCAGCACGCCCATGCCGAAGCCCCAGCGCTTCTTGTGAGGCACGTAGCGGTGCTGGTGCCTGGCCCAGACCGCATCGCGGTGCTGCTGGAGCCCGTCGAACCGCGTGAGGACGTCGTAGAGATGGTTCAGCCGCTGTTCGAGCTGGGTTCGAGCATCGGTCATGGTCATCGGCTCCTGTGGGGACTTCGCCGCCTGGACGGACAGCATTCGCAGACTCGCGCGGAACAGTGCGCGACGCGTCCAACCCTACAGGATGCCATAGCATCCGGGTCGCTATAATCACCTGGTCACGATAGCATCCTGGCGCGACGCTTGATGCGTGGGGGAATTAGAGCTCAGGAGGCAGTTCGGTGCTGCACTTCGTCAGTACCGCGCCGACGAGCGGATCACTCAGGAGGAGCTCGCACGGCGGCTTAGTCTGTCGCCCCGGTACGCCGCAGGCCTGGAGAGGGGTGAGCACAACCTGTCGCTCGACTCGATCGACGGGGTGGCCGAGAAGCTGGGCCTCGCGTTCAGGCTCGAGGCGCGGGCTCGGAGCAGTGTTCCCATCATCGAGCCGAGGCCGGACGCACCGGCGGCACGCGAGTCGAAGCAGCCCGACCACTAGTGCCGAATGGGGGCTTGCGGCCTTGCAAGTAACGGAAGCCTAACGATATGCCCATTTCTCAGGGAAATTGAGGCGTTCTTGCGGATTTTTAACATTTTTAGGTACTAGACTTTAGCTCCGCTCGCGCGAACTCATTATCATTCGTTCCGCTACTTGCGCGCATCCGAGGGGCATGCTTGCTGGAGGCGGCCCCTACCGGGATCCACCTCAGCTGCCCGTTGCACGGCCAGCCGGTTTGGGTGTGAAGGCAGTTTCAGAGCCGAGGATGCAAGCAATCCTTCTCAGGAGCGGAGCTAAATGTCTAGTCGTCCTCCATCGTGGAGGCTCGTCGCCGGCGTCGCCATCGGGATTCTAGGAGAGTCCTTCGGGGCGCGCGAGCGAGCCGTGTTAGGGCAGGCTCGTGGCCGGGCTTTCAGCCCGTCCGAGAAGGCGGGTGCAAGAAGCACCTGATCGGAGCACTTCGGCTCCTCCCTTACGGAGCGAAGCTGCGACGACCTGACTCGTGGCGATCGGCTGTCCCAGCCGGATCGCATCCGAGGAGGGCAGAGCTGAGCTCAGCGATGGCAGCGACTTCCTGTCGCTGCCGAGAGTGCACTTGTGAGAAGTACTCATACCAGAAATCTCCAAGGAGCAACCATGCAGAACATCGACCCGAAGAACATGATCAACAGCCAGGCCGAGCTCAAGATCGAGCTGGCGAGACTGCCGAAGGAAACCGTCGGGACGGTCAAGCAGGCCAAACGGGCGGCCAGGGCCGCGCTCCGCATCTCGAACGCGACGGCGGAGCGGGCCGCGCGACTCCAGTACTCGGACTCGGCCTCGCCGAAGGAGTTCGCAGCGGCGCTCGACGAGATGGAGACGACGTTCAGCGCGTTCCTCGATGCGGAGCTCAACCTCACCGCGCTCCTTCTGAAGGAGGGCCGGCCGCTCGAGGGCAGGTCGCTGATCGAAGTGGTCGCGTAGAGCCAGAGACACTAGAACCCCGTTCCCGAGAGCCGCACTGCGGCGTCTCCGGGAACGGGGTTCTTTTTTCGCGCGCGCGAGGCTATGCAATACGCCTGGTCACTCCTTGGTATGGAGCCCGATCTCGAGACCGAGGGCATCCACGACCTTGGCAAGAGTACCTGTCTTGACCTGGGTGCCCTGCTCGATGCGGATGATGCTCAGCCGTGATGTCTCGGCAGACGCGGCCAGCTCCAGCTGAGTCAGGCCGCGTTCTTCTCTCGCAACGCGGACAGCCTCGCCGATCACCACGAGGTTGTGGAGATCCTCAGCCATCAGAACGCTCCTCAGGCTCGGACCTCGAGTCAGCGTCCTGCGCTGCGTGATGCTGCGCGTGCAGCGAATCCGCGCTGATCTCGGCGAGCTTCTTGAGGACTTCAGGGTCGGAGATGTGCTGGCGGATCTCCTCGACCTCTTGGAAGGCCTGGAACATCGCGATTCCCACTGCAGAGTTGAAGGCCTCGGAAGTCTTCAGCTGCTCCGGCGAGTTGTGCTTGGCCATGGCCACGGCCTCGGCGTTCGAATCGAGGAAGCCCCAGTAGGTCGTGATGAAGCCCGCGATGCTTCCCCTGTCCAGGTCGGCGCCCTTCGCGCTGAACATCTCGTTCACGCGGTCGATGGCTTCTTCCAGGGGCCCGCGAGCTGCCGGAGCGGAGCCCTTGTGCTCGCCGTCGAACGTCGGGAGCTCGATCGCCTCATCGCTGCCCTCGCTGAGCGAATGATCCTCATTGATCGACGAAGGGACGAGCTGCACGCCGACGAGCTCGACGCTCTCGAGGTAGCTGTCGTCGTACTTCGCCGCGTCAAGGTGCAGGTTCCGAGAGAGCAGCGTCGCGAGGATGGCCCGGCGGTGCAGGTCGGGGTCCTGGTAGTCGACGATCTGGCTGAGGAACTGCCAGGCGTTCCGGTAGTTGATGACGTCCGAGCGGAACGCCTCGAGCTCTTCGCGGCGCGCCTTGTCCTTGTTCAGCGCGGCTTGGCGCAGGAAGCCTGCCCAGCGGTTCTTGATCGGGCCGAGCGCACGGGCGATGGCCTCGCCGCCCTTCTCGTTGATGTAGGCGTCCGCGACGTCGTTCATCTGGTCCTGGGTGTAGATGTCGGCGTTGTCGAGCCGTTCAGCGAGCGTGTAGAGCGCGTTGGGGTCGACCTCGCCGCTGACGTGCGCGTCCGAGTAGTACATCTTGAAGTCTTCTTCGATGCGCTCGGGAGCATTCTGGAAGTCGACGACCATCGGCGCCGTCTTGCCGGGATAGTTGCGGTTCAGCCGCGAGAGGGTCTGGACCGTGGCGATGCCCGATAGCACCTTGTCGACGTACATCGCCATCAGGCGGGGCTCGTCGAAGCCGGTCTGGAACTTGTTCGCGACGATGAGCACCTTGTACTCGTCCTCTTCGCGGAACGCATTCGCCGTGTCACCACGGCCGTTCAGGCTCGCTTCCGTGACGGTGCTGCCGTCCTCGGCGGTGAGAGAGCCGGAGAAGGCGACGAGCGTTCCGAGGCCCTCGTACCCCTGTTCCTCGATGTAGGCGTTCATCTTCTGCGACCAGAGGTATGCTTCCTGCCGACCGCTGGTGACCACCATCGCGCGCGCCGAGCCGTTCAGCAGGCTCGCGACGTTGCGGCGGAAGTGCTCCACGACGACGCGGACCTTCTGGGCGATCGAGGTCGGGTGCAGGCGGGTGTACTTGACGATGCCCGCCACTGCGCGGCCCGTCTCGACGAGGGTCTCTTCCTCTTCGCCGGTGAGCCTGTCCCTGACGTGCACGAACATGTCGTAGGTCGAGTAGTTCTCGAGCACATCGAGGATGAATCCCTCTTCGATGGCCTGGGCCATGGTGTACGTGTCGAAGGCTCGCCAGGTGCCGTCCGGCTGCTCAGTGCCGAACAGGCGCAGGGTCTTGGCCTTCGGGGTAGCGGTGAGCGCGATGAAGGTGATGTTGCTCGCCTGCGCGATCGCCGAGTCCTTCGCCGCGAGCAGCTCGTCGGCAGTGATCTCTCCGCTGCCGTCGTCGGCATCGTCGACTTCGACGTCGGCGAGCAGCTCCTTGAGCTGGCGTGCAGTGGAGCCCGTCTGCGACGAGTGCGCCTCATCGGCGACCACGGCCCAGTTGCGTCCGCGCAGCTCGTCGGTGTCCTCGATGAGCTTCATCACCTCGGGGAAGGTCTGCAGGGTGCAGGTGACGATGTGATCGCCCTCGAGCAGCGCCTTCTTGAGCTGCGGCGACTTCGCACCGGACTTCTCTCCCACGGAGACGACGAGGCCCGCGCTCGACTGCACGAGGTTCATGTCATCGCGGATGTTCTCGTCGAGCACGGTCCGGTCCGTGACCACGATGACAGAGTCGAACGTGGACTGCGACTTCGTGTCCATGTGGCGGATGAGGCGGTGACTGAGCCACGCGATCGTCTTGGTCTTCCCGGAGCCTGCCGAGTGCCAGATGAGGTAGCGCCCACCCGGGCCCTTCGCTTCGACGTCCTGGATGACCCGCTCGACTGCACGGAGCTGGTGGAAGCGGGGGAAGATCAGGCGGCCATCGCCCTTCTTTCCCGTCTTCTTCGCCGGCTCGAACAGTGCGAAGTCCTTGAGGATCCGCATGAACGTCGGGCGCGCGAGGATCTCGCGCCACAGGTAGTCGGTGCTCGAACCGGTGTCCGAGGGAGGGTTGCCCTCGTGCCCGTCGTCGCCCTGGTTGAAGGGCAGGAACACGGTGTCCTCGCCTTCGAGCTTCGACGCCATGTAGACGAGGTCGTTCGACACGGCGAAGTGCACGAGCGCACGGCCAGGAGCGAGCAGCGGACGGGTCCTGCCCGGTACGCGGTCGTTCCGGTACTGGCGGATGGCGTGCTGTACCGTCTGCGTGTTGTCGGTCTTGAGCTCCATCGTGACCACCGGGATGCCGTTGGCCGTGAGGACGACGTCGATGCTCTCGTTCGTAGCAGTGTCGAACCGCACCTGTCGCAGCACGCGGAGCCTGACGGCGTCGGCCTGCTCGATGACCTCGGTGAGATTGGGGTTCGCCGGCGGGAAGGCCATGAGCGGCCCGAACTTCGCGGCGGGACGTCCGACCTGCGCATAGGTGAAGCCGCTGCGCAGCACGCCGAGCAGCCCGCCGATCGGGTGACCGGTGGACTTGTTCATCGTGGTGGACTTCGAGAGCTCCTTCACGATGTGGTCGAGGAGCTTCTTCTCGGCGGTGGTGCGCTGCCCGTTCACCAGGTCCGCAGGAACCGCCTTCTCGTACTCGTCAGGGTACTGCGTCCGGAGCCAGTGCAGCACGTCCTTCGGCACCATCGCGAGTGCAGCGTCCCAGCCCGCGGCGGCGGTGCTGCCCTCGTCCTCGTAGGTCCAGCCGCGGTTTGAGAGCTCCTCGCAGAGGTTGTCCTCGAACTCGCGTTCCATGAGCTGTGCGTGACTCATCAGGCCACTTCCTTCCGTCCGGTCACCACGTCGGTGATGAGCGCGGCGCGGCGCTCGATGAGCAGGGATTTCAGCTCAGCGACCTTCGCTAGCATGGCGTCGAATTCGGAGCGGCTAGCATCGAGCACCGCAATGATCTTCCGCTGCTCGTTAAGCTCCGGTAGAGGAACTTTGACAGCCGCGAACCTATCCCAGGGGATGCTCTTACGATGCTCCAAAATTCCATTACCGAGATCTTGGATTCGCTGTCGCAACTCAGTGTTTGCAAAGAGATGTTTTAGGAAATTGGGTTCAATGACCGATTTGCGGGGGGTGCAGATTAGATAAACCGAACTGCAAACACCGTCAAGAGGGCTGATCCCATATGAACCAATATAGAAATTCATACTATTAAGGACGTAGTCCCCGGTTCGAACCCTGATGCACCGAGTTAGATCAGTGGGTTTCTTATTACCGACATCCCCTTTGTCCTCATACCGAATGACACCCACGCCTTTCATTAGTGAAAGGTACTGAGCAGATTCGTCATGATTCTTCTCTTTCCGCTGCTGAACAAGCGCGTTCATCGGTAAGACTCGTTTGTACCCGAGCGCAAGAACGCTTTCGAGCGCCGTTGGATCACCAGGTACTCCGAAGGGCAGGAGATAGGCTGCAGATTTCGCCTCCCATCGAGCTTCAAGTGTCTCAGCTAGCTCGTCCAACTTGGCGACCATCTCATCGATCTCGCCCGTCTCGCGATCGAGGTAGTCGGCGATTGCGCGTTGACTTTCCAAGCTCAGAACCGGTGCTTTAATACGACCTAGAACCGAACTCGTCATGCTTGGAAGAGCAGTCGCGGTTGAATAAACTCCAAACGGGATTGTGGTGGCCCAATAATGAAGCCATCGACCATCTACTTGGTCGCCCAATTCCGTGTAGAACATAGTGTCAACAGTCCAGAGTTTACCGTTGACATAAAGGGGTCGGTCGATCGTCCCTTTTCTGCCAAAGAGCACCGACTCGCCCTCATAGAGGGAGGCTGAAGCCCAGCCAAATTGACCCCCGGAGCCGTAAACTGGCACATCACCAGTTTCGTCTTCGACTTGTTTGTAGTCTTGGCCGTTTCGAAATTGAACAAGGTATTGAAGGCCAACCTCGCTCACCTTAGTCATCGGCTTTCACCGCCTGGAACATTGCGCCGAGGTCACCCATGATGCGCTGGACATCGGCGTCGATCTCGGCGAGAGGGCGAGGCTCTTCGGGAACGTAGAAGATCCGTGTGAATGGGATCTCATTGCCAGCTTTCGCCTTCGCCTCGTCCCACTGCGCCTCGGGAGTAAACGGCAGCACCTCGCGCTGCATGTGCTCGGCGAGGCTTTCACTCATCGGCACTCGCTCAGTGATCTTCCAGTCGTTGTCCACGACGGCATTGCCTTTACGATCGAAAGCGAGTGGCGCCGAGTCGTCGAGCATTGCAGTCGCACCCATAACAGCGTCGACGAGCCCTGTCGGCGCCTTCAGTCCAGCAGCCTTCGCAGCAGCTGGCAGTGCCTTCGGGATCTCGTTCCAGGGCGTTCCGTCCAAAGCTCGCACGATCTCTGCGTGGTCGTCGGTGAAGTCGCGGCGTTCGCTGAGAGCTGCGATCGCTTCATCAGTGCAGCGGGTTGCGAGACGCACCTGCTTGACTACGGGGACGTCGCGGAACATGAAGTCCTGCGGTGTGAGTACCTGTGAAATCGAAGAGGGAGGGGTCTTCTCATCGCCTTCGAATAGACGGTAAGCCTCGAGCACGGGTTTGCGGTCGAGCTCTGTCATCTCGCGCCGCTTGTCACCGAGGGGCTTGCGCATCGGGGTCCAGCAACCGCTGGCATCGATGAGCTGGATCTTGCCCTTGCGCTCAGCGTCCTTGTTCGTGTCAAGGATCCAGACGTAGGTCGCGATGCTGGTGCCGTAGAACATCTGCGTCGGCAGCGCGATGATCGCGTCGATGAGGTCCTCATCGAAGAGCCACTGACGGATTGCATTCGGGCCCTTGTCGCTGTTGAACAGAGGCGAGGCGTTCGAGACGACCGCGGCACGTCCGCCGTGACCGTTCTTGCCGGCGGGGCTGAGCTTCGAGGCGCAGTGCGCGAGGAACAGCATCTGCCCGTCGGACTTGCTTGGCAGACCATGGCTAAAGCGAGTACCGGGCTCCTGAGCCTGTTCGATGATTAGCTTTTGATCCTCTGACCAATCCATTCCAAACGGAGGGTTGGATAGCACGTAGTCGAAGTACTGGCCTTCGTACTCGTCGTGGAGGAGGGTGTTGCCTTTGCGGATCGCATCGGGGCGCCCGCCCTGGATCAACAGGTCGGCCTTGCCGAGCGCGTAGGCCGAAGGCATGAGCTCCTGGCCGAACAGCGTGACCTTGATATCGGGGTTCATGTCACGCAGAGCCTGCTGCGCGACGAGCAGCATACCGCCGGAGCCAGCGGTCGGATCGTAGATCGAGCGGAGCGCGCTGCTGCCCGCGAGCGAGTCCTCATCGGCGGCGAAGAGCACGTCGACCATGAGCTTGATCGCATCACGCGGGGTGTAGAAGGCGCCCGCCGCCTTGCCCTTCTTGTCGAAGGCGCGGTACATGACGTCCTCGAAGATCTCGCCCATCGCGGTGTTGCTGATCTGGTTCGATCCGAGGGGCAGGGTGGAGAAGTGCCGCACGACCGCGTGCAGGCGGTTGGCCTCGGCGAGGGTCTTCACGAGCCGGGGCATGTCGAACGAGGTCCAGATATCGGCGATGTTGTGTGAGAAGCCGGAGAGGTAGCTCTCGACAGACTTGTCGACGTTGTCGTCGACCGAGGCTATGGCCTTCAGGTCGAGCGGCGACACGTTGTAGAAGGTCAGGCCAAACTTCTGCTTCACAGCTATGTCGATGAGGTGCGGCGGCATCTCGCCGAGCGATTCGACGTAGGCGGCGACCTCGGCCTTCGTGTCGGCGAGCAGGCACTCGAGGCGACGGAGGACCGTGAATGGAAGGATGTAGTCGCCGTACTCCTGCGGCTCGACGACATTGCGCAAGAACTTGTCTGCGGTATCCCATACGATCCGTGAAGTGACCGATGATGCGGTCGATGCCTCTGCCACGTGCTCTCCTTGGGTTCGTGATTTCACCTCTAATGAATGTATCAGAACTGATACATTTTGTCCAGCTGGAAGGCTCTCGTTCGTCAGTAATCGCTGCACTCCAAAGCGTGTTTGCCCTGGTGAGGCCACTGGGCTCTGGCAGTATTGGAAAGCAAAGCCCGCTCACTCAGTCAGAAAGGCGGAGCGTTGCCAAGCTATGGTTTCAAGCTGCTGGAGATCCAGCTGTTCAAGGGGAAGGGGCGGACGGCCCTCGACTTCGGCAAGCCAGGGAAGCTGAACTCCGGGCAGGAGTCTCCGCATTACCTCGACCTGCTGATCGACGACTTCGCACCCCCTGCGGAACAGCCCGACGAGCAGGGCTCGGCGCCGAGCCCGGATGAAGCTCCGACCACACCAGACAGCTCTCCAGTCGACAGCGCGTCCGCCGACAACGAGAGGATCGTGGAGTCGGTCTCCATCGGTTCCGACGATGTCGTCGCAGAAGACCCAGACTCCGGGGTGCCCGAGGACGAAGGCCAGAAGCAGCTGGCCGTCGTGCGGGTCAAGTCGGCTGTCCGCTTCCAGGGCGCTGTGCTCCTCGACACCGTCTACGGGATCGTGGGGGATCACTCACTCGCGGTCGATCCCAATGGGGAGCAGGAGGACAAGGATCTCACCAGGCTCGCCACGACGCGGCACTATCGTGCCCTCGTTGTCGCGCCTGCTGAAGGCAAGAATGGCCTGCTCGCGGTCGAAGTGGTCTCGAGGTCCCATGCAGGCGGTCGCCTCCCGAGCAGGCTCCACGCAGGAGCGACCGAGCACGGCTTCAAGATCCGGACCTTCGGCGCGCTTGCAGACGAGGAGTCGGTCGAGAACCTGATGAAGGACGGGCGGATCCGCGAGGTCAACCTCTTCCAGTCGTTGCCGAGCTCGGACTCGAGCAAGAGCTCCACGATTCCAGCGAAGATCACGTTTTCCATCGGTGCTGGTTCGGTCGAGGAAGAAACCCTCAAAGAGAGACTCATGCCTTGGCTCCCAACGAAGAAGAACAAGGCGAAGGCCGACGAGGACAAGCCGAAACCCGCGGAAGAAGCAGCGAGTCTTGCCTCGTATCTATGGCCAAAAATTGCCGAGACTGTCGAATTGGACGCTGCTGAGGTAGTCGTCGACGGGAAGAGCCGCAAGCGTCTCAAACCGCTTGATATGGCTACTGGATTTACATACGATTTAGGTGATGTCAGACCTGACGACGATAATTTCGTCAAGCAGGTTGCAGAAGTCGTGAACAGCCTCGCGGAAGCCAATCAGATCAACCTCGAAGATGATTGGGCTACTAGGTCGGACGTGTAGGGAGGGCGGCAATGATGAAGAAGCGCAAGTTTGGAACCCTCTCCCGCCTGAACGTCTTCGCGCTACTGAGCGATCAGTTCAAGTTCTTGACGAACGCCTCCACGGGCAGGCCGGAGATCCTCCTCCGAATCATCGTGGTCATCATCGCGCCGGCTGCATTCCTGATCTCGTACCTGCTCGGGTGGACCATGCAGACCGTCGGCGAACTCGTCGGTGCTCTTGGCCTCATGGCCGGCACGTTCATCGCCGCGTTCGCGCTCGTGTTCTCCTTGCGGATCAATCTCTCCGCCAAACCAAACAAGGTTCTGGAGCGAAAGTCTGCACGGCTGATGGACGAGAGCGCGCTCACGCTCCTCGCGGCTGGACTCCTCGCAGGGATGGACGCGATCTGGTTGGCGGGCGTGTCAGCTGTGCTTCCAGCGGAAGGCTTCGTGGTGTCCCGGTTCGCGACTGCGGTGACGGTCGCGCTCAGCGCCCTGGTAGTGCTGTACTTCTTACTCTCGGTCAGGCGGCTGCACAAGCTCTACACCGATACCTTCATTCCTTTCTGGCGAGTCCGCAACGTGGTCGATGCGCCGGGGCAGCCCGCCAGCGGACGGGAAGGCGCCGCTGCTGTGGACGCACGACGGAACAGCTGAGAACGAAGACCCCGAGAGCGGCGCAGCAGCGCTCGCTCTCGGGGTCTCATCGCATCAACAGCGGACCAGCGTGTGCGATCACCTGAGGTCCTCCACGTGCTCGGGGCACTCGATGACGCGCATGCGCTGCACGCGCGAGCCGTGCGGGGGCAGCACGATCTCCTCGACTACCTCGCAGACGCTCGCCTCGACGAGCGCAGTCGGGAGACCAGAGTGCTCACTGTAGTCGCGCACGAATACCTCTCCGGGGAACGCGACGTACCCCGAGATGGTCAGGTCGATGCTGAGCATCTCGCTGTCCCCATCGTCGAACACGATCACGAGGGCATGCTGCGTCGGGTCGTGCTGGAGCTCGCCCGTCAGGTCGATCTCGTTGAAGGAGAGCGTGACGCGCTCCCTGATCGTCCTCCAGCTCACCGCTGCCTTCCTCTCATCTGCGCCGCGAAGGCTTCGATCACCTCTGCCCCCTCGGCGGTCTGGCCGGGGTGCTCTGCTCTCCATTCGTGGACCGGGAGTGGACGATGCTCTGGGTCATGCAGCGGGCTCGCACCGATCTCGTCGAGCGAGTGCAGCTCCGGCTGGTCCCTGCTGTCGTCCATGAACGATGCCCAGCCGTCTGAGCCGACGACGAGCGCGTCCCGCACCGGGACGTCGCCGGCCTGGAGCACGTCGTTCAGGATCGCCGTCAGCACGCCGTGGGGACTCGCCGCGGGCTGCTCGGTGAGCAGTGACGCAGTGTCGATCACCACGACCACGGGGCCGAGGCTCCTGATCGCGAGCTCCGCGACCTGGCGGATCCACGCTTCGAGTTCGGGGCCGGGGGTGCCCAGCTGCTCTTCGAGCCGCTCGGGCAGGTCGATGCGGGCTGCGCCCTGCGTGCGCTTGCCGTCGAACATGACGACGAAGCAGCTCTCGGGCGCGCTCATGCCAGTGAGGCGCGGCAGAGCCGCGAGGAAGTCAGCAGAGCTGGCGGCTCGGAGGACGGTGGGAGTGGAAGATACTGCGGTCATGGCCGTGCTCCTCGGATCTTCTTGATGGTCTGCTCTGCGAGGCTCCACGCGTCGTCGGCTGCGCGCACGTCCTCCTCGCTGTAGTCGCGGGTGGTCTCCGCCTGGTGCTGGAAGTCCTCGCGGCCGCGCTGGGCGAGCTCGACGAGCGCGCTGAGCCCGGCGAGCGCGTCCTCGTCCAGGACGAGCACCCTGTTGCCGTCGATCTCCACGACGCTGTCTTCGCTGTACGTCTCGACGCTCAGCAGATGGCTTGGGCTCCCGTCGTCTCGCTTCTTGCCGACGAGCGTGAACACAGTGCTCGACTCGTCGTCGTCGAGGTCCACGAGGCCGTAGCGGTCTGCGTGGTCAAGCGACCAGGGCTGCGGCTCCAGGCGCTCGCCGGTGTCGTACGGGGTGAGCGTGGTCATGATGCTGCTCCTTCTGTTCTGCTGCCGGATGCGACGAGCGCGAGCGCGTCTGCTGCGCTGGTGACGAGCCTGGCTCCGTGGTCGCGGATCAGCAGGTGGCAGCCTGCGGATGCGGCGCTGGTGACGGGTCCTGGGAGGGCTCCGACGGGCTTGCTCAGGTCTGCAGCCTCGCCGGCGGCGGCGAGGCTGCCGGAGCGGGCGCCGGCCTCGGTCACGAGCAGGGCGCCGCCGAGCGCGGCCATGAGGCGCGAGCGCATCAGGAAGCGCCACCTGGTCGGTGCCGTGCCGGGAGGCATCTCGGAGACGACCAGGCCGCTCATCGCGATGCGCTCGAGCAGCTGGGCATGGGCCGCGGGGTACGGCCTGTCGAGGCCCCCGGCGAGCACTGTGACGGTGGGCCTCCCGTTGCTGAGCGCGCTGCGGTGCACTGCCGCGTCGATGCCGTAGGCTCCGCCTGCGAGCACTGTTATCCCTTGCTCGGAGACGCCGTCGACGATCTCGGCGGTGGCGTGTGAGCCGTAGCCCGTGCAGGCGCGCGCTCCGGTGACGGCGAGGGTCGTGGTCCCGAGGAGGCCCTGGTCGCCCTTGGTCCAGAGCATCCACGGCTGCCGGTGGCCGAGCTCGGCGAGGCCCGCGGGCCAGCGGTCGTCGCCTGGCAGGAGCGGCTCGAGGCCGTGCTTGCTGGCGAGCGCGAGGACGTCGTCGATCTGCCGCTCGCTGCACTGCTGCCGCCAGCGCATGCCGGAGCCCCTTGCGCGGCGCAGCGCCTCTGCGGCTCCGTGCTCCTCGATCAACAGCGCTGCGGGCTCGCTGCCTGGCTCGGCGACCAGGCTCCAGGCGATGCGGGCGCGGAGATCGGCGGTGTTCGTGTTGGTCATGGTGGTCCTCTCTCTTCGGTGACTGGGAGGCGGTGTGCGGTCTGCCCGGAGCCGCAGCGGAACCGGTGCCCGCAAGCCGATCCGCCTGCGGGACAGTCGCGGAGCGGAGGGCGGGCGCAGCGGAGTCTGGGGCTGAATGTCTCGTAAGAGCCGCCCGAAATAATGCCCGGAGAAGGCCCCGTAAACGGTAGGATCGAAGCATGAAGATCGGATACGCGCGGGTGAGCACCGTCGAGCAGGACCTGACCGCGCAGGTCGACGCGCTGAAGGCGCTCGGCGTCGACGAGAAGCACATCCACGTCGACCCCGGGCTCACCGGCACGAACCGCGCGCGGCCAGGACTGGAGAAGGCGATGGCCGCCGTCCGGGCGGGAGACGTGCTCGTGGTGACGAAGCTCGACCGGCTGGCGCGGTCCATCCGCGACGCGCACGGCATCGCCGACGAGCTCGCCGAGAAGGGCGTGGTGCTGAGCATCGGCGCGAGCGCCTACGACCCGAACGACCCCATGGGCAAGCTCATGTTCAACGTGCTCGCGATGATCGCCGAGTTCGAGGCTGACCTCATCAGGATGCGGACCCGCGAGGGCATGGCTGTCGCGAAGGCGAAGGGCAGGCTGCGTGGCAAGCAGCCGAAGCTGTCGAAGACGCAGGAGAAGCACCTCGTGGAGCTGTGGCGTTCCGGCGAGCACACGTCGGCGGAGCTCGCGAAGGAGTTCGGCGTGGCCCGTTCCACGGTTTACCGGGCGGTGGAGCGGGCAGGAAAGGGAGCATGATCGCTTACCCCGTAGGCCAGGAGCCCGACTTCTGGGACCCGGACCCGGCGGATGCCGGGCACCGCTTCGCGCTCGGGCGCATCGGCGGCTGCTCTGCTGGGTCGCCGCCGCTCGTCGTGATCGGCATGAACCCGTCGCACGCACGCGAGACGGAGTCCGACCGCACGGTGAACCACGTCATCGACGTCTCGACGCGCGAGCACTCCGGCTGGCTCATGCTGAACCTGTACCCGGAGCGCTCGCCCAAGCCGAAGGCGCTCAGTCCGTACGACGCCGGGCTGTCCGCTGCGAACTGCGAGGCCATCGAGCACGTGCTCGGGCTGGTGGGAGTGACCGAGGTGCTCGGCGCCTGGGGCAACATGGGCGGATCGGCCACGCTGAGGCGGGCGCTGCCCGACGTTCTGGCGCTGCTCGGCCGCATGGGCGTGAGGGCGTACACGCTCGATGCGCTCCTGAAGACCGGCAACCCAGCGCACCCGCACCCGCCGGGTCGGCCGCTGCCGATGCTCGGCCCGAAGGAGTTCCTCGCATGACGGACAGGACAGGAGATCAGATGGACGCGCTGCAGCGCATCGGCACCGGCATCGAGCTGCTTGAGAGCGGCTACAGCGTCGAGTGGACGCCTTCGAGGGAGACCGAGCCAGGGGTCTTCACGATGGCATATCCCAACTACGACCGTCGGCTCATGGAGGCGTTGTGGGGTGCATCGGAGCTGGTCGGGACCGATTATGGCTACACAGACCGCGTCGCTGAGGTGCGGGACCTGGGCGTCCCGGAAATGACGCGGGAGCAGCTGTCCACGTTCCTCACCTGGGTGCAGCGCAGCGAGAGGTTCTGCGACGGCGCCATCGACGACTTCGTGAAGGACGGCAGGGTGCTCCAGGCGCTCCGGCGGGCCGTCGAGCTGGAGGGCGGCACAGAGGACCGAGCTCGACCGGCGGGCTGAGGAGACGCGCTCGACTAGACCGGCGCGCCCCGGTCGCTGCCGGGCAGCTGCATCCTCGAACGGGTGCTCCCGCGTGCCGGAGCGGCGGCCGGATCCACTCGCGCTGGGTCATGACACCCGTGAACCCGCTGCGCCTAGGCTCGGAGCATGAGTGAGGCACCCAGGATCCGCACCTGTGCCCAGCCTGTCGCCGTGCCCGCCGGCGGGCACGGCGCATGCGGCCGCGACTGCGAGCCCGAGCCGTTCAGCACCGGCATTGGCGAGGACGGGCCAAGCGGCGGCATCCGGATCGCGTTCGTCTGCCCGGAGCACGGCTTGCACTCCGTCGTCGATCCCTTCGAGGGGCGGCGGTAGGCGGGCGGCGGGGCTCCGCTCCCGCTGCGCCTCTCGGCGAGGCGTGCGGAACAGTCCAGACTGATCATCGGTCCCGGCAGTGCAGCGCAGCCCCGGCGGCGCGCCGGCGCGGCCAGCACTGCCCGGACAGCCAGGAAGCACCGCCTGACCAGGGGTTTCTCTGAAGCTGATCAGGTACGAGAGAACGTAGACCTGCGCCGCTCGATCTCCTCGTCGTTGCTGTCGCCGTGCGCGGCGGAGGCCGCAGCAGCGTGCGCTTCGGCGATCTGCTGCTCGGTGGCCGGCAGCAGCACGGCGAGCGGGCTGTGGCTCTCGGCCGTCGGGAACACGAGCGGGCCGTCAGGCTGCTCGCCGAACAGCTCAGCGTCGGTGTCGTAGTGGCCGAGCAGGTCGCGCTGCTCGCGGATCAGCTCCTCGGCGGCGCTGCGGAGCGCGAGGAGGTCCTGCATCCGGGCTTCGTCGTCGCTGAGCTCGGGGCAGCCGAGCCACCAGCGGAACTGCTCGGCGTGGCTCCGTGCGCTGGACTCTGCGGTCATCGCGTCCTCTCATTCTCTTCGGGGAACCTCGATCGGAAGTCGTTCAGGTTGAGACGCAGCACGGCCGCGATCTCGTGGTCTGCGTAGCCCACTGCCCGGGCCTCGGCTACGCAGGCTCGGCGCACGCTGTGCACCTGCTGCTGGACGAGCACGAGGGCGCGCAGCGCATCGGGCAGGCCCGGTGCGCGCGCGACGAGCTCTGCGAGGCTCTGGAGGTCCGCCACAGCCTCGATGCGTGCAGACATTGCTTCGAGCTGGATCGCCTCGAGAGTGCGCGCCGCCAGTGCAGGGGACTGAGCGTAGATGCGGGTCATTGTGCCTCCTGGTCCGGGCTGGTCTAGTGAATGGCGGATGGGCGAGCGCAGCCGGTTAGCCGAGTTCGTAGTCGCCGGGGTCGGTTCTCGGATCAGCAGGGTCCGGGTCCGCGCTCATGCCGAGCAGAAGCTCGAGCTCGGCCAGGGCTCTGCCCACGAGGAGGCGCTCCTGGTGGAGGGCGTGCGCTGCCTTAGTGGTGACGCCGCGACGCCGCGGGTCGTCGACGGCATCCCAGAACAGCTCGCCGGCGGCAGGCTCCTGCCACATGGCCGAGCTGTGCCAGAGGTCTGTTGACCACGGGCCGTGCACGGCGTGCACCGTGTGCTTGCTGGCACCATCTCCAGCACCCGTGACCGAGCTGAGGCAACGCCACTTCCGCTCGAGGCCGTCGAGCAGGTCGATGCTGCTCTCCACGATGGTCTTGAGCGACCGCGAGGTAAGCGCGATGCACACCTCGCCGCGGGCCAGCATGGGCAGCGTGAGTGCGCCGTCGAGGCTGCCTGCCAGCAGCGCGACGACGACGGGGTGATGGCTTGTCCAGCGCACCCGAGGCTGTGCTGCCCTGTCCTGCGAGAGGGACATCACCAGCAGGCCGGAAACAGGAGCCGCAGCCGCAGCGGGCGCATCGTCGGACGCTTCTGCATCGCTGTACGGGTCAGTGCCGGCGTTCAGCACGGCGTGCAGCGGGCAGAGCTGCTGGAGCCCCGCGAGGCGCGCAGCGTCGATCGTGAGCGAGGCGAGGGCGCGCAAGCCGGTCTGCTCGATAAGGCGGTGCTGCAGCAGGTCGGGCGAAGCGAGCTGCAGCGCTCCGGCGTAGGCGGCGTCGTAGTCGGCCTGTGTGGCGAATCTGCCAGCCTCGCGGGCCAGCTCTACCGCTCGGGCAGCGTCCCAGACATCATTGGGCCAGTCATAGTCGTGGTGGTTCCACCAGTCGCCTGTGTAGTCGGGGTCGTCGGCGTAGTGCATGGTCGGGATCTCCAAATCAGTACGCAAAAATGAAGACGCCGCCATCAGGCGCGTCTTCTATTGCGTAAGAATGGGCTTCGTCGGCTGCGAAGCGGTCCCAATCGAAGTAGGACTGTAGCACATCCGGGATGCCCTCGAACATGGCCGTGTCGTCCGCGAGCTGCTCGAGGTAGTCGCGGAAGCTCTCGTAGTGGCCGCAGTAGCGCTCCTCGAAGTCGCTCACGACGGGCAGGTCGCTGCTTCCTTGGGCAGAGTAAGAGCCTGAGCGCACCCACGCGAACAGGGCAGGGCGGAGGTGCTCGTCCGCCTCTTCGATCGTCTCCGCCCAGCGAGCAGCGTCGTGAGGGCTCATCTCGCCGCGGACGGGGATGTTTTCGTGATCCATCACCCAGAGCTCCTCGCAGCCTTCGCGGACGCGCGAGCGGCCGCCGTGGACCTCGGCGAGGCCGATCCCGTCGGCACCCGCGGCGTCGAACCACTCGCCGACGAGGCGGCCGCAGTTGTAGCAGTGCAGGCAGCCGATCCAGACGCGCGGCGTCAGGTCCTCCATAGCAGCAGCAGTCATGACAACCCCTTCCTTTGCGGGATGCCCCGGCCGCGGCGCAGCCAGCGGCCCAGCGAGGAGAGCTCAGGCTCTACGGAAGGAGAAGCGCGCAGCAGACTCTGCCTATTCATAAGCCCCGAATCAGTTGACTTTCGTCAACCACTCCCGAGGCTTGACAGCACTCAGTGCGCTGGGCGTAGGGTCGTCAGCATGAGCGCAGACGACGAGCACAGTGCGGTGCCCGAGTTCAGCTGGGGCGATGCGGAGATCCCCGACGATGTGACTGTCCAATATGGCGACGGGAGCGGCAACGAGGACTACCGGACCTGCAGTACCTGCGGTGGCGACTGCGAGCCGGAGGCGGCGGGCGCAGAGGGCCTCGGTGCGCGCGTGGCGTTCGTCTGCCCGGAGCACGGGCTGCACGCGATCGTCGACCCTTTCGACGGGCGGCGATAGGGGCCGGGAACGCTCGCGATCCATTCGAAGATATGTTCTGGGTATCTGCTTGAGTGAAGTATCCTCATGCCATGACCGATCCGCGGTATCCCGTGACCGGGGAGGACTACCCCCGCACGATGCAGGAACTCCAGCAATGGTTTCCAGACGATGCTGCCTGTCTGCGATACCTCGAACGACTGCGCCGGAGTGAAGGATTTTCCTGCCCGCGGTGTCGCGGCGCGGAGTATTGGGTGGCCGGCGACGGGCTCAGGATCTGCCGGTCGTGTCAGCGGCGCACCTCGGTGACCGCGGGCACAATCTTCCATCGCACACGTTCTCCACTGCAGACATGGTTTATGGCGGCCTGGTTCATCACATCGCAAAAGAACGGGATGAGCGCCCAATCACTGCAACGCGTGCTGGGGTTCGGTCTCGTGAACTTCGCGCAGAACAATGTTGTCGCAGGCGCCACAATTCATACTGACGGGGCGCGCATGATGCGTCGCCTGGCCGACATGGGCTACACACATGAGTATGCGACTGGGTATAACGCATCCGAACCAGAGAAAACCTTGCCGGGCGTACATCTGGTCGCGTCGCTCTTGAAGCGGTGGCTCACCGGAACACTGCATTACGGGATCTCACCGCATCATCTGCCGTACTACCTCGACGAGTTCACGTTCCGGTTCAACCGGCGCGCCGCTGATCACCGCGGGCTCTTGTTCTACCGACTGTTGCAGCAGGCCGTGGACGCAGACCCACACCCGCTCGATGACCTCCTCGATCCGGAGCATAATCCGAACCTGAATTGGTGAGCTTCACTCAAGCAGATACCCAGAAGATATGTTCGAATAAGCGTCGCGGTGCCGGGTGCGCTGCGGCCCGCGCTTCCGGGCCCGCCTTCGGGCTCCGCCCTCGCCGCGCCTTCCGCCCGGCAGCGCTCCGGCCTGCGGCCTGCGCCTGGGGCTCCGCTCGGACATCGGCCTGCGGCCGAGTCCGGCTCGCATCAGGGCAGGCTAGGAGGGAGGCGTGCTGGGTGGGAGCGTTACGCCCATTACGTTCCTTACGTTTCGCTGATTCTTGCGTAATGGAAGAAACCCCAGGTCAGAGCTCTGAACATTACAACATTACGGCATTACAGTTTTTCCAAAAGATTAGAAGAAGAAGAGAGTAGGGGTACTTCATCTCGTATATAGATAAAAGGTGGAACGAACTGTAATGGTAATGCGTTCACTGGAATCGTCGCGTGACCAGGGATTTATAGCATTACGGTAAAAGCCGCCGTTTTGTAAGGCGTTCCGTAATGGCCCGCTCCAGGTCGTCACGTCACCTGGTGCGCACCCATTCGGCCCTGCCCTGTTGCGAGCGCGGACGCGGCGCAGCCGCGGGCCGCGCGCACCGGAGCGCAGCCCGGAGGGCGGAGCCTGAGCTGCGCGCGTCAGGCAGCAGGCTCCCGCCACTCGATCCCGACGGTCTCCGCCGCTCCCTCCAGCGTGGTGATGCGCCTGCCCTGGCCCGCCCTCCGGATCGCCACGGTCATCAGCGCGTCGACGACGCTCCGGCGGCGCGCCAGGGTCGCGTGCTCCCACCACGCCCGGGCATCCCCGGAGGCCACGACGTCCGCGAGGGGATCCGCGCGGACCGCGCTCGCGATCCGGTCGATGACCGCGCGACGCTCCTCGGCGAGCTCGTCGAGGGCGGCCTCCGCGGCGGTCGCGCTCATCTTGCCCCGCGCGATGAGCGAGCCGATGCTCTCCTCCCGCTTCTCCAGCGCGATGCGCTGCGACGTGAGCAGCCCGACGTCGGGCCCCTGCTCCTTCGCCACGAGGAGGTCGCTCGCATCGGGCTGCTCGAGGCGGAGGATGCAGACCTCCTTCACGAACTCGTCGATGATGTCCCCGTTGCGCATGAAGTGCCCGTCGACGCAGCGGTACGCGTGGTAGCGCTTGGCGGGCGCCCTGCCCGAGCCGTCCACGCGGGGAGTGGGGTGGGTCTCGCCGCTGGCGGCGCGCACCGGCCTGCGGCAGCCGGGGACGGCGCAGACGGCGAGGCCGCTGAGCAGCCACCTGCGCGCCGTGCCGCTGTGCGTCGGCTTCACGCCCACGAGCCTGCCCCTGGTGGCAGCGACGGTCGCCTCGTCGATGATCGGCTCCCATGCTCCCGGCGCGCATTCCGCGAGGTCGATGCTCGAGATGTCGAAGCGGCCCGTCTCCTGCGAGGGCGGCAGCAGCGCGGCGTAGAGGGGGTTCATCAGCACGCGCCGCACGGTGCTCGCGCCCCACTGGGCCTCTGCGCGGGTGCGCCTGCCATCGGTGTTCAGGTCGCGCGCGATCTGGCCGAGCTTGGCGCCGGCGAGGAACTCCTCGAAGATGCGCTTCACATCGGCGGCCTCGTCGTGGTCGACCCTGTACCGGGTGCCGCGCTCGTCGCGCTGGATCGCAGGGACCCACCTGTAGCCGTGCGGGGTGCGGCCTGCCGTGGGGTGGCCCAGCTTCCGTCGCTCGACGGCGTAGCGCTCGGTGCGCTGCGCCTTCTGCTTCACTTCGCGCTCAGCGAAGAGCACCAGGAACTTCAGCGAGAAGTCGTGCGTGGGGTCGTCGGTGTCGATGCTGCCGCGCACCGTGAGCACTCGCATGTCCCTCTTGGGCGGCCGCAGCTCGAGGATGTCGCCGAGGCTCCGGGTGAGGCGGTCGGTGTCGTTGACGAGCACCGCGTCGAAGGCGCCGTCGTCGAAGTCCTTCAGCATTCGGGCCCAGCCGGTCCCGGGTCCGCGCTCCTTCGAGCCGCTGGTGGCGTCGTCCTCGTACACGTGGACGATCCGCCAGCCCCGGCGCTTCGCCTCCGCCCGGCAGTCGTCGACCTGCTGCTTGATGCCCTGCTCCTCGTGCACCGACTGACGGGCGTAGACGACGACTTTCAGCTGGTCAGAAGCAGATTCTTTGCGCACGGCATCCATCCTAGTTCAAATATGTCATTGGAGAGCTACAGCGGCCGCGGTGGCCTTCGCTGGGCTCCTCGTCGCCATCATGCAATCGGCCGAAATCCGCGGCATGCTCGTCGAGCTGGTCGAGAATGCACTCGGAGCTCCTGAGTAGAGTCAGCGGGCGGCTGCTTCGCGAGGAACGTGGGGCGGTCACCGCCGAGTTCGCCATCGTCCTCCCCGTCGTGGTTGCCGTCCTGGGGCTGGTGATCGGCGGCACGGTGCTCGCCGCGCACCGGATCACACTCGTGTCCCAGGCGAGCGAGCTCGCCCGCACCGAGGCGCGGGGCGACATGCGGCTTGCGCGGAGCGTCGAAGCACAGCTGTCGGACGACGTCACGGTGGAACGAGAACAGCGTGGGCCGCTGCACTGCGTTGTCCTCCGATCCGCCCCCGTTGGCGGACTGTTGCGCGCGGTCGAGGCCCGCGCCGAATCGTGCGCGGCCCTCGTGGGAGGTGCATCGTGAGCGCGCCAGCGGCGTTCGCGTGCGCTGCGGCCGCGCTGTGCCTCGGGCTGCCGGTGCTTGCTGCTGCAAATCACCTCGAAGCGCAGCATCGTGCCGCAGCCGTCGCGGATGCCGCCGCGCTCGCCGCAGCCGACGCGACGAGCGGCTGGGTCGCGGCGACACCCTGCGAGCTCGCCGAGGCCGTCGCGCATGCGCAGGGCGGTGGTCTCGTGCGCTGCGACGTCGAGACGGGACTCGGCGAAGCGCGCGTGGAGGTGGAGTTGGCCGCGCGGCTCGGCACGGTCACCGGGCGTGCGCGTGCTGCGCCGCCCGGGCCGCAGCGTGAGGAGGGGTCATCCGCTTGGGTCTGGCCAGCCGCGGGGCGGGGCGTCACCCAGGGCCTCCACGACGGATTCGCGATCGACCTCGATGTGCCGCTCGGCGGCGCACTGCTCGCGCCACGCGCCGGCACGGTCGTCGCGGCTGGCCCGGATGGCGGGCCGGTGCCTGCGGCGTGCCGGGCGCAGCCGGAGTGGTGGCGGGGACCCAACGTCACAGTGATCATTCGGCACGACGACGCTGGTCAGCCGCGCTACAGCTCACACAACCATGTTGCACCGGGCTCCTCAGCCGAGCTCGGCATCGCTCCCGGGTCGCGAGTGCGCGCTGGTCAAGCGGTTGCGCGTGCGGGGATGAGCGGCTGCACCTCCGGTCCACACAGCCACTTCACGATCGCGTCGACGCAGCGCAACGCGTACCCGGACATCAATCCGTTCGAGCTGCTGGGCGGGGGCGAGTGATCGTCGCGGCGGCAGCGCCCAGAGGAGCGGAAAGGACGTGGCCCATAATAGAGAGGAGACACCACTGACTCGAACGATGCCGAGTTCCTCGGCAACACTGTGTATCGTTGCGGAGCAGACCCCTGAGTGTCAGTGACGGTTCCCTCCGTCCTGAACTCGAAGCAATGAAGGAGACCCCGTGGCGGGTACGAAGAAACTTGTGATCGTCGAGTCGCCGACCAAGGCAAAAACGATCGGCGGCTACCTGGGCGACGACTATGAGGTCATCGCGTCGGTTGGCCATGTTCGAGACCTCGCCGAACCGTCCGAGCTCCCCGTCGAGCTGAAGAAGGGCCCGTTCGGCAAGTTCGCCGTCGACGTCGAGAACGACTTCGCACCGTACTACGTCGTCAACGACAACAAGAAGAAAACCGTCTCCGAGCTCAAGCGGGCGCTGAAGGGAGCCGACGAAGTTTGGCTCGCAACCGATGAGGACCGGGAAGGTGAGGCAATCGCCTGGCACCTCCTGGAAGTCCTCAAGCCCAAGGTTCCCGTGCGGCGAATGGTGTTCCACGAGATCACCCAGGAAGCGATCGAGCAGGCCAAGCAGAACACGCGCGACCTCGACACCGCGCTCGTCGACGCGCAGGAAACCCGCCGCATCCTTGACCGGCTCTACGGCTACGACATCTCGCCTGTACTCTGGCGTAAGGTCGCGCCGAAGCTCTCCGCCGGCCGCGTGCAGTCCGCGGCCACCCGCCTCGTCGTCGACCGCGAGCGGGAACGACAGGCGTTCCGCGCCGCGGAGTACTGGGACCTCACCGCAACGTTCCACCCGGCGGCAGACGCGCAGGACAGCACCGCGTTCGCGGCGCGACTCGTGCGCCTCGACGGGCAGCGCCTCGCCACCGGCGGCGACTTCGGCGACGACGGCACGCTCACCGAGAAGGCCGCCAAGGCTGGCGCAGTGCCGCTCGCGCAGGCTCGCGCCGAGGCGCTCGCCGCACTGATCACCGCGGACACCCCGGCGAGCGTTCGCTCGGTTGAGACCAAGCCGCACACTCGTCGCCCCGCTGCGCCGTTCACCACCTCGACGCTGCAGCAGGAAGCCTCGCGGAAGCTGCGCTACAGCTCGCGCCAGACGATGTCGTTCGCGCAGGCGCTGTATGAGAACGGCTACATCACCTATATGCGAACCGACTCGCCGACGCTCTCGAAGCAGGCGATCCAGGCGGCGCGCACGCAGGCGGCCGAGCTCTACGGCGCGCAGACGCTGCCGGAGAAGCCGCGCGTGTACACCGGCAAGGCCAAGGGCGCGCAGGAGGCCCACGAGGCCATCCGCCCTGCGGGTGACGCGTTCCAGCGCCCCAGCGACCTCCGCGGGAAGCTGACGCAGGGAGAGTACGCGCTGTACGAGTTGATCTGGAAGCGTACCGTTGCGAGCCAGATGGCCGACGCAAAGGGCTCCACCGACACCGTGACCCTCGACGTGCAGGTCACCGAGGCGGATCGTTCAGCGCCCACCACCGTGGAGTTCACCGCGAGCGGCACCGTCATCACGTTCCCCGGCTTCCTCCTCGCCTACGAGGAGGGCCGCGACGAGAAGCGCGGCGACACCGAGCAGAACGTGTCGCTGCCGCAGCTCAGCTCCGGCCAGCAGCTCGCCGTCACCGAGCCCGAAGCCAAGGGACACGAGACCAGCCCGCCGCCCCGCTACACCGAGGCCAGCCTCACGAAGCGGCTCGAAGAGCTCGGCATCGGCCGCCCATCGACGTACGCCGCGATCATCAGCACGATCATGGACCGCGGCTACGTCACGAAGAAGGGGCAGGCGCTCGTCCCGAGCTGGATCGCGTTCTCCGTGGTGCGGCTCCTCGAGGAACACTTCAGCGCCCTGGTGAACTACGACTTCACCGCGGAGATGGAGAACGACCTCGACCGCATCGCCGCAGGCGAGACCGACCGCAGCAGGTGGCTCGGCGAGTTCTACTTCGGCACCGACACGCACCCCGGCCTGCGCGGCGTCGTCGACAACCTCGGTGAGATCGACGCGCGCGCGATCAACACGATCCGCATCGACGACGAGATCTCGCTGCGCAACGGCAAGTACGGCCCCTACCTCGAGGTGTTCGACGAGAAGAGCGAGGTCGGAGAGGACGGCGCGCTCAAGGCGCGCACGGTGAACATCCCGGATGGGCTCGCGCCGGACGAGCTGACCCCGGAGAAGGCGCACGAGCTCGCCGACGCTGAGCCGGCCGAGGATCGCGTTGTTGGCCTCCACCCGGAGACCGGCAAGCGCATCGTCGCGAAGAACGGCCGCTTCGGCCCGTACGTCACCGAGCTGCCCGACGAGGGCGAGGAACTCCCCAAGGGGCAGAAGCCACGCACCGCGTCCCTCTTCAAGAGTATGGACCCGGCCACCGTCGACCTTGAGACCGCCACCGCGCTGCTTGACCTGCCGCGCATCGTCGGCACCGACCCCGAGTCCGGCGCAGAGATCACCGCGCAAAACGGTCGCTATGGCGCCTACCTCAAGAAGGGTACTGACACGCGCTCGCTGCCCAGCGAGGACGCGATCTTCGCGATCGACCTCGCCGGCGCGCAGGAACTCTTCGCTCAGCCGAAGTACGGCGCCCGCAAGGCCTCGAGCGCGCTCAAGGAGTTCGACGCGGATCCTGTGAGCGGCAAGCCGGTGCGCGTCCGCGACGGCCGCTTCGGCCCGTACGTGACCGACGGCGAGACGAATGCGACGATCCCGCGCGGCGATAGCGTCGAGGACATCACCTTCGAGCGCGCCATCGAGCTGCTCGCGATCAAGCGCGCCAAGGGCCCGGCAAAGAAGAAGACGCCAGCCAAGAAGGCGCCGGCCAAGAAGGCCGCAGCGAAGAAGACCCCCGCGAAGAAGACGGCGGCGGCGAGCGGCGAGAAGGCCGTGGACCCGGCACGGTCGGCTGCGGCGAAGAAGGCGGCTGAGACGCGCAAGGCGAACGCGGCGAAGAAGGCGGCCGAGGCCGCCGCGGCAGCGGGCGAGTGAGCGAGCCACGCGGACTGTTTGTCACCCTCGAAGGGGGTGACGGTGCCGGGAAGAGCACGCAGGCTGAACTCCTCGCGGAGTGGTTCACGGCACGCGGCCGCGAGGTCGTGCGCACGCGCGAACCCGGCGGCACCCCGCTTGGCGCTGAGATCCGCCGATTGCTGCTCCACGGCGGCGACGAGATCGGCGCCGTCGACCCGCGCGCCGAAGCCCTGCTCTACGCGGCAGACCGCGCCCAACACATCGCCACGGTGGTGCAGCCAGCGCTCGACCGCGGCGCGGTGGTGGTACAGGATCGATACATCGACTCCTCGCTCGCGTACCAGGGCGCCGGTCGCGTGCTCACCGTCGACGAGGTGCGCGGGATCAGCGAGTGGGCAGTGCGCGGGCTCTGGCCGCACCTCACCGTACTCCTCGACCTCCCCACGGCGGTCGCCGCCGAGCGCCGGCGCGCGCGCGGCGGGGTGAGCGATCGGCTCGAGGCGGAGGCCGAAGCCTTCCACGCTGCGGTGCGCGCGGGCTTCCTCGCACTCGCGGAAGCGGAGCCGCAGCGCTTCCTCGTGCTCGACGCCGCCGCGCCGGTCACCACGCTGCACGAGCGCATCGTTGAGCGGATCAGCTCGCTCAGCTGAGCGTCAGCCACACCCCGCACCACCGGCAACGGCCCGGACGAATCGAGAGATTCGCCCGGGCCGTCGTCGTGTGTGCTACTTCGCGAGGATCTCCGCGCCAACGAGGTCGGTGAACACCGAAACATCGTGCGCCTCGTCCCAGCCAGCGGCCACGGCGCGTGCCGCGGCGAGCACGGAGCGCGCGGCCGGGGCGCGCAGTGCCGGCTCAAGCGACTCGATGTCGCGCACCTTCGCCGCGCCAACGATCCTGCGGGCCATCTTTGCCGACGCGAACAGCAGCGCCTCGCGCCGGATGCGGTCCAGGCGACGCGCGGCGAACGCCGCGCCGAAGAGCCGCACCTCGTGCCACTCGGCCGCACGCGCCGTGAACGACGCGGCGAACGCATCCCAGGTCTCCGTGACGAGGCCGAGCGCCCACGCGGCGCGCTCGTGCTCACCGAGGGCGGTGGCCCGCGCCGCGGCGAACGCGTAGTTCGCGAACAGCGCGCCGAGGTCAAACGCGATGGGCCCGTAGAACGCGAACTCCGAGTCGAAGACCTTCACCGAGTCCGCGACCGCGCCGTCCGCGCCGCGCACCATGACCGATCCCGTGTGCAGATCGCCGTGGATGAGCGCCTCGGCCTGCGTCATGAAGCGCCACTTCGCCTCGGCCATCGCTGCGGCGAACGCGGGGTCGGCGGCCAGTGCAGCAGCGTCCGCCGCATTCTCGGGGAGCACCTCGTTGCGGCCCGTGTCGAACACGGGCTCGGTGAACACGAGATCCTCGGTGATGGTGCAGAGCTCCGGGTTCTGCGTCTCGGCGATGCGTCCCGCGACGGCGAGGCGATCCTGCCCGAGCACCGACGTTCCGACCGCGAGCGCCGCGACGTACTCGCCCAGGCGCCTCGCCACGTCCTCGTGCCGTTCCGAACGGTTCAGCGCGTCACGCCACACGGCATGATCGGAGAGGTCCTCGAGCACGATGATGTATCGCTCGGGGTCGTACGCGATCACCTCGACGACGAGCTCGGGGGTGAGTGCGTGATGGGTGGCGAGCGAGTCGGCTTCGCGTGCGGCCCGCTCGGGGGTCATCGGCCAGCCGGCGCCCACCATGCGGACGTAGGGGAGAGCCTGCTTCAGGATGATCCCGCGCTCGTCGGCGTCGACGACGTGGAAGACCAGGTTGAGGTTGCCGTCGCCGATCTCGCGGACGGAGGCGATGCGATCCGCGTCGATGCGGTCGTGCGTCTCGGGGCGCGAACGCAGGTACGCAGCGATGTTGTCTGCGTCGAGGAACGTGTACTCGTTGGACATGGTGTGCCTTTCAGGGAGCCCGGGGCGGGCAAGCTCGGGAGCGGGGGAGGGTGCGCACGCGCGCCGGGCAGCGGTGCCCGCGCGCGTGCGCACCCGCTAGGTCGCCGGAGTGTAGCGCGCCTTCTTGCGTGACAGGGTGAAGGAGAAGAGGAGCGCGATGATCACGACCAGGCCCTTCGCGGTGTCCTGGTAGTAGTACTCGAAGCCCATCATCGTCATGCCGGTGAGCACGATCACCACGAGCACCGCGCCGAGGAGCGTACCCCAGGCGTTCGGCTTGTTGAGCCCCAGCACGGAGGTGCCGACCAGCGCGACTGCGACGGCCTCGAGCAGGCTCGACGCGCCGGCGTTCACATCGCCCTGGCCGATGCGTGCGACGAGGATGATGCCGGCGACGGACGCGAAGACGGAGGACACCACGTACGCGGCGCCCCGGTGGAAGCCCACGCGGATGCCGGAGAGGCGTGCGGCCTCGGGGTTCGCGCCGATCGCGTAGAGGATGCGGCCCCAGGAGGTCTTCGTGAGGATGAACCAGCACGCCGTGACGAGCACGAGCATCACGATCACGGGGATCGGCACGGGGCCGACCGTGCCGCGGTCGATCAGGAGGAACGCCGGATCGAACTTGCCGGGTGCCGCGGTACCGTCGGGCATCGTCATTCCGGAGGACACCGACTGGCCCGACACGGGGATCATCTTTGCGCCCTGGATCACGAACATCATGCCCAGCGTTGCGAGCAGGTCGGGGATCTTGCAGACGACGATGAGGAACGCGTTCAGCAGCCCGACGAGCACGCCGGCGATGAGCACGAACGTGATCGCCATGCCCGCGGTGAGGTTGTAGAACACCATGGTCATGGCGGCGAGCTGCACGCTCAGGCCGGCGACGGAGCCGATGGACAGGTCCAGGCCGCCGACGATCATGCTGAACATGACCCCGAGGCCGAGGATCGCGGTCACCGAGGCGAACTTCAGCATGGAGAACATGGAGTTCGTCGTGGCGAACGCCGGTTCAGTGATCGCGAAGAAGACGAACGCGATGACGGTGACGGCGATGAAGCCGTACTTGACGACAATGTCGCGCGCGCGGTCGGCGCCCGAGATCCGCACCGGGGCGGGAATTGCTGATGTATCGGCCATCTCAGGCCACCTCCGTCATGCTCTGGATGATCTGTTCGTTGCTGATGTCTGCGGCGCGCGCGTCGAGTGTGATGCGTCCCTCGACCATCACGATGATCCGGTCGGCCATTTCGCGGACCTCGTCGACGTCGCTGCAGATCATGACGACGGCCGAGCCGTCAGCGGCCTGCTCGCGTGCGCGCTGCGAGATGACGCGCCGTGCGCCGATGTCGACGCCGCGGAACGGTTCGTCGAGCAGTAGCACGCGGGGTGCGCGCTGCATCCACCGCGCAACCATGACCTTTTGCTGGTTGCCGCCGGAGAGCGCGTCGACCGACTGCTCAGGCCCGGTCGTGACGACGGAGAAGCGGTCGATCGCCGCAGCGCCCGCCGTGCGTTCCTTCCCCGGCGTGAGGACGCCGCTGCGCACGAAGTCGGTGAGGAACGGCAGGGAGAGCGTGCGCATGACCGACCAGCCGGGCAGCATGCCCTGCGCGGCCCGGTCCTCCGGCACGAGGTACACACCCTGCGAGATGGCGGCCTTCGGTGACTTCGGCGCGAACGGCCGATCCCCGAGCGACATCTCCCCGCTCGTGGACTTTCGCGCGCCGAACACGGTCTCCGCGAGCTCCGTCTTGCCCGCCCCGATGAGGCCGATAATGCCGGTGACCTCGCCCGCGGCGATATCCAGGTCGATCGGCGCGCTCTCCGGGAACACGCGATGCCCGCGAATCGAGAGCGCGGTGCCGGTGCCGTGCAGCGCTTCGAGCTCGGCGGCGTCGGCGAGGACGCCCTCACCGAGCATGGAGCGCACGGCCGCCTGCAGGTCGAACGGCAGCTGCTGCGCGTTCACGATCCGGCCGTCGCGGAGGACCGCCAGCCGGTCGGCGAGCGCGTTGATCTCGCTCAGCCGGTGCGACACGTAGAGGATCGCGACGCCGCGATCCCGCAGCTTCGTGACGAGGGCGAACAAACGCTCGGCCTCGTTCTGCGAGAGCGTCGAGGTCGGTTCGTCGAGGATCAGCACCTGCGGCGTCGTGGACAGCGCCCGCGCGAGCAGGAGCATCTGGCAATCCGCGATCCCCAGCTCGTGCACGTCCTGGCGCAGGAACGCGTCGTCCCAGTCGAGGTCGAGGGTCGCGGCGATCTCTCGCGCGCGCGGGAGGAGCGAGCGCAACGACGCGACCGCCGGCACCTCCTTGAGCGCGATCTCCTCGAAGAGGAGGTTCTCGGCGACGCTCAGCCCGGGCACGATCGCGTCGTCGATGCGCTGGTGCACGGTGCGCACGCCGGCGCGCGCGGCGGACATCGGGGTGTCGAAGTCGACGGGCGCGCCGTCGAGGAGCAGCTCACCAGCGGTGGGCGCGTGCACGCCGGCCAGGATCTTGATGAGTGTCGATTTGCCCGCGCCGTTCGCGCCGAGCAGGGCGGTCACGGTGCCGGGAACGAGTTCGAGGTCGACGCCCTTCAGCACGCGGTTCGCGCCGAAGTTCTTGGTCAACCCGACGAGGCGCAGGGCGGCGGCCGGTGCGGTTTCCGTCGATTGCATGGGGACAACAACTCCTTGAGGAGGCGTGGGCGCCGGGGTGACCCCGGCGCCCACGGGGAAATTAGAAGGAGACGACCGGGATCCAGTCGGCGCTCGACACCTCGGAGATGTTGAGCGACGGCTCAGCGGCGCGGAGATCGTCCATGTTCTTGATGTCGTTCTCGCGCAGCATCTTCTGCGTCACGAGGATCGGCGGGAAGTCGACCGTGTCGGTCGTGAGCTCGCCGGCCATCTTGAGCGCGAGCGTGCGCATCACGGCAGCCCCGATCGCGTTCGGATCGGTCGCGCCCGTGGCCACCCAGCGGCTGCCCTCGGCGGTCATGAGCTCGATGTCGGCGGTGGAGATGTCCGCGCCGTACACGAGGATGTCCTCGGTGCCCGGCACCTGGTCGAGCCCGGTCAGCGTGCCCTTCGCGAACTCGTCGTACGGCGAGTAGATCGCCTGCACGCCGGAGTTGGCCTGCACCGCAGCGGTGATCATCGGTGCGGAGTCCGTTGCGGTGGAGTTGGTGAAGTTGCCGGTCTTGAACTTCTGATCCCAGCCCTGCTTCGTGAGGTACTCCTGCCACACCGCGTCACGGCGGTCGAGCGGTGCGATCCCGTCGTAGTTGACGTAGCCCACCTCCACGTCCGTCCCGATGTCTTCCGCCATCTGGTCGAGCACGAGCGACGCCATCAGCGCGTCAGACTGCTGAGTCTGCACTGCCTCCGGCGCGCACTGCTGGATCTCGACGTCGTAGATCGCAACAACGATTCCGGCGTCGAGCGCCTGGTTGACGCCCTCGCAGAGCGTGTCCGGCAGGCCGTGGCGGATGATGATGCCGTCGACGCCGGAGGCGATGGCCTGGTCGAGCTGGGTGGCCTGCGTCGCATTGTCGCCCTGCGCGTCGAACACGGACAAGTCAACGCCGAGAGCGTCGGCCTGCTGACGCGTGCCGTTCAGGTACTGCTGGAAGTAGTCGCCCTGACCGGACTGCTGCACGATCGCGATCTTGACGCCCTCGGCGTCGAAGGGCGCGGGCGCCGTGCCGGTCGCCTCGGCGACCTTGCCGGAATCCGAGGAGCCCTCGGACGTCGCGGGGGCGCCCTGCGTGCAGCCGGCAAGGCCCAGGGTGAGGATGGCCGCTGCGCTGAGGGCAGCGGTGGTGATCTTACGCATCGTTGCGTTCCTTTCGAATGGGTGCTGCGGGGTAATGAGTGTGGCTAGGCGTCGAAGAGCGGCTGCGCCGTTGCGGCAGGCTCGACGACACCGCGCTCGGTGACAATGGCGGAGATGATGTCGTGCGGGGTGACGTCGAAGGCCGGGTTGAACGCGCGCACGCCTGGCGTTGCCACGTGTACGCCGCCGAACGCGAGCACCTCGTCGTCGCCGCGCTCCTCGATCTCGATCTCGTCGCCCGTCGCCGTCGCCGCGTCGACGGTCGAGTAGGGCGCCGCGACCACGAACGGGATGCCCTTGCGCGCGCAGGCGAGGGCGAGGGCGACCGATCCCACCTTGTTGGCGGTGTCGCCGTTCGCGGTGATGCGGTCGGCGCCGATCACGGCGAAGTCAACCAGGCCGCGCAGGATCGTGCTCGACGCGGCGCCGTCGACCTCGACGAGGTGCGGGATCCCGTCCTGGTGGAGCTCCCAGCTCGTGAGCCGCGTGCCCTGCAGCAGCGGGCGGGTCTCGTCAACGTAGACGAGCTCCAGCTTGCCGCGCTCGTGGAGCTCGTGCAGGATCCCGTACGCGGTGCCCCACGCCGTGGTCGCGAGCGCGCCGGTGTTGCAGTGCGTCACGGCGCGCAGTGGCCGGTCGCCGACGCGTGCGAGCAGCCAGTCGGCGCCGAGGCGCGAGAGCTCGCGGTTCGCCGCCTCGTCCTCCGCGGCGATCGCGTTCGCCTCGGCGAGGCAGCGGTCGAAGCCGGCGGTGCGGAACGCAGCGACGCGGTTGGCGCCCCACGCGAGGTTCACCGCGGTGGGGCGCGCCTCGGCGATCGTGGTGATCGCCGTGCTGAGCTGCTCCTCGCTCCAGTTCTCGCGCTCTGCCTGCAGGAGGGCGAGCGCGACGCCGTAGCCGCCGGCTGCGCCGAGCGCCGGGGCGCCACGCACCGCGAGGCGCTGGATGGCGTCGATGAGCAGATCGACCGTGGTCACCTCGAGGAACACTTCCTCCGAGGGGAGCCGGGTCTGATCGATCAGGCGGATGTGTGAGTCAGTTGCGGCATCAATCCACTCGATTGCGCGAACCATGGCTATGGCGATCCTTTCGACGGCGTTGTCTGCGCACTCCGCGCGGGCTATCGCGAGAAACGTAATTGGTTGACTGACAACTTGTCAAGTGAGGTCACATATATGCGCGTGTGGCGATGACCTAGACTGGGGGGACTGGCAATCCGGGCGCGACCGCCCACGGGCAATGGAGGCGTGCATGGCAAAGCCGGGATCGAGGGTGGCGCTCGTCGCAGACGGACTGCGCGCCGCGATTCGCTCTGAGGAGTTCGTCGAGGGCGAGCGGCTTCCCACGGAGGCCCAGTTGGCGGCCCGCTTTGGCGTCTCGCGCCCGACCGTGCGCGCCGCGCTGCGGGAGCTGGAGACGGTCGCGCTCGTGCGCACGCAGCACGGCGTCGGGTCGTTCGTCGCGGAGCGCCCCGCGGTGACCGCGGGGCTGGAGCGGCTCGACTCAATCACCGAGTCGATCCGCAATACGGGGCGGGAGCCCGGCATGATCTACCGCGGCAGGGTGATCCGACCACTGCTCCCCGACGAGGCCGAGAAACTTGAGGTCTCCGGGGACGCGAGTGCGCTCGAGCTGCGCCGCACGATCCTTGCGGACGGCGAGGTGGTGGCGTACTCCTACGATCTGATGCCGATCGGCGTCTTCCCCGAGGGGGAGGATCCCGAATCGGTGCAGGGGTCGCTGTTCACGTACCTTCGCGAGGAGCGGGACCTGCACCCGCACTACGGGGTGGCAGAGGTGCACGCGGTGCAGTCGGACCGGATTGGCTGGGATGCCCCGGTGGGGAAGTCGGCGCTCTACGTGCTGCTCGATCAGGTGCACTTCGACCGCTCGGCCCGCGCGCTGCTGTACTCGCGCACGTACTTCCTCGAGGGGCGGTACGCGTTCACCATTCGGCGCGCCGGGTGAGGCTCCCGGGGCAGCAACCTTGGGGCTAGTTGTTTGACAACTGCCGGGCTCGGGGGAAGAATATTGACGCCCCATGGCGCATCGGTGCGGCGTGAGTCGCGCGGTCGCGGCGCCGGGCACGGCTCTGTGGAAGGGATCAGGAACACCCCATGTTGAATACCCAGGAGGGGTCAGCCCTCGCCCTCGAACTCTCGAGCATCGGTGCGGACGCGGTGAACCGTGGGCTCGTGCTCGCGAGCGGTGGCAACCTGTCCGCGCGGCTCGACGATGAGCACTTCATCATCACCGGCTCCGGCACGTGGCTCGATCGGCTGCGCCCGGGCGACTTCACGGTGATGCGCCTGGACGGCACCGTGGTCTCGGGGAATCCGAAGCCGTCGAGCGAGTGGAAGCTGCACCAGCGCGCGTACGAGGCGCGCGCCGACGTCAACGTCGTGATCCATCTGCATCCGCAGCACGCGGTGCTGCTCGCCTCCCTGGGGATCGACATTCGTCTCCTCACGCTCGATCACGCGTTCTACGTGAAGTCGATCGGCGTCACGCCGTTCTACCCCAACGGCTCGGACGAACTCGCGGACACCGCGGCCGCCGAGCTCGCCAGCCACGACTGCGTGGTGATGCGTCATCACGGCTGCACCGCGGTAGGCGACACGATCGAGATGACGTACCGCCGCGCGCTGAACCTGGAGGACGCGGCGAAGGCTACGGTGCTCGCGCGGCAGCTGGGGGATACCGACACGACGTTCCCCGCGGAGCACATGCCCGATCTGCATCACGCATAGCCCGCGCATCGAGCACTCAGAACCCTGCCCCGGAGCACGCGAAAACGCCGCGTTCTTCGGGGCTTTCTGCGTCAAGACTTGAACATCTGATGAATGTAAGCATAGGCTGAATAGAGAGCTTGTTCGGCGGCGCGCCCGCACCGCGAACAGTGAACGCGCTGCCGCGAAGCCTCGCCGCAGCGCGTTTCCATGTCCGTTCAACCGAAGGATTCGACGTGTCATTCCGTTCCACCCGCACCACGGCGGCCGCTGCCCTCGCGCTCGGCGCCGCGCTGCTCCTCTCCGCATGCTCGACGGCCGCGCCCGCCGCGGACGCAGAGGCCGACGCCCAGGCAGCGTCCGGCACGGTGACCATCACCGACAACCACGGTGAGGTCGAGGTCCCGGTCAACCCGAAGACCGTCGTCGCACTCGACAACCATGTCTTCTCCACGCTCGATGCCTGGGGCATCGAGCTCGCCGCGGCCCCGAAGGGGATCATGGGGACGGTCTGGCCGAACTACCTCGAGGAATCGGTTGCAGACATCGGCTCGCACCGGGAGCCCAACCTCGAGACGATCGTCGCCGCGCAGCCCGACCTCATCATCGCGGGCTACCGCTTCAGTGACTCCTACGAAGAGATCGCGAAGCAGAATCCGGACGCCGCGGTCATCGATATCGCCCCGCGCGAGGGCGAGGACCTGGTGAGCGAGCTGAAGCGCGAGAGCGAGATTCTCGGCCAGATCTTCGACCGGGAGGACGAGGCAACGGAGCTGAACGAGCAGCTCGACGCCGCGATCGCGGACGCGAAGGAGGCCTACAACGGCACCGACACCGTGATGGCGGTGAACACCTCGGGTGGCAAGATCGGCTACATCGCCCCGGGCGTCGGTCGTTCGGTCGGCCCCGTGTTTGACGCGCTCGGCCTGGAGCCGGCGCTCGAGGTGGAGGGCGCAACGAGCGACCACCAGGGCGACGACATCTCCGTCGAGGCGATCGCTGCGTCGAACCCGCAGTGGATCATTGCGCTCGACCGCGACGCCGCCTTCGCTCCGGAGGACCGCGAAGAGGGCTCGCTCCCCGCGGCTGAGCTCATCGCCGACTCGGAGGCGCTGAAGAACGTTCCCGCGGTGCAGGACGGCAACATCATCTACCTCGACGCGAACTTCTACCTCACCGAAGACATTCAGGCGTACACCGCGCTCTTCGAGGAGATCACGGACGCCTTCTCGGCGGCATGATCTCCGACCATCGCGCCGCGGATTCTCGCGGCCAGGGGGCGCCCGCTCGGCTGAGCGGGCGCTCTCGCGTTGCCACTGCGCCGAGCGCGGAGGAGATGACGCCGGCCCGCCGCTCCTCCCCGTGGCCGCTCATCCTCGCCGTGCTCGGTGTCCTCGCGCTCCTCGTGCTCTCCGTGTTCGTCGGGGTCTACGACCTCTCGGACGGGGAGATGGGCGCGGAGATGATCTGGATCACGCGCGTGCCCCGAACGCTCGCGCTCGTGCTCGCGGGTGCCGCAATGGCGGCGAGCGGGCTGGTGATGCAGATGCTCACGCAGAACCGTTTCGTCGACGCGACCACCTCCGGCACCACGGAGTGGGCCTCCCTCGGCCTCCTGCTCACGGCGATCATCGCCCCGGGCGTCGGGCTGCTCGGGCGCATGGCGATCGCGAGCGCGTTCGCGTTCGTCGGCGCGATGGCCTTCATGCTGATCCTGCGGCGCGTAGTCATCCGCACGACGCTCGTCGTGCCCCTCATCGGCATCATGCTGGGCGCGGTCGTTGGCGCGCTCACCACCTTCCTCGCCGTGCAGTTCAACCTGCTGCAGATGGTGGGGACATGGTTCATGGGCAGCTTCACCGGTGTGGTGCGCGGGCGATACGAGGTGCTGTGGATCGTCGCGGTCGTCACTCTGCTGGTGTTTCTGCTCGCCGACCGCATCACTGTCGCTGGCCTTGGCCGCGACGTCGCGACGAACGTCGGCATGAGCTACGACGCGATCGTGATCGCGGGCACCGCGCTCGTCGCGGTTTCCGCTGGTGTGACTGTCGTTGTCGTTGGCTTCCTCCCGTTCCTCGGGCTCGTCGTCCCGAACATCGTTGCGACGATTCGCGGTGACAACGTGCGGAGCAACCTGCCGTGGGTGTGCCTCGGCGGTGTGGCGCTCGTGATCATCTGTGACATCATCGGCCGAGTGATTCGCATGCCGTTCGAGGTGCCCGTCTCGATGGTGCTCGGCATCATCGGCACGGTCGTGTTCATCACCATCCTCCTGAGGGGGCGTGCTCGTGGCTAGCATCGTCACACTCAGCGCGGCTGGAGTGCTGCCCGACGCCCCGGAGCCTGCAGCCCCGCGCTGGCGCCGCGCGATCCCGATCGTGCTGGTCTACACAGTCGCGCTCGCGCTCGCCGTCGCCGTACTCAGCTACGGCAATCCGGCCCCGGTCGGCAGCTCCGGCTTCTGGGTGATCGTGCAGTCGCGCTTCGCCTCCCTGGGCACGATCGCCCTCGTCGCGGTGTGCCAGTCGGTCGCCACGGTGCTGTTCCACACGGCAACGTCGAACCGTATCCTCACCCCGTCGATCCTGGGCTTCGACGCGCTCTACGTTCTCACGCAGACCGCGCTCGTGTTCGTCTTCGGCACCGCGGCGTCCGGCATGGAGGGGATCCCGAAGATCCTCGCCCAGAGCGGGCTCATGGTGCTCTTCGCCACGGCCCTCTACGGCTGGCTGTTCTCAGGAAAACACGCAAACCTGCACCTCCTGCTCCTCGTTGGCGTCGTGCTGGGGATCGGCTTCGGGTCGGTGTCGACGTTCATGCAGCGGATGCTCACGCCGAGCGAGTTCGACGTGCTGAGCGCGCGCCTCTTTGGCAGCATCGGGAAGGGCAACGTCGAATACCTCCCCGTCGCTGCCACGATCGCGGTCGGGATCCTGCTCTTCGTCTGGGCGAAGCGCCGCACCTACGACGTTGTCGCGCTCGGACGTGATGCCGCGGTGAGTCTCGGCGTGCACTACCGCAGAGAGATCGTCACGATCCTCGTCCTCGTTGCGGTGCTCGTCTCCGTGTCCGTCACGATGGTGGGTCCCATGACGTTCTACGGCTTCCTCGTCGCAACGCTCGCTTACCAGTTCGCGCGAAATGACACGCACGCCGAGGTGCTGCCGCTCGCCATCGGGATCGGCCTCGTGACCCTCATCGGGGCGACCTTCATCCTGAAGCACGTGTTCTCCGCTGGCGGTCTGGTGACCGTCATCATCGAGTTCATCGGCGGGCTCTTGTTCCTCATTGTTCTGCTCAGAAAGGGGCTGCGTTGATCCAGCTCACGAACGTGGGGAAGGAGTACGCCGGTCGCCGCGTGCTCGGCCCCATCGACCTCACCATCGAACGCGGTGGCGTGACCGCGCTCATCGGCCCGAACGGTGCGGGGAAGTCGACCATGCTGACGATCATCGGCCGCCTGCTCGAGGCGGACAGTGGGAGCGTGACGGTCGGCGGGCTCGACGTGCGCACCTCGAAGTCCCGCGAGCTCGCGCAGGTCGTGTCGATCCTGAAGCAGGAGAACCACTTCATGGCGCGACTGACGGTGCGACAGCTCGTCACGTTCGGCCGCTTCCCGCACTCCGCCGGGCGGCTCACCGAGACGGACCACCGCGCGATCCACGCGGCGATCGCGTTCCTCGACCTCGCCGGGATGGAGGAGCGCTTCATCGACGAGCTGTCTGGCGGTCAGCGGCAGCGCGCGTTCGTGGCCATGGTGCTGGCGCAGGACACCGACTACGTGCTGCTCGACGAGCCGCTGACCGGCCTCGACATGCGTCACGCGGTCGGCATGATGGGCCAGGTGCGCGCCGCGGCCGACGCGCTGGGCAAGACGGTGATCCTCGTGATCCACGACGTGAACTTCGCCGCCGCGTATGCCGACCGCATCGTCGCGCTCGCGGACGGCCGCGTGGTCGCGTCGGGGACGCCCGAGGAGATCATCACTCCCGAGGTGCTGGAGCGCGTCTTCGAGACTCCGGTTGAGGTGCTCGAGCACGCGGGACGCCGGGTCGCGGTCTATTACCGGCCGTAGCGGGGGCGAAGCCCGCGGGCCGGCGCGCTCGTGGCGGCGAGGTGGGCGCTGGCCCGGTACCGTTGACGCATGGAGAGTCTCACCACGATCGACACCTGGCCCGTGAAGCACGCCGCGGCGGCCGTCATTGCGCAGGACGGCCGTATTCTCGGCCAGCACGGCGATCAGCATCGCGAGTTCAAGCTCGCCTCGGTCACGAAGCTGCTGAGCGCCGCCGCGGTGCTGCTCGGCGTGGAAGAGGGCGTGCTCGAGCTCGACGACCCTGCCGGTCCGGAGGGCTCGACCGTGCGGCACCTGCTCGCGCACGCCTCGGGGTACGACTTTTCGGAGGACATCCTTCGCGCACGTCCCGGACGGCGGCGCGTGTACTCGAACCGCGGCATCAACGTACTCGCCGAGGTATTCGCCGAGCGGGCGGAAATGCCCTTCGCTGAGTACCTTCGCGAGGGCATCCTCGAACCGCTGGGGATGACGCACACACGACTCGAGGGCCCGCCCGCCGCCGGCGGGGTCTCCACGGTTGCCGACCTCAGCCGTTTCGCCGCCGAACTGCAGAACCCGCAGCTGCTGCACCCGGACACGATCGCGCTCGCCACGCACGTGGTGTTCCCCGGTCTCGACGGCGTGCTCCCCGGGTTCGGCCGCCAGGAGCACAACGACTGGGGGCTGGGCTTCGAGATCCGCAACGGCAAGACCCCGCACTGGACGGGGAGCCTGAACAGCCCGGAGACCTACGGGCACTTCGGTCAGGCCGGAACATTCCTGTGGGTGGACCCGGTCGCCGAGGTGGCGTGCGTGGCGCTCACCGACCGGAATTTCGGCGAGTGGTCGGCGGCCGCGTGGCCGGTCTTCTCCGACGCCGTACTCCGCGAACTCGCTCCCGCCAAGGGCTAGGCCGGCGCTCGCGTCCAGCGCGGAGCGCAGCGGCTGAGCGGGAGTGTGCATGAGCATGTTCATCCGGTGACCCCGTCCTCTGCAAGGAGCTCGCCGAGTTTCCCCCGCACCGGGCTGGGCGATACGCCGAGCGCGTCCGCGACCCGGGCGGCGGTGCCCACGGGATCCAACAGCACGTGCTTCGCGCGAAACCGGAGGACGTGAAATCCGGCCTCGCGCGCCGCGTCAAGCCGTTCGAGGTCGCGTTCGTACTGGGTGCGGCTGGTGCGGTGCTGGTCGCCGTCGTACTCCACGAGGAGTTTGCGGGCCGCGCAGACGAGGTCAAACCGTCCGATCCATTCGCCACCCGGAGCGTGCACCGACTGCTGCAACACAAAGTGGTGATCGAGCGAGTGCCGCACCAGGATGAGCCGAAGCAGAGACTCCATACGCGATTCGGCGCCCACACTGGCAACCCGCAGCGCGATCCTGACTGCCGCGATTCCGCGAACGCGCTCGGTGAGCGCCGCGCGGCGGAGCCGAGCGAGCGAGGCCAGCGGTGGACCGCCGCGCGCCGCGGGATCGCGGAGCAGGTGATCGGCTGCCACCACGAGCTCCCGAAACGGCAGCAGGGCGCCGGACTGGCAGAGCGCGAGCCACGGCGCGATCAGCGGTGCCCCCGTGCCCGGCTGCGCGCGCGTGGGAAACGGCGTCGTGCGGGTGTGTCCCACCACTCCGTGGGCCACCGAGCGGCTGTGCGGCAGCGGGGCGGTGAGGTGGATCGCAGGTGACGTGCGAATGGGACAGCCCCAGAGGTGGAGCGCTGTGGTGTGACTGAGTGCCTCCCCCTCCCGAATGCGTGGGCGCACCCGCGTAGCGGCACGCGCGAGCGCGTCATCGGGCTGCGTGCCCGCGGCGCGCCCCTGCGGGGTGCCGAGCCACGCCACATCGCGGACCCCGTGGAAGGGACGCACGAACCGGTGGTGGCTCAGCACGCGCTCGGTCATCCCGGCGGCGCGTGCCTCGCGCACGGAGAACGGTCGAGACTCGAGGGGCTCGGGGAGCGGGGCGGGTGGTTGGGGCATGCCTCCAGGATCGGCCAGCGCGACCGCCCCGGAACCTCAGATCCCCTTTTTGTGGAGAACAAGCAATGCGAGCCCCCTGTGCGCGAGCCAAGCCCCCGCACCCCCCTGCCCCGCCCTTCGCCCCCCCGCCACCCCAATCCAAAAGTGGCAAACCGACCCTTCACGCGCGTGAAGGGTCGGTTTGCCACTTTTCAAATGAGGTTAGAGGGGAGGGGGGTACTCCTAACCCACCACTGGGCCGAAGCGCTCGGGGAGGGTCGCACGCGACGCGGCGCCCAGCTCGGCGAGCGGCAGCGTGAAGCGATCCTGCACCTCGATCGCAGCATCCTCGCCAGCGCCATCCGTCACGCCGATGCGCAGCACCGGGTAGCCGCGGCCCTCGCACAGCCCGCGGAACTTCACGTCCTCCTCGTGGGGCACCGCGACGAGCACGCGGCCCTGCGACTCCGAGAAGAGGGCCGCCGTCGCGTCGACGCCGTCGCGCGAGATGATCTCCTCGAGCCACACGCGGGCACCCACGCCGAAGCGCAGCGCGCCGTCGGTGAGCGCCTGCGCAAGGCCACCCTCTGAGAGGTCGACGGCGCCCGAGAGGATGCCGTTCTGCGAGGCGGCGTGCAGCAGCCCGGCGAGGCGGCGCTCGGCGTCGAGATCGGCCACCGGCGGGCGCCCGCCGAGGTGATCGTGCACGGTGCCGGCCCAGGCAGAACCGTCGAGCTCGTCGTGGGTGACGCCCAGCAGGTAGAGGTGCTCGCCCTGATCCTGCCAGCCGCTCGGCACGCGCCGCGCAACGTCGTCGATGATGCCGAGCACGCCAACCACGGGGGTCGGGTGGATCGGGGTGTCGCCCGTCTGGTTGTAGAGGGAGACGTTGCCGCCGGTGACGGGCACCTCGAGCGCCAGGCACGCGTCGGACAGGCCCTCGACGGCCTGCGAGAACTGCCACATGACCTCGGGGTTCTCGGGGCTGCCGAAGTTCAGGCAGTCGGTCACCGCGGTGGGAACGGCGCCGGAGGTGGCGACGTTGCGGTACGCTTCGGCGAGCGCGAGCTGCGCGCCGGCGAACGGGTCGAGCTGGCAGTAGCGGCCGTTCGCGTCGGTGGAGATCGCGACGCCGAGCCCGCTCTCCTCATCCACGCGGATCATGCCTGCGCCGTCCGGGAAGGAGAGCGCGGTGTTGCCGAGCACGTACTTGTCGTACTGGTTCGTGATCCAGTCGACCGATGCCTGGTTGGGCGACGCCGCGACGTCGATCATCTGCTGGCGCAGCACCTCGGCGGAGCCGTCGCGCGCGAGGCCGGCGGCGTTCACCGAGTCGGCCTGCAGCGCGTCGATCCAGCTCGGGTACGCGACGGGGCGCTCGTAGACGGGGCCGTCGACGGCGACCGTCGAGGGATCAACGTTGACGATCTCCTCGCCGCGCCAGTTGATGACGAGGCGGCCGGTGTCGGTGACCTCGCCGAGCACGCTCGTCTCGACGTCCCACTTCTGGGTGACCGCGAGGAACGCGTCGAGCTTCTCGGGGGCCACGATCGCCATCATGCGCTCCTGGCTCTCCGACATGAGGATCTCCTCGGCCGTCAGCGAGGGATCGCGGAGCAGCACGCTGTCGAGCTCGATGAACATGCCGCCGTCGCCGTTGGCCGCGAGCTCGGAGGTGGCGCAGGAGATGCCGGCTGCGCCGAGGTCCTGGATGCCCTCGACGAGGTCGCCCTGGAACAGCTCGAGGCAGCACTCGATGAGCACCTTCTCGGCGAACGGGTCGCCCACCTGCACGGCCGGGCGCTTCGTCGGGCCGCCCTCGTCGAACGAGTCGGAGGCGAGGATCGACGCGCCGCCGATGCCGTCGCCGCCCGTGCGCGCGCCGAAGAGCACGACCTTGTTGCCGAGGCCGGAAGCGTTCGCGAGGTGCAGGTCCTCGTGGCGGAGCACGCCGACGCCGAGCGCGTTGACGAGCGGGTTCTGCTGGTAGACCTTGTCGAACACGGTCTCGCCGCCGAGGTTCGGCAGCCCCAGGCAGTTCGCGTATGAGCTGATGCCGGAGACCACGCCGTGCACCACGCGGGCGGTGTCCGGCTCGTCGATGTCACCGAAGCGGAGCTGATCCATCACCGCGACGGGGCGCGCGCCCATGGAGATGATGTCGCGGATGATACCGCCGACACCGGTCGCCGCGCCCTGGAAGGGCTCGATGTAGGAGGGGTGGTTGTGGCTCTCCACCTTGAACGTGACGGCCCAGCCTTCGCCGATGTCGATGACACCGGCGTTCTCGCCCATGCCGACGAGCAGGCGCTCCTTCATCTTGTCGTTGACCTTCTTACCGAACTGGCGCAGGTAGATTTTCGACGACTTGTAGGAGCAGTGCTCCGACCACATGACGGAGTACATCGCCAGCTCACCCGATGTGGGGCGGCGGCCGAGGATCTCGCGGATCTGCGCGTACTCGTCGGCCTTCAGGCCGAGCGCGTCGTATGGCTGCTCTTTGTCGGGCGTCGCGATCGCGTCTGCGACGGTGTCCGGGAGGTGGATCGGGGCGGTGGGTTCAGTCACGCTGATGTGCTCCGTGGGCTCGGGGGCGGTACGGCTACGATCGGAGCGGCCAGCGCTCACCCGGCTAGTCTACGGCGTTTGGGCGCGCCTCGGGATCGGGCCGTAGTCGGCAAACGCGGCGGGCCCGTTTCTGGTGTTTTTCAGCGGGAACCGCGAAACTGGGTGCATGAGTACCCCGAACGCTGCCCCCGACCGCGCCGCGGCCGCCGATCCCGTCGGCACCGCCCCCGAGGCGCAGGGGGGTGGGAGCCAGCCGCGCACGCTGTCCACTTTCCTGAAGATCAGCATCGTGCTGCTCGCTGCGCTCACGATCGCCTCGATCTCGCTGCTCTTTATCGGTGATTTCCAGGGCAAGTTCGAGCGCGTCTTCGCCACGTTCCTCGTGTTCGCGGTGTTCGTCGGGCTGACCGCGCTCGACACGCGCCGCGAGCTGCGTTCTGAGTGGTACGCGCCGGTGGCGTTGATCGCGAACTCGTACATCCTCGCGCTGCTGCTCATCGTCACCTGGATGACGCCGTACGACCCGTTCCTGCTCGGCTGGTCGCTGCTCTGGAAGAGCATCGTCGTGATCGGCGTCACCCGCCTCGTGCTCGGCTGCTGCCAGCTGCTGCTCGGCATGAGCGATGGCAAGCCGGAGGCGATCGGCCGCTTCGCGTTCATCACGAGCATGCTCGCGGTGCTCGCTGGCATTCTCTTCACCGCTCCGATCGCGATCGAGACGTTCAACGTGCTGATCCCTGAGCTGTACTGGAAGATCGCGGTGGCGACGCTGATCCTCACGGCGCTCGGCCTCGCGATCACGCTGCTGCTGCGCTGGTTCTACGGCGCCCCGGAGCGCGACGCTGCGCGCGCGAAGCTGCGAACCGCAGTGCCGGATCGCGGCGCGAGCGCCGTCCCGTATCGCGCCGCGCCGCCTGCCGGCGCCCTGGCCCCGCCAGCGCCGGCGAGCCCGGCCGCCCCGGCCACGCCCGCCGCGCACCCCGCGCCGGCGGCGCCGGCTGCGCCCGCGCCGGCCGCGAGTGGCCCGCTGCTGCCCTGGCCGACCTTCGCCGACGGCCGCCCGATTCCTGCGCTGCCGAACGGTCAGCCCGACTTCAGCGTGCCGGGCTCCCCGCTGCCCCCGCACTAGCGCGAGTGCGCAGCGATACGCTTCGTCGCCATTCGGCTCGGTGACGCCCGCTCCTCTGCCCGCCGGGCATCGGTAGCCCCACCCCGTTCTCCCCCAGCGCGGCGAACCCTCCTCGCTCAGTGGCGATCGTGCGAAGCGCCGCTGGCGGCGCCGCACAGGTTCCGCGTGGGAATCGAGAAAGCTCTACTCGGATCTCTCCTCACTGCGTAGCATGAGTGGTACTAGGTTGGGTGAGTTTTGGGGTGAGGGGACGCGGCTGCCGTGTCCCCGAGAAGGGGCGAACCATGGCGTTCGGACATATTGCACGGACGAATCGGCTGGCCCGGTTCCAAAGATCGGGTGCTTTCATTGCCGCAATCGCGGTCGTTGCGGGCGCGATCGTCGCGCTTCCGGGGATCAGTGGGGAAGCTCCGGCCCAGGCCGACTTCGCGGAAGGCGGCACCGGTGAGCATCGCAGCTCGATCGACTGGTTCACATTCCCAGCAGCGGAGCAGCCGATTGCAGATGGACAGAGGTATACGAACGAGCGTCAGATCGGCGCGGACAAAATAGTATCCACCTGCACGATCTCAGGTGTGTCCGGCGAGATCAGCACGTACCGCTCGGGATCCTTTGCTGGTGATGGATTGTCACGCCTCTACTACCAGGGCGGCCCCGGCACCCTCAACACGATGGTGACTGGCATCACGAACACGCAGTTCGGCGGTGCCGCCTCGTTCGACTTCGACTGCTCGGCGAGCTACGTGACTGCAGACGGAACCACGACGCCAATTCCGTTGCAGGGGCTCGTCGTCGCTGACGCTGAGTCGAGCAGCAGCCAGACAGGTGAGTGGCTGCAGGTCGATCCGCGGCCGCTGAACACCCCGGTGAATTGGCGGATCATCGACCGCGCGCGAAACGCGGACTGCACGGAGACAACCCTCGCCAATCCAACTCCGCAGGGCGGAATTCGCTTTGACCCGCAGGGGTACGAGTGCATCGGTTGGACGAGCGAGGGATACGGTCCGATGGCCGTTGGCTTCATGGAGGGGGCCACGGCTGCGCACGTGTCCATGCAGGGCGGCGGGCACAGCGCCGTGGCGCTCGGCATGGTGATGAGTGTCGATTTCGGTGATGCACCCGAGTCGTTCGGGGCGGCTGGTGCGATCTTCCAGCCTGAATGGCAGGGCACGATCATTCCTGGGACGGGCGCTACTGATGTGTTCTCCGATGCTTTCGAGCTCAGTGTTCCGGGGGAGTCCCCGCTGACGCTCGGCACACACGTGGACGCGGAGACCGAGCACCTCCACAGCTGGGACGCGCTGCTCGACGACGAGACGGACTCACCGAGCGACGAGGACGCGATCCCGCTCGATCAGCTGCCACGCGCGGAGGAGGGCCACCGCTTCAACAACGGCGATCCGCTCACGGTAGCGTGCCGGGCGAACGGCACCACCGGCTTCGTCGCCGGCTGGCTGGACTGGAACCGCGACGGATCGTTCGACCCGGACACCGAGCGCTCGGAGATCGCCGAGTGCGCGGGCGGCACGGCCACGCTGAGCTGGCCGCAGCTTGCGGAGCTCGGCCCGGCCGAGGGCGCGTACGGGCCGGTGGTGTACCTCCGGCTGCGGATCGCGGCGAGCGAGGACGGGCTGAACCCGACCGGCGTGCTCGTGCCGACGGGCGTGGGATCCGCCGGCGAGGTGGAGGACTACGCGCTCGGGGTGCCGCTCATCACCGCGGTGAAGGAGTCGGACCCGCTCTCGGGCGCCCCTGTCGTGCACGGCACTGAGATCACCTACACCCTCACGTTCCACAACACCGGCCAGGTGCCCGGCCAGATCGTCTACGACGATTTCATCGGCGGCGTGCTCGACAAGGCGGAGTTCGTGCCTGGCTCGATCTCGATCACCTCTCCCGACGGCGACATCGGGGACGTCGCCGCGACGGAACCGGCCGGCAGCCCGGCGAGGATCTCCCTCAGTGGGGAGATGGCGCCAGGCAAGATCATCAACGTCTCGTACACCGTGCGTGTGACGAGCGAGACCGCCGGCGATGTGCTGCAGAACTTCCTGATCCACGTTGACGACAACGGAGACCCGCTCGAGGAGATCCCGGAGACCTGCCTCGAATCGAACCCGCGCTGCACCACGCACGAGGTGCTCGGCTCCGACCTCCAGGTGCGCAAGTCCTCCCTGCCGGGCGACGGCCAGGCCGTGAGCCCCGGGCAGCTCGTGACGTACCGACTCGACTTCCAGAACTGGGGCGCCGCCGAGGCCACCGTCGACCACGTCGACCACCTGGCCGAGGTGCTGCGCTACGGCACCTTCCTCCCGGACTCGCTGCGGATCGTCGGCGCGTCGGACCCGGCCGACCCCGGCAACCCGGAGGCGCACACGATCGCCGCGACGTTCGACGAGGCGGCGAGCACCCTGAGCGTCACGGGTACGCTGCGCGGCAACGCCGCCGGCCGCGTCGAGTATGTGGTGCGCGTCGACGACCCCGTAGTGCCAGAGGGCGAGACGGCCCCGGTGCTGACGAACTTTGTTGTGGCAGGCGACGAGGAACCGCCGACGGTCTGTGCCACTGATCCGGAGCCAGGGTCCGAGCTCTGCACCGAGCACCCCGTGAAGCTCCCAGACCTGCAGATTGCGAAGAGCGCCGACCCGGAGAGCGGCACGCTCGTATCCGCTGGCGATGTGCTCACGTACTCGCTGACCTTCGACAACTCGGCGGGCGCGGCCGCCGCGACCGTGGCGCACGATGACGATCTGTCCGGCGTGCTCGACGACGCGACGTTCGGGGAGGTGACCGATGACGGCGGGCTCGACGTCGCGGGCCCGGCCTCTGGCAAGCTCACGATCACCGGCCTCGTGCCGGCTGGCGCGACCAGGACGGTCACGTACACCGTGACGGTGAACGACCCTGCCGACCGCGGCGACGACGTGCTGAGCAACTTCCTGCTGGAGGAGGGGGCGACCCCGCCGGGCGAGTGCCTCCCCGAGGACCCCTGCACCACGCACCCGGCTGGGGATCCCAATCTGGTGCTTGCGAAGTCCGCGGACCCCGCGAGCGGCGAGCCCGTCGTCGCCGGGCAGACCGTGAGCTACTCCCTCAGCTTTGACAACACCGCTGGCACCGCGCCGGCCCCGCTCGATCACACCGACGACCTGTCCGACGTGCTCGACGACGCGACGTTCGTGGCCGGCTCGCTCACGGCGAGCGCTGGCGTCACCGCCACCGGCCCGGACGGCTCGGGGAAGATCAGCGTCACCGGCGCGGTCGCCGCGGGCGAGACCGCCACCGTGAGCTACCAGGTCACCGTGAACGACCCGGTCGCCGACGGCGCGGAGCTCGCGAACTTCCTCTTCGCCGGCGACGAGGCGCCGGAGACCTGCGTGCCGGGCGATCCCTGCACGGTGCACCCGGGCACGAAGCCCGATCTGCAGGTGACGAAGCAGGCGAACCCCGAGACGGGTACGGAGGTGTTCGAGGACGACGAGCTCACGTACACGCTGCAGTTCGAGAACACCGGCAGCGCGCCGGCCGACGTCGCGTACACCGACAATCTCAGCGGCGTGCTCGATGACGCCGAGCTGATCCAGGATCCGATGGTCGCCCCGGCCGGGGCACTTACCGGTGCGATCGTCGACGGCGAACTCGCGATCACGGGGACGCTGGCGCCCGGCGCGAGCGCGACCGTGACCTACCGGGTGCGGGTGCTCCCCGAGGCGGACCGCGGCGATCACTCGCTCGGCAACTTCCTCTTCCCGACGGGAACGGAGCCGCCGACCACCTGCGCGCCGGAGTCCGAGCTGTGCACCGAGCACCCGGCGCCGCTGCCCGACCTCGTGGTGCAGAAGCTCGTTGACGTCGGCTCGACCACGCCGGTGGAGCCGGGCGACGAGCTGCGCTACGGGCTCGAGTTCAATAACTCGAGCGGGCGCGCGCCAGCGCCGGTCTCGTACGTTGACGACCTCAGCGGCGTGCTCGACGACGCGGCGTTCGATCCGGCATCGCTTGAGGTGCCGGCCGGGCTCACCGCGGTGTACTCCGAGCCGGAGCAGACGATCACCGTCACCGGCACGGTGCCGGCCGGGCAGACGCTCACCGTGCGCTACGTCGTGACGGTGCTGGCCGACGGCGAGCGCGGCGACAACGAGCTCGTCAACTTCCTCTTCGCGGAGGGCACCGAGCCCCCGACGGTCTGCACGCCGGAGGAGCTCTGCACCACGAACCCGGTGCCGGCGCTCGAGGTGACGAAGACCGCCGACCCGGCGAGCGGTCAGCCGGTCGCGGCCGGGGATACCGTGCGCTACACGCTCACCTTCGACAACCGCGCGGGCAAGGCCCCCGCCGCGGTGGAGCACACCGACGACCTGAGCGACGTGCTCGACGACGCGACGTTCGTTGCCGACTCGCTGCAGGCCGACGCCGGACTCACCGCGGCCGGGCCGAGCGCCGGGCTGATCACCATCACCGGCACCGTGCCGGCCGGCGAGCGGCTGACGGTCAGCTATGAGGCCACCGTGAAGGATGACGGCGAGCGCGGCAACAACTCGCTCGCGAACTTCCTGTTCGCCGGTGACGAGAAGCCCGAGGTGTGCGAGCCAGGCGAACCGTGCACCGTGCACCCGGTGCCGAACCTCACGGTGCGCAAGGGCGTCGACCCCGAGTCGGGCACGACCGTGTCGGCGGGGGACACCCTGCGATACACCCTCACGTTCGACAATTCGGCCGGCACCGCGCCGGCCACCGTCGACCACCGTGACGATCTGCGCGGCGTGCTCGATGACGCCGCGTTCGTCGCCGGCTCGCTGGAGGCCGACGCCGGGCTCACCGCGACCGGCCCGAGCGGCGATGCGCTGCAGATCAGCGGCACCGTGCCGGCGGGGGAGACCCTGACCGTGCGCTACCGGGTCGAGGTGCTCCCTGACGGGGAGCGCGGCGACAACGTGCTGGCGAACTTCCTGCTGGCGCCAGGCGTGACCGAGCCGCCGATCACCTGCGAGGAGGGCGACGAGGCGTGCACCACGAACCCGGTGCCCGAGGTCTCCTACGTGAAGGAGGTCACCGCGTCGGATGACCCGATCGTGGCGGGCGAGTCGACGCTCAGCTACACCGTGACGATCACGAACACGGGCGCCGCCACCGGCGACGTCGCGCGCACCGACGACCTCAGCGACGTGCTCGACGACGCGACCGTGGTGAGCCAGCCGGCCTCCGACACGCCGTCGGTGACGGTCACGGAGATCGCCGACGAGGCGTTCACGATCGGCGGCACGCTCGCCGCTGGGGCGACCGCGAAGGTCACCTACACGGTGCGCGTGAAGGAGGCGGCCGCGCAGGGCAACAGCCAGGCCGCCAACTTCCTCCTGCCGCCCGGCGTCACCGAGCCGCCCGAGGTGTGCGAGCCGGGCGACCCCGAGTGCACGGAGACCCCGCTGCCAGCGATCCGGCCGGCGAAGTCCGCCGTCACCGAGAGCGGCGAGAGCTGGGTGCGCGCCGGCGAGGCGATCACCTACACGCTCACGTTCACGAACGACGGCGCGGCAGCCGGCCCCGTTGCCTACTGGGATGGGCTGCACGACGTGCTCACCTCCGCCGACTTCGAGGGCGAGATCACGGTGAACCAGGACGCGGGGTCGAGCGTCGCGGCGGTGTTCAACGCCGCCGATGAACGCATCGACGTGAGCGGCGTGCTCGCCGCTCGTCAGACCGCGACCGTCGTGTACACCATGCGGATGCACGCGGATCTGCCGCACGGCGCGCGGGTGACGAACTACCTCGTCGGGGAGGGCGAGTCGCTCGAGCTGCCCGGCTGCTTCCCGGACGACGACGTGATCTGCACCGACCACCCCGCCGTGATGCCCGGCCTCGACGTCTCGAAGTCCGCCGACCCCGCCTCGGGAACCGAGGTGCGCGAGGGTGACGAGGTCACGTACACGCTGTCGTTCGACGCGTGGGGCCCGGACCGCGCGGCCGTGCAGCACCGCGACATCCTGAACGATGTGGTGGACGACGCCGAGCTGATCACGCAGCCGGTCGTCGCGATCGACGGCGATGGGACGCTGAAGGCGGTCCTCGCGCGCGGCGCGAACGGCGAGGCCAGGATCGACGTGCGCGGCTCGCTCGCCGCTGGCACACACGCTACGGTGAGCTACACCGTGCGCGTGCTGCCCGACCGGGAGCGGCCGGCCGCACCGGCGGCCGAGGGCACGACGCCGCACCAGCTCGGCAACGTCGTGATCGGGGCCGGTGAGGAGCCGCCGCTCGTCTGCGAGCCGGCAGCCCCCAACTGCACGGTGCACCCGGTCGAGACGAAGCCGGACATCGAGGTGACGAAGCAGGTCGACCCGGAGAGCGGCACCGCGGTGGCCGCCGGCGAGCAGCTGAGCTACACGCTCGGCTTCGAGAACTTCGGCACCGCGGCGGGCGCGGTCGACTTCGAGGACCGCCTCGCCGGGGTGCTCGACGACGCGGCGCTCATCTCCGGCCCCACCGTGAGCGGGGCGGGGCTCACCGCGACGCTCGACGGCGACGTGCTGCGGATCGCGGGCGAGCTCGCGCCGAAGCAGCGCGCCACCGTGAGCTACACGGTCGAGGTGCTGCCCAGCGCGGCCGACGGCGAGGGCGTGCTCCTCAACTTCGTGGTGAAGCCAGGCGATCCGACGCCGGAGGTGTGCGATCCCGCGCAGCTGCCGTGCACGGCGAACCCGGTGATCCCCGAGGATCCGACGAAGCCGATCCCGAAGCCGCCGCTCGCGGAGACCGGCGGGGCGAGCACGCTGCCGTGGCTGCTCGGCGGGGCCGGACTGCTCGGGGCCGGAGCCCTGCTCGTGACGCTCGCCCTCGCGCGGCGCGCACGGCGCGGGGGAGCGATCGCCACGCAGGAGTAAAATACTCGGGTGCCTGAGACAGAGCTGACGCCCGAACACCACACGAACGCCGCCCCCGCGGCCCCCGACTTCGTGATCCGAGGGATCGCGGAGGGGGAGTACCCCGCGGAGGCGGCGCTCGTGCACGCGGCGTACGCGGAGAGCACCTACGGCGCGCAGCTCGCGGACGACGCCGAGTGGCTGGCGCTCGAGCGGGACACGGCTGGCCGCGACGCCGACGGCCGGATCCTCGTCGCCGCGCGCGGTGACGAGCTGATCGGCGCGGTCTCCGTGCTGCGCGGCGGCACCCGCTACGCGAAGCTCGCGGCGGCGGGCGAGGTGGAGCTGCGCCTCGTGGTCGTCGCGCCCAGCGCGCGCGGCGCGGGCGTTGGCGAGGCGCTCGTGCGTGCCGGCATCGAGGAGGCCATGCGCTGGGGCGCGCGCGAGGTGCGCCTCGACACCGGCGTGCAGAACCCCGCGGCGCGGCTCTACGCGCGCATCGGCTTCGCGCGCACGCCCGAGCTCGATCACCAGCTCGACGGCGCGAACTACGGCGCTTCGCTGAGCTTCAGCTACCCGCTGCAGGAGCGGCCCGACGTGCGCGTGCGCGAGATTCGTGACGCGGAGATCGCGGCGGTGAGCGAGCTCGTGCTCGCAGCGTACCGCGACGACTACGAGGGGCTGCCAGGCGAGTACCTCGCCGAGATCGCCGACGTCGCAGCGCGCGCGGCCGAGCACCGCGTGTGGGTGGCGGAGGACACCGCGACGGGCACGCTGCTCGCCACGATCACCACCCCGCGCCCCGGCGAGGTGCTCAGCGACGTCGCGCGCCCCGGCGAGATGGATCTCAGGCTGCTCGGCGTGAGCGGCGCGGCCCGCGGGCGCGGCATCGGCTCACTCATGATGCGCCACGGGCTGCGGCTCGGCCGCGTCCGAGCGGTCGACCAGGTGGTACTGAACACGAGCACGGAGATGGTCGCCGCCTACGAGATGTACGACCGGATGGGCTTCGCGCGCCTACTGGATCGCGAGCACGAGATCGTGCGCGCCGACGGGACGAGCTTCCGCCTGCTCGCGTACGGCATCGATCCCGCGCTGGCCTCGCTTACTCGGACGCCGCGCGCGGCCTGATCCTCCCCAACAAAATGCCGCCAGTTTGATCCGGTATGAATGCTGGATCCGGATCAAACTGGCGGCAGTTTTGGTGTGGGGCGTGTGCCTAGACGCGCGCGGTGAGCGCCTGGATCGCGGCCTCGAAGAAGCGCAGCCCATCAGTGCCGGATCGCATCGCGTCGGGCATATCCGGGCCGAACCCGGCCTCGACCGCGTGCTCGGGGTGCGGCATGAGGCCGACCACGTTGCCGCGCTCGTTGCTGAGGCCGGCGATGTTGTTCAGCGAGCCGTTGGGGTTCACCTCGGCGTAGCGGAACGCGATGAGGCCCTCGCCCTCGAGCCGCCGCAGCGTCTCGTCGTTGGCGATGTAGCCTCCGTCACCGTTCTTGAGCGGGATCACGATTTCCTCGTTCTGCGCGAAGAGGTGCGTCCAGGCGGTGTCGATGTTCTCGACCACGAGGCGCTGATCGCGGCGGATGAACTGCTGGTGCGCGTTGCGGATCAGACCGCCAGGCAGCAGCTTCGCCTCGACGAGCACCTGGAAACCGTTGCAGATGCCGAGCACGGGCATCCCGCGGTTCGCCGCAGCGACGACCTCGGTCATGATGGGGGCGATCGCGGCGATCGCGCCGGCGCGCAGGTAGTCGCCGTAGCTGAAACCGCCTGGCAGCACGATCGCGTCGACGCCCTGCAGATCGTGGTCAGCGTGCCACAGCGCGACAGGCTCGGCGCCGGCGATGCGGATCGCGCGCTGCGCGTCACGATCGTCGAGTGAGCCGGGGAACGTGACGACGCCGATACGGGTCGCCATTACCGGGCCTCGCCGACCGGCTCGCCGTCGACCGAGATCGCGACGACGTCCTCGATCACCGAGTTCGAGAGGATCTCGTCGGCGACCTGACGGACCTCGGCGAGCACCTCTGCGGTGACCTCGCCGGCGACGGTGAACTCGAAGCGCTTGCCGATGCGCACGTTCTCGAACTTGCCGTGGCCCAGGCGATCCAGCGCGCCGGTAGTGGCCTTGCCCTGCGGATCGAGCAGCTCGGCCTTGGGCATGACATCAACAACAATCGTGGGCACTGGCGACTCCGGTTTCGCGATTCGACGGTCGGTGGGTGATGCGGCACGCGTCTACGGGCCACTCCCTGGCACCAGTCTACCTGGCGCGCGGCGCGTCGAGTGTCGGGCGTCGGGGCTAGCCCGTGATGCGGTCGAAGAGCTCCTGATAGCGTGCGCGGGTCTGCGACACGATCTCCGCGGGCAGCGCAGGCGGGGTGCCCGTGCGATCCCAGTTCGCGGCGAGCCAGTTGCGCACGATCTGCTTGTCGAAGGAGGCGAGGCGATCCCCCGCGGCGAGCGCGGGATCCTCGTACGTCGCCGCGTCCCAGTAGCGCGACGAGTCGCTCGTGAGCACCTCGTCGGCGAGCACGAGCTCCCCGGTCTCGGGATCGCGGCCAAACTCAAACTTGGTGTCGGCGAGGACCACGCCGCGTGCCGCTGCGAGCTCGCGAGCGCGCGTGAAGATCGCGAGCGAGGCGTCGCGCAGCGCCGTCGCCGCGTCCTCGCCCACCAGCTCGACGCTGCGCTCGAACGTGATGTTCTCGTCGTGCTCGCCGAGCGGCGCCTTGTACGCCGGCGTGTAGATCGGGGCGTCGAGCAGGTCGCCGTCGGCGATCCCCGCCGGCAGCTCGATGCCGCACACCGCACCCGTCGCGACGTACTCCGCGTAGCCGGAGCCCGTGAGCGCCCCGCGCACCACGCACTCCACCGGGTACATCTCGAGGCGGCGGGTCAGCATGGCGCGGCCGGCGACCTCCGCGGGAACCTCGGGGATGCCCGGCGCGGGCGCGATCAGGTGGTTCGGGAGATCGATCTGCTCGAACCACCAGTTCGACAGCGCGGTGAGCAGTTCGCCCTTGCCCGGGATCGGGGGCTCGAGCACGTGATCGAACGCGCTCACGCGGTTGCTCGCGACGACGAGCAGCACGTTCCCCGGGCCGTCGGTGGGGACGTACAGGTCGCGCACCTTCCCCGAGTAGGTGTGGGTCCAACCGGGCAGCTGCAGGGGTGTGGGGAGTTCGGTCACGCCCCCATTCTTCCATCTCGCGCCCGCGGGGCTCGCGCGCGCGGCTGCGGGAACGGGAATGTACGCAAAATAGCTCCCGAGAACCGCGTATTTCCGCGACATTCGCGCCGGGTGCACCGCGATGTCGGGGGCGACGGTTAAGGTCATGTGTAGATGGGGAGCGTTGCTCCTGAATCCATCACCGACGAACGCGGAGGAAGACCATGATCCCACTCGGGCCGGTTGTGGCGAGAAGCCGCGTGCGGGCGGCGCGGACTGCCGCGTGGGCGTACCTGTCCGAGCCCGAGCGGCGCGCGGAGTGGTGGCCTGAGTTGCAGCTCGAACCGCACGTTGGTGGTGCGATCTCCGAGCGCTGGTCGGAGGACACCGGTGAGACGTCCGTGAGCCGCGACGCGAGCGGCACCGTCGATGTGTGGGTCGAGGGGCACGCCGTTGGCTTCCGCTGGCGCGAGGCCGGCGACGAGCGCGAGACCGCGGTGCTCGTGACGCTGCGCACCCAGGGCGAGGACACCGGCATCACCGTGACCGAGACTGGCTTCGACGCGCTCCCGGAGGCTGCGGCGCGCGCGGCGGCCTCGCAGGACGGCTGGCAGGTGCTGCTGCGTGATCTCACCACGGCGCTCGAGACCGCGGTCGCCGAGGGGCGGGTCGCTGCCCCCGCGCCGGCCGCTGAGCCGGTCGAGGGCGAGCCCGAGGCTGAAAGCGAGCCCGAGGCTGAGCCCGAGGCGGAGGGTGCTGCTGACGCGGACGCTGACGTTGAGCTGAACGACACCATCCGGGTCGAACCGCTGACTCCCGAGGTCGCAGCGCAGCTGGCCGCGGAGCACGACGCGCAGCCGGCGCACGCCGTCGACGCCGAGCACGATGGTTCAGTGGATGCCGCCGAGGCCGACGCCGTCGAGGTTACCGACACCGATGCGGTCGAGACCGCCGAGGGTGCCGACACCGAAGCGGTCGAGGCCGCCGACGCCCCGAACGTCGAGGCCGAGCGCGCCGACGACGAGGACCAGGACGAGCCAACGACCGCCGAGCTCGACTTCGACGCGCTGATCCGCGGCGACCAGCCGGATGGGCCGGCGCGCTAGCACCAGCCGCGCCAGCCGTCGCGGGGCGATCGGCGCGGCGAGCGTGACCGCGCTCGTCGGGCTCGGGGTCGCGTTCGTCTTCGTGCGCGTCATGCTCGACTGGTCAGACAGCCTGCCCTACGCCGGCGCGCGCACCGAGACCCGCTACCTGGTGCTCATCGGCGTGGCCCTCACCATCTGCGCCGCAACGGCGATCGCCGCCTGGCGCGTGGGGCGCCGCGTCGGCCGCGCCGCCCGAGAACGCGAAGAGCCGCGGGACCAGCTCAGCTGACCCCGCGGCTCCGCGAGATGCGCGACCGGGCGCTACGCCACGCGCGCCGCGATATCCGTGCGGTGCTGAGCGCCAGCTAGCGTGATCAGCCCGACCGACTCGTACGCGCGCTCGCGCGCCGCGGCAAACGTCTCCCCGCGCGCGACCACACCGAGCACGCGGCCGCCGGTGGCCACCCAGCCGCCGTCCGCGTCGCGCGCGGTCGCCGCGTGCACCAGGTGCACGCCGGGCACCGCTGCCGCCGCGTCGAGCCCGGTGATGGGGCGGCCCGTCACGACCTCGCCCGGGTATCCCTCGCTCGCCACCACAACGATCACCGCAGGCTCATCCGAGAACCGCGGCTCGGGCTGCGCGGCGAGCTGCCCGGTCGCTGCCGCGAGGAGGTACTGGCTGAGCGGGGACTCCAGGCGCGCGAGCACCACCTGCGTCTCGGGGTCACCGAAGCGCGCGTTGAACTCGATCACGCGCACCCCCTTCTCGGTGACGATCAGCCCGCAGTAGAGCAGTCCGACGAACGGGGTGCCCTCGGCCTCCAGCTGGCGCACCGTCGGCAACGCCACCGTGCGAGTGATCTCGGCGACGAAGTCGTCGGCCACCCACGGCAGCGGCGAGTAGGCGCCCATGCCGCCCGTGTTCGGGCCGGCGTCGCCGTCGAAGATGCGCTTGTAGTCCTGCGCCGGGCTGAGGGGAAGCACGTCGTGACCATCCGCGAAGAAGAACAGCGACACCTCCTGCCCGTCGAGGAACTCCTCGACGAGCACATCGCCGTGCGGTGCCCAGGTCTCGACGTGCGCGATCGCGGCGTCGCGGTCCTCGGTGACGAGCACGCCCTTGCCTGCCGCGAGGCCATCGGCCTTCACCACGTACGGGGCGCCGAACTCGTCGAGCACCGCGCCGGCCTCGGCCACCGAGGCGACCCGCGCCGCGCGCCCGGTCGGCACCTCGGCGGCGTCCATCACGCGCTTGGCGAAGGCCTTCGACCCCTCAAGCTGCGCGGCGTCCTGATCCGGCCCGAACACCGGCACCCCTGCCGCGCGCAGCGGGTTCGCCACACCGGCGACGAGCGGGGCCTCCGGCCCGATCACGACGAGGTCGAAGCCGCGCTCGGCGACGAACGCGGCAACCGCTGCCGGATCCGTGTACGCGAGCTCGGGGGTGGCCACGCCGCTCGCCGCGATCCCGGCGTTGCCGGGGGCGCAGACGACCTCGTGGTCGGCGTCCTCAGCGAGGAGCGCAAGAACGATGGCGTGTTCGCGGGCACCCGGCCCCAAGACGAGGATCTTCACGCCGATAAGCCTAGTCCCCGCGCGCGGGCAGCGCCGACGGGCCGCGACCGAAACGCTAGGCTGGCTGGCATGGCAAAGCGCAGGATCTCGGACGCAGACGGTCGCGCGGCGCTCGCCGCCGTGCGCGAGGCCGACGCACCGCGCACCGTGCAGGCGACCGCCGTGCGCTACCTGCTGGAGGAGCTCGCCGAGCGCGCCCCGGGGAACTCGGTGGAGGTGCGGGTGCCGCCGTTCGGCGCCGTGCAGTGCGTCGAGGGGCCGCGGCACACGCGCGGCACCCCGCCCAACGTCATCGAGACCGACCCGGAGACCTGGCTTGCGCTCGCAACGGGGGAGCTGGCCTGGGAGGACGCGCTCGCGGCGGCGCGCGTCGCGGTGTCTGGCACCCGCGCGAACCTCACCGGGCTGCTGCCGCTCGTGCGCGTGGCCGGTTGACCCGATCCCCAGTCGCAGCCTGAGAGAATGGACGCATGAGTACTCCCGACGCCGCGGCCCCGCAGCCGCAGCAAGATCCCGCGCAGCCTGTCGCTCCCGAAGCGCCCGAGGCCGAAGCGCCCGTGGCCGCCGAGCCCGAGGTCGCTGCAGCTGCCGAGCCCGAGATCGCCGAACCAACGGTGGTCGAGGCCTCGCGGGAGGTGACGCTGCAGCGCTCGGTGCGCTACGGCCGCGTCCTCGTCGGCACCGCCGCGCTCGGCGCGCTCATCGCGATGCTGCTCGTCCTCGTGTTCCCCATCGCCGAGAAGGCCGACTACACGCTCGGCCAGGCGATCGGGTTCATGGCGGTGATCGGCGCGGCGATCGGCCTGGGCGTTGGCGCCCTGCTGTCGCTCGTGCTCGGGGCAATCGCGCGACGTTCTCGCGGCAGCGGGGTCGCTATTCAGTCCGACGTGCGATAATCGCGTCACCACGAACGATCGGAGCATTCACATGCTGGGCAACCTCAGTGGCTGGCACATGCTGGTCATCCTCTTTGTCATCCTGCTCTTGTTTGGTGCGCCGAAGCTTCCCGGGCTCGCGAAGAGCCTCGGACAGTCGATGCGCATCCTGAAGAAGGAAGTGCGCAGCGACGACGCGGCCGCGGCCGAGACGCCTGACGATGCGGCGAAGACGCCGCGCAGCACCGACGCCTCCTAGCCGGCAGCCGCGAAAGGGACCTGGATTCTATGATCGGCAACATGGGCGGCCCAACGCTCATCATCATCCTCTTCATCGTGCTGCTCCTGTTCGGTGCGCCGAAGCTCCCCGGGCTCGCGAAGAGCCTCGGCCAGTCGATGCGCATCCTGAAGAAGGAGGTGCGGCCCGACGGTGACGCAGAGGACGCGAAGCCGAGCGCCGCAGCTGACGAGCCCGCGCCCGACGCGAAGCCAGCCGGCGAGGCGGCACCCGGGGACGAGCCGAAGCCGGGCAGCTAGATCCCGATCCCGCGTCTCGCACGCACCAGAAACGCCGCGGGCGCTGATCCCACTCGATGAGGATCAGCGCCCGCGGCGTTTTCCGTGCCGGATCAGCTCTCCTGCGTGGCCTCCACCCAGGCGAGGTACTCGGCGTCGATGTTGCCGGCAACGTACTCGCCCGTGAAGCAGCTCGCCTCGAGCTCGGTGACGGCTGACTGCCCGGCGAGGATCCCGCGGTTCATGCCCTCGACCGTCTGGTAGACGAGCGCGTCGCTGCCGAGCGCCGCGTTGATCTGCTCGTTCGTGCGGTCGTGCGCGATGAGCTCGGTGCGGGTGGGCATGTTGATGCCGTAGACGTGCGGGAACAGCACCGGGGGAGCCGCCGACGCGAACGTGACGCTCCGCGCCCCGGCAGCGCGCGCCATCTCCACGATCTCCTTCGAGGTGGTGCCGCGCACGATCGAGTCGTCGACGAGGAGCACGTTCTTGCCGGCGAACTCGACGCTCATGGCGTTCAGCTTCTGGCGCACGCTCCGCTTGCGCACCGCCTGACCGGGCATGATGAACGTGCGGCCGACGTAGTGGTTCTTGAAGAAGCCCTCGCGGTAGGGGATGTTCAGCTGCTGCGCCATCTGCATCGCGCTCGGTCGGCCCGAATCGGGGATCGGCATCACGACGTCGATGTCGCCGGTGGGGATCTCGCGGGCCACCTGCTCCGCGAGGGTCTCGCCGAGACGCAGGCGGGCGTCGTACACGGAGATCCCGCTCAGCACCGAGTCGGGGCGGGCGAGGTAGATGTACTCGAACGCGCACGGCACGAGGCGCGGGTTGCGCGCGCACTGCCGCGAGGTCATCGCCCCGTCGGGGGTGATCAGGATCGCTTCGCCGGGTGCGACGTCGCGCACGATCTCGTAGCCGCCCGACTCGAGCACGAGCGACTCCGAGGCGACGACCCACTCGTCACGGCCCGTCGCGCCCGTGCGCTTGCCGAGCACCAGCGGGCGGATCCCGAACGGATCGCGGAAGGCGAGCAGGCCGTAGCCGGCGATCAGCGCGATCGTGGCGTAGGAGCCCTCGACGCGCTCGTGGACGCGCGAGACCGCGTCGAAAATCTGATCCTCGTCGAGGGAGAGGCCGGAGATGCCGGCCTGCAGCTCGTTGGCCAGCACGTTGAGGAGCAGCTCGGTGTCCGAGTGCGTGTTCAGGTGGCGGCGATCCACGTTGTAGAGCTCGGCGGTGAGCTCACGCGTGTTCGTCAGGTTGCCGTTGTGCACGAGGATGATGCCGTAGGGGGCGCCGACGTAGAACGGCTGCGCCTCCTCCTCGCGGGCCGCGTTGCCGCGGGTGGCGTAGCGCACGTGGCCGAGGCCCACCGTGCCGGCGAGGCGGCGCATGTCGCGGGTGCGGTACGCCTCACGCACCTGCCCCTTCGCCTTCACCATGTGGAAGAAGTCGCCCTCAAGCGTCGCGATCCCGGTCGAGTCCTGGCCGCGGTGCTGCAGCAGGGTCAGGCTGTCGTAGATCTGCTGGTTGACGGGTTCGGACGAGACGATACCGACGATGCCGCACATGCGTTGTGGTGCTCCCTGAGAACTGGGTGGTGCGCCAGACCGGCGCCCGACTAGTCTCCCACACCCTGGGCGGCGCTGCAGGCACGGTAGACTCACTGCTGTGAGCGAAAACGCGTCGATCTATGCCCAGTCCGGAGTGGATACCGCGGCGGGTGACCTTGCCGTCGAACTGATGAAGTCTGCGGTGACCCGCACGCACGGCCCCGAGGTGCTCGGAGGCGTCGGCGGCTTCGCCGGCATGTTCGACGCGAGCGCCCTCACCGGGTACACGCGGCCGCTGCTCGCCTCGTCGACCGACGGTGTCGGCACGAAGGTCGCGATCGCGCAGGCGATGGACAAGCACGACACCATCGGCCAGGACCTCGTCGCGATGGTCGTCGACGACATCGTCGTCGTTGGCGCGAAGCCCCTGTTCATGACCGACTACATCGCGTGCGGCAAGCTCGTTCCCGAGCGCATCGCCGACATCGTGCGCGGCATCGCCGAGGCCTGCTCTGCGACGGGCACCGCGCTCGTCGGTGGCGAGACCGCCGAGCACCCCGGCCTGCTCGGCCCGGACGACTACGACGTCGCCGGCGCGGCAACCGGCGTGGTTGAGGCCGACAAGATGCTGCAGCCCTCGCGCGTGCAGGACGGCGACGTGGTGCTCGCGATGGCGGCCTCCGGCCTGCACTCGAACGGCTTCTCGCTCGTGCGCCACATCCTCGCGGAGCGCGGGATCGGGTACCACGACCACAGCGCGGAGCTCGGCGCGAGCTACGGCGAGGCGCTCCTCACGCCCACCGCGCTCTACACCGGGCCGCTGCTGCGCGTGCTGGAGGATCCCGCGCTCGACGGGGCGATCCACATGCTGAGCCACGTCACGGGTGGCGGCATCGCGGCGAACCTCGCGCGCGTGCTGCCACAGGGCACCTGGGTCGAGGTGGATCGCGCCACGTGGTCCCCGCTTCCCGTGTTCCGCCACCTCGCCGAGCTCGGCGGGCACTCGCTCGAGTCGCTCGAGGGCGCCTGGAACCTCGGCGTCGGGATGTTCGCGGTGGTGGCGGCTGATCAGGCGCCGCAGGTGGCCGCCGCGCTCACCGCCGAGGGGCTCGACACCTGGGTGGCCGGCACCGTCTCGAGCGCTGCGCGCGACTTCGCCGGCTTCGAGCAGGGCGCGAAGGGCGTCGACGGCGGCGCGGTGCGCCTCGTCGGCGGCTACGCGGCGTAGGGCCCGGGGGCTCCGGGGGCTCCGGTTCCGGGTGCTCCGGTCCCGGGAGCTCCGCCTCCGGTCGCTCCGCCTCCGGTCGCTCCGCCCCTTCCTGCCGCCCGGCCCTCCGCTTCACCGGATTGCTTCGAGTCTGATCCGGTACGGTGCGCCTGAACCGGATCAAACTCGCACTAAATGGCTGGAGGCTGGGCGAGAACGGGGCTCAGGGGCGCTCGCGCCGCTCGATCAGCGCCGTCGCAATCGCCGCGAGGCCCTCGCCGCGGCCCGTGAAGCCCAGCCGATCGGTGGTGGTCGCCGACAGCGACACCGGGGCGCCGACCAGCTCGCTCATGACGCGCTGCGCCTCCTCCCGGCGCGCGGCGAACCGCGGCCGGTTGCCGACGATCTGCACACTCACGTTCACCGGCGCGAAGCCGGACGCCGCGAGCCGCTCGAGCGCGAGCCGCACGAAGCCGGTGCTCGCGGCGCCCTCGGTTCCCGGCTCGTCGACGCCGACCAGGCCGCCGATGTCCCCGAGGCCGGCGGCCGACAGCAGTGCGTCGACCACCGCGTGGCACACCGCGTCGCCGTCGCTGTGCCCGGACAGCCCCGGCTCGCCCGGCCACTCCAGACCGGCCAGCCAGAGCGGCGCTGAGCTGTCGTAGGCGTGCACATCGAAGCCGTTGCCGACCCGGATCATGCGTCCGCCCCGAGGCCGAGCGCGTTCGCGGTGAGGAAGTAGTCGAGGATCGGGAGGTCTTCCTGGGTGGTGAGCTTGTGCGCGCGCAGCTCGCCGGGGACCGTGCGCACCTGCCCGCCGAAGCGCTGTACGACTTCGGCGTCGTCGGTGGGCAGCGCGTCGCCCGCGCCGTCCGGGCGGGCCGAGTGCGCGGCAGCGAGCAGCTCGCGGGGGAACCCCTGCGGGGTCTGCACAGCGACCAGGGGCGCGCGGTCGACGGTGTCGTGTACCACCCCGTCGCTGCCGACGCGCTTGAGCGTGTCGGCGACGGGCAGCGCTGGCACCACGGAGTCGCCGGTGCGCGCAACCTCGGCGGCGACGCGCTCGAACAGTTCGGCGCTCGCGAAGGGGCGCGCGGCGTCGTGCACGAGCACCGTCTCAACGCTGCTCGGCAGGGCCTCCAGGCCGAAGCGCACGGACTCGTGGCGCTCGCGGCCGCCGGCCACCACGGAGACGCTCCACTCGGAGTCGCGCGGCAGGATCGTGTCAACGAGTTCGAGCGTTTGCGGTGCGCGCGCCTCGGGGATCACGAGCACGAGGTGTCCCGCGTGCGGGAGCGAGGTGACGACGCTGATGCCGAACTCGATCAGGGTGCGCCCGCGCAGCTCCACAAACGCTTTCGGGATCTCGGCGCCGAGCCGGCGGCCGGCGCCGGCACCCACCAGGATCACCCCGAGCGTGGGGAGTCGGTGTGTCGCAGAGTCAGAGTGATGCGCGCTCATAGTCCCAGCGTACCCGTGGCGAAAACACAACGCCCCGCAGCGAGTGCGGGGCGTTGTGTTCCGGCGTTGCCGATGCTCAGGAAGCGAGCACCTCATCGAGGACGGCGCCAGCCTTTTCCTCATCAGTCTTCTCCGCGAGTGCGAGCTCCGACACGAGGATCTGCCGCGCCTTCGCGAGCATGCGCTTCTCTCCCGCGGAGAGCGAGCGAACCTCCTGATCTCGACGCCACAGGTCGCGCACGACCTCGGACACCTTGATCACGTCACCGGATGCGAGCTTCTCAAGGTTGGCCTTGTAGCGGCGGGACCAGTTCGTCGGCTCCTCGGTGAAGGGGGCGCGAAGCACCTCAAACACGCGCTCCAGGCCTTCCTTGTCGATCACGTCGCGAACGCCGACGAGATCGCAGTTCTCGGCGGGAACCTCAATGGTGAGATCGCCCTGGTTGACCTGCAGCTTCAGGAAAAGCTTTTCCTCGCCGCCCAGCTTGCGCTTCTTCACCTCGATGATCTTGGCTGCGCCGTGGTGGGGGTAGACGACGGTCTCTCCGACCTCAAATTGCATCGAGTGGCTCCTTTACAGTCCAACCACTAGGATACCACACCTCACACCTCCGGGGTTAGGCTTGCCTAAGCTGCAGCCCCAGCGCGGGGGCGGGTATGATGAGAGTTGACTGTGTGCGCCGGTACAGTGGAGCACACGCACAGATTCGCCCACGGCTCGGAGGACCACCTTGAAGATTCGGATTGCCTCGTCTATTGCGATCGCGGCGGCCCTCGCCCTGGGCGCGACCGGATGCAGCCTGATCGCCCCGCAGGGAACGCTCAAGCCCTACGCTCCGAGCGACGGCGTCGACGTCAACGTCGAGGGTGTCGATGTGCGCAACATCATGCTGATCGCTGACGAGAGCGGCGAGAACTTCAACGTGGTCTTCGGTGCCGTGAACCTCACGGGCGCTGAGCAGGAGCTCGCGGTGACGTTCATGAACGAGGGCACGCAGCAGGCGCGCGCCGAGTTCACCGTGCCGACCGGCAACACGCTCTTCGGCAACCCGGCGGGCGAGGAAGCCCCGGTGCTCGTGACGCTCCCCGGGGTGACCCCCGGCCAGACGGTCGACGCGTACTTCCAGCAGGCTGGCTCCGCCGAGGTTGAGCACCAGGTGCCCGTGCTCGACGGCACGCTCGCTGAGTACCGCGACTACGTGCTCCCCGCAGACTTCGCGCAGGAGGCCGTGGCCACCGAGGACGACGCGGAGGCCGCAGGCAACTAGCCGCAGCGCCCGCGCCGAACGCCCCCGAGGAGTGATCCTCGGGGGCGTTCGTGCGTTCCCCCGCGCACTGCCGCTACTTCGCGGAAGCGCGGGTGACGATGGCGAGGTCGAGTGGGAAGTCGATGGGGGCGCCGGGGAAGAGGAGGCGCGCCGCATCGTCGGCGGCCGCACGCACCGCACCGGCCGCGCGCTCGGCCTGCTCGTGCGGGGCATGCACGATGACCTCGTCGTGGAGGAAGAACACCAGGTGCGCGCGGCGTGCGAAGAGCGGCCCCGATGCCGGCGCCTGCGGGGCGTCCGTGATCTCGGGCAGCTCGGCCAGGCGACCGCGGAGGCTCGCGAGCCAGGTGAGCGCCCACTCGGCCGCGGTGCCCTGCACCACGAAGTTGCGGGTGAAGCGGCCGAACTCGTGGGCCGAGCGCCGCGCGTGCGCCTCGTCCGCGCCGGTGGCGCCAGGCAGGCTCGCGCGCGCCTGCGTGTCGAACCACTCGGGTTCCGGCCGCGGGGAGGTGCGCCCGAGGCGCGTGCTCACGCTGCCGCCGCGCTCCCCGGTGGCCGCGGCCTGGTCGACGAGGGCCATCGCGGTGGGGTAGCTGCGGCGAAGGCGCGGCGCGAGCCTGCCGGACTCGCCGGTGGTCGCCCCGTACATGGCGCCGAGCATGGCGAACTTCGCCTCCTCGCGCGTAGCAACGGCGCCGGACTGCACCACGCCGGTGTAGAGGTCGGTGCCGCGCGCGGCAGCGGCAAGCGCGTGATCCCCGGCGTGCGCCGCGAGGACGCGCGGCTCCAGCTGCGACACGTCGGCGGTGATGAGTCGCCAGCCGGGATCGGCGCGGAGCGCGGGGCGGAGCTGCCTGGGGATCTGGAGGGCACCGCCGCCGCTCGACGCCCAGCGCCCGGTCGGCACGCCGCCTGGCACGTACACCGGCCGGTACCTCCCGTCGCGCACCCACTCGTCGAGCCACGCCCAGCCGTTTGCCGAGAGGAGGCGCGCGAGCTTCTTGTAGTGCAACAGCGGCGCGATCGCCGGGTGCTCGTGCTCCATCAGCTCCCACTGCGAGGTGGATGCGACGTCGATGCCGGCTCGGCGGAGCGCGCGGACGAGCTTCGGCGGGGAATCGAGGCTGGCGCTCGGGTCGCCGAGCGCCAGGCGCACCGCTTCGGCGAGTTCGAGCATGCGCGCCGGTTTCACGTGGAGCGGTGGCCGCGGGCCCAGCTGCGCTTCGAGGATGCGCTCGTGCTCCAAGGTGTCCCAGGGGAGGCCGGCGTCGCTCATCTCGGCCGCGATGAGGGCGCCGGCCGACTCGGCGGCGAGCAGCATGCGCAGGCCACCGTCCGCCGCGCTGGCATCACGCTGCCGAAGCCACTCGGCCCGCGCGGCCTCCCAGTCGTGCGGCACCGCGGTCGCGGAGGGCGGCGGTGTCGCGGCGAGATCGAACAGGGTGGGCACCGCCGGATCGGTGGCAGGCGCCTCCGGCGGCACGAACGGCACGTCCCACGCGGTCGCCGCGCGCAGCGGTGCGGGATCAGGGACGCGCTCCGATCTCGCCAGGATCGCGTGGCAGAGCCGGAGGTCGTGGCAGCGCGCAACGCGCACGCCCGCCGCGAGGAGCCGCGGGTACCAGTGCGCCGTGTCACTCCACACCCAGCGAACCGTGCCTGCGGCCTCGCGCTCGGCGACGAAACCGGGGAGCTCTGCCTGGCTGAGCTCTACCTGCTCACCCGCGCCATCGAGCGGGAGCGCGGTGATCTCCGCTGCTGCGGACTCGCCGAGCACCCACGCCGTCGCCGCGCGCTGGGGCACGGGAGGAACTGGCTGCGTGGTCACGCGATCAGGCTATCGGCAGCCACCGACACGAGCGCCCGGCGCTCCGCGGTCCCGGTGCCGGCGGCTCCCCGCCGGCACCGGGACGCCGACTATGCCCTCCCGGCGGAGAGCCGCAGCGTCGCGGCCGCCTCTGCCGCGAGCTTGCGCTTGAGTTCGAGCGACTCGCCAATCTCCGTCGCGAGCCGCGGCCGATTCGCGATCAGCTCGTCGAGCGTCGCGATCGGGATCCTGAGCAGGGTGAGGATCTCGCCGGCCACCGCGACGGACTGCGAGGGCTCGCGCGTGAGCGCGGTGAGGCCGAGCAGGTCCCCCGCCGTCGCTGCGGTGAACTCGAGCCGGCCACCCTCCGCTTCGAGCGCGATCGAGGCGCGCCCCGAGATCACGATGTACACGGCATCGGGGATGGCCCCGGTGGGGAGCACCACCTCGCCGACGCCGTAGCGCACGAGACGCGCGGTGGCGAGGAGCAGCGCGCGGCCCTCCTCGCGGAGGTGCAGCGTTGGGGCGACCGCCTCGACGGCCGCCTCGAGCCGCTCTGGCTCGGCGATCGGATCGGTCGAATCGCCGTCGAGGGCGAAGCCGCGCCGGCGTGCCGCGTACCAGAGCCAGGACAGGTACAGCGTTTGCGCGCGCTGCGCGTCCGCAGGCCCGTCGACGGGGATCGTGACCTCGAACGCGCCGTTGCCGCCGTACTCGACGGCGACCGGCTCGTCCTGCCGCCGCTGGGGGAGCCCGTTCGCCACGTCGCGGAGCAGCGCGATCACCTCGTGCGGCGGATCGTCGGTGGTGAACTTCACCGCGGTCGTTGCCGCGTACGGCCCGTCGGGCTCGCTGAGGTTCGTGAACGACGCGCCGGACAGCGTGGAGTTCGGCACGATCTGGATCCCGGATCCGGTATCAATGTGCACCGCGCGCCAGTTCACCTCGACGACGCGCCCGCGCACGCTGCCGGTGTCGAGCCAGTCGCCGATCTTGAACGGCTGCTCGAACAAGAGCAGCAGGCCCGAGATGACCCCGCCGACCGCGTTCTGGAGCGCGAGGCCGATCACGATGGAGGTGACGCCGAGCGCGGCGAAGAGCCCGCCAACATCCGCCTTCCACACCCAGGAGAAGAGGATCGCGAGGCCCACCACCACGAGCGCGAGCCGACCGATCTCAATGAAGATCGACGGGATGCGCTCGCGCCAGGACCCCTGCCTCGCGTTGGCGAAGAGCGCAGCGTTGAACGAGGAGAGCACCAGCAGGATCACGAGGAACCCGAAGACCGTCGCGGCGATCCTCACCCAGACGAGATCCGCTGGGGATCGCATCGCGAAGCCGAGCAGCGCGAACACCGCGCCCGCGGGGATCACCCAGTTGCGCAGCAACCGCATCGGCCCAGCGAGCGGGTGATTTCGGCGCGACAGCGCCGTGATGAGCTCGGTGAGGCCGACGAGCACCACCGGCACGATCACAGCGAGCGCGATGACCCACCAGGTCCAGGCCTGGCTGAAGAGCTCGGCCATGCTAGGCGACCTTCCAGACGGTCTCGGTCTTGCCGTGCGACTCGACGGTGCCGGCCTCCGTGAACTCGAAGATCTCCTGCGTGCGCTCGTACACCGTCTGGCTGACGTAGACACCGGGATCCCCCGTGACCGAGCGCACGCGGTACGCGAGGCTCACCGCGTCGCCCCAGAGGTCGTAGGCGAGCGAGGTGCGCGCGACGAGACCGCTCGTCACCGTTCCCGTGTCGACACCGGCGCGCACCGAGATGCTCGACCGGTTCTGCGCGTTGAACCGCTCGACGACGGTGAGCAGCGAGCGGGCGAACTCGACGCTGCGGCGCACGTTGTCCACGCGTGGGACCACGAGGCCGGAGGAGACGAGGTAGCCGCCGCGGAGCGTGCGCACCTTCTCGACTCCCGCCTTCTCAGCTGCCTCGTCGAACCCTCGCATCAGCGCGTTCAGCTGGCTGACCTCCTCCTCGGGGCTGAGGCCGCGCGCGTACTCGTCGAAGCCGACGAGCTCGGCGAACACCACGGAGACCTTCTCGTGCGCCTCCGAGATCGTCTCGTCGCCCTGCTTGTAGCGCGCCGCAACGCTCTCGGGCATGAGCGTGTGGAGCAGCTTCTCGTTCTCGACGCGCTGCTCCTCGAGGAGGTCCTGCTTGAGGCGCAGGCTCGACGCCATGTCGTTGAACGCGCTGCCCAGCCCGCCGAACTCGTCGCGTGAGTGCTCGGGGACGCGCACGTCGAGGTCGCCCTCGGCGATGCGGTGCGTCGCGTCGACGAGGCGACGGATCGGCCGGGTGAACACCTGCGCGAGGACCAGCGACAGCAGCGAGACGGCGACCATGATGCCCAGGAGCGAGAGCAGCACGTTGCGCGTGAACGTCGACACCGGCGCGAACGCTTCGTCGGTGTCGATGCGCGCGACGATCATCCAGTCCACGTCCTCGATCTCGAGCGGCGCGTACGCGGTGATGCTCTCGCCACCGATGTAGTCGCGGCCGACGATCGCGCCCGATTCCCCGGCCTTCGAGGACTCGACGGCCTGCGTGTTCACCCGCTGCAGCATGGTGGTGCCGCCGACATCGACGATGCGCTGGGCGGTCTCCGGCGAGTTGCCGCCGTTGATCGCGCGCTGCGCGTAGGTGTCCGGATCCTCGATCAGCCGGCGCGAGTTGCTGCGCATCAGCCCGTCGCGGCCGACGAGATACACCTCGCCGGTCTTCCCGAGCCCCTGCTCGGCCCAGAGCTCATCGCCGGTCATCACATCGTTGATGCGGTCGATCGACACCTGGAATGCGATCGCGCCGGTGATCCCGCTGTCGTTGCCGACGGGGGACACGACCCACAGCGCCGGAACGTTGAGCGATGGGATCCAGCGTTCGAAGTCGGTCATCATGACCGTGTTGACGCTGTTCGTCGCGATGGCGGCCTGATACTCATCGGTGAGCGCCGACTCACGGTACGGGCCGGTGTTGATGTTGGTGCCGAGCTCCGTCCCCTTGAACGCGGAGAACACCACGTCACCGTCGAGGTTGAGCAGCAGCGCGTCCTCATACCCCGCCTGATCGATGAGGCGCGTGAAGTAGTCGCCGTAGCGCTCCGCCGTCGCGGAGTACCGGGTGCCGTCGCCGGTGTCGTTGGTGCGCAGCAGCGTGTCGTAGTCGGCGTCGAAGTCGGTGTTCTTCACCGTGTACTGCAGCTGCAGATACTTGCCAGCGGTCGATTCGGGGATGAACGCGCTGTCGCCGTACGACTGGTCGGCGCGCGCCTCCAGCTGCGGAATGAACGCGTCGGCGTAGTACGCGGCGAGCCGCTCGTCGGCGGCCTCGTCGATCGTGACGGAGCTCGCGAGGTCGTCGAAGGCGGCGTTCATCTCGCGCGACAGCGTCTGCGCGCTGAGGTTGCGCGACTGCAGTGACGCGTCGAGCCGGAACGCCCGCACGGCATTCTCGATCTCGGTGGCGCGCATCGAACGGATCGTGGTGAGCTGGTCGACCGCCGCGCTGTGCAGCGATTGCCTGCCGTTCACGAAGCCGATCGCCCCAACGACGATGGAGGAGATCAGGCTCACGCCCAGCAGCATGACGAGCAGTTTCGATTGAATGCTCAGCCCGCCCAGTCTGCGGCGCGGTCTCCTTCCGGTGGTCTCGGTGTTCGTACTGACGGCACCCGCGTCGCTCATGCATCCCCCAAGAAAACGGTGAGCCTCGACTGCTCACCCGCACCACAGCTTATGGGCGCTGGGCGGAGCTCCGCATCGGTCATTTGACCCATGACCCCGGCGAGCACGCAGGGCGGGATCCCGGCTATCCGAAGCGGTAGCCGACGCCGCGCACCGTGGAGATGAGCTTCGGCTGCGAGGCCTCCTCCTCGATCCGCGCGCGAATTCGCTTCACGTGCACGTCGAGGGTCTTCGTGTCGCCGTAGTAGTTGCTGCCCCACACGCGGTCGATCAGCTGGCCGCGGGTGAGCACCCGGCCGGAGTGTCGCATCAGCATCTCGAGCAGCTCGAACTCGCGAAGCGGCATCGCGATCTCCTCACCGCGGACGGTCACCGAGTGGCGCTCGGAGTCGAGCCGGATGCCGTGCTCATCGAGGACGAACGCGTCAACGCTCTCCCGCTCCTCCTCCTGCGTTCCGGTGCGGCGGAGCGCCGCGCGCACGCGGGCGAGGAGCTCGCGCGTCGAGTACGGCTTCGTGATGTAGTCGTCGGCGCCGAGCTCAAGCCCGACGACGATGTCGATCTCGCTGTCCTTCGCGGTCAGCATGATGATCGGCACCTGCGAGGTGAGCCGAATCGCGCGGCACACCTCGGTGCCTGGCAGGCTCGGCAGCATCAGATCGAGGAGCACGAGGTCCGGCTGCGCGGTGCCGAACTCGGTGAGGGCCGTGGTGCCGTCGTTCACGACGGTGACGCGGTAGCCCTCCCGCTCGAGCAGAAACGCGAGTGGGCGTGAGATCGATTCCTCGTCCTCGACGAGCAGGATGTGCTGGGCCACTATCGGGATCCCTTCTGGGAGGCTGAGTTCGGTGCGGAAGACGGTTCGGTAGCGGCAGCCGCGGCGGCTGCGGCGGGAGCTGGGGCGGCTGCGCGTGCCGCGGCGCGAGCGGCGCGCTTCGCCTTCTTCATGCGCTTCGCCCCCTTCTCCGGTGCCGCCGCGTCGTGCACGGGGAACGTGAGGGTAAAGCTCGAGCCGACGCCCGGCTGCGACCACACGTCGATGTCGCCGCCGTGCGCCCGCATCGTGTGCCGCGCAATGCTCAGGCCGAGGCCCGTGCCGCCGTCGCCACGGGTGCGCGCGCCGTCGACCCGGTAGAACCGCTCGAAGATGCGCGGTAGGTGCTCGGCGGCGATGCCCTCGCCCTGGTCGGTGACGGTGACGGTGAAGCTCTGCTTGTCCGAACTCATGCCGACGCCGACGCGGCCACCCTCTGGGGAGTGCCGGATCGCGTTCGAGAGGAGATTCGCGACCGCGGAGGCGAGCGAGGTGGGGCGTCCCATGATCGACGCGTCAGCGGCCGACGACTCATCGGTGACGACGAGCTCGACCCCGTGCTGCCCGGCGAACGAACGGTGTGAGTCCACCTCGGCACGCACGAGATCCCGCAGCGAAACCGGCTCGCGATCCTCAGGGCGGAGCGCCGACTGCGCCTCGGAGAGTTGGATGATGTCGCGCGAGAGCTCGCCGAGGCGGCGCGACTCCTTGACGAGGCTCTTCGAGAAATCGCGCACGAGCTCGGGCTCGTCGGCCGCCTGCTGGGTGGCCTCCGCGAGCAGCCCGATCGCGGCGATCGGGGTCTTGAGCTCGTGGCTCACGTTCGCGATGAAGTCGCGGCGCATCGCGTTCACGCGCTGTTCTTCGCCCTGGTCCTCCGCGAGGATGAGCACGAAGCGGCGCTGGAAGCGAACGATGTGCATCCGCACGGTGTCTGCGGGGTTGCTGGGGTCTGGCTCGTGGGTGTCCGGGATCCCGGTCGACATGACCCGGCGCACGCGGCTCAGAAACTCCGGATCGGCGAGCTCGGCGTCGCCGATGTGCCGCTCCTCGCGCGCCGTGGGGTTCGCGTACACGGGCGCGAGAGAGGAGTCGAGAATCACCGCGAACGTGTCGATCTCGTCGAGGATTGAGGTGGCCACCTCGGGGAGTTCTGGCCGCACCGCGTCGGCGCGCTTCACTCCCGCGCGGCGGGCCATCACTATTGCTAGCGTGGTACCAACACCGACCAGCACGCCGAGTGCGGTTGAGGTGAGCACGAGCACAGCCGGGTCCATGTCTCTCATCGTACGGGTGAGGGTCGGGCGAACCGGCAGAGTTCAGCTGTTGTTCACCTCCTCGTGCGGCTCGGTTCACGGTCGCGCCGCACACTGGTGAGGGTGCCCGGAGGCGCGAAAGAGAGAGGAAACCGCATGCGTGAAGTGTTTCAGCAGGAACTGCGCGAGGTGCAAGATCGGCTCGTGAAGATTGCCGAGCTCGTCGAGGAAGCGATCGAGAACGCGACGAGCGCGTTCGGCAACTCCGATGTTGCGGTTGCCGAGCAGGTGATCGACAGCGTTGACGAGATTGAGGAGCGCGCGGCCGAGCTGGACCAGCTTGCGATCGACATTCTGGCCAGGCAGCAGCCGGTCGCCTCGGATCTGCGCCTCGTCGTCGGCGCGCTCCGCATGAGCGCGTCGCTCGAGCGGATGGCGGATCTCGCGCAGCACATCGCCCAGCTGGCGCGCTACCGCTACCCGGAGAGCGCCGTACCGAAGGGGCTCACGAAGACGTTCGTGCGCATGGCGGCACTGGATGTCGAGATGGCCGCCAAGCTCGTGGAGCTGCTCCGCACGCAGGATCCGCGCGTGATCGACGAGGTGCGCGACCTCGACGACGATCTGGACGAGCTGCACGCCAAGGTGTTCGAGAAGGTGCTGAGCGACAAGCTGGCGAACAACCCGACCGGTGTGGTCGACGCGACGCTCGCGAGCCGCTACCACGAGCGCTTCGGCGACCACGCGGTGAGCGTCGCGAAGCAGATGCAGTTCTTCCTCAGCGGCTCGCTCGACTGAGCGCCTGCTCCGCGGCCCGCTTCTCCCACTCGGGGGAGCGGGCCGCGGACGTTAGGATTGAGGGGTGAAGCAACGCATCTATGACTCCCGCGCGCAGGCGGTCGTCGACTTCGAGCCCCGCGAACCGGGACGGGTCGGCCTCTACGTCTGTGGTCCGACGGTGCAGTCCTCGCCCCACATCGGGCACCTGCGGAGCGCGCTCGTGTACGACCAGATGCGCCGCTGGTTTGCGGCAACCGGCAACGACGTCACGCTGATTCGCAACGTCACCGACATCGACGACAAGGTGCTCGACAACGCGCGCATCGGCCAGGAGGCCGGTGGCAGCGAGAGCTGGTTCGCGCTCGCGTACCGCATTGAGCGCGAGTTCACCGCGGCGTATGACGCGCTCGGGGTGCAGGCCCCCACCTACGAGCCGCGCGCCACCGCCAACATCGCCGAGATGATCGCGCTCATCGAGCGGCTCATCGAACGCGGGCACGCCTACCCCGCCGCCGACGGCTCCGCGAGCGTGTACTTCGACACCGCGAGCTGGCCCGAGTACGGCGCGCTCACGCGGCAGCGCCGCGACCAGATGGAGGACGCCGCCGATTCGGAACCGGTCGGCAAGCGGGATCCCCGCGACTTCGCCCTCTGGAAGGCCTCGAAGGACACGGAGCCCGAGTCGGCATCCTGGCCGTCGCCGTGGGGCCGCGGCCGCCCCGGCTGGCACATCGAGTGCTCCGCCATGGCGCAGCGCTACCTCGGCGAGGAATTCGACATCCACGGCGGCGGCCTCGACCTCCGCTTCCCGCACCACGAGAACGAGCTCGCCCAGTCGACGGCCGCCGGCCACGGCTTCGCCCGCTACTGGGTGCACAACGGCCTCGTGAACACGGGCGGCCAGAAGATGTCGAAGTCGCTCGGCAACTCGCTGTTCGCCGCGGATCTGCTCGCCCAGGCCCGGCCGATCGTGCTGCGCTACTACCTCGGCGCCGCGCACTACCGCTCCGTGCTCGACTACTCGGAGAGCTCGCTCGCCGAGGCGGAAGCGGCGTTCTCGCGCATCGAGGGCTTCCTCGAGCGCGCGGAGGCCGCCGGGCTGCACGCCGCCGCTGCCGCCGAGCTGCCCGCCGAGTTCACGGCGGCGATGCTCGACGACTTCGCGGTGCCGCAGGCGCTCGCGGTGCTCCACGGCGCGGTCCGCGCCGGGAACACCGCCCTCGACGCCGGCGACACCGACGCGTCCGGCGCGCGGCTCGCCGACGCGATCGCCATGCTCGATGTGCTCGGCATCAACCCGCGCGACCCGAGTTGGCGTGCGGCAGCTGGCGGATCCGGATCGAACGCCGACGCCGCCCTCGACACCCTCGTTGCCGCGTTCATCGCGCAGCGCGCCGACGCGCGCGCCGCACGCGATTTCGCCGCGAGCGACGCCATCCGCGACACCCTGCAGCACGCGGGCATCGCACTTGAAGACACCCCAACTGGAACCCGCTGGAGCCTGACATGAGTAACAAGAAGAGCCGCACCGGCGCCGTCCGGAAGAAGGGGCTCGGCAAGGCCGTCGGCTCCGGAGGACAGGGCCGCCAGGCCCTCGAGGGGCGCGGCCCAACGCCGAAGGCTGAGGACCGTGAGTACCACTCGGCGTACAAGGCGAAGAAGTCGCGCGAGCGCTTCGTCGCGGCGAAGGAGCGCCACGCCGCGCGCACCGGCCAGTCGACCGACCGCGGGCGCGGATCCGGTGCGCCACGCAAGAAGGACGAGTCGGAGCTCGTGACCGGCCGCAACGCCGTACTCGAGGCGCTGCGCGCGAAGATCCCGGCCTCCACCCTGTACATCGCCGCGCGCGTCGAGATGGACGACCGCATGCGCGAGATCCTGCGCCTCGCCACCAACCGCAACGTGCCCGTGCTCGAGGTGATGCGCCCCGAGATGGACCGCATGACCGAGCGCGACACCGTGCACCAGGGCGTCGTGCTGAAGGTGCCGCCGATGGCCTACGCGCACCCGATGGAGATGCTCGACGAGATCATCGACCGCGATGAGACGCCGCTGATCGTCGCGCTCGACGGCGTGACCGATCCCCGCAACCTGGGCGCGATCATCCGCTCCGTAGGTGCGTTCGGCGGCCAGGGCGTCATCGTGCCGCAGCGCCGCTCCGCCGGCCTCAACTCGGCGGCGTGGAAGACGTCGGCGGGCGCCGCGGCTCGGATCCCGGTCGCGATGGCGTCGAACCTCACACAGACGCTCAAGGAATACAAGAAGCAGGGCATCTTCGTGGTGGGCCTCGACGGCGACGGCGACGTCATGCTGCCCGGGCTGGAGCTCGCGGATCGCCCGATGGTGATCGTGATCGGCTCGGAGGGCAAGGGGCTCTCGCGCCTCGTCACCGAGACGTGCGACGCGATCGTGTCGATCCCGATCCACGCGGTCACCGAGTCGCTGAACGCCGGCATCGCGGCGAGCGTTGCGCTCTACGAGGTGTCGCGCCTGCGCGGCGGCGCGGAGGCGTAGGGCGCGCTGGCGGGCTGCGGGGGCGTTTGCGTCCGCTGGTGCCCGCCCGCCCGCGTCCGCCATCCCAAGCGATTCGGCGTATCCAAGCCCATCTGTCGTATCCGGGCTGGGATACGCCGAATCGCTGTGTGTGCGGGGCCCGCGCCCCACGTGCCGGCTCCGAGCGGCGCGCACCTCACAGCACCGTGAGATGCGTCGCGCGCCAGTGCTGCGAGCGCAGCTCGAACCGCAGCGCGACCGCGTACGCCCGCCCCGGGGTGTGCAGCACGACCGCGGCATCGACCACGCCCTCGCGCGGGGAGCTCAGGTGCGGTGGGCCCGGTGAGGCGACGATTCGCCGCGCGTCGCGGTGGAGTGTGCGACGCTCCGTGCGCAGCGCACGGAGGAATCGGAGCTGCCGCGCCACCTCAAGGGAGACCGCGCCGGCGAGCTGCGCGATGGCGCGGCTGCCCTCGAGTACCTCGAACGCGCTGAGCGCGATGCGCTGCACCGCGGCGGGGGAGAGCGGCGGCGGCTCCGCCGTTGGCACGAGCTGCAGCGAGGGCGCGGCGGCGATGTGCGCGGTGTCGGCCGGGGGAAGCGGCGTGGCTGGATCCTGGGCAGCGCCTGAGGCGGACAGCATCGAAGTCCTTTCACGACTCCCGTGATGTGTGCCCTGCGCGGTGTTCCCCCGGCGTCGCCCGTGTGGCCGGGAGTGCGGTCGTGTCGTCAGCCCACACTAGAAAGTCGGTGCTATCGTGCGTCAACGGTGTCCGCGCACAGGGCGTTTGCGCCGCACGCACGCGTGGCCCCGCTCGAACCGCCTCAGGTGCTCTACTCTGGTGACGTGGCCACACTCCGGAACCTTGCGACGAAGTACTCCTCCATCAGCGAGGAGGAGACCGACTGGCTTGAGCTGCTCACACTGGATCTGCAGCTCCTCGCGGACCTCGCACTCAGCGATGTCGTGCTCTGGGTGCCGACGACCGACGGGGACTACCTCGCCGTCGCGCACAGCCGGCCAGCTGGTTCGGTCACGCTGTTCTACCGGGACGTCATCGGTGATTTCCTGCGCCCGGACTGGCGCGGGCTCGTCGACCAGGCGATCGAGACCGGGGAGCGTGCGGCGTCGACCTCACCCGCCTGGTACGAGGAAAATCCCATGCGTCTCACGGCATATTCAGTGAGCCGCACCGACGCGAAGGGCGTGGTGCACGGCCCGTTTGCCGTGATCACGGTGCACACGAGCGTCGCCGACACGCAGCCGGCCTCGCGCATCAGCGCGGCCTACCGCGAGGTCGCTGGTGACCTGCTCGACATGATCCAGGAGGGGCTCTTCCCCGCGCCGGGCAACACCCGCGGTGGCGAGCAGGGATCCCCGAGGGCTTCCGACGGCCTGGTGCGCATCAACCTCGACGGTGAGGCGACGTTCGCGAGCCCGAACACGCAGACCACGTTCACGACGCTCGGCTACCGCGACGAGATCGAGGGCGAGAACTTCGCCGAGGTGCTCGCCGAGATTGTGAAGGGGCAGTTCGACACGAACGAGTCGCTGCCGCTCATCGCGCAGGGAAAGATCGCGAAGCGCGTGGAGATCGACGCGCGCGGTCGCACCGTGACGCTCCGCTCGATCCCGGTTGTGCGCGAGGGGAAGCGTGTGGGTGGCATCGTGCTCACCCGCGACGTGACCGAGCTGCGTCAGCAGGCGCAGGAGCTCATCACGAAGGACGCGACGATTCGCGAGATTCACCACCGCGTGAAGAACAACCTGCAGACCGTCGCCTCGCTGCTTCGCGTGCAGGCGCGTCGCGCCCGCAGCGAGGAAGCGAAGGAGGTGCTCGGCCAGGCGATGCGCCGCGTCGCAGCGATCGCCGTCGTGCACGACACCCTGTCCACGGGGCTGTCGCAGATCGTGGACTTTGATCAGGTGTTCGAGCGCGTGGTCGGCCTCGCGGCCGAGGTGGCGAGCCTGCACGGAACGACCGTGCACCCCCACAAGGAGGGCGAGTTCGGCGAGCTCCCCTCCGAGTACGCGACGCCGCTCGCGCTGGCGCTCACCGAGATCGTCACGAACGCGGTGGAGCACGGCCTTGCCGGGCGCGAGGGCTCGGTATTCGTGCGCGCTGACCGCACCGAGGAGCGGCTGTCGGTCGAGGTCGTCGACACGGGCACCGGGCTCCCCGGTGGCACCGTCGGTGATGGCCTCGGCACCCAGATCGTGCGCACCCTGGTGGAGGGGGAGCTCGGCGGCAGCATCGTGTGGGCGCCCGACGCTGGCGGCGGCACGAAGGTGTCGATCGAGGTGCCGCTGCACTGGATCTTCACGCAGACCCGCGAGATCCCGCGCGTCCGCTCCTAGCGGTACTGCCCCAAACCCGCACTAAGTGTGAGTCTGATCCGATCCCGTCGCCGGAACTGCCCCAAACCCACACTTAGTGTGGGTGCGATCCGGTCCCGGGGCGGGTGTGATCCGGTGCCGTCGCCGGGCCTGCCCCAAACCCATACTTAGTGCGGGTCTGATCCGATTCCGTGTCCGGAACCGGATCAGACTCGCTGCAAGTTGCCGGGGCGCCGGAGCGGGCACGGGCGCCCGCGCGGGGCACTAGCGCCGCCGGTTGCGGAGCAGGACCGCCGCACCCACACCGAGCAGCAGCACACCCAGCCCGATCGTGATCGTGGCCACCCAGGTCGCCAGATCGATCCCGCCCGTGCCCAGCAGGCGCTGCGCGATGTAGCCGCAGAACGCGAGGATGAGCGCGCCCCACACAATGGGGCTCGTGCGCGGAGCTGGCCGCCGAGACGCCGGTCGCTGTGGTGCCTGCGGCACCGGCGGCGTCGGCGGGAACGGGGTCGTTGGCACTGAGGTCGCCGCGGCCGGCTGTTCGGGCGCCTGCGCCGCCGCCTCCACCTCCGCCTCCACAGCCGGCGCCGCCGCCCGCTCCGGCACGTACATGGGCGGCTGCTCGGGCGCCCCGTTCGGGGTGTGCTCGCGCTCGTTCATCGGGTGACCTCCGTCTTCAGCTCACTGAGCTGGTCCTGCAGCTCGTCGCGTGCGGCTTCGAGCCGCGCGGTGTCGCGGGCGCTCAGCCCGGGCTCCGTCAACTCCCACTCGATGCGTTCGAGCTCTGATTCAACGCGCGCGATCGTCGCGCCGGCCTCGCGCTGCTGCTCCTCGATCCGCAGCCGCTCCTCGGCGCCGCTGTCCTCGGCGACGGACCGGATCCCCGAGACCTCGACGCGCCCGGCGAGGAGGGTCACGGTGACGTGCGCAGCCTCGGCGGCCGCGCGCTCGAAGCCCGCGCTCCCCGCCGTCGGCATGTTCGCGGTGATCGTGCGCGAGAGCAGCGGTCCGCCGGCGTTGCGCGGCTCGTCGCTGTCCTCGATGATGGCCCCCGCGAGCACGCGCACCTCCACCACGGCTGGCGCGTATCGCGGCAGCTCGACCTCGACGTTGCCAGCGAGCTGCCACACCTCGAGCGATTCGCCGGTGGGGGTCCGGTCGTCGAGCACGGTGAGGTCGACCTCGCTGGTGCCGGCGAGGAGCACGGTGGCGGGCGCCTCGGCGCCGGAGATGTGCATGGTGCCGAAGGGCTGGAACCGCGTGCCCCAGGGGAGCACCACGGTGACGAGCAGCGCGATGACGCCGCACGTCGCGAGGAAGCCGACCCAACCGGTCTGGCGGCCGCGGATCCCGGCGACGATGAGCGACAGCGCGAGCACCGCGACGGCGACCGTGAGCCCGACGATGAATGCGGTGGTGGGCGCGACCGAGTAGCCAGCGAGCGCCCACGCCGCGGCACCGCCGCCCGCGAGCAGCGCGAGCGCGAGCGTCAGGACGGACTGTGCCGCGCCCATGCGGTGCGCATCGTGGTGCTCGGCGTAGCGCGCGCTCCACTCGTCGGCCTGCTTGCCGACCTCGTCGCTCCACCGCGTCGCCTGCTCGGTGGCGCGCTTGCTCCAGTCGCTTGCCTGCTCCGAGGCGCGCTGGCTCCAGTCGCTCGCCTGCTCCGAGGCGCGCTGGGCGTAGGCCTCGGTGCGGTCGGCGAAGGCGCGGGTCTGCGCGGAAAAATCAGCTGGGGATCCGGGAGCGCCCGAAGCGCCCGAAGCGCCGGGCGCCGCACCCGCCGCACCCGCCGACGCCGCGCCCGCCGCCGAGGCGCCGTCCGCCTGCGGCGATCCGGCACCGCGATCCGCCGCGGCCCTGCCGCGCTTCAGCATCACGGCGCGGAGCCAGAGCACGCCGCCAACGATGATGGCGATCCAGAACAGCCAGGCGATGGTGGCACGCAGCCACTCGGGGATGCCCATCGCGTTCCACACGCCCCAGCCCCACACGCTGAACGGCGCTGCGGTCGGGGAGAGGAAGGAGAACAGCGCCGGAATCACCACGAGCGCGGCGATGACTACCGCCGCGGTGACGATCCCGGCCGACGCTCGCCCCCGGAACATGTCCTCCACGTGGATGCGTCCCGTGACATCGGGGAGGAGGAGCCAGCCGAGGAGGTAGAGCAGGATGCCGGGGCCGCCGAGGATGGCGAGCACCACGAGGAGGCCTCGCACGATGAGCGGGTCGATCCCGGCGCGTGCCGCGATGCCGCCGGCAACGCCGGCGAACCAGCGCTCGTTGCCGCGCACGATGCCGAGTCCGCGGATCCACGCGAAGAAGCCGCTGCCGAATGGGCGGTCGGCCGGCTGGCCGGGCTGGGGCCCGGTGGGCTGCCCGGTCGGCTGGCCCGTGGGCTGGCCGCCGGGGGAGTCGGAGGAGGGGATATCGTTCATGCTTCCAGTCTGGGCGAACCCTGTGAGCGTCGCTATGGGGGTTCACCCTGATCGGACCCTGAAGAACCCCGGCACACGCGCACGGGCGGCCCGGATGCTGCTTGGATGGGAGCATGACACGCCCACCCCTCGTTCGCGCGAACGATGACCGCTTCCTCGCGGGAGTCTGCGCCGGCCTCGCCGCGCACCTCGGGGTGCCGGTGACCGCCGTGCGGGTGACGATGGTGGCGCTCACGGTGATGGGCGGCGCTGGCGCGCTGCTCTACGCGTGGCTGTGGGCGACGGTGCCGAAGGCGGGGGAGAGTGAGCCCGTCGTGCCGCTCCGTCGCGCGCTCACGAAGCCGGGCGCGCAGGCGCTCGCCGCAGACACCGCGGTGCCGGATCGCGGCTCCACGTCGCGGCCGGCGCCGGCAGCGTCCGTTCCGGCAACCACGCCAACCACGCCATTCGCACCGCAGGCCCAGCCGGCCGCGCCGCAGCCAGCGGACACCCAGCCGGCCACACCATCCCAGCCGGCCGCGCGCGAGCGCCGGTGGCCGATCGCCGAGCTGCTGCTCGGGGGCTGCCTGCTCGTTGCCGGGATCGGGTTCGTGCTCGTGCGGCTGGGCGTGCAGGTCAACCTCGAGGTGCTCCTCCCCACGATGGCGGTGCTCGTCGGCGTTGGCCTCACCTGGTGGCAGATCGCCGATCGGGATCGGCCCGACCGCAACCAGGTGCCGCGCGTGCTCGGGGCGGTCGCGCTCGTCGCCGCCGGGGTGCTCATGTTCTTCATCACGTCGCGCGAGCCGAACGCGTGGACGGTCATCACCGCGGCGTTCGCGGTGCTCGCCGGCGTCGCGCTCGCGATCGCGCCGTGGTTGCTGCGCGTCAACCGCGAGCTCATCGCCGAGCGCGCGGCGCGCGCACGCGAGGCCGAGCGCTCCGACATCGCCGCGCACCTCCACGACTCCGTGCTGCAGACGCTCGCGTTGATCCAGCAGCGCTCCGCCCCGGGCAGCGAGGTTGCACGGCTCGCGCGCGGGCAAGAGCGGGAGCTGCGCGAGTGGCTGTTCCGCACGGCCGATGGCGCGCCGCCGCGCGAGCGCGAGGCCGCTGCGGAGGAGTTGCGCGCGCACGCGGTCGCGCTGGAGGATCACCACGCGGTGCGCTTCGAGGTGGTCGAGGTGGGGGCAGCCGGCGTCGCGCCGGAGGCGATCATCGCGGCCGCGCGGGAGGCCATGCTGAACGCCGCACGGCACGCGGGCGGGGACGTCACCGTGTACCTCGAGTCGAACGGCGAGCGCGTGTCGATCGACGTCACCGACCGCGGGCCAGGGCTCGACCCGAGTGAGCTGCCGGCCGACCGGATGGGCGTGCGCGAGTCGATCCTCGGCCGGATGGAGCGCGCTGGCGGCACGGCGCGGATCGTGCCGGGGCCGGGCGGTGGCACCTCGGTGCGCCTCGCGATGCCGCGCGCCGCGAGCGGCGACACTGGAGCGGCGCAGCAGACCACAGCACAGGAGGAGCCCCGATGAGCGCGTCAGCGGCAGACACAGGATCAGGTTCGGGATCAGGGGCGGAGTCCGCGGCGGAACCGCGCACGCCGATCCGCGTGGTGATCGTCGACGACCACCAGATCTTTCGCACGGGACTGCGCGCCGAGCTCGGGCCCGAGCTCGAGGTGGTCGCTGAGGCCGCCACCGTTGATGAGGCGGTCACCGTGATCGCGGACACCGCGCCCGATGTGGTGCTGCTCGACGTGCACCTCCCCGGCGGCGCTGGCGGCGGCGGGGCCGAGGTGCTGCGCCGCATCGCCTTGCTGCCCGCCGCGGCGGAGACGCGCGTGCTCGCGCTGAGCGTCTCGGACGCCGCCGACGACGTCGTGAGCGTGATCCGCGCTGGCGCGCGCGGGTACCTCACGAAGACCGCCTCCGGCGCGGAGGTCACCGCCGCGGCCGTGCGCGTGCAGGGCGGCGACGCGGTGTTCTCCCCGCGGCTCGCCGGCTTCGTGCTCGACGCGTTCGGCGCAGGCGGCGGGGAGACCGCAGCGGCCGACGACGAGCTCGACCGGCTCACCGCGCGCGAGCAGGAAGTGATGCGGATGATCGCGCGCGGGTACGCGTACAAGGAGGTCGCCGCAGAGCTGTTCCTGTCGGTGAAGACCGTCGAGACGCACGTGTCGAAAGTGCTGCGGAAGCTGCAGCTCTCCAACCGGCACGAGCTCACCGCGTGGGCGCTCGCCAGGCGCCTGCTCTAGCGACCCCGCGCGGCGCGGCCGCGATCCCGCACAGCCGGGATCCCGCGCTAGTTCCAGCCGGGCAGCCAGATGTGCGCGCGCCAGAACCACTCGGCCACCGGCTGGCCAGACCAGATCGGGAAGAAGAACAGTGCCACCGCGACCGCGACCGCGAGGAACACGCAGGCGGCGAGGCGGCGCCCGAGCAGCGCCTCGGGGGCGAGCGGGCGAAGCGCCAGCCCGGATCCCGCGCCGGGGGCGAAGCCGGGGCCGATCCGGCACAGCACGCCGATGCAGAGCGCGAGCGCGAGCGCTGAGAACGGGGTGAGCACCACCGCGTAGAACTGGAACACCGCCGAGCGGCTCACCGTTGCGACCCAGGGCAGCCACCCCGAGAGGTAGCCGACGAGCACGAAGCCAGCGGCGACGGCGAAGGGGAGGGGGAGCGCGGGCTGCGGCGCGGCGCTCGGCACCGCCCCGAGCTGTCGGCCGCGCCAGAGCGCGCGCACCGCCCACCACGCGAGCGCGCCGAGCGCGATAACCCCGCCGAGCGTCACGAGCGCGTTCGGCAGCGGCGACACCGCCGCGACGCACTCGGTGAACGGGCAGCCCTCCGTCCAGTGCTGCTCGTACATGCCCGTGGGGCGCAGCGCGAGCGGCCAGCTCAGCGGGTGCGCCTGGTACGGGTGCGGCGCGCTCAGCGTGCTGTGCCAGGCGAGCATCTCGCGGTGGTAGGTGAGGAGCGACACCGGCCACGGCACGCCGGGCGCGCGCGTGTACCCGCCTGCGGTCACGATCCAGCCCGTCCAGCTCGCCAGGTAGGTGAGGGCCGCAGTGGGGAGCGCGATCAGCGCCGTTGCGCCGGCCTGCGCCGTCGCGCGCCAGAGCGCGCCAGGCTCGCGCAGCCGCAGCCTGGCGAGCAGGTCGCGCACGGTGATGAACACGAGGAAGCACGCGAGCGGGTACAGGCCAGACCACTTCACGGCCGCTGCCGCGCCAAACGCCACCGCCGCCGCGATGAGCCACGGCCGCCACCACCAGATCGGGATCCGGGCCGCGCTGCCCTCGCCGCCCCCGCCGCCCCCGCCGCCCCCGCCGAGGCGCGCGGCGTGCGCGAGCTGATCGCGCCACACGAACAGCGCGCCGAGCGCGACGAAGCACGCGAGGAAGCCGTCGAGCAGCCCGACCCGGCTGAGCACCACGTGCACGCCGTCGATCGCGAGGAGCAGCCCGGCGAGGCACGCGATGACGAGGCTCCGCGACATGAGCCAGCCCAGGCGCATCACGATGCCGACGGTCGCCACCCCGGCGAGCGCCGCCGCGCTGCGCCAGCCCCAGCCACTCTCGGGGCCGAAGACCAGGATCCCGATCCCGATCAGCCACTTCCCGAGCGGCGGGTGCACCGCGTTCGACGGGTCGCTGGTGAACGCGGTCGCGCGCTCCCCGGCCATCGACGGGTCGTCGTCCGGCCACACCGTCGGGAAGCCGTTGGCGAGCTGGCTGATCGCGTCGCGCACGTAGTAGAGCTCGTCGAACACGAGCGTGCCCGGGCGGCCGAGCGCCCAGAACCGGAGCAGCGCCGCGAGTGCGAGCACCGCGATCGGAGCCAGCCATCTCACCCATGCGCGCATGGCCCCAGCCTAGGCGCTCGTCGGCGCGGGTGATGGACCGCGGTGAGAGGGCTACGATGGTGGGGTGATCACACGGCTCAGCAACTACTTTCTGAAGACTCTCCGCGAGGACCCCGCGGACGCCGAGGTCGCCAGCCACAAGCTGCTGGTGCGGGCGGGCTACATCCGGCGCCAGTCGCCAGGCGTCTTCGGCTGGCTGCCGCTCGGGCTGCGCGTGAAGGGCAAGCTTGAGCAGATCATCCGCGAGGAGATGGCCGCAGCTGGCGCGCACGAGGTGCACTTCCCCGCGCTGCTGCCCCGCGACCCGTACGAGGCGACCGGCCGCTGGGACGAGTACGGCGAGACGATGTTCCGCCTGCAGGATCGCCACGGCGCAGACCACTTGCTCGCGCCCACGCACGAGGAAGCCTTCACGCTCATGGTGAAGGACATCGTGTCCTCCTACAAGGACCTGCCGCTGCAGCTCTTCCAGATCCAGGACAAGTACCGCGACGAGGCGCGGCCGCGCGCCGGCCTCCTCCGCGGGCGCGAGTTCACGATGAAGGACGCCTACTCCTTCGACGTGACCGACGAGGGGCTCGCCGAGAGCTACCAGAAGCAGCGCGACGCGTACGAGCGCATCTTCACGCGGCTCGGCCTCGAGTACGTCATCGTGTCGGCCGACGCCGGCGCGATGGGCGGCTCGCGCAGCGAGGAGTTCCTGCTGCCGACGCCGATCGGTGAGGACACGTTCGTGCGCTCGGCCGGTGGTTACGCCGCCAACGTCGAGGCGTACGAGACGCCAGTGCCCGCGGCGATCGACTTCACGAACGCGCCGGCAGCCGCCGTATTCGATTCCCCGAACACGCCCACCATCGAGACGCTCGTCGCGCACGCGAACGCGGTGATCCCGCGCGCCGATGGCCGCCAGTGGGAGGCCGCAGACACCCTGAAGAACGTGGTGCTCGCCATCACGCCGATCGGGGGCGAGCGCGAGCTCGTGGTCGTCGGCATGCCGGGCGACCGCGACGCCGACATGAAGCGCGCCGAGGTCGTGTTCGGCGGCGCCGACGTCGAGCCGGCCACGGCCGCAGACTTCGAGAAGCACCCCGGCCTCGTCCGCGGCTACATCGGGCCCGTGCTCGGCGGCCAGGCCGTGCTCGGCACCGAGGGCACCACCGGCGTGCGCTACCTGCTCGATCCCCGCGTGGTCGCTGGAACCGAGTGGATCACCGGGGCGAACGAGTCCGAAAAGCACATCGCGCACCTCGTCGCCGGCCGCGACTTCAGCGCCGACGGTGTCGCCGACATCGCGTCGGTGCGCGACGGCGATCCCGCGCCGGATGGATCCGGCCCGATCGAGACCGCGCGCGGCATGGAGATCGGTCACGTGTTCCAGCTCGGCCGCAAGTACGCCGAGGCGCTCGGGCTCAAGGTGCTCGACGAGAACGGCAAGCTCGTCACCGTGACCATGGGGTCGTACGGCATCGGCGTGACCCGCATCATGGCCATCCTCGCCGAGCTGCACCACGACGATCGCGGGCTGATCTGGCCCGAGGCGATCGCGCCGTTCGACGTGCACCTCGTGGCCACCGGCCGCGACGCCGCCGTCTTCGAGATCGCGGAGACGCTCGCGGCGGACCTCGAGTCCGCCGGGGCCGACGTGCTCTTCGACGACCGCCCGAAGGTCTCGCCGGGCGTCAAGTTCGGCGACGCCGAGCTGCTCGGCGTGCCCCGCGTCGTGGTCGTCGGTCGCGACGCCGCCGAGGGCTTCGCCGAGGTGTGGAACCGCGCCGACGGCACCAAGGAGAAGATCGCGATCGCCGAGATCCCTGCGCTCTTCTCCGCGTAGCCCAGCACCCCGCGAGCGGGCGAACTGCCACCTGTCGGCGACGCACCAGCGTTGCCGGCAGGTGGCAGTTGTCATTGCGCTGGAGTACTCTGGTCTCTTCCGCCACGGGCTGCCCCGTGGCGACATCTGAATAGACAGTTCAATACAAGGAGGCCACGGTGAAGATCGAGCTGGTAACGCTGCGACAGATCGAACGCGAGAAGGAGATTCCGTTCGACGAGCTTGTCGAGATTATTGAGCAGGCCATCCAGTCCGCGTACCTGCGTCACGCGGAGAACCAGAACCTCCCGGTGCCGCGCGAGTCTGATGTGCGCGTGACGCTGGACCGCAAGAGCGGCGAGATCTCGGTGCTCGTGCCCGAGCTCGACGAGGCCGGCGCGCAGATCGGTGAGGCGTACATCACCACCGACGAGTTCGGTCGCGTCGCGTCGAGCGCCGCGAAGCAGGTCATCAACCAGCGCCTGCGCGACCTGAGCGACGACGCCGTCCTCGGCACGTTCAAGGACCGCGAGGGCCAGGTCGTTTCGGGCGTCGTGCAGCAGGGCCCCAACCCGCGCATGGTGCACGTCGACCTCGGCGAGCTCGAGGCGATCCTGCCCCCCGAGGAGCAGGTGCCAGGGGAGAAGTACCCGCACGGCATGCGCATCCGCGTGTACGTGACGAGCGTGTCGAAGGGCACGAAGGGCCCGCAGGTGGTCGTGTCGCGCACGCACCCGGGGCTCGTGCGCAAGCTGTTCGAGCGGGAGGTGCCCGAGCTCGCCGAGGGGCTCGTCGAGATCGTGTCGCTCGCGCGCGAGGCTGGGCACCGCTCGAAGGTCGCCGTGCGGGCGAAGCAGGCCGGCATCAACGCGAAGGGCACGTGCATCGGTGAGATGGGCGGCCGCGTGCGCGCCGTTATGAGCGAGCTCGGTGAGGAGAAGATCGACATCGTCGACTACTCGCCCGAGCTGCCGAAGTTCGTCGCGAACGCGCTGTCGCCCGCGAAGGTGACCGACGTGTTCATGCTCAACGAGTCGCTCAAGCAGGTGCGCGCGCTGGTGCCTGACTTCCAGCTGTCGCTCGCCATCGGCAAGGAGGGGCAGAACGCGCGGCTCGCGGCGAAGCTCACCGGCGCGAAGATCGACATCCAGCCCGACTCGATCATGAACGACTAGTTCGTCGTGCGTGCGCGCGGTGCCGGGACGCCCCGGCACCGCGCGCTCCGCGCGGCCCCCACACCCGCGGGGGAGGTTTCCGCCTGCGGGTATGGAATCAACGGGAACTCAGTACCCTTGAGGGGAAAGCCTGCCCGCGGCTGACGGCACGCCGTCAGCGCGAGGAACAGGCGGGAAGCTGGTAAGATGGATGCGGTTCGGACCTGTGTGGCGTGTCGGAAACGCGCACCACGCACGGAACTGCTTCGGGTCGTGGTGCACGATGGTCGACTGTGCGTCGACGATCGCGCGGTACTCCCCGGGCGGGGCGCCTGGGTACACCCCACGGTGCAGTGTCTGGATCAAGCTGTGAAGCGCGGGGCTTTTCCCCGCGCGCTGCGAGCATCGGGGAAGCCCGATGCCGGCCCCTTAGAGAACAGGCTGAAAACACTCATGGACAACTAATGAGCGGCTCACGATGAGACCCGTCCAGTAATTTTGGTTCTCGCCTGTCTGGCGTGAACCCAGACAGGAGAAAAGTGGCAAACCCACGCGTACACGAGATCGCTGCGGAGATCGGTGTTGATAGCAAGGTCGTTCTGGCCAAGCTGAAGGAAATGGGCGAGTTCGTCAAGGCGTCCTCGTCGAGCGTCGCGCCCCCGGTCGCACGCAAGGTCAAGGCTGCGCTTGCGGCCGATGGCGTTGGCGGCACGCCCGCCGAGTCCGCGGCACCCGCCGCACCCAAGAGCCCCGCGGCGCAGAAGCCCGGCCCCCGGCCCGGCCCGAAGCCTGCCGCGCGCAAGGAGGCCGAGCCGGCTGCTCCCGCCGAGGCTGCGAAGCCGGCGGCCGAGCAGCCCGCCGCGGAGAAGCCTGCGGCTGAGAAGCCCGCCGCTCCGAAGCCCGCTGCGGCGAAGCCCGGTGCGAAGCCCGCTGCGGCGACCCCGGGCGCTGGCAAGCCCGGCGCTCCGAAGCCCGGTGGCCCGCGCCCCGGCAACAACCCGTTCGCCTCGAGCCAGGGCATGGGCATTCCGCGCCCGCCGCGCCCCGGCAACAACCCGTTCAGCTCGAACCAGGGCATGCCTCGCCCCGGTGGCGGAGCTGGCCGCCCGAACCCGGGCAACATCCCGCGTCCCTCGCCGCGCCCCGCACCCGGTGGTGCTGGCGCAGGTCGTCCCGGTGGCGCCGGTCGCCCCGGCGGCGGTCGTCCCGGTGGCGGCGGCTTCAACCGCCCGGGTGGCGGTGGCGGCGCCGGTGGTGCAGGCGCACCGGGGACCGGCTTCGGCGGTCCCCGTCCCGGCGGCGGCTTCGCCGGCCGCGGTCGCGGCGGTCGTGGCGCTGGCACCGCTGGTGCGTTCGGCCGCGGTGGCTCCAAGAGCAAGGCACGCAAGTCGAAGCGGGCGAAGCGGGCAGAATTCGAGATGCGCGAGGCGCCGTCGCTCGGCGGCGTGAGCGTTCCCCGCGGCGACGGGTCGACCGCGATCCGTCTGCGCCGTGGCGCATCGCTGTCGGACTTCGCCGACAAGATCAACACGAGCGCGTCGAACCTCGTGACCGTCCTGTTCCACCTCGGTGAGATGGCGACGGCGACGGAGTCGCTCGACGAGGCGACGTTCCAGATCCTCGGTGAGGAGCTGGGCTACAAGATCCAGGTCGTCTCGCCCGAGGACGAGGACCGCGAGCTGCTCGAGGGCTTCGACATCGACATCGAGTCGGAGCTCGAGGAGGAGGGCGACGACGTCCTGCAGCCCCGCCCGCCCGTGGTCACGGTCATGGGTCACGTCGATCACGGTAAGACCCGACTGCTCGACGCGATCCGCAAGGCGAACGTTGGCGGCGGCGAGGCCGGCGGCATCACGCAGCACATCGGTGCGTACCAGGTGCACACCGAGCACGACGGCGTCGAGCGCGCGCTGACCTTCATCGATACCCCGGGTCACGAGGCGTTCACCGCCATGCGTGCCCGTGGTGCGCAGGTCACCGACATCGCGATCCTCGTGGTCGCGGCGGACGACGGCATCATGCCCCAGACGATTGAGGCGCTCAACCACGCGCAGTCGGCGAACGTGCCGATCGTGGTCGCGGTCAACAAGATCGATAAGGAAGACGCGAACCCGGAGAAGGTGCGCCAGCAGCTCACCGAGTTCGGCCTCGTCTCCGAGGAATGGGGCGGCGACGTCATGTTCGTCGACGTCTCGGCGAAGAACAACATCGGTATCACCGAGCTGCTCGACGCGGTGCTCCTCACCGCCGACGCCGGTCTCGACCTCCGCGCGAACCCGGACAAGGACGCGCGCGGTGTGGCCATCGAGGCGAAGCTCGACAAGGGCCGCGGCTCGGTGGCGACCGTGCTCATCCAGTCGGGTACCCTCCGCGTCGGCGACGCGATCGTTGCGGGCACGGCCTACGGCCGCGTGCGTGCGATGAGCGACGAGAACGGCGATCCGGTTGTCGAGGCGCTGCCCTCGCGCCCGGTGCAGGTGCAGGGCCTCTCGAGCGTTCCGCGTGCCGGTGACAACTTCATCGTGACCCCCGAGGACCGCACGGCACGCCAGATCGCTGAGAAGCGTGAGGCCGCCGAGCGCAACGCGCAGCTGGCGAAGGCCCGCAAGCGCATCAGCCTCGAAGAGTTCACGAAGGCGCTTGAGGACGGCAAGGTTGAGTCGCTCAACCTCATCATCAAGGGTGACGTGTCGGGTGCCGTTGAGGCACTCGAGGAGTCGCTCATGAAGATCGAGGTGGACGATTCGGTCCAGCTCCGGATCCTCCACCGCGGCGTCGGCGCGATCACCGAGTCGGACGTGGATCTCGCCACGATCGACAACGCGATCGTCATCGGCTTCAACGTGCGCCCCGACGTCAAGGCCCGCGAGCGTGCTGCGCGCGAGGGCATCGACATCCGCTTCTACAACGTCATCTACAACGCGCTCGACGACATTGAGGCATCGCTCAAGGGCATGCTCAAGCCCGAGTACGAGGAGAAGCAGTCGGGTGTCGCGGAGATCCGCGAGGTGTTCCGCTCGTCCAAGTTCGGCAACATCGCTGGTGTCATCGTCCGCTCCGGTACGATCACGCGCAACGCGAAGGCGCGCGTCATCCGCGAGGGCGTCGTCATCGCCGATGGCCTCGCCATCGAGTCGCTGCGTCGCTTCAAGGACGACGTCACCGAGGTGAAGGTGGACTTCGAGGCTGGTATCGGCCTCGGCAAGTACAACGACATCCAGATCGGCGACGAGATCGAGACCACCGAGATGGTGGAGAAGCCCCGCGACTAGTCGCAAGTGGGAACGGAGAAGGGCCCGGGCAGCGCGTGCGCTGCCCGGGCCCTTCTCTCTCGTCGGCCGGGTCAGAGCTCCTGGACGCGGACGGTGTTCCCCGCCGGGTCGCGGAACGCGAAGTCGCGCGTGCCCCAGTCCTGGGCCATGGGCTCCTGGAGCACCTCAACGGCGGACGCCTCGACGCGCGCGAACAGCCCGTCGAGATCGTCGGTGGCGAACACCACGGAGGCGTAGGATCCCTTCGCGATGAGCTCGTGGATCACGCGCTTCTCGTCGTCGGTGAGCCCGGGATCGACCGCTGGTGGGGTGAGCACGATGGAGGTGTCGGGCTGCGCGGGCGGGCCGACGGTCAGCCACCGCATATCGCCGTACCCGACATCGTTGCGCACCTCGAATTCGAGCACGTCGCGGTAGAACGCGAGCGAGGCTTCGGCATCGGTGTGCGGGAGGAACGTGACGTGAATGTTGATCTTCATGCCGGTCACGCTACTCTTCGCCGGCACCGGGAACTTCTCGAATCCTGACCGGTTTCGTCGCGCGCATCGTGACGATGCTCGGCAGCCCGCCGAGCGGTCCGCCGCCCTCCCTGCGGTAGCGGCCCGGCGAGACCCCGACGAGCTCGGTGAAGCGCGTAGTGAACGTGCCGAGGGAGCCGTAGCCCACGGCGAAGCACACCTCCGTGACCGAGAGGTCGCCCCGCCGCAGCAGCGTCATCGCGCGCTCGATGCGGCGCGTCATCAGGTAGCTGTACGGGGACTCGCCGTACGTCGCGGCGAACTCACGGCTGAGGTGGCCGGCGGACATCCCGACGCCGCGGCCCAGCTCGGCGACGTTGAGCGGCTCGGCGTACTCGCGGTCGATCCGATCCCGCACCGATCGCAGCAGCCGCAGCGCGTGGAGCCGCCGCGCATCGGGTGAGTGTGACATCGAAGCCGCTCAGGATCCGGGCTGCGCCTGCGGCGGCGTGGGATCCCAGTGCCCGGTGTGCGCGCCTGGGGCGGGGACCGCGACGTCGAACCGTCGCCCCTCGGGGCGTGAGCGCATGAGGAGCAGCACGAGCACGGCGACGTCGCCGAACGGGGCAAACGTGAGGAACCAGAGCGGGCCGGGGAAGTTCGCGTCGTGGAGGCGTCGCCAGCTGCACGCGATCGCCGGCAGCGCGAGTGCGAGCGTGGCGAGGACACCGACGAAGAAGACCGCGATCGCCGCGTCCGTCGCGGTGCGCGTCGGCAGCGCCAGGACGACGGGGATCATGACCAGCCACGCGAGGAGCAGGAGCGCGGTGAACAGCCGCGAGAACCACATCTCGCTGAGCGAGGCACGCCCGTCGAACTGGGCGTAGCCGCGGAAGAACCGCGCGATTGCCTGCCCGAACGTTGCGCCGTAGAGCGGGCGGGTCATGTCGCGCGGATCGCGCGCGCCGTCGAACGGCTCGCCCGGGCCGGGGGCCGGCAAAGCCCAGGCGGGGCCGGGGTACGTGGCGTCGTACGGCGGGGCCTGTGGCGGAGCGTACTGGGGTGCGGCGTACTGAGGCGCGGCCGGCGGGGCGTACTGGGGTGGTGCGTACTGCGGCGGTGTCGGCTGCGTGGGATCGGGGTGGGGGCCTGGCGCGTTCTCGGTCACGAGGTCAACTTCCAGTTGTGGGGGAATGGGGAGCTGGGGCGCTTCCACGCTACCCGCAGGAGGCGAGTCCCGGGCGGCGTCCTGCGCCCGCGGCTAGTATTGGAGTATGACGAATCCACGTGCGGGGAAGGTAGCGGAGCGAATCCAGCAGATCATCGCTCGCCGCCTGGAGAAGGGGCTGCGCGATCCGCGGCTCGGTTTTGTGACCATCACGGATGTCCGGGTGACGGGCGATCTGCAGCAGGCGAGCGTGTTCTACACGGTGTACGGCGATGAGCAGGAGCAGGCGGACACCGCTGCGGCGCTCAAGGCGGCGACCGGCATGCTGCGCAGCGAGGTGGGCAAGCAGCTCGGCACCCGGCTGACGCCGACGCTTGAGTTCATCCACGATGAGCTGCCGGAGAGCGCGCAGCACCTGAGTGATCTGCTGGCCGAGGCGAAGCGCCGCGACGACGAGTCGGCGGCGCTGGCGGCGAACGCGAGCTTCGCCGGGGAGGCCGACCCGTACACGAAGCCACGCGACGCGGAGGACGAGGAGCAGTAGGGCGCTGAGCGCCCGCTCCGCGAGCAATTGCTGCGAGTGCGATCCGGTATCGGCGAACCGAACCGGATCACACTCGCAGCAATTTTGGTATTGATGGGGGGCGGGCTACGGGAGGGCGAGGGAGTCCGCTGGGGACTCTCGGATGAGGCCGTCGGCGAGGAGCGTTGCGACGGCTCGGGCGGCCTGATCGGGATCGCTGCTCGCCGCCCGCAGCGCATCCGCCCGCGGCACCGCGCCGTCGGCCGTTCGCAGCAGCGCGAGCACCCTGCCGCGCGCCTGCCGGTCGCTGCCCTCGAAGCGCGCCTGCCGTGGCCGCTTCGCCGGCGCGTTGTCCGGGTAGCCGGCGCCGCGCCACTCGCACAGCGCCGCGATGGGGCAGTCGTCGCAGCGCGGAGCGCGCGCGGTGCAGACGATCGCGCCGAGCTCCATCGCGGCGGCGTTGAACGTTGCCGCCGCCGCGGGGTCGGCGGGCAGCAGCGCCGCCATGTCGTCGAGGTCGCGCGCGGCCGGCATGCCCGCAGCCGCCCTGCCGTGCACCGCGCGGGCGATCACCCTGCGCGTGTTCGTGTCGACGACGGGGTGGTGATCCCCGAACGCGAACGTGGCGACCGCGCGTGCCGTGTACGGCCCGATCCCGGTGAGCGCGAGCAGCTGCTCAACGTCCGCGGGCACCGCGCCCCCGTGCTGCTCCGTGATCTCCACGGCGGCGCGGTGCAGCCAGAGTGCGCGCCGCGGGTAGCCGAGCCGATCCCACGCGCGCACCGCCTCGCCGGGTTCGGCTGCCGCGAGCGCCGCCGGCGTCGGCCACCGCTCAAGCCAGGCGGACCACCGCGGGATGACGCGGTCGACCTGGGTCTGCTGCAGCATGAACTCGGAGACGAGGATCGCCCACGGCGTCGTGTCCGGCTCGCGCCAGGGCAGCTCGCGCGCCGCCAGCCCGTACCAGGCATTGACGGCCTGCGCGATCCCCGTGGTGTCCATCCGCACCAGTCTACGGTCAGGCCGGGGTGGGAGCCTCGGCGCCTCGCACGGCCGCGCGGAGCGCGATGAAGAGGGCGATGATGCCGCCGGTGATGGCGATGTGGCCGAGACCCGCGATGCCGGAGATCGCCGCGGACGACTCGATGCCGAGCACGGTCATGCTGCCGTGCACGATGAGCATCGCCGAGGTGATGATCACGCCGGAGTGGTAGAGCCCGAGGAACCAGCCGGTCGCGCGCTTCGCGGCGGAGAACGCGAACACGCGCTCGAGGCCGAGCAGGATGAGGAACGGGAAGAAGCCGAGCGCGAGGAGGTGGGTGTGCGCGACGCTGAGCTGCGTGAACGCGCCCTCTGGGAAGTCGTTCAGCTTGGTGAACTCGCGAAAGAACACGCCGGCTGCGACGCCGAGACCGGCGTACACGAATGCGGAGGTGAGGAGGTGGCGCAGAGGATTCTTCATACTCTGAGCCTCGCCCACCGTGCGTCACCGGGCATCAGCCGAATTGATGACTTCCGCGCGCAGTAGGCTGGAGGGGTGACTTCCGCCTCCGTTTCCTTGCCCCCGCACGGTGGGATCCTGCTGCTCGACAAGTCCGAGGGGTGGACCAGCCACGACGCCGTCGCGAAGTCGCGCCGCGCGCTCGGCACACGCAAGGTCGGCCACGCAGGCACGCTCGATCCGATGGCCACCGGCTTGCTGGTGCTCGGCGCCGGCCCGGCGACCCGGCTGCTCACCCACCTGGTCGGCCTCGACAAGACGTACCGCACCACGATTCGTCTGGGGATCGCGACCGTGACGGACGACCGGGAGGGCGATACCACAGCGGTCGCGGACGCCGCCGATGTGGCAGCGGTGCTGGCGGATCCCGAGCGGATTGGTGCCGCGGTGCGCGAGCTCACCGGCGACATCCTGCAGTCGCCGAGCGCGGTGAGCGCCATCAAGGTGGACGGGCAGCGCGCGTACGACCGGGTGCGCGCCGGCGAGAACGTCGAGTTGAAGCAGCGCCCCGTGACGATCCACGCGTTCGATATCGAGGCGCCGCGCGCAGCGACGGCCGCCGACGGCACCGCGGTCATCGACATCGACGCAACCGTGCGGTGCTCGACCGGAACGTACATTCGCGCGCTCGCTCGGGATCTGGGCGCGGCGCTCGGGCTCGGCGGGCACCTGACCGCGCTGCGCCGCACAGCGGTGGGGCCGTTCGACGTCGCCGACGCCGGCACGATCGAGCAGCTGGTGGCCGGCGACAACGTGCGACTGCTGGAGCCGGCCGCGGTGGCGACGGAGCTGTTCCCTGCGCTCCAGCTCGACGCGCAGCAGACCCTCGACCTCGGCCACGGGAAGCGGGTTGAGGTGGGTGCCGATCGGGATGCGAAGCTCGCCGCGGCGCTCGCGCCGGACGGGCGCCTCATCGGCCTCGTGTCGGTGCGGGCGGGCCGCACGCGCGTCGTGACGAACTTCCCAACGCCGGATACCGCCACGACCGGGGGAGACGCATGATTCTCGGCTACGCGATCGCGCTGATCGCTGTTGCGCTCATTGGCGCGGTGCTGTGCCTCGTCGAGGCGCTGCGGAAGCGCGGACCGAACGATTTCACGATGGGGGCGACGCTCGTTGTCGCCCTGCTGCTGCTCGTGCAGATCATCATCTCGATCGCCGCGCCGTTCGCGGGGAACACGGCGACGGGCGATCCGCTGGAGTTCTGGATGTACCTGATCGTGGCGTTCCTGCTGCCGATCGGCGCGGGGTTCTGGGCGCTCGTCGATCGCACGCGATGGGCGAATCTGGTGCTCGCGGTGGTGCACCTCTCGGCCGCGGTGATGACGTACCGCATGCTCGTGATTTGGGGCTAGCGCTGGCGTCGCACCGCCCGCGACACGCCTGACCAGGTCGCGAGTGTGACACGTCAGCGTGTTGGTGAGCTTCAAGTCGAGCTTGAGGGTTTACACTTTCCGGCTTGACTTGCACGAATCACAACGGTGTAATTAATGCATTGTCCCGACGAACCCGTCGCGACACGCGGGTCAAGCAGGAAAGGGGCGCAACGTGAACGAAACACCGCAGACTCCGGTCCCCGGTAATTGGTTCGTTGACCCCGTATTCCTCGGAGTCCCCGGCGTGCGCGAGGAGGACGAGGCCCTCGCCTGGCAGAGCGACGCGCTCTGCGCCCAGACGGATCCCGAGGCGTTCTTCCCCGAAAAGGGTGGCTCGACGCGCGAGGCGAAGCGCATCTGCGAGAGCTGCGAGGTGCGCTCCGAGTGCCTCGACTACGCGCTGCAGAACGATGAGCGCTTCGGCATTTGGGGCGGGCTCTCCGAGCGCGAGCGCCGCCGCCTGCGCCGCGAGGCGATCTAGCGGCCGGATGCCAGGCCACACGGTGCGGCTCCATCTTTCGCGCCGCCGAGCGGCCTAGACTGGGCGCGATATGCGCACCAGAGTAACGGCCGTTCTTGTCGCCCAGCAGGGCGGCGAGTGGCTCGACCAGACCATCGCCGGCATCGCGGCGCAATCGGTTGCGCCCGCGGCCATCATCGCCGTGAACAACGGCGGCTCGGACAGCGTGGGATCGCAGCTGCTCGCGAGCGGCGCCGAGCGCGTCATCGGCCTCGGGAGCCGCGTCTCCTTCGGGCAGGCCGTTGCGCACGGCGTGCAGGCGGCCGCGCCGGCACCCGAGAGCGACGTCACCGAGTGGTTCTGGCTGCTCAGCGAGGACTCGTGCCCCGAGCCGGAGGCGCTCGCGCTCATCCTGCGCGCGGTGCAGCGCGCGCCCTCCGTCGCGGTCGCGGGCCCCAAGCTCGTCGACTGGGATCGGCCCGAGCGCATCATCGAGCTCGGGCAGAGTCTCACCCGATACGGCGCGCGCTGGACGCTGCGGCGCCAGGAGCTCGACCAGCAGCAGTACGACCACCTGCAGGACGTGCTCGGGGTTGGCCCCGTCGGCATGCTCGTGCGCCGCGACGTGTGGGAGCAGCTCGGCGGCTTTGATCCCGCGCTGCCCGTCTACGACGACGGCCTCGACTTCTGTGTGCGCGCGCGTCTCGCCGGGCACCGCGTCGAGGTGGCGCCCGAGTCCCGCGTGCGCTTCGCGCAGAGCGGCGTCGCCGGCCCCCGCATCGACCGAAAGCGCTCCGTGCTGCGCCAGGCGCACCGCCAGGCCCGCACCGCGCACCTGCACCGCAGGATCGCGTACGCGCGCGCGCCGCTCGCGCTCCTCGCCTGGCTCGGCCTCCCCGTGTTCGCCGTCCTGCGGGTGCTGTGGGCGCTCATCAGGGAACAGCCGGGCAACATGCTCGGCGAGTTCCTCGCAGCGTTCAGCGTATTCTTCCGCCCGCACGCGATCATCGCCTCGCGGAAGCGCATCAGGCAGAACAACAGCGCCGGGTGGGCGGCCATTCGCTCGCTGCGCATCGACCCGAAGAGCGTGCGCACCGCGCGCATGATCGACCGCGAGGCGATCCTCGCGAGCACCGGCATGCAGCGGCGCGAGCTGCACTTCATCTCCTCGGGCGGCCTCGCCGTGCTCGTCGCAGCGCTCGTCGCCGCGGTGGCGCTCACCTGGTGGGCCGTCCCGCAGCTCAGCCTCGCCGGCGGCGGACTCGCGCCGCTCAGCTCGCTCGACCAGCTGTGGTGGAACACCCGCTCGCTCGACGGCGTGCCGGCCGACCCGTTCACCTGGGTGCTCGCGATCCTCGGCACCGTGACCTTCTGGAACCCGTCGCACGCGATCGTGCTGCTCATCATCGCGGCGATCCCGCTCACGGCGCTCGGCGCTTGGATCTGGGCCGCGCAGCTGACCGAGTCGAAGGCGGGTCGCGCCCTCACCGCACTGGGCTTCGCGCTCAGCCCGGTACTGCTCGGCTCGCTCGACGCCGGCCGCCTGCCGACGCTCATCCTCACCATCACCCTGCCGTGGCTGCTGCTCGCCGCCACGCGCTGCCGGGAGTCGTGGAGCTGGGCCGGCACCGCCTCGCTGCTCGCCGGCGTCGCGCTCGCTGCCGCCCCGGTGCTGATCCCCGCGGCGGCGCTGCTCCTCGTCGTTGGCCTGTTCACCACGCTCCGCGGCGCGGCGCGCGTGCTCACCACCGCGCTCGTGCCGCTCGTGCTGTTCGCCCCGAAGATCGTGGTGAGCGTCACCAGCGGCAGGCCGCTCGACGTGCTGCTCGATCCGGGCATTGTGCTGCCGTTCGAGCCGGCAACTCCCTGGCACATGCTGCTCGGGTTCCCCGAGTTCGGCCTCGCCGGCTGGGGTGGCATCCTCGAGGCGATCGGGCTGGGCGGCCCGCCAGCGACGCTCCTCGTCGGCATCCTCATGCTGCCGATCGCGCTCCTCGCGGTGCTCGGCCTCTTCACCGGACGTGTCGCAGTCACCCTGTTCAGTGCCCTGTTCGGCGGGCTCGGCATGGTCACCGCCCTCGGCGCGGCCCAGCTGCAGCTCACGGTCGTCGGTGACACGAGCGTCGCGCTGTGGACCGGGTCCGGTCTCGCGGTGTACTGGCTCGCCGTGCTGAGCCTCGCCGCGGTTGGCGCGTCGACGCTGCGCAAGGGCGCCGCCCCGGTCGTCGCTGTTGCCCTGGTCACGGCGATCCTCGCGGTGGTGCCGGTGAGCTCGCAGCTCTTCCTCGGACGCGTGCCCTTCGGGGCTGCCGCCTCGCAGATGCCGGCGCTCGTGCAGGCCGCTGGCGAGACGCAGCCGGGCGTCCGCACGCTCGTCATCACCGCGGAGGCGTCGCACGCGGTGCGGACGCAGGTGGTCACCGGACCAGGGGTGCGCCTCGATCAGGTGCGCAGCGTGGATCACGTGCCAGAGGTGGGCGACGCGGACCGCGAGATCGCCGGCCTCGTCGGTGGCCTCGCGAGCGCCGGCGGCCCGGACCTCACCGCGGCGCTGCGCGAGGCCGGGGTCGGCTTCGTGCTGCTGCCGAGCGCGGGCAGCGACGTGGAGCGCGCGGAGCTGCAGCGACTCTTCGATCAGCACCCGGCGCTTGTGAACGCCGGCCAGACCGAGCAGGGCCTGCTCTGGCGGGTGGCGGAGCCCGAGACCGAGCAGGTCGAGCCGGGCGACGCCGCGGAGAACGTCGGCGGGTCGACCCTGACCGGCAGCACGATCTGGGTGGTGCAGCTCATCGTGCTCCTCGGCGTGCTGCTGCTCGCCCTCCCGACTGGCGAGGTGACCTACCGGCCGGAGCGGCGCAAGCGGCCGAAGCGGAGGAAGCGCGGCGGCACCGAGGTGACCGTGACGCCGGTGCCGCAGTCAGAGGCCGAGGCGGAGGTGCCGGAGGCTGAGGCGGAGGTGCCGGAGGCTGTAGTGCCTGAGGGTGAGGCTGAGGCTGAGGCTGAGGGCGAGGCCGAGGCGCCGGAGGCCGAGACGGCGGCTGAGCCGGAGCCGGAGGCAGCGGCCGAACCGGTGCCCGGCGTCGATCCCGAGCCCGAGGGTGCGGACGTGGCCGAGCCTGAGCCAGGCACGGATCCCCAGCTCGACACCGACCCCGAGCCCGGCCCGGATCCCGAGCCCGGCCCGGATCCCGATCCCGAGCCAGGCACCGATCCCGATCCCGATCCCGATTCCACCCCGGGCGCCGAGCCAACGACTGGAGACGCACGATGAGCGACCGCACACGCATGCTGCGCGGCGGCGCCCGCGCGCTCACCGGCCTACTCGTGATCGCCGCGGCCGGGGCCGCCGTCGTGGCGGTCGGCAGCCTGACGCTGCCCGAGGTGACCCGCGCGCCGCAGCCCATCGTGGTCGACACGACGCAGAACACGAACCGCACCCTCGTGTGCGCCGGCGCATTCTCGGTGCTGGGTGCCGACGAGGAGCGGCCCGGCGCGGCGATCCCCGTCGGGTCCCCCGCAGTGACGGTCGCCGGCGAGGCCGCCGGCACCGCGAGCCTCGACCGCGCCGAGGGCGGCAAGGGCCTCCCCGCGGTGATCTCCGCGCCCATCGCCGAGCCGCTCGCCGCGGCGCAGCTGCAGTCCGTGCGCGGCGATCAGCTGCGCGGGGCCACCGCGAGCGCGTGCGCCGAGCCCCTGAACGAGCAGTGGCTGCTCGGCGGCGGGAGCAACCTCGGCGTCTCGACGACGCTCAGCCTCGGCAACCCGGGTGGCGTCCCCGCCACGGTCGAGATCTCCGTCTACGACGAGAACGGGGCCGTCGACGCGGCCCAGAGCGCGGGCGTGCTCATCGCGCCAGGCACCGAGCAGACGGTCTCGCTGAACGGCTACGCGCCGGATCGCGAGCGCTTCGCCGTGCGCGTGGTGAGCACCGGCGCGCCGGTGACCGCGAGCATGGGGATCGCGCACCGCTTCGGGCTCGAGGCGTACGGGGTGTCCTCGGTCGGCCGCCAGGTGGAGCCGGCGACGCGGCTCGTGATCCCTGGCGTCGCCAACGAGAGCGACCACGAGCGCGGCCCGAGCGACTCCGGAGAGGGCGACGACTACCCCGTGCTGATCCGGGCATTCGCGCCCGGGGGCAGCGAGACGACGGTGCGCGCACGCGCGATCGACGCCAACGGCGGCAGCACCGAGCTGGGTGAGCTGTCGCTCGCGCCCGGCGCGGTGGGCGAGCTGAGCCTCAAGACCTGGCCGACGAGCGCGAACGCCGTGGTGATCGAGGCCGACGCGCCCGTGCTCGCGAGCGTGCTCGGCTCGGCGACGAAGGGCAGCGAGCACGACTACGAGTGGTTTGTGCCGGCACCCGAGATGGCGGCGGGGGAGCCGGTCGCAGCGGCCGTCGTCCCCGGCGGCAAGCTCGTGCTCGTGAACTCCGGCGTCGCTGCGGCGAGCGTCGAGGTGCGCGCCGCCGACGGCAAGGCCAAGCCCCGAACGGTGAGCGTTCCGGCCGGCGCCGCGGTCACGGTGTCCGCACCGGCGAACGCCGTGCTCGAGTCCTCTGCGCCGATCACCGCGGGTGTGCGGTATCTGAAGGATGCGGACATCGCCGCGTACCCGGTGATCGCGCCGGATCCGCGCGCCGGGGAACTGACCGTCTTCACCCGCTAGCCGGGCACGTAGACTGGGGGCATGTTCGGTCGTCAGCGTTCCCAGCGTTCCCCGCGAACCCGGGTGTCCAGGCGGCACGGGCGGCGGCCCATCCGCTCCGCGCTCGGCGGGCCCAACCTGCCGGATCCCGGCGGCAGGATCCCGCGCTTCGAGGCGGACGCCCGGGGTGCGGTGCAGCTGCTGCAGCAGCACTTCCCCGAGGAGCTCACCGGGGTGCGCATCGGCTTCCAGACGGCGCCGAGCGACCGGGGCGAGAGCCGGCACCCGCTGCTCTACGCGATCGACCGGCCCTCGCGCACGATCATGCTCTTCCGCATGCCGATCCAGCGCGCCAGGGGGCTGCACGTCAACGACGATGAGCACCGCAGGTACTTCGTCGAGCACTGCGTGCACCTCGCCGTGTGCGAGTACCTGGGCCGCGAACCGTGGGAAGTGCTCCCCGGGAGATTCGATCACTACTGATCGCCCGGGCGCTCCGGAGCGCGCAAAGTGTCCAAGCTTGGCCTGATCCGGCGTTGAAAGGCTCGCGACACACGTAATCCTCGTCTTGGCCAGTCATAATGGGACCATGAGTGCGCGCATCTTGGTGGTAGACGACGACCGGGCGCTTGCCGAAATGCTGGGCATGGTGCTGCAGGGCGAGGGCTTCGAGACCGAGTTCTCGGTCGACGGCGCCGAGGCCGTCGAGCGGTTCCGCGAGATGCGCCCCGATCTCGTGCTCCTCGACGTGATGCTGCCCGGCCTCGACGGCATCGAGGTCGCCGAGAAGATCCGCGCCGAGTCCGGGACCCCGATCATCATGCTCACCGCGCGCACCGACACCCGCGATGTCGTGCGCGGGCTCGAGGCCGGGGCAGACGACTACGTCGTGAAGCCGTTCAACCCCGTTGAGCTCATCGCCCGCATCCGTGCGCGCCTGCGCGAGCCGCAGCAGGAGGCGACGGAGACGCTGCGCATCGGCGACCTGACGATCGACGTCGCCGCACACGAGGTGCGACGCGGCAGCCAGGTGATCCCGCTCACGCCGCTCGAGTTCGACCTGCTCGCGATCCTCGCGCGCAAGCCGCAGCAGGTGTTCACGCGCGAGGTGCTGCTCGAGAAGGTCTGGGGCTACCAGTACAAGGCGGACACCCGCCTCGTCAACGTGCACGTGCAGCGCCTGCGGGCGAAGATCGAGCAGGATCCGGATCGCCCCACCATCGTGACCACGGTTCGCGGCGTCGGCTATCGCGCCGGCTCCTCAGCGGAGTAGCCGAGTGAGCACCCGCCGCTCACGGCTGGGGCTCGCGCTCCGGCGCATGCACCTGCGCTGGGTACGGTTCTCGCAGCCGGTGCTCGGCCCGTTCCGTGCGCGCTGGCGGCGTTCGCTCATGGTGCGCACCATGACGATCACGGGCCTCGTGACCGGCTTCATGGTGCTCGTGGCCGGGGTGTTCATTCTCACGAGCATTGGCGGCGACCTCTACTCCTCGCGCCGCGACCAGGCGCTGCAGGACTCCGCGCGTGCCACGCTCGCCGCGCAGCGCCTGATCGATGCCTCCGATGCCTCCGACGGCGGCTCGCTGTCGCTGCTCGCGGGGTCCGTGCGGCGCACCGTGCAGGACGCGTCGTCGAGCCAGCTGGTGTACCTGCGGCGGGAGCCGGGGCAGGCCCCCAACCCCGACGCGCCGCCCGCGATCACCTCGAAGAACCTGCTCATCGAGTCGGTCAGCCCGGAGCTCTCCGAGGCGGTCGCCTCCGGCACGGAGCCGCAGTACTACCAGCCGGTCACCTTCGTTGAGGAGGACGGCACGAGCGCGCCGGGGATCCTCGTCGCCTCGCGCCTCGTGTTCCCCGCGGGGGCCGGCACCTACGACCTGTTTATCGGCTACAACCTGGGCGACACGCAGGGCACGCTGAGCTTCGTGCAGCGCACCCTGCTCATCACCGCGGCGGCGATGATGGCGTTCATCGGCATCCTGGTGTGGATCATGTCGCGCATCGTGTTCCGGCCGCTCCGCGCGGCAGCCGACACGAGCAGGCGGCTGGCGGCGGGCGAGAGCGACGCGCGCATGCCGCTGCAGAACGACGAGCACTTCGACGTGCTCTCCGAGGGCTTCAACGACATGGCCGACACCCTGCAGGCGCGTATCCAGGAGCTCGACCAGCTCTCCGAGATGCAGCAGCGCTTCGTGTCCGACGTGTCGCACGAGCTGCGCACACCCCTCACGACGATCCGGCTCGCGAGCCAGGTGATCCAGGGCAGCGCCGACGGCCTCGAGCCCGGGCAGCAGCGCGCGGTCGAGGTGCTCGGCACGCAGGTGGAGCGCTTTGAATCGCTGCTCGGCGACCTGCTCGAGATCTCGCGCTACGACGCCGGCCGCGTGACCCTCGAGACCGAGCCGACGAACCTCGTCGCGCTCGTCGGCGAGGTGGTGGACAGCCTGCGCGCGCTCTCGAAGAGCGAGATCGAGGTACGGGCGCTCGGCGGCTACGCGCCGGTCGAGGTGGACCCGCGCAGGATCAGGCGCATCGTCTCCAACCTGGTGGGCAACGCGATCGAGCACGGCGAGGAACGCCCGATCCACGTGACGATCGATTCGAACGCGTCGGCGATCTCCGTGACCGTGCGCGACTGGGGGATCGGCATGTCCGCGGAGGCCACCGAGCACGTGTTCGACCGGTTCTGGCGGGCCGACCCGTCGCGCAAGCGCACGCTCGGGGGCACCGGCTTGGGGCTCGCGATCGCGCAGGAGGACGCCGCAGTGCACGGCGGCCTGCTCGACGCGTGGTCGCGGCTCGGCGAGGGATCGAACTTCCGGCTGACCCTGCCGCGCGGCGAGCACGTGACCAGCTTCGTCGCGCCGCTGCCGCTCGTCCCCGAGGGCGCCGCAGGCGCGGAGGGCGAGCTCGGGAAGACCGGCGGGTGGCTGCGGCGGCCTGGCCGCCGCATTCGGAAGGACAAGCGCCGATGATCAGGAACTGGAGTCTCGGCGGCGGGCGGAGCGGCGCGCGGCGCGGCGGGGTGCGCGGGGTACGCACGGTGCGCGGGGTGCTCGGCACCGCCGCGGCGCTCCTGCTCGCCGGCTGCGTGGCGATCCCGACGGCCGGGCCCGTTGAGGTGGGGCTGTCCGACCTGAAGCAGGCCGACCAGGTCTACCAGTACAAGCCGCCTGGGCCGGTGGCCGGGGCGAGCCAGGAGGACCTCGTGCGCGGCTTCGTGCTCGCGGCCACCTCCTCGGCGGACGAGTACGCGACGGCGCGCGAGTTCCTCACCACGAAGTACGCGAACCAGTGGGATCCGAACGCCGGGGTGCTGATCGACGGCGGCAGCCGGCCGTACCGGGCCGACGGCGACACCACCGGTGTGCTCTCGCTCGCCGTGTCCGCGAAGGTGGACGCCGCCGGCGAGATGCTGCCCGTTGGGCCGGGTCCCAGCCTCGAGATGCGATTCGAGTTCGAGCGCGTCGGCGCGGAGTGGCGCATCTCCTCCGCGCCGAACGGGATCATCCTCGACTCCACCATGTTCTCCACGATCTGGTCGCCGCACCAGCTGTACTACATCGGCGCGGGCAACCTGCTCGTCCCTGAGACGCGGTGGTTCCTCACCCGGAGCTCCCTCACCACCGAGATCATCGGCGCGCTGCTCGAGGGCCCAAGCGAGGGCATGCGCGAGGTGCTGCGCAGCGGCTTCCCCTCGGGCACCGCGCTCGCGAAGAGCTCGGTTCCCGTCGTCGACGGCTCCGCGCGAATCGACCTGACCAACCAGCTCATGCAGGCGCAGCCCGCGGCGCTCGCCGAGCTGCGGCAGCAGATCAAGTCCAGCCTGCAGACCGTGCCGGGAGTCACCGGCTTCGAGCTGCTCGTCGACGGCACGCCGCTCCGCGACAACGTCGGCGACGAGGCGAACGCCCCGCGCATGGTCAGCGTGCCGAGCACGCCTGCGGTGATGATCGACGATCAGTTCGGCTCGCTCGTGGCGGGAGAGCTGACGGAAACGCCACGATTCGGGCCGCTCATTCACGAGCTGGATCCGAACGCGGTGACCCTCGCCCTCGACGAGAGCGCCGCGGCAGTGCGGCACCCTGGCGGCGTGAGCCGTGTCGACGAGAACGGAGCGGCCCTGATCGACACCCGTGCGCGGCTGCTCGATCCGAGCATCGACCCGCTCGGGTATGTGTGGACCGCCTCCGCCGCGAACCCGGAGCAGCTCCTCGCGACGAGTTCTGCCGGAGCTGCCGTGCAGATTGCTGCCCCGTGGCTCGCCGACCGCACCGTCGTCGCCGTGCGCGTGTCGCCCGATGGGAGCAGGATCGCCGCGCTCGTCGAGGACGGCGACGAGAGCGCGGTGCTCATGGCGGGGATCGTGCGCGACGCGAGCGGGGCACCGCTGCGCACCGCCCCTGAGGCGGAGACCGCGCTCTGGGTCTCCGGTGCGCCGCTCGATCTCGACTGGGTGGGGCAGCTCCGCTTCGCCGCGCTCACCCGGGTGGGCACCGCCGGGAAGATCACGCTCGGCGGGCTCGGCGCGATCACCTCGGAGCAGACCTCGGTGCAGGGCGGCACGAAGCTGAGCGGCGGCGGGGGCAAGAACTACCTCCGCGTGCTGAGCTCCGACGGCTCGCTGTACGCCCCGCAGGGGAGCGGCTGGCAGCGGGTGGACGAGGACATCGAGATCCTCGCGAAGCGGGGCTGAGCGGGCGAGGCTCGCTCACAGGTCGGCATTCGCCGCGATCGGTGGCAGCGCGTCCACAGATCGGTTCCGCTCGGTGCTGGCGCCACGCACTCCCGAACACTGGGGAGATGACCTGGTACGCGCCGCTCCGCGAAGTCGCACTCGACGTGCTCGCCCTCGTGCTACCGACGGCGTGCCGGTCGTGCGGGGCGCCGGATCGCGAGTTCTGCGATCGCTGCGTGGCCGCGGTGCGCGCGCCCGCCGAGCCGCTTCGCCTCGACCTCGGCGTCCCGGTCGCCGCGCGCGGCCCGTACGCCGGCCCGCTCCGCGCGCTGCTGCTCGCGTTCAAACACGGGGGCCGGGTGCGGAGCGCGCGCCTGCTCGGGGCGCAACTGCGCGTGCCGCTCGCGGCGGTGCTCGCTGCCGCGCCAGTCGGGAGGCTGGCGCTGCTGGTACCGGTGCCGTCCACACCGGCGCGCTTCCGGGCGCGCGGGTATCGCCCGGTCGAGCTCCTGGGAGCGAGCGCGCTCCGCGGGCAACGCTTCCCCGTGCGGCTCACGCGTGCGCTTCGCACCACGCGCGGCAGGCGCGGGCAGGTGGGCCTCGCGCCGCGTGAGCGGGCGCGAAACGCGCGGCTGCTCGCCGTGCGGCGGGTGGCGAGACCTCGGATCCGCGGGCGCGATGTGGTGCTGCTCGACGACGTGCTGACCACCGGCGCGACAGTCCTTGCAGCCCGAGATGCCTGTGAATCCGCGGGTGCGCGAGTGGTCGCAATCGTCGTGCTGTGCGTCGCTGAATCGCGCGCTGAAAGCGGCGCTGAACAGGCGCTGGGAGCAGATGAGTCGTGAGAGTGGAAACCGTGCTCGAGAGTGGAGTAGAGTTCGACAAAGGCGTAGCGGTGCGCCGCACTGGCCCACCCGCCTGAGTCACCTGGGAGGTCACCATGGACGTGAACATCCGCGGCAAGAATGTTGGGATTACCGACCGATTCGAGCAGTATGTCGAGTCAAAGACTGACAAGGTGGCTGGGCTCTTGCCCAAGGCTCAGTCGTTCGAGGTGCGCGTCTCGCGGCAGAGCGACCGGAGCCCCCAGAACGGCGATCAGGTGGAGATCACGCTGATCGGACCGGGGCCCGTGATCCGTGCGGAGTCCGCCGGATCTGACAAGTACACCGCCTTCGATATCGCATACGGTCGCATCCTTGAGCGCATTCGGCGGATGAAGGACCGACGTCAGGACCGGCGCGGGCGCGGGCGCACCTCGCTCGGCGATGCGGCGGCCAACGACTTTGGCATGATTGACGTCACCCCGGCCCCGCTCGAGGTCCTCGAGTCCGTCGCCACTGGCGAGATCCCGGTGCTGGCTGAGGCCGGTGAGGAGCAGTACTCGCCCGTGGTGATCCGCAGCAAGGAGTTCCCGGCCGAGCGCCTCTCGGTCGAGGACGCGGTCGACCAGATGGAGCTCGTCGGACACGACTTCTTCCTGTTCGTCGAGCACGGTTCGGGCCGGCCCAGCGTGGTGTACCGCCGCAAGGGGTGGAACTACGGTGTGATCACCCTCGCCGAGGCATAGGCATAGGCATAGGCATAGGCATAGGCAGAGACGGAGGGCCCCGGGCGCGCAGAGCGTGCCCGGGGCCCTCGCTCTGTCACCTGGCCGTCAGGCGGCGCGCCGGGCGCAGCCGGCGGCTCAGCGGCGCGACTCGCGGCTGGCCGCCCGTGCGCGCCGCTCGTCCGCCCGGAGCCGCCAGCCCCAGCGCAGCACATTGCGCAGCGCCTCCCACACGATCCCCACGCTCATCTTCGATGCGCCGGCAGCGCGCTCGACGAACGTAATGGGCACCTCGGCGATGGGGCAGCCCATGCGCTCGAGCGTCCACGCGGTCTCCACCTGGAACGCGTACCCCTGCGAGTCGAGCCGGTCGAAGTCGAGGCGGCGCAGCCACTCGGTGTCGAGCACGCGGAACCCACTCGTGAGGTCGTGGAGGCGGGAACGGAGCGCCGCCTGCGCCACGCGTGTGCCGGTGCGCGAGATGGCCCGGCGCGCCCACGGCCAGTTCACGATCCGGCCGCCGCGAATCCACCGGGTACCGATCACGAGCCCGGCCCCGCCGCGCGCGGTCTCCAGCAGCCGCGGCAATTCGACGGGCAAGTGCGAGCCGTCCGAGTCCATCTCGGCCACGAAGCGGTACCCGCGCTCAAGCGCGATGCCGAAGCCGAGCGCGTACGCCGTGCCGAGCCCCTGCTTGCCTTGCCGGTGCCGCACAGTCACCCGGGGATCGACAGCCAGTTCGCTGGCGAGCCTGCCGGTACCGTCCGGGCTCCCATCGTCGATGATGAGGATGTTCGCGGCCGGCAGGTGCGCGAGGATGCCGGCAACCGTTGCGGGGAGCGTCGCCCGTTCGTTGTAGGTCGGCAGGATGACCAGCAGCTCCCGGGAAGCGCGTGGGCGGTCCTGAGCGGTCATGTGTTCATCCTGGCAGAAACAGTGGTGGGAGGTCGCCTCACGCGAGGCGACCTCCCACTCATTTCGCTCGCAGCGCGATGGGGGCGATGCGAGCGGTCACCGTACGGCTACGCGGCGAAGCGATCCCGCAGGATCTGGCCGAGCTCGGCGTCGACGTTCGTCCAGTACTGGAAGAAGCGCTCGCGGATCTCGGGCACGGTGATCGCGTGCGCCTGACCGTTCAGCACATCGTGGAACGTGGCCTTCGACTCCGCCGAGAACACGTCTCGGTAGAGCGTGCCAGCTTGACCGAAGTCATCGTCCTCCGCGCGGAGCGTGTACGCGCTGCGCACGAGCTCGCCGTCCGACTCCCAGCTGCCCTCGACACCCGCGAGCGGATCAGCCGCCGGGCCACCCGCCGCGCCGTACGAGTTCGGCACGTAGGTGCGGTGCTGCGCGCTCGGGAAGTGGTAGCGCATGTTGCCCTCGTGCATGTAGTTGTTCACCTCGGCGGCGTGCGGCTGGTTCACCGGCAGCTCGTTGAAGTTCGTGCCGATCCGGTAGCGGTGCGCATCGGCGTAGGAGAAGACGCGGGCCATCAGCATCTTGTCGGGCGAGATCCCGGTGCCAGGCACCTGGTTGCCCGGCGAGAACGCCGCCTGCTCGATCTGCGCGAAGAAGTTCTCCGGGTTGCGGTTCAGTGTGAACGTGCCGACCTTGATGCGCGGGTAGTCAGCCTTCGGCCAGGTCTTCGTGAGGTCGAACGGGTTGAAGCGGTAGGTCTTCGCCTCCTCGTAGGGCATGATCTGCACGTACATGTCCCACGACGGGTACTCCTCGCGCGCGATCGCGTCGAACAGATCGCGGCGGTAGTAGTCCGCGTCGCTGCCGGCGATGCGCTCGGCATCGGCCGCCGACATGTGCTCGACCCCCTGCTGGGAGATGAAGTGGTACTTCACCCAGAACCGCTCGCCCTCGGCGTTGATCCACTGGTACGTGTGCGATCCGTAGCCGTTCAGGTGGCGCCAGCTCTTCGAGAGGCCACGATCGCCCATCAGGTAGGTGACCTGATGCGCCGACTCGGGGGACAGCGTCCAGAAGTCCCACTGCATGTCCGCGTCGCGCAGGGCGGAATCGCCGAGGCGCTTCTGCGAGTGGATGAAGTCGGGGAACTTGATGCCGTCGCGGATGAAGAACGTCGGGGTGTTGTTGCCGACGATGTCGAGGTTGCCCTCGGTGGTGTAGAAGCGCAGCGAGAAGCCGCGCACGTCGCGCCAGGTGTCGGGGGAGCCCTGCTCGCCGGCCACCGAGGAGAAACGGATCAGCGTCTCGGCCTTCGCGCCCGGCTGGAAGACTGCCGCGCGGGTGTACTTCGAGACGTCCTCGGTGACGACGAACTCGCCGAACGCGCCGCCGCCCTTCGCGTGCGGGTTGCGCTCCGGCACGCGCTCGCGGTTGAACGACGCGAGCTTCTCAACAAGGTAGCGGTCGTGCAGCACCGTTGGGCCGTCGGCTCCGACCGTCAGCGAGAACTCGTCGCTCGCGACCGGGGTGCCCGTCTGGGTGGTGGTGGGCTTGATGTCAGACATTGCGCCTCTTTCTTCCGGGGGTGGTGGGGTGGTACGGGTGGCAGGGGGGGGATCCGCGGCGGGGCTACGGCCGGTACGGCTGCGCGGTGCTGTCTGGCTGCGCGGTGCTGTCTGACTGCGCGGTGCCGTCCGGCTGCGCGGCGGCGCACGCCGCGCAGCGCCCGCGGAACACGATCTCGGCGACCTCGATGGTGAAACCGAGCGAGTCGGACGGCTCGAGGCACGGCGCGGAGCCGACCACGCAGGGAACATCCTCGATGACCCCGCAGTCGCTGCAGATGAGGTGGTGGTGATTGTCACCGACGCGTGCCTCGTATCGCGCTGGGCCGCCATCCGGCGTGATCTTGCGCGCCAACTCGGCGTCGGCGAGCGCGTTGAGGACCCCGTAGACCGCCTGCAGCGACGTGCCGGGCAGCGCCTCCCGGAGCCGCTCGTACACCGCGCTCGCGTCGAGGTGGCCGCCGGTGATGAGCATGTCGAGCACGGCGCGCCGGGTCGCGGTGGAGCGCAGCCCAGCCGCACTCAGCCGCTCGGCGACGGAGGCGTGCACCCGGTGGTGCTGGGTGATCGATGGCATGTCCCCAGTCTACAAATTATTTTGAGTAGTTCAAAAGAGAGCATTCCCAGCGCCGGGCCTCTCGGCGTTGCTAAGCTGAAGCGTTGTCACAATTTGGCAACGACGGTGCCCCGCCGCGGCGGGTCGGCCAGCAGTGCAAACTAACAGGAGAGACAACGTGGCGACAGTTCTCGAAAAGCTCCTTCGCGTCGGCGAGGGACGCACGCTGAAGAAGCTCGAGCGGCAGGCGAAACTGGTCGCCGATCTTGAGGACTCCTTCGCAGAGCTCAGTGACGAGGAGCTGCGAGGCGAAACCGACGAGTTTCGCGCCCGCCTGGAGAAGGGCGAGTCGCTCGACGACCTCCTTCCCGAGGCGTTCGCCGCGGTGCGCGAGGCCGCCAAGCGTACGATCGGCCTGCGCCCGTTCGAGGTGCAGGTCATGGGCGGGGCGAACCTCCACCTCGGCAACATCTCCGAGATGAAGACCGGTGAGGGTAAGACCCTCGTCGCAACGATGCCGGCCTACCTCAACGCGCTCGCCGGCAAGGGCGTGCACGTGGTCACGGTCAACGACTACCTTGCGAGCTACCAGTCGGAGCTCATGGGGCGTGTGTTCCGCGCGCTCGGCATGACGACCGGCTGCATCGTCGCTGGCCAGGATCCGACGGTGCGTCGCGAGCAGTACAACGCCGACATCACGTACGGCACGAACAACGAGTTCGGCTTTGACTACCTGCGCGACAACATGGCGGGGTCTGCCGAGGAGCGTGTGCAGCGCGAGCACTTCTTCGCCATCATCGACGAGGTCGACTCGATCCTGATCGACGAGGCGCGTACGCCGCTCATTATCTCCGGTCCTGCCTCCGGTGAGGCCAACCGCTGGTTCGCAGAGTTCGCGCGCATCGCGCGCAAGCTGAAGGCCGGCGTCGACTACGAGGTCGACGAGAAGAAGCGCACGATCGGCGTGCTCGAGCCGGGCATCGAGAAGGTCGAAGACCACCTCGGCATCACGAACCTCTACGAGTCAGTGAACACGCCGCTCATCTCGTTCCTGAACAACTCGATCAAGGCGAACGCGCTCTTCACTCGCGACAAGGACTATGTCGTGCTGAACGGCGAAGTGCTGATCGTTGACGAGCACACCGGCCGTATTCTCGCCGGGCGTCGCTACAACGAGGGCATGCACCAGGCCATTGAGGCGAAGGAAGGGGTGCAGGTCAAGGCAGAAAACCAGATGCTCGCAACCGTCACCCTGCAGAACTACTTCCGGCTCTACGAGAAGCTCTCCGGGATGACCGGTACCGCCGAGACCGAGGCCGGCGAGTTCATGTCGACCTATCAGCTCGGTGTGGTGCCGATCCCCACGAACAAGCCGATGCAGCGCAAGGATCAGCCGGACCTCGTCTACAAGAACGAGCAGGCGAAGTTCGCGCAGGTGGTCATCGATATCGCGGAGCGCCACGAGAAGGGTCAGCCCGTTCTCGTCGGTACGACAAGCGTTGAGAAGAGCGAGTACCTCTCGCGTCTGCTCGCGAAGGCCGGGGTGCGCCACGAGGTGCTCAACGCGAAGAATCACGCGCGTGAGGCGGCGATCATCGCGCAGGCGGGTCGCCTGGGCGCGGTCACGGTCGCGACGAACATGGCCGGTCGCGGTACCGACATCATGCTCGGCGGCAACGCCGAGTTCCTCGCGGTGCAGGAGATGACCGCGCGCGGGCTCTCCACCGAGGAGGATCCGGATGCCTACGAGGCCGCGTGGGACGACGTCTTCTCCGCGGTGAAGGACGCCGTTGCCGAGGAGGCCGCGAAGGTCCACGAGGTTGGCGGACTCTACGTGCTCGGCACCGAGCGCCACGAGTCGCGACGCATCGACAACCAGCTGCGCGGTCGTTCGGGCCGTCAGGGCGACCCGGGTGAGAGTCGCTTCTACCTCTCGCTCGCGGATGACCTGATGCGTCTCTTCAACTCCGGCGCTGCCGCAGCGCTCATGAACCGCGACAGCTTCCCCGACGACCTCGCGATCGAGTCGAAGGTGGTCACGCGGGCGATCCAGAGCGCGCAGAGCCAGGTCGAGCAGCGCAACGCCGAGATCCGCAAGAACGTCCTGAAGTACGACGATGTGCTCGACCGCCAGCGCAAGGCCATCTACGGCGACCGCCAGCAGATTCTTGACGGCGAGGAGATCGAGTCGCGCATCGAGGCGTTCCGTGAGCAGACGATCGACGCGATCATCGATTCGCACGGAACCGACGGCGAGTGGGACTTCGACGCACTGTGGAGCGATCTGCGCCAGGTGTACCCGGTCGGCCTCACGGTCGACGAGCTGCTCGCCGAGGCCGGCAGCGCGCGCGTTGACAAGTCGTTCCTGCGCCGGGAGATCCTCTCGGACGCGGTCGTCGCGTACGAGAACCGCGAGCAGAGCCTCGGCTCCGAGGCCATGCGCGAGCTGGAGCGCCGCGTGGTGCTCGCGACGATCGACCGCCGCTGGCGCGATCACCTCTACGAGATGGAGTACCTCAAGGAGGGCATCGGTCTGCGCGCCATGGCGCAGCGCGATCCGCTCGTCGAGTACCAGCGCGAGGGCTACAACATGTTCGAGGGCATGATGGGCCAGATCAAGGAGGAGTCCATGGGGCTCCTGTACAACCTTGAGGTGAAGGTCCGCGAGGAGGTCGACGCCCAGGGGCACGTGCACCTGGAGGGCGGCGGGCTCGAGCAGCAGACCGCTCCCGATCAGTCCAAGCTCTCCTACAGCGCGCCGAGCGAAGACGGTGCGCCAGAGGTGAGCGGCGCTGCCGGCTCCGGAGCGAAGGGGAGTGCGGCGGCCGCCGGCGGCGCCACCCAGCGCGGCGCGTTCGGCCAGCAGGTCCCGGCCGACGGCGCAGCGGGCAACCGCGCCGAGCGTCGCGCGAACAAGAAGAAGTAGGGCGTAGCGCCGTACCACCCGTGATCCGCACCCGCGGACCGATCGAGAGAAACACTGATGCCTAGCGAGACCAATCACCGCCCAACGAAGAATGAGCGCCGTGCGCAAGCCCGCGAGCAGGCGCGCGTCGCACGCGAGCAGGAGAAGAAGCGCGAGAAGCGCAACCGGCTCTTCCTGCAGGGCGGCATCGTCGTCGGCGTGCTCGCGATCCTGGGCATCGTCGCGCTCGTGCTCACGCAGACCATGAAGCCTGCGGGCCCCGGCCCGGAGAACATGGCATCGGGCGCAGCGGTCTTCTCGAAGGACCTGCAGGTGGTCGAGACTCCCGCACTGGAATCTGGCGCGGACCGCGAGGCGCGCACCGTCAACCGCGACGAGCTGCCGCTCGACGTGACGGTTTACGTTGACTACATGTGCCCGGCGTGTGGCGCGTTCGAGCAGCAGTACGGCACCATGCTCGAGAACTACGTCGGCGCAGGCGACATCGAGCTCGGCGTCTACCCGCTGAACTTCCTCGACAGCATGTCGAACGGCGCGAAGTACTCGACGCGCGCGGCGAACCTGTTCAGCTGCGTCGTTGAGGAGCAGCCCGAGGTGGCGTTCAACCTGCACAACCGCCTGCTGAGCAAGGAGGTGCAGCCGCAGGAGGGGACCACGGGCCTCACCGACGATCAGCTGCTCGAGCAGGCTGAGGCGGCCGGCGCCGAGCTCACCACCGAGCTGCGTCAGTGCGTCAAGGACGTCCGCTTCGGAAGCTTCGTCTCCGGCAACTACAAGACCGCGAGCGAGACCGGCATCCTCGGCCTCGCGAAGGGTGCGCAGATGCTCAGCTCCGACGGTGTGACCCCGCAGCCGGCTGACGGCCCGCAGCGCCTCGTGTCGACCCCGACTGTCATCGTGAACGGTCAGCAGTGGAACCAGGCGCGCGACGGCGACCTCGAGTCCTACCTGCTGAAGGTGAAGGCTGAGTTCGAGCAGACGCAGGACGCGGACGCCGAGAAGTCCGAGTAGTATGCTCTGGGGCGGTTCTTCGGAGCCGCCCCGCAGTGCCGCCTTAGCTCATCTGGTAGAGCAGCGCCCTTGTAAAGCGCAGGTGATCGGTTCGAGTCCGATAGGCGGCTCCACGTGTCGTGGCGTGAGGTCACAAGATCGCGCGTCGCAACATCGGAGTAAGGTGGAGCGAGTGATTCGCACCCGCTCATTTCCCGTATGGGCCGCCCTCCTCGGCTCCGGTCTCGCCGGCGTTCTCGTCGCGCTCCAGTCCCGCATCAACGGCGGATTGAGCCAGCGGCTCGGCAACGGCTACGTGACCGCAGCGGTCTCCTTCGGCATCGGCCTGCTCATCATGTGCGTGGCGCTCCTCGTCTCCCGGCGCGGGCGCGCGGGGTTCGCGCGGCTGCGCGGCGAGCTGCGCGAGTCTCGCCTCCCCGGCTGGGCGCTCCTGGGTGGCGCCGGCGGGGCGCTGTTCGTGCTGAGCCAGGGGCTCATCACCCCGCTGATGGGCCTCACCCTCTTCACCGTTGGCATCGTTGCCGGTCAGGTGCTCGGTGGCCTTGTCATGGACCGTGTGGGCCTCGGTCCAGGGGGTCGGATCGACCCGACGCCGACCCGGATCGCCGGTACCGTCCTCGCGGTGATCGCCGTCGCCCTCTCCGTGGGCGTTGGTGGCAACCAGGAAGACCACGGGCCGCTCTGGCTGATCCTCGTTCCGGTGTTCGTCGGCGCGGGCATGGCCGCGCAGTCGATGGTCAACGGGCTCGTTCGGGCAGCCTCGCAGAGCGCGGTCACCTCGACGTTCATCAACTTCGTGGTGGGCACCGCATTGCTCGGTGCAGCGGCGATCGTGTCAGTTGCCGTCTCGGGGTGGCCGACAGACTGGCCGAGCGAGCCCTACTTCTACATCGGGGGATTCGTCGGCACGATCTTCATCGCGGTCGCGGCGATGCTCGTGCGCACGGCGGGGGTACTGCTGCTCAGTATGTCGAACGTCGCCGGACAGCTGATCGCGGCCGTCGCGTTCGAGCTCGGCGCACCGCTCACCAGTGGACTGACGCAGGGAATGATCGCCGGCACCGCCGTCGCACTGCTCGCGGTCGTTGTCGCCGCGCTGCCCTGGCGGGGACGCTCAGCTACAGCGCGCTGAGGTGCCGGGACAGCTCGAGCGCTTTTCGCGGCTTCGGTGCCTTCGCCGTGCCGCCGCGGTGCGGGATCCCACCGATGTAGAGCCAGCCGAGGAGGTACTCCTCAGCGCTGAGGCCGTGCGCCGCATGCACCTCGGGGGTGCGCGTCAGTTCCCCGGTGCGCCAGAACGTTCCCCAGCCGGCCTCGTGCAGCAGGAGCCCCAGGCCGTGCGCCACGCCGCTCGCCACTACCTCCTGTTCCCAGACTGGAACCTTCTTGCTCGGCCGGGGTGCGACGACGACCGCGAGGACCAGCGGCGCGCGCGTCGCCTTCGCGCGGTACTTCTCGTGCTTGCCCCCGGCGGCGTCGCCCATCGCGTCGCCCAACAGGAGTCGCGCGTCGCCGCGCAGCTCGATCAGCCGCCACGGGCGGAGGCCCGAGTGGTCGGCGACGCTATTCATGGCAGCGACGAGTTCGGCGAGCTCCGCGGCGTCCGGCGCATCATCGGTGACCTTTGAGTGCGAGCGGCGTGCCGCGAACGCGGCGCGAGCCGGCGCGGGATCGCTCACGCGTCGTGCTCGGGGCGAGCGCCGGGCTCAAAGGAGAGCGCAAGCGAGTTCATGCAGTACCGGTCACCGGTCGGGGTGCCGAAGCCGTCGGGGAAGACGTGGCCGAGGTGCGAGCCGCACTCGGCGCAGCGCACCTCGGTGCGGGTCATACCGAGGCTGTGGTCCTCGAGCAGTTCAACCGCGCCCGGGCGCACGCTCTCGTAGAAGCTGGGCCAGCCGCAGCCGGAATCGAACTTGGTGCCGGCGACGAACAGTTCGTTGCCGCAGCCGCGGCACCGGTACAGGCCATCGCGCTCCTCATCGAGCAGTTCGCCGGTGCCGGCGCGCTCGGTCCCGGCCTGGCGCAGAATCGTGTACTCATCAGCGGTGAGTTTCTCCCGCCACTCGCTATCGCTCAGTGACACGGGGTACGCTGCGGAATCGATCGGTTTGCTGCTCATGACGGATCTCCAATCGGGGTCAGGATCAGTGTACGTCGCCCCGCCGAGTGTGCATTCAGGTGTGTGACCTGGGGGCCAGGCGCCCGGGCGGGCGGGGCGGGGGCGACCCGATCCGCAGCAGAATCATCCAAACGGGTGATGCGAGGGTGCTCCAGCTTGTCCCGACTTGCATCATCCGATGATATTCGTCAGACTAATAGGCGCACTTGAGGTAAGGCGTACCTCAGTTCGATCCGATGTGGGTGATTCCTCGCTTGCTCGGGCCCAATCTTGGTGTCACAACAAGGAGCACGCAACGCATGTTTGCACGTCGAAGGGCCCGTGGGGTCCTGTCCGCGACTCTGGTCACCGCGCTCGTCGCGGGGGCAGCATTCCTCGGCACGAGCGCGGCAAGCGCTGAGCCGACTGAGGCGGTGCCGAGCGAGGTTGCGGCCGCACCGGTCGCCGAGCAGCAGCCCGCGGGCACTTCGGAGTCCCCGCAGGCTCCCGCGTCGCCCGCCGATGGCGCTGGGGCCACGGGTGAAGGGAGCGAAGCTCCTGTCGCGAGTGAGCACGCACCCTCTGAGCAGACGGAGCACGCGGACGCACCAGCGGCTGAAAGTGACGCTCCCACCGCTCCCGCGGCAGAGACGCAGACGCCCGCGGACCCGGCTGAGCGCACCGAGAGTGACGAGCAGCGGGTGGCCGCTGCGGCCGATCTGCCCGGGGCGCTCGAGCCGACCCGTGCAGACGGTGGTTCGCTCACCTGGGGCTTCCTGGCGTCCTGGCGGAGCTATCTGACCACCTGGGCGCAGGGAACGCAGACGCCGTACGGCGGCGCGACCCTGAACGCTGACGGGACGACGAACTTCCCGGAGTCGAGTGCGTCGACCTTCGACCCGAAGGCGGGGACCGGAGTCATCGCCTACACCGGTGGCGTGCGCTGGGACAGCACGGCGCACGGCTTTAGCATCGCGCTCCAGAACCCCCGAGTCGAGATCGCGGCGGACGGTGTGGCGAAGCTCACCGCGGAGACGAGCACGGAGGACACGAGCGGCGCAGCGCAAGTGGAGCGGATCCTGCTTGCGGTGTCTGCCGCCCCGGTGCAGGGTGAGACGGTCGACGGCACGCTCACCATGCGCGACGTTGCGTTGACCTTTGCTTCCCCGATCTCCCCGGCAGGCATCTCCCGGTACGCGGGAAAGCCGGCTGACGCCGCGACGTTCTCGACGCCCGGCGCGGTTGTGGATCCGAAGCCTTCGTTTGAGCCGAAGTTGTCGGTGACGTTTGCTGATGGGTCCCCGGTGACGGCGGACACGAAGGTGTACAAGGGCGATACGCTGCGGATTTCGGGTTCGGGTTTTGATCCTGCGTCGAATGTTGGTGGGCGTGGGGTGCCGATCCCGGCGACGTTGCCGCAGGGTAACTATGTGGTGTTCGGTAGCTTTGCTGAGCAGTGGCAGCCGTCGGGGGAGTATCCGGCGGGTTCGCGAAGCGGTGGTGAGCAGCGGTGGTTGCTTGCTGAGTCGGTGTTGGATCAGGTTCCGGCGCAGTATCAGGGGATGATTCGTGGTCAGTGGGCTGAGCTTGCTGAGTCGGGTGAGTTCTCGTTTGAGATGAAGTTGGCGAAGGTGCCGGCGGCGATCGAGGGCGGCAAGTACGGTATTTACACGTACGGTGCTGGTGGGGTGAATAACGCTGCGCAGGAGTTGGCGTTCCCGCTGAATTTTGTGGATGCTGAGCGGCCGGTGTTTGAGCCGAAGGTGTCGGTGTCGTTTGCTGATGGGACGCCGGTGACGGCGGACACGAAGGTCTACGAGGGAGACAAGCTGACCGTCTCCGGAACTGGTTTCGACCCCTACGCGAACGTCTTCCCCAACGGGATGGGTGTCCCGATCCCGAACACCCTGCCGCAGGGAACGTTCGCGGTCTTCGGAAACTTCGCCGAGAACTGGCAGCCGTCGAAGGGTGCGCCGAGCTCCGCTCGCAAGATGGACAAGTCCAATCGCGCGTGGCTGCTCGCCGAGGACACGCTCAACGCAGTGCCAGAGGCGTTCCGCGAGACGATCCGCGAACAGTGGTCACCGCTCTCCGCGGAGGGCGACTTCTCCTGGACCTTCACCGTCAAGGCACCTACGGAGACGGTGCCTGGCGGCGCGTACGGGATCTACACCTACGCGGGTGGTGTTGGCTCGTCGAACGCCGAGCACGAGCTTGCGGTCCCGCTGAACTATCAGGGACACCGCAGTGGTGCTGACGCTCGAGTGACCGGCATCGCGGCAGCGAAGGCTGGCCTCACCGTCGACGTCAGTGGCACGGGCTTCTCCGCGCAGCTCGCGCCGCAGGGCGTCTACGCCGCGATCGTGGAGGCAGGAGCCGACGTCGCGTCGGCGAAGTCGCCAGGAGTCGCTGTGGCGAGCTACGTGTCTGCCGAGAAGATTGTCGACGGCGCGTTCACTGAGCAGTTGCTCGCGCCAGCGGCGCAGCTGCAGCGCGAGAAGGACTACGAGCTGCTCCTGTGGAAGGCGCACGGCCCGGCCACCGAGGCCAGCACGTTCGTCCGAGTCCCGCTCGCGGTCACTGCGGATCACTGGAAGGCGATCTTCGGTGATGATGCGCAGCGTGCGTACGTCGAACCGACCGTGTCTTCCGCAACCGATGAGCAGCTCACGCTGAGCATTGCGGTGTCTCGCATCAAACTGCAGCCCGTCGACCAGGGGATCTACTACGCCCTGATCGAGGAAGGGAAGGAAGCAGAGCTCGGGCTGACGAGCATGGGAATCGCCGTCGGCTTCCTGCCGTCCGAAGGGCTCACGGCTGGTGCAGCGACGGTCGCACTCGAGGCCGACGTCGACAAGCTCGACCGCGAGAAGTCCTACGAGATCCTGGTGTGGCGTGCACACGGCGACGCAACACCCGAGCGCATCCTGGGGCGCGGTGACGTTCAGATCACCGAAGCACAGTGGGACGCAATGAAGGGCGCACCCGCGCAGCCCGCGGGGAAGGCGAGCCTCACAGCCGCAACGAGCGCCGGGCTCTCGATCACGGCGGCCATCCGCGGCATCGAGCAGCAGAGCTTCCCCGCCGGCGTGCAGCTGGGCGTGATCGAGCGGGGCACGGCCAACACCGTTGCGCCGGATGGCGTGCTCGGGCAGGTCACCGTGGCGAAGCTCCCGAGTGGCACTCTGAACCAGACGCTGAGCGTGAAGGCCGCGCAGCTCGATCGCACCAAGCAGTACGACGTGCTCGTGTGGCAGGCGGGTGTGGCCCCGAGCAAGACGGCGAACATCCTCGTTCTGCCCTTCGACGTCACCAAAGCGCAGTGGGATGCGGTGTTCCCGCCCAAGGTCGAGACCCTGCCTGGCAGCTTCGAGTGGGGGGTGCGGAAGCAGTTCCGCGAGTACGTCACCGGCCCGATCGCGGGCGGCAAGATCACGGTGACGAGCCCCGCATCGGGAAGCTCCGTCTACAAGTTCCCGCAGACTCCTGGCGGCAGCTGGGATTCCAAGACGCAGACCGGATCGGTGAAGTTTGCCGGCAACGTCAACTTCTCGGGTCACGGCGGAGTGCTGAACCTCAACCTCTCGAACCCGGAGCTGCACGTTGTGAGCGCCGCGAAGGCCGAGCTGCGCGCGCCGCACAAGGGCAAGCTGATGACCATCGCGACGCTCGACCTCACGCAGGGCACGAAGCGCAGCCTCGCGGGGGACGCGGTGCGGTTCACCGGGGTGCCGGTGAAGCTCACCGCCGAGGGCCTCTCGGAGTACTTCGAGAGCTACCTGCAGGCGAGCGACAAGCTCGATGATGCGAGCTTCACGATCGGCGCAGCAGCCAACGTGAAGCCCGTGAAGCCGCCGGTCACGCCCGTCGTGAAGCCCAAGCCAAAGCCCACCGTCCCGGTTGCGCCGGTGGCTCCCAGCGCGGGCGGCCAGCAGGCCGGATCGCTGACGTGGGGCGTGTCCTCGGGCTTCGCCGCGTACACCACCGGGCGCATCGCGAAGGGCAGCATCTCCACGAGCGGTGTGGGTGGCGGGGCCGGCGGCTACGTCTTCCCGCAGTCGTCGAGCTCCTGGAACGCGAAAACCCAGACGGGCACCGTGCAGTACTCGGGCGTCGTGACCTTCACGGGCCACAAGGGGCTCATGTCGGAGTCGTTCGCGAACCCGGTGATCACGATCACCGGCCCGACGAGCGGCACCCTGAGCGCTGGCGGTCGCAGCTTCGGCCTGAACCTGGCGGCCGGCAGCAAGTCGGTCGGTCAGAACGGTGAGGTGACCTGGAGTGGTGTGCCGCTCGCCGGCGGCATCTCCGGCGGCGGTGGTGGCGGCGGCGGCGCGTTCGGCGCCGACCCGGTCTCCTTCACGGTTGGCGCGGTCTCGGGCGCGAGCTTCGGATCGACCACGGTCGACGCGAAGAGCACGAAGCGCACCGCGGCCGACGCGCCGCCGGTCACGACCGGGATCCGGATCCTCACCGACGCGAAGAAGCTCGTGCCGGGCGGCGAGATCGAGTTCGAGGCAGCTGGCTTCGAACCGAGCGAGCGCGACGTGCTCGTGGTGCTCTACTCGGAGCCGACGGTGCTCGACGAGGCAGCCGGCGCCGACGCGAACGGCACGGTGCGCTGGATCGGTACCCTCCCGAAGGATCTCCCCGTCGGCGAGCACACGATCACGCTGCAGGGCAGCACGGACGCCGGTGCGGTCTTCACCGTCGTGAAGCCGGAGAAGAAGGCAAAGGCCCCGAGCACGCAGGAGTCCGCCGAGGAGATCACCGTCCAGGCCGAGCCGGCAGCGCCCGTCGCCGCTGGGGTGGTCCCGGCGGAGGACGCGCCCGTGTGGCTCTGGTGGGCCGGCTCACTGGCCCTCCTCGTGGTGGCCGGTGCAATGGGCGGCCTCGTCGTCGCGCAGCGCCGTCGAGCGGCGGCCAGCGTCGCCTCCGGGAACGACGCCTAGTTAGAGTCCGTATCATGAGTGGGTGCCCGTCCGGGCGCCCACTCATCACTGCAAGGAGTACCACGTGCACACCTCTCCGCGGAACGGTAGCCGCATCTGCCGTCGTGCCACCGCAGCGATCGGCGCCGGGCTGATCGGCCTCGGCCTGCTCGCGGCACCGACCGCAGCGACCGCAGCTCCGAGCGCAGCGACCGCGCCGGTGGGCGCGGCCTGCACCGTGGACTCGGCGACGCTCACCTGGGGCGTGAAGGAGCGATTCCGGTCCTACGTCAGCGGCTCGATCGCGAACGGCGAGTGGACCGTGTCCGAGGACATGCGGTACGAGACCCCGAGCTTCATCTGGGACAAGGTCACCGGATCCGTGGGGAGCGAGCTGGACGAGGGGACCCTCTCGTTCACCGGCGCGATCCACTTCACCGGCCACGGCGGAGCCATGAAGCTTGACCTCGCCGATCCCGCGATCGAGTTCGCCGGCGACGACACCGCCTACCTGCTCCTCACGATCGGCTCGACCGACACCGCTGACGCGGGCGGCGAGGCCGTCGGCGAGCAGGTGCGCGCGGCGAAGATCGACCTGAGCGACGCGGTGACCGCGGGCGGCGGGGAGCTTGAGATCGCCGGGGCAGTGCCGCGCCTCACCGCCGAGGGCGCCGCGGCGTTCAACGGCGACTACGGCAGCTACGTCTCCGGCGAGGACCTCGACCCGATCACCCTGACCGCCGCGGTGAGCGGCTGTGAGCTGGGGGAGAGCGTCGCGGCGACGCCAGAGCCCACCACCCCGGAGACCACCGCGCAGCCCGGGACGCCAACGCCCGAGCAGGAGGCGCCGGCGGCGGCACCTGGCATCCCCTGGGTGCCCATCGCGATCGGCGGCGTCGCGCTGCTCGTCATCGGAGTGACCGGCGGCATGCTGCTTGCCGGCCGCAACAAGACGCAGGCCGCGGACGCTGCGCGAGACGACGAGCCCCAGAGCGAGTAGCGCGGAACCCGCGCGCAGAGACGGCGGTGGCCCGGATCCTGATCAGGATCCGGGCCACCGCTGTGTTCGGGGTGTCGCGCGGTGACGGGCTACGACCGCTTGGGCATCACGATGCCCTGCCCCGTCACCGGGTGCGGGATCACCTCGACGGGGGTGCGGTACACATCGCTGACGATCTCGGCGGTGAGCACCCGATCCGGGACGTCGCACGCGGCGATGCGGCCATCGCGCAGCAGTGCGATGCGGTCGGAGTAGGCCGCGGCAAGGTTGAGGTCGTGCAGCACCACGAGCACCGCGTCGCCGGCTGCGGCGCGCTCGCGCGCGAGGCCGAGCACCGCCTCCTGGTGGCCGAGATCGAGCGCGGCGGTCGGCTCGTCGAGCATTAGCACGCCCGTGCGGCCGGCCATCACGCGCGCGAACGCGGTGCGTGCCCGCTCGCCGCCGGAGAGGGACGGCACGCGCCGATTCCCGAGGTGGGAGATATCCGCCGCCGAGATCGCCTCGGCGATCGCCTCGTTGTCCTCCTCCTCGAACGAGGTGCGGCGCCACGGCGCCCGCCCCATCTCGACCACCTGGTGCACGGTGAACGGGAAGAGGAGCTGGTTGTCCTGCAGGAGCACGGAGCGTCGCCGCGAGAGATCGGTCAGCGACCACTCGGAGATCTTGCGCCCGCCGAAGGTGACGGTGCCCTGATCGGGCGCGACGTCGCCGGAGAGGAGACTCAGCAGCGTTGACTTGCCCGCGCCGTTGGGTCCGAGCAGCGCGAGCACCTCGCCGGCGCGGACGTCGAGCGAGACGCCGTCGAGGAGGTTCCGGCCACCGCGCGTGAGCACGACGGACTCCGCCGCGCAGACGGTCTCGCCGGCCGCAGCGCGCGTGGGCAGTGCGATGTGACGGGCGCTCATCCCCAGCCTCCGCTCCGCTTGCGCGTTCGCCGCAGCAGCCAGAAGAAGAACGGGCCGCCAACGAGCGCGGTGAGCATCCCGATCGGCATGTCAGCCATCGGCACGAGCGTGCGCGCCGCGAGGTCCGCGAGCGTGAGCAGCAGCGCGCCGCCGAGCGCGCTCGCGGTGACGAGGGGAAGGTGCGCCGGCCCGAGCACCATGCGCATGAGGTGCGGGATCACGAGGCCGACGAACGAAATGATGCCGGCGAACGCGACTGAGGCCCCAACGAGCAGCGCGACCACGAAGATCATGGTGATGCGCAGCGCCTCGACGTTGACGCCGAGGTGGCGCGCGTTGCGCTCGCCGAGCGCGAGGAGGTCGAGCTTGTGCGCGGCGATGTACGCGGCGAGCAGCCCGACCGCGATGATCGGGGCGATGACGAGCACCTGCGACCAGCGGCTGCCCGCGAGGCTGCCGAGCTGCCAGAACACGATCTGCTCGCGCGACTGCGTGTCGCCGAGGAAGGTGAGGAGCGCGATCCCCGCCCCACCCACCGCGTTCACCGCGATGCCGGTGAGCACGAGTGTGACCACCTCGGTCTTCCCCTCCGCGCGGCTCATCCCGTACACAATGAGGGTGGCGCCGAGGCCGAACACGAACGCGAGCACCGCCGTGGTCCACTCGCCGAACAGCGTCAGGCCGAACACGATCGCGATGCCGGCACCCACCGCGGCGCCCGAGGAAATGCCGATGACGCCGGGCTCAGCGAGGGGGTTGCCGAAGATCGCCTGCATGAGGAGACCGGAGACCGCGAGGCCGGCACCGACGAGCGCGGCCATCGAGACGCGCGGGAAGCGGATGGCCCACAGCGTCTGGTCGCCTGCCGGGTGCGCGGGCAGCGGGAGCCAATCGATCCCGATCCGATGGAGCAGGGAGCCGAGCACCTCCTGCGGCGGCACCTCCAGCTGCCCGGTACCCGCGGACACGAGCAGGGACGCGATCAGCGCAACCGCGAGTACGGAGAACAGAATCGTCGACTTCGCGGCATGGCGCGAAGCAGGTGTTCTACTGAGGGGAGTCATGCGTGCGAGGGGCAGCTTTCGTCTGAGATCTGGGAGGAGGCACCGGGGACGCACGCGCTCCCGGGCGCCACGAAACCGCGGCAACCTCACATGTTCATCATATCTTTCTTGGGATAGGCTAACCCGCGGTAATGCTCGGGATCGGTCTGCGCGCTCAGAAATGGTTGATACCCCGACCGGGCGTTGAATCCTGACTTCGAGGGGACTCCATGCACACGAACCGTGGCGCTCGTACCCGACGCGTTCTCACCATTGCGGCGGTCGCGCTGCTGGGCGTTGGGCTGAGCGGCTGCCAGACCGGCGGCGGCTCGGATCTGCACGCCGCCGAGACCGTTGAGCTTCCCCCGCTCACCGAGCTGACCCCCGTGGCGGATCCGAGCGAGGTCGAGGGGCCGACCACCGCTGAGATCGGCGGGCCATCGATCGCCCCGATCGAGAATCCGCCGCAGCCGGAACTCCCGGTCACCGTGACCTCCCACGACCGCTCGGGTGACACGGAGGTGACGGTCGCGGACACCTCGCGCGTCCTGGCGCTCTCGCTCAGCGGCTCGCTCGGCGAGCTCGTGCACGCGTACGGCCTCTCCGATCACCTTGTCGGCCGCGACGTCTCGACGAACTTCCCCGGTGCGGAGGATATCCCGATCGTCACGAAGGACGGCCACTCGATTGACGCCGAGGGGGTGCTCTCCCTGAGCCCTACCCTCATCATCACTGACGGCAGCATCGGCCCCACCGACGTGGTGCTCCAGATGCGCGACGCCGGGATCCCGGTCGTCACCGTTGACCGCGCCGTCGACGCGAAGACCACCTACGTCACCGCGCAGCAGGTCGCTGACGCGCTCGGCGTCAGCGCGGCGGCACCCCCGCTCATCGCGACGCTCCAGGACGCGATCGCCGCGAAGGAGGCCGAGGTCGCGACGCTCCTGCCGGCCGACCCGGAGAAGCTGCCGCGCGTCGCCTTCCTGTACGTGCGCGGCACCTCGGGCATCTACTACCTCTTCGGCGAGGGGAGCGGGGTGGATAGCCTGATCCGCTCGGTCGGCGCCGTCGATGTTGCGGAGGAGATCGGGTGGGAGGGCGAGAAGCCCATGACCGACGAGGCGCTGATCGCGATCGATCCCGATGTGATTCTCGTGATGACCGCTGGGCTCACGAGCGCCGGCGGGGTGGACGGGCTGCTGGAAGCGCAGCCCAGCATCGCGCTCACGACCGCGGGCAAGAACCGCCGCATCATCGATGTCGATGACACGCTGCTGTTCGCCGGGGGCACGCGCATCCCCGACGTGATCGACGGGCTCGCGCGCGCGCTCTACGCGCCGGACTCGCTGCAGTAGCGGCACGCAGCGCGGGATCCATGCCGGTTCACCGTTCTGGCAGCTGCCGCAGGGTACTCTAGGGCAGACGCGCAGCGAGCGCGACAGGCGACACAGTCGTGAGTGAAGGACGAGGGGACGCACGTGGCGAAACGGACCGAAGGTGCCAGCGAGCACCGTGGGGCCCGCCAGGACTACCCGGAGGACCGGTTTGACCGGATCCGTCCCAGTGGTCGCGTCGGAGCGCACCGCGTCACCGCTCGGCCGCGGTACACGTGGCAGTACCTGATCGCGGGGCTGCTCGGCTTTGCGCTGCTCACCACGGCCGGGATCTTCGCGGTGCACAGCATCGGCGATGCTGGCAAGCTGCCGATCACCGGCCGCCCGCTCGGCGGAGGGACGGCCACCCAGACGCCCGACGCAACGCTCAACCCGGACGCCACCGTTGCGGTGCTCAACGGCACCGAGACGCAGAACCTCGCCGCGGCGCTCGACGGCATCATCACGGAGAGCAAGTGGGGCACCATCATCTTCTCCGGGAGCGCGAGCGCCTCCGACGTGAAGATCTCCGCCGTGTTCTACTCCGATCCGGCGCAGGCGTCCGCAGCGGCCGGCCTCGCCGCGAAGCTCGGTGGACTGTCGACGTACACGACCGAGGACTACGAGTCGTACAACGCGGACCTGGTCGTACTGATCGGCGCCGACTATGCCGGCCCAGGCCTCGACGAGGCGAAAGCCATGACCGATGAGGACGCGAACAACACGG
>NZ_RPDI01000040.1 GCF_003917135.1 Leucobacter chromiireducens
CGCAACATCCTCGCCTACTCGGCGCTCCCCGGGCAGGCGATCGACAGCCTGCGCGCCAACGGGATCCTCACCCGCCGAACGCCGGACGGGCCGCTCAACGAGGTGCGCTACCGGCAGGTGTTCGCGGCCGACGGGATCTCGCGCTTCCCCACCGAGAACGGGTTCGCGCCGCGCGCGGCCCTGCCGCTGCGCGCAGGGAACATCCCGCTCGGCTCGATCTGGGTGATCGACCCGCTCGGCGACGACCTCGACACCCCGCTCTCCCCCGAGAAGGCGGAGGTGCTGCGCAGCTCGGCCGAGCTCGCCGCGGGATACATCGTCGACGCGTGGCGCTTCGATCACGGCGACGAGCGCTCGCGCGAGACCGCGCTGCGGCGCCTGCTCACCGGCACCCCGCACGAGAACGACACGACCGTGCTCGGCATCCGCCCGGAACAGAGCTACCTCGTGCTCGCGATCGACTGCGGCGCGGTGCCGGAGGGCGATCTCTCCGAGGTCCGCACCGCGGCGTCGCGCCACCTGTCCGTGTACTTCCCCGGCAGCGTGTGCGCGGTGATGGACGGCGCGGTCGTTGCGCTCCTGCCGAGCAGCACGACCGAGCCGGTGGTGCGCTCCCTCGAACGGCTCCTGCCGGAGGTGACGCGCCTGATCGGCAGCCAAGGGCACTGCGGGCTGAGCTTCCCGCGGCGCTCGAGCGCCACGCTGGCGGGCGACGCCGAGTGCGCCATGCGGGTGGCGGAGTGCGCGCGCTCGCTCGGCCTCGCGATCGCCACGCCGGACGACGTGCATCCGCAGCTGATCCTGCGCCGGTGCGCCGATGCGCTGCAGGGATCGGACCTGCGGCTCCCCGAGGCCGAGCAGCTGTTCGCGCCCGACGAGCGCGAGACGCGGGCGACGCTACTCGCGTGGCTGGAGGAGCGCGGCAGCGCGCCGCGCGTCGCCGAGCGGCTCAACGTGCACGAGCAGACCGTGCGGTACCGCATGCGGCAGGTGGTGAGCCGGCTGGACATCGATCTCGACGATCCCGATCGCACGCTCGCGCTCTGGCTGCAGCTGCGCCTCGCCGAGCTGCGTTAGCCCGGCGCCACGGCGAGGTCGTACGCGTCGCGCGCGGCGAGCACCCCGCCCATGTGCTCGCGCGCCCAGTCATCGAGGGCGCCGAGCGGCCCGCGGAGCGTCCGCCCCGCGTCGGTGAGCTCATACTCCACGCGCGGCGGCACCTGTGGGAAGAGGGTGCGCGTCACGAGCCCATCGCGCTCGAGTGCGCGGAGCGTCTGCGTGAGCATTTTCTGCGAGACCCCGTCGACCCGACGCGCGAGCTCACCGAAGCGGAGCGGCCCGTCGGCGAGCGCGCCGATGATGAGCACCGTCCAGCGGTCGCCGATGCGGTCGAGCAGCTGCCGCGTCGGACAATCGCGCTCGTACGGATCCCACTGCTGATCAGGCATGCGTCGCACTCTCTCCGGCACCGCGCGGAACCCTAGTTACCGCAAAGTGCCTACTTTCCAGAATAAAGCTACTCTCCTATCGTAAGTATTGGCGGCTTCGAAGGGAAGCCCCGATACCGAGAGGAACTCATCTGATGGCACGCATTACCGTGATCGGCGGCACCGGCTACGCAGGCACGAACATCGCGCGCGAGGCGGCCGCCCGCGGCCACGAGGTCACGGCGGTCTCCCGCTCGCTGCCCGCCGAGCCCATCGCCGGCGTCACGTACGCCACCGCCGACGCGCTCGACCCCGCCGCCCTCCGCGGCGCGATCGACGGCGCCGAGATCGTGGTCGGCGCGCTCTCCCCGCGCGGCGCGCTCGATGGCACGCTCCGTGAGGTCATGCGCGAGCTGGCAACAGCAGTGCAGGATCAGGGCGCTCGCCTCGGCGTGGTGGGCGGCGCAGGCTCGCTGCTCGTCGCCGAGGGCGGCCCCACCGTCTCCTCCGGCCCCGACTTCCCCGAGGCCTTCACGGCCGAGGCCGAGACGATGGGTGACGTGCTCGCGGACCTCCGCGCGTCCGACGCCGCGCTCGACTGGTTCATGGTCAGCCCGGCCGCGAGCTTCGGCGCGTGGGCGCCCGGCGAGCACACCGGCACATTCCGCCTGGGCGGCGACGTGCTGCTCACCGACGAGGCCGGGGAGTCGAACATCTCCGGCGCCGACTTTGCGCACGCCTTCGTCGACGAGATCGAGCGACCAGCGCACGCGCGCCAGCGCTTCACCGTGGCGTACTAGGACGCCTCAGCGCCCCGTCGGGGCAACCACGAGCCGGATCTGGTTGCCCCACGGGTCGGCGGCGGTGATCCCGCGCTCCACGCGCGTCACCTCGACGCCCGCGGTGCCCAGGCGATCCGCCACCGCTTCGACGCTCGCCGAATCCGGCAGCGCGACCGTCACGGCCCCGAGCCCCACCTCCGTGCTGCGCGCCCCGGCCCCGGCGCTCTGCCAGGTGTTCGTCGCGAGGTGGTGGTGGTACCCGCCCGCCGAGTAGAACAGCGCACCGTCGGTCTCGGACACGACGTCGAAGCCCAGCGTGTCGGCGTAGAACGCGCGCGCGGCGGCCAGGTCCCCCACCTTCAGGTGCACGTGCCCCACCGTCGCGGTGCCGCTCGCCTCGCCGTCTCCGTACTCGTCGATGAACTGATTGGGATCCAGCATCTCGCTGCCCATCACCACCTTGCCGTCCCGCCACACCCACTCGGACGCCGGCCGGTCGACGTACAGCTCGACGCCGTTCATCTCCGGGTCGCCGAAGTAGAAGGCGCGGCTCACCGCGTGGTCGGCGGCACCCTGGTAGCTCTCCGGTGCCCGCTGCGCGACGCGCAGCAGCGTGTTCGCGAGCGTGGCCTCGTCGGGGAAGAGAATCGCCGTGTGGTACAGCCCGGCCTCCTCCGGCTGCGGCAGCGGCTCAGCGGACTCGCGCAGCCGGATCAGCGGCTCTCCCCCGAGCCCGAGGAGCACCTCGCCGTCGGCCTCCTCCAGCACGGCCATGCCGACGGCGTCCTCGTAGAAGCCGCGCACCGCTGGCAGGTCGCGCACGTTCAGCTCGTTGACCGACATGTGGGTCTCCGCGGGGAGCCCATCGGCGCGCTCGCGCGGGGCGCCGTCCGGCCCGCGCACCTCGCCGGCCGGGGCGCTCGCACCGGCCTCGCTCGAGCCGCCGCGGGCGGCGAACCACCAGATCGCCCCCAGGGCGAGCGCGACGATGATCGCCCCGCCGATGATGGCCGCGCGCATGCGCGCCGGGCGGCGGGAGGAGGATGGAGCTGAGTTCACGGTTCGTGCGCTTTCTGTTGGGGTGTGGTCAGGCCGGGCGTGCGGCGAGCAGATCCTGCATGAGCTGGATCTCGCTGCGCTGCGCGGCGATCATACTGTTCGCGAGGTCGGTCACCACGGGCATGGAGCTGCGGGCGACGACCGCCTCGGCCATCTCCGCGCCGCCCTCGTGGTGCGCGATCATGAGCTCGAGGTAGCGGCGCTCGGCGGCGCGCCCCGAGAGCGTCGCAAGCTCATCGAGCTGCTCGCGCGTGGCCAGCCCCGGCATAGTGTCGGGGACGAGCGCGGGATCGACGTCGGGCTCGCCTCCCCCCGCGTGGCCGGCGTGCGCGCCAGCGCCGCCGTCGCCGGGGATCGGCCGGTGCATCCAGGTCATCGCCGGTTCTGGCGCGGCCTGCGGCAGCCCCCACACGGCGAGCCAGCCGTACATCTGCCCCGACTGCCTGGCCTGCGACGTGAGGATGTCGTAGGCGAGCAGGCGGACGTCGGCGTCATCGGTGCGATCCCGCACGATGATCGACATCTCTACCGCCTGATCGTGGTGCGTCTGCATGTCGCGGGCGAAGCCGGCCTCGGCGCTACGCGTCGACGGCACGACCTCGGCGCTCGCGGTGACCCGCCCGATCATGAGCGAGGCCGCCACGAGCACGAGTGCGAGCATCGTACCGACGAAGACGGTGAAGCCGATCCCGCGCCGGCTCCGCACGTCGCTCACGAGGCGACTCGGCCGATGCCCTCGACGGCGCCGGAGCACGACGCGCCTGGCTCGGGCGCATCAGCCGACTTCCAGTAGCGGTCGACGAACTGGCCGAGGCGTGGATCGCTCGGCTCGTCGAACTCGATCTGCGCACCCCAGACCGAAGCAACGAAGGGCGCAGGCAGCTCGGGGTACGGCGAGATGATCGTGTAGAGCTCGGGGATGCTGCGGCGCAGCTCGGCGAGATCCTCCTCGGAGGCGGTATCCGGGTTGTAGGTCACCCACACGGCACCGTGCTCAAGGGAGTGCACGGCGTTCTCGTTCGGCTGGGGCACCGAGTAGACGCCGCAGTTCAGCCACGCCGGGAAGTGGTCGCCGCCGGCCGGCGGATTCATGTCGTACTCGGCCGCGTAGTCGACGGGGTCGGGGCCGACGTGCGTGGCCGGCAGGTTCGGGAACTCCTGCAGCCCCTCGATCGCGATGTCCTGCGGGCGCTGCCGCGGCTCGGAGGCGGTCGCGATGAACGTCACGAGCAGCGCGATCACCGCCGCACCGCCGACCGCGCCGCTGATGATCCCAACCCTGCGCCTGCGCGCCTTCGCCGCCTGCTCGCGCTGGTACTGCTGCACCTTCTCCGCGCGCCGCTCGGCGCGCTGCTCTTTGTTCGTTGTCCGTCCGGTGGGTGCCGCCACAGTATCCCCGCAATCGCATTTTTATTGTCGCGACAAGCTTTTCCCACGCGGCTGGGAGTTTCGTGTCCGAAGCCTGGACGCGCTCCCAGTGTTGGGGGTTGGTGAGGGTGGGTGGCGGGGGGCTGGCGGCGATGCCGGGGAGCTGGTGCCCTAGCCCTGATGCTCCGCGAGCCGCGCGTTGATCTTCGCCGAGATCGCGCCGAGCGCCTCGAGTTCGTCGGCGGTGAGCGCGTCGATCACGAGCTCACGCACCAATTCGATGTGCTGCGGGATGGCGCGGATAAACGTGCGCCGCCCGAGCGAGGTGAGCCGGGCGTTCGTCGCGCGCCGATCGTCGGGGCAGGGCACGCGTTCGAGCAGCCCGCGCTTCGCCATACGCGTGCAGACGTGCGAGAGCCGCGGCAGGGTGGCCGCGGTCTCGCGCGCGAGGTGCGACATCTGCAGCGTCGACTCCGGCGCAACATAGAGCGAGGACAGCACGGTGAACTCGAAGTGGGTCAGCTGCGCGTCGCGCGCGAGCTGCGCGTCGAGCACGTTCGGCAGCAGCTGGGTCACCGTGACGAGCCCCAGCCAGGCGTGCGACTCCTGCTCGGTCATGCGCGGTGCGGAGATGGTCATGCCCCCATTCCATCACTTCGCGCGGCCGAGCGCAGGATTGCGGCTGGCGATGGGGTGGCGCGGCCGGCCGGCCGGGAGGGCGGGCGCCGGGGCCAGGGGCCGGGCCGGCGGCCCGGCCCCATACCTCCCCGGACCTCTCTGGCCCGGATTGCTGCCAGTTTGATCCACTCCCGGGCTCCCATTCCGGACCCAACCCTCACCTTGTTGCAGAAAGGACCGCCTCGCCCGGTCGCCAGCCGGCAGACCGGCCACCCCACCCAGGCCAGACCGCCAGGCGCGGGGTGCGCGCAGCGCACCCCGCGGGACCGGATTGCTGCCAGTTTGATCCGCTCCCGGGCGCCCATTCCGGACCCAACCCTCACTTTGTTGGAGAAAGGGCCGCGCAGCCAGCCAGCCAGCCAGCCAGCCCGTCAACCAACCACCCAGCCCTCGCACCACCTAGCGCGCGAGCAGTTCCTCCGCACCAGCGCCCGGGAGGGCGAGCGTCACCGGGGTGCCCCACGGGTCGGCCGCCTCGATCGTCACGCCGGTGTCCGCGAAGGGGATGCCGCGCGCTCGCAAGCGCGCGGCCACCGCGTCGAGGTCCTCGCGGCCGGGGAGCGTGATCGCCACGTCGCCGAGCCCCAGCGCCGCCGCGCGCGGGCCGGCCCCTCGACTGTTCCAGGTGTTCATGGCGACGTGGTGGTGGTAGCCGCCGGCCGAGGCGAAGAGCGCACCCGGGTGCGCGCTCGCGGTGACCTCAAACCCCAGCGCGTCGATGTAGAACTCGCGTGCGCGCGCCACATCGCCCACCTGCAGGTGCACGTGCCCCACCCCGCCCGACTGCCGCTCGACCGCGCCGAGCACGCCCTCGTCGAGATGCTCGGCGAGGTATCGGTTCGGATCGAGGGCGAGGGTGTCCATCTGGATCTGCCCGTCGGCCATCCGCCACGTGTCGCGCGGCCGGTCGACGTAGAGCTCGATGCCGTTGCCCTCGGGGTCGGTGAAGTAGAACGCCTCGCTCACCAGGTGGTCGGCAGATCCCGCGAAGCGGCTGCGCTGATCCTGCGCGGTGCGGTACACGGTGGCGGCGAGACTCGCGGCGTCCGCGAAGAGGAACGCGGTGTGGAAGAGGCCGGCCTCGCGCGGGCTCGCCGCGGGGAGGTCGGGCGTGTGGATCAGCCGCACCATCGGCACCTCACCTCGCCCAAGCACACGGTGCACCTCGCGGCGGTCCGCCCGCTCGGCGAGCGGCACGAGGGCGAGCGCCTGCTCGTAGTAGCTGCTCATCTGTTCGAGGTCGCCGACGCGGAGGGTCACCGCATCCATGGCGAGGTCGGCGGAGAGGACGCGGTCGTCCACCGCGCGCGGGGTCTGTTCGCTGCTCATGGCTGCCTACTGCGCGACGGCGAAGCCGCCGGTCCAGGAGATCCGCTCGGACACGGCGAGGGTGAGCTGCAGGAAGCCGACGGCCTCCAGCTCGTGCGCGCGGCCGAGCGAGCCGGCGTCGATGGCCTGCAGGCCGCCCGCGACAATGTCGGCGGCGAGCGCCGCCTTCGCGTCGCCCGACTCACCCGCGATGAGCACGGTCGTCGGGATCCCGGCGATCGCGCCACCCGCGAGGGTCGCGGCGAAGTTCGTGTTGAACGCCTTCAGCACGTGCGACTGCGGCAGCGCGCGCTGGATCTCCGCGGCCGCGGAGCTGCCGGCCGGCACCACGAGCGCGTCGAAGGTCTCGAAGTTCAGCGGGTTCGTGATGTCCACGACGGTCTTCCCGACGAGCTGATCGGCGACCGCCGCCAGGATCTCGGCCACCGCCGGGTAGGGCACCGCGAGGATCACGGTGTCGCCGGCGACGGTGGCACGAGCGCTATCGGCGTGGCCGATGTACTCCACCGATGCTCCGCCAGCGGCCAGCACGCCGCCGATCGCCTGCGCCATGTTCCCGTTTCCGAAAATCGTGTAGTTCGCCATGATCCGGCGCTCCATTCTGCCCTCCGGGCATTAGTTGTAGCTTTAACTAAATAGTACGCCCACTTTAGTTGTAGATGCAACCAATGTGCAAGAATTGCGGCATGCACGCTCCGCTCACGCACCCCGAACGCGTGGCTATCGCACGCCTCCACGCGCTGCTGGAGCTCCTCCCCACCGCGCTCGACCAGCGCCTCGCGCCAGCCGGCGTCACCTCCTTCGAGCACACCGTGCTCGAGACCCTCGCGGCGAGCCCGCGGCAGCGCGCACGCCTCAGCGAGATCGCGGAGCGCACCAACGCCACGCGACCTCGCCTCTCCCGCGTCGCGTCAGCGCTTGAGCGCCGCGGGCTCATCGAACGCGCGGCGTGCGAGCTCGACGGGCGCGCCACCAACGCGGTCCTCACCGAGGCGGGCGCGGCCACGCTCGCGCGATCCAGCGACGCCTACGCGGCGGCGGTGCGCGAGCTCATCCTGCCCGGCCTCACGACGCTGCCGGGCGATGGGGTGGCCCAGCTCGCAGACACCGCCTACGCGATCCTCAGCAGTCTGGACACAGCGGCCGGGGCGGCGCACGCCGGGAACGTTGCGGCACACGCGGGATCCGGATCGAGCCCGAGCTGCAGCGCCGATCCCCCACCCCGGGGATCCGCGGAGGCCGCTCAGGCCCCGCCCACCCCGAGCGACGGCGCCGGGAGCCCGTACTCGCGGCGTAGCGCCGCCTGCGCGGCGTACCATCCCGACAGCCCGTGCACGCCCGGCCCTGGCGACGTCGAGGACGAGCACAGGTAGACGCCAGGCACCGGGGTGCGCCAGGGCTCGGGCGAGGGCACCGGGCGCGCGAGCAGCTGTCCGAGGGACACCCGGCCAGCGCTGAAATCGCCGCCGTGGGAGTTGCGGTTGTAGCTCGCCAGCTCCGCGGCGGTCGTGACCCGCACGGCCCTGATGCGGTCCCTGAAGTCCGGCGCGAAGCGCTCGATCTGGGCGATCACCCGTTCCCCAACGTCGACCGTCGACCCGGCCGGCACGTGCGTGTAGCTCCACAAGGCGTGCGCGCCGGCGGGATTGCGGCCGGGATCCCAGCCGGTCGGCTGCGCGAGCAGCACGTACGGGCGTTCGGGGTGCGCACCGCGCGCCACTGCGGCCTCCGCCGCGGCGCCCTCCGCACGGCTGCCGCCCAGGTGCACCGTCGGCGCGGCGCTCACCCGCTGATCCCGCCACGGCACCGGGCCGTCGAGCACGAAGTCCACCTTGGTGGCCGCGTCCCCGTACCGGAAGCGCAGCAGCGCACGCCGATAGCGCGCGGGGAGCCGCTCTCCGGCGATCTGCGCGAGGCCGCGCGCCGAGGTGTCGAAGAGCACCGTGCCGTACGCGTCGAGGTCCCGAACGTCCTCGATCGCGTGCGCGGTCTCGATCCGGCCACCGTGCGCGATCAGGTCTGCGGCGAGCGCGTCAGTGATCACGCGTGATCCGCCGATCGGCACCGGCCACCCGCTCGCGTGCCCGAGCGCGCCGAGCACCACGCCGACGGCGGCGGTCGCGAGGTTCGGCATCTTCCCGATGCTGTGCGCGGCGACACCGGAGATCAGGGCGGGCGCGGCGTCCTCGCGAAAGCGCAGGTTCCAGAGCGGGCTCCCCTGCTCGAGCGTGCGCAGGCCGGTCACCGCTGCGGCGAGGAGATCGGTCGGCCAGCGCAGCATGGCACCGCCGAGCGCGAAGTCGACGACGCCGTCGAGGCGCTGCAGCACCGGCGCGTAGAAGCGCCGGTACGCCGCGCCATCGCGCCCGAGCTCCTCGGCGGTGCGTGCGAGATCGCGATAGGCGACCGCGGCGCCGCCGTCCAGCGGGTTCGCGTACGACGCCTCCGGCACCGCGAACTCCACCCGACGATCCAGCTCGAACGCGCGGAAGAAGCCGGTGGCGAGCGCCATCGGGTGGATCGCGGAGCAGACGTCGTGCAGGATCCCAGGCTCAACGAGCTCGACGGTGCGCGTGCCGCCGCCGATCGTCTCGGCCGCCTCGAACACCGTGACCGGCACCCCGGCGCGGGCGAGCGTGACCGCAGCGGCGAGCCCGTTGGGCCCCGCGCCGACGACCGCGGCGGGGCGCTCGCCGCGACCGGGCGCGCGGTGCGCGTCGTGTCGACTGCCCATCGTGCACCTCCCCGTTCACCGCACCGTCCCGGCTCCTCGGCTGACCGGCGCGGGGCGCCAACCCAGATCACATCCCCGCGAGCCGAGTGCTGCGCCCTATCCTTGCGTAGTTCGCGTCAGGCCACCAGCGTACGCGCGGGGCCGGAACTCACCGCTCCGTCACGCGGCCGCCGTCGACGTGCCATCGACGGTCCAGCCGCACCGTCTCGAGCATGCGGCGATCGTGGGTGACGAGCAGCAGCGCGCCCGTGTAGCTCTCGAGCGCCTGCTCCAACTGCTCGATGGCGGGCAGGTCGAGGTGGTTCGTCGGCTCGTCGAGCACCAGCACGTTCACGCCGCGCGCCTGCAGCAGCGCGAGCCCGGCGCGGGTGCGCTCGCCGGGCGACAGCTCCCCGCACGGGCGCAGCACGTGATCGGCTTTCAGCCCGAACTTCGCGAGCAGCGTGCGCACCTCGGCGGACGCGAGCTCCGGCACGAGCGCCTCGAACGCCTCGGCGAGCGGCGCGGTTCCGGCGAACAGCGAGCGGGCCTGATCCACCTCCCCGATCGCGACCGATGAGCCGAGCGTCGCCGTGCCCTCGGCCGGCGCCTGGCGCCCGAGCAGCAGTCTGAGCAGCGTGGATTTCCCCGCGCCGTTCGGCCCGGTGATCCCCACCCGCTCACCGGCGTTCAGCTGCAGCGACACCGGGCCGAGCACGAAGTCGCCCTGCCTCGCCACCGCCGCGTTCAGCGTCGCGACCACGGCGCTCGAGCGCGGCGCAGCGCCGATCGTGAACTCGAGTCGCCACTCCTTGCGCGGCTCCTCCACCTCTTCGAGCCTGCGGATCCGGCTCTCCATCTGGCGCACCTTCTGCGCCTGCTTCTCGCTCGACTCGGTGGCGGCGCGGCGGCGGATCTTGTCGCTGTCGGGGGCTTTCCGCAGCGCGTTGCGCGTGCCCTGGCTCGACCACTCGCGCTGCGTGCGCGCACGGGCGACGAGGTCCGCCTTCGTCTCCGCGAACTCCTCGTACGCGTCGCGCTGGTGCTGCCGCACGATCTCGCGCTCCTCCAGGTACGCCTCGTAGCCGCCGCCGTAGATCCGGTTGGAGTGCTGCGCGAGGTCGAGCTCCAGCACCCGCGTCACGCACCGCGCGAGGAACTCCCGATCGTGGCTGACGAGCACCGCGCCGCCGCGCAGGCCATGCACAAACCGCTCGAGCCGTTCGAGCCCGTCAAGGTCGAGGTCGTTCGTGGGCTCGTCGAGCAGCACGATGTCGAAGCGGGAGAGCAGCAGCGCCGCGAGCCCGACTCGCGCCGCCTGCCCGCCGGAGAGCGAGGTCATGAGCGACTCGGCGGATACGCGGCCCGGCCCGGATCCCGCGCTGCCAGCAGATCCGGATCCGGCCGCACCGTCGAGCCCCAGCTCCGCGAGCACGCCGGGCAGCCGTTCCTCGAGGTCGGCGGCCCCGCTCGCGAGCCAGCGGTCGAGCGCGGCCGAGTAGACGTCGGCGGGATCCGCCTCCCCAGGCGCGCCCCCGGCCGGATCGCCGAGCGCCGTCGCCGCGGCGTCCATCTCCGCGGTGGCCTGCGCGCAGCCCGTGCGCCTGGCGACGTACGCCGCGACGGTCTCGCCGGCGACGCGCTCGTGCTCCTGGGGCAGCCAACCGACGAAGGCGTCGAGGGGCGCGAGCTGCACCGTGCCGGCCTGCGGCGCGAGCTCGCCAGCGAGGATGCGCAGGAGTGTGGACTTGCCGGCCCCGTTCACGCCGACCACGCCAACCACGTCGCCCGGGGCGACCGTGAGGTCGAGGGAGTCAAAGAGCGTGCGGTGGGCGTAGCCGCCCGCGACGCCCTGCGCCACAAGTGTTGCCGTCATGCCTCAAGCGTAGGGCCACCGGCCACGCGGCAGCCCAGCACTGCCCTGCCTCATTCCCATTCAACGGGAATCTCGCGCGCACTCCCGCGCGGAGCCCGCACACTGTGTGCAGCGGCGCCCGGCTGCACACGCCCCGCCGCACCGCACCCCAGACCCCGCCGCACCCGTCATAGGAGACACCGCAATGACCGCACAGCGCACTCGCGTCGCCATCGTCGGGGCCGGGCCTGCCGGGCTCGTCCTCTCGCACCTCCTGCAGGAGGCCGGCATCGACAGCATTGTCCTTGATCAGCGCACCAGGGAGGACATCGAGGGCACCATCAAGGCCGGCATCCTCGAACAGGGCGCAGCCGATCTGCTCGCCTCGATCGGCTCCACCAGCCGCGTGCACTCGGTTGGCGATCGCCACGATGGCATCGTGATGAGCTTCGCCGGCGAAGCGCACCGTATCGACTTCACCGCGCTCGTCGGCCGCAGCGTGTGGCTGTACCCGCAGCACGAGGTCCTCATCGACCTCATCGCCGCCCGCCTCGCCGCCGGCCAGGACCTCCGCTTCGAGACCACCGTCACGAGCGTCGACGGCATCCGCACCGACCGCCCGCGCGTCACCGGCGTTGGCCCCGACGGCGCGCCGTTCGAAATCGAGGCCGAGTTCATCGTGGGCGCCGACGGCTCACACAGCACGGTGCGCCCTGCGGTCACCGGGTCGACGCGCGGCGGGTACTTCCGCGAGTATCCGTTCGCCTGGTACGGGATTCTCGCCGAGGCCCCGAAGAGCTCCGACGAGCTCATCTACAGCAACTCCCCCGAGGGCTTCGCGCTCATCAGCCAGCGCTCGGAGACCGTGCAGCGCATGTACTTCCAGTGCGACCCGGACCTCGATCCCCACTCGATGAGCGAGGCGCAGATCTGGGACACGCTCCAGGCGCGCACCCCGGGCACCGAGCTCGTCGAGGGGCGCATCTTCCAGCGCGACATCCTGCGCTTTCGCAGCTTCGTCTCGCACGAGCTCCGCGCCGGCCGGGCCGCACTCGTCGGCGACGCGGCGCACACGGTGCCGCCGACCGGCGCGAAGGGCATGAACCTCGCGATCGCCGACGTGATCCTGCTGGACCAGGCGCTGCGTCAGCTGCTACTCGACGGCAGCGAGGCCGGCATCGACGCATACGCCGAGATCGCGGCGCAGCGGATCTGGAAGGCCCAGCACTTCTCGTGGTGGATGACGACCATGCTGCACCACGCGCCGGACGCCAGCGACTTCGACCGTCACCGCCAACTCGGCGAGCTGCGCACCGTCCTCGACTCCGAGGCCGGCCAGCGCTACCTCGCCGAGGCGTACACCGGGTGGCCCTACCGCACCACGCTCGAGCGCGGGCCCGTCACCCCTCCTGCACGTCCTCGCGGCGCGGCTCCTCGCCGAAGCGGAACTGCCGCCCGCTGACGCTCTCCACGTCGATCCGCACGAACACCGTCTTCAGCGTCGGCACCCACGGCCGCAGCGGCAGCGCCTCAGCTGCGGCCACCTCGGCCTCCGTTTCGAGCGCGTGCGCGGTGCCGCGCAGCACGACGCTCCACCCGCCGACCTCGTCGAAGCTGTCCACCTCGAAGACCACCGAGTGGTTGACAGTGAGGCCGGAGAGCTTCGCGCCAGGCGCGGTGCGGAACACGAGCGTGCCCCCGTCCACAACAAAGTTGATGGGGACCACGTCGACGACGTCGCCCACTCGGGTCACCAGCCGCCCCATCGACACCCCCGCGACCAGCTCCCAGCTGTCGTCCTCCGAGAGGACCATGACCGGATTCTCGCTGTGTTCCATACTTCCATCCTCTCGCCGTCGCCCCGGAAACGGAAGAGGAAAGCGTGCACGCAGCTCACGCGACTACGCTGGGAGCATGAGCGACCTCCGAGATTCTGGCGATGCGTGGGTCACGGCCGAGGACGGGGGCCGCTACTGGGGTCGCTACGGGGCAGCTGGCCTCCTCGCCTACGATCGCGCCCGCCACGCGATCCTCATGCAGCATCGCGTGACCTGGAGCGATCACGGCGACACCTGGGGAATTCCCGGTGGTGCACGGCACTCCGACGAGACCCCGATCGAGGCGGCCCTGCGTGAATCCCAGGAGGAGGCCGGGGTGCCGGATCACTCGATGATCCCGCGCTTCACGCACGTGCTCGATCGTGGCGGGTGGAGCTACACCACGCTCCTCGCCGAGGTGGCCGTGCCGTTCGAGCCCGAGATCACCGACCCCGAGAGCCACGAGCTGCGGTGGGTGCCGGTTGACGAGGTCGCGGCGCTGGCGCTGCACCCGGCGTTCGCGAGCAGCTGGGCGCTGCTGAAGCCGCTCGTCGGTGGCACCCCCACCGTGATCGTCGACGCGGCGAACGTGGTCGGCGCGGTGCCAGACGGCTGGTGGAAGGACCGGCGCGGCGCGGCGGTGCGCCTGCGGGATCGGATCGACGCGTTCGCCGCGAACGGCAATGGTGTGCGCGCCGGTTTCCTCGACCTTCCTGATACCCGCGTCGCCGGCCTCGCCGAGGCCTTCCCCGAGTGGGTGTTCGTGACCGAGGGTGTTGCGCGCGGCATCGGCGACGGGGCGCGCGTGCGCGTGGTCGACGCGCCGGAACTCGGCGACGACGCGATCGTGGCCGAGGTGGATCGCGCGGCCGAGGCTGGCGCGATCGTCACGGTGGTGACGAGCGATGCCGAGCTCAAGGTGCGCGTGCGCGTCGCCGGCGCCGCGACTACGCGGGGCGCGAAGAAACTGCTGCGTCTCCTGCCGGCGCTGCCTGAGGTGCCGACGCCGCCGCACGCCGCCGCAGCGCCGTAGCGATCCCGGCGGCGATGAGCCCCTGCCCGAGCGTGTACGTGAGCATCACCATGCCGCTCGTCCAGTCGGGCATGATCTCGGGGAGAAAGATGCGAAACGACAGGATCGCGTCGGACACGAGGAACCACGCGCCGCCCCACGCGATCACGGGCCCGCAGCGCGACGCCATGGCCGCGGTGCCCGCGAGCAGCAGGCCGTACACGACCACGGGCACCGTGAGCGCGCCGGTGTGCGGCACGAGGAGCGCGATCATCACCGCGTAGGCGAGCGCGTAGACGAGCGCCCAGGCCGGCACGCGCCGCACGGCAACCCCGGGAGCACGCCACATGAGCAGCACGTACCCGACGTGCGCGAGGCCGAAGCAGGCGAGCATCATCGGCAGCTCGTCCTCGAACATCGGGAAGAACGTCGCCGCACCGTCGCCCAGCCACGAGCAGAAGATCGACGCGACGAGCAGCGTGATCACCCCGCGCGGCCACGGCCGGATCCCCGCGGCAGCCCACAGCACGCCGAGCGCGAGCGCCGGCATGAGCAGCAGCTTCGTCGGCGCGTCGATGGGGTGCTCGAGGAACCGCGCCGTGACGTGCACGAGGGAGACCACGGCGTAGGGAACGAAGGGCAACGCTGCCCGGAGTCGAGTGCTCACACGGCGATCCTAGCGCTCGACGAGGATCCCGTCCTCGTCGCACCACACCTGCGCGCCCGGCCGGAACGTGACGCCGCCGATCTCCACCGGCACGTCCTGCTCCCCCGCGCCGGTCTTCGTCGACTTCGCCGGGTTCGAGCCGAGCGCCTTCACGCCGAACGGCAGCGTGCCGATCGCCACGCGGTCGCGGATCGCGCCGTTGACGATCAACCCCAACCAGCCGTTGTCGACCGCGAGGCTGGCGATCACGTCGCCGACGAGCGCGGTGGCGAGCGAACCCCCGCCGTCGATCACGAGCACGGCACCATCGCCGGGCGTCGAGAGAATCTGCTTGAGCAGCGCATTGTCCTGGAAGCAGCGGACCGTGCGCACCGTGCCGGTGAAGCCGCTCATGCCACCGATGTTCTGGAACTGCAGCGCAACCGACTGCAGTTCCTCACCGCGCTCGTCGTACAGGTCGGCCGTACTGATCTGAGCCATTGTGCGTTTCCTCCTTGGGGCCGGGCGACCGAATGGCGGCCGGGCACGATCCACGCTATCGGCATCGGCCGACAAACGGGGCGAGATCGCACGAAACTGTCATCTTGCGGAAACCGCGCGTAATAATGTACAAAAGTACATGTACAGAAGTACATTACTGGGCGACCTGATCGCCGCACACCGGGGGCGGGAGGGACACCGTGACGAGCACGCACGCAGACGCAGACGATCCCGCCGCGAGCGCCACGCGCCGACGCGACCCCGCTGGCCGCCGCCGCGCCATCCTCGACGCCGCGGCCGCGCTCGTCGCCGAGCGCGGCGTCGCCGCACTCACCCACCGCGCCATCGCGGCGCGCGCCGGCGTCCCCCTCGGCTCGACGACCCAGCACTTCGCCTCGATCGAGGAGCTGCGCGAGGAAGCCCTGCAGCAGCTCGCGGACGAGATCGACGAGGCCCTCGCGCGGATCGAACCCTTCGTCGCCGACATGACGCGGGATCCCACGCACGCCGTCACCGAAATCCTCGCGTTCCTGCACGACCGGCGCGGGGTGCGCTCCGAGATCGCGCTCATCACGAGCGGCACGACGGATCCGCGGCTCCGCGCGCTCGCCACGCGGTGGAACGATCGCCTCATCGAGATGCTCGCCGAGCACATCGGCCGCGACGCCGCACTCGCGCTCTCCGTCTACCTCGACGGGGCGACCGTGCACGCCGGGCTCCACGATGCGCCGCTCACCCGGGCCGACCTCACCCGCGCATTCCTTGCGCTGACACGGCTCCCCGAGCTTCCCGCAACCCCGGCACACGGCGCAGTTCCCGAGCTGCGACGAAGCTCGGGCCCCGCGCACTCCTAGCGCCGAACGCGTCAACACCCGAACGCACCCGGCGCCGCGCGGCGGCCCCAGCTCAGGATCGCCGAGACACCAGCGCACCGCGCCCGGGCGCGAACTCGCTCCCCGCTCGTCCCGCGCACCGCCCGACCCCCGGGTGGCCCCACGCACATCCCACCTCCCTCGCCCAGAAAGGCACACACCATGTCCACGCTCCCCGCATCCCAGGCACCTCCGCAGCAGTACAGCCGCGGTCGCCGCTGGGCGGCTCTCGCGGTCCTCACGGCCAGCCTGCTCGTGATCACCATGGACATGACGATCCTCAACATCGCGCTGCCCGAGATGGCCGCGGAGCTCCACCCCTCCTCCGACCAGCAGCTCTGGATCATCGACGTCTACTCACTCGTGCTTGCCGGTCTGCTCGTGTCGTTCGCGGCGATCGCCGACCGCTGGGGCAGGAAGCGCATGCTGCTGCTCGGCTACGCGATCTTCGGCGGCGCGTCGCTGCTCATCCTCTTCGCCAACTCCGCGGAGGGCGTGATCGGGATCCGCGCGCTGCTCGGCGTCGGCGGGGCCATGATCATGCCGATCACGCTGTCGCTCATCCGCGTCATCTTCACGAACCCGAAGGAGCGAGCCACGGCGCTCTCCATCTGGGCCGCCGTGTCGAGCCTCGGGGCCGCCGTCGGGCCACTCATCGGCGGGGTGCTGCTCGAGCACTTCTCCTGGCACGCCGCGTTCCTCATCAACGTGCCGCTCATGCTCGCCGGCGTGATCGCTGGCATGCTGATCCTCCCCGAGTCGCGCGTCGCGCACCCCGGGCGCTGGGACGCGCTCGCCGCGGCACTCTCGCTCGTCGGCATGACCCTGCTCGTGTGGGCCATCAAGACCTTCGGCAAGGCGGCCAGCTTCCTCGTGCCCGAGGCCCTCATCGCGTTCGCGGCCGGTGCGGCGCTGCTCGCCTGGTTCGTGGTGCGCTGCATCCGCAGCGATGCGCCACTGCTCGAGCTGAAGCTGTTCCGCAACCGGGAGTTCTCGGCCGGCATCTTCGCCGCGCTCGGCTCGACGTTCGCAATGATCGCCGCGCTCCTGCTCATCGCCCAGTGGATGCAGCTCGTGGACGGCGCCTCCCCCGTCGAGGCGGGGGTTCGGCTCTTCCCGATCGCCATCGCCGGCGCGATCGCGTCGCTCGCCGCTCCCCCGCTCGCGCGGCTGGTCGGCGCGCGCACCGTCCTCGCCGGCGGCATTGTCGCAGCGGGCATCGGCATGTTCCTGATCGGGATCCAGCCGGGCACTCTGTCGACCCTCACCGTGATCGTCGCGCTCGCGCTCGTCGGTGCGGGAAGCGGCTCGCTCGCCATCGGTTCGGCCATGATCATGCACGGCTCCCCCGAGGAGAAGGCCGGCAGCGCCGGCGCCATCGAGGAGACCTCCTACGAGCTCGGCGCGGTGCTCGGCGTCGCGATCCTCGGCAGCATCTCCGCGCTGCTGTACCGCGCGGAGTTCGTCGGTTCGGGGACGCTCGCGGGCATCGATCCCGAGCTGGGCGCGCAGGCGCAGGAGTCGCTCGGCGCGGCGGTCTCGATTGCTGAGGAGCTCGAGCTCCCGCAGTTGGCGCACGAGGCCGGTGTGGCGTTCACGCACTCGCTGCAGACCACGGGCATCGCCGGCGGCATCATCATGTTCGCGGTGGCGGCGGCGGTATTCCTGCTCGCGCCGAAGGGTACCGACCTCTCCGAGGTCTCGCACTAGCCCCCCGCCCCCGCCCCCGCCCCCCACTCCTCGGATCGGGGTCACTGCGGCAGGGTGTCGCGGCACCGCCCCGGGGCGACACCCTGCCGCAGTGACCCCGATCCCCGGAGGCGGACGGGGAGGGCGGGGCGGGCAGGTCAGGGTTTTCCCTGGTCGGGGGCAGGACAGCGCAGTACCGGGGTATGAGGTGCTCGGCACCGGGGGTGGACGCATCCGCCCCCGGTGCCGGCATACCGTTGAAGCATCAGGACGGGCCAACACCAGAATCGCCCGCCGACGCTCGAAAGGAGAGCACCATGAACACCACCGCGATCCTCCCCGGTTCAGCTCCCACCCCGAACGACGCTGACGCGCAGACCACGGCCGGCGCCCAGTGGAACACCGAGGCGCAGTACGGCACCCCCAGCCAGTACGGCTTCGACGGCGCGCAGTACGCCCAGGCACAGCCCGCGCAGCCCGCACCGGCCCCGTCCACCGAGAACAGCCGCATCTTCGCGATCGTCGGCTTCGTGCTTGGCATCGCCTCGATCGTGAGCGGCTGGACCTTCGTCGCCCCGATCGCCGGCCTGATCTTCAGCATCCTCGCGCTGCGCCGCGGCACGTCCGAGCGCACGCTCGCACTCTGGGGTGTGTGGCTGAACGCGATCATGCTCGCGCTCACCGCCATCGGCTTCCTCGCCGGCGTCGTCGCGCTCGGCGCGGGCCTCCTCGCACTGCCCTTCGCCTGGCTCTAAGCCCGAGCGCTGGCACCGCCCGCTCAGCCGCGACACCGGTCCGGCCCACCACGCGCTGGTGGGCCGGACCGTTTCGTGCGTTCCCCTACTCCGAGGCGCCGACCGGATCCCGCTCGATATCCCGCGGCGGGTACACCCAGGTGACCATCACCACGGAGATGATCATGAGCAGGAACCACGCGATCAGCTTCTGCGGCGAGACCAGCTCCCAGCCGCCCGCCTGATGCGGGTACAGCCACGCGCCACCCCAGGTCGCGATGTTCTCAGCGAGCCAGATGAACACGGCCACCCCGAAGAACACGAGGAGCAGGGGCGCCCGCAGCGTCACCCGGTACACGCGGAAGTGCATCGTGGTGCGCCACCACAGCAGCGCGACGAGGGCCAGCAGCACCCACCGCAGATCGACGATGAAGTGGTGCGAGAAAAAGTTCACGTAGATCGCCGCCGCGAGCAGGGTGGTCAGCCACACGCGCGGGTAGTTCGTGAAGCGCAGCCGGTGCAGCCGGTACACGCGCACCATGTACGAGCCGACCGCCGCGTACATGAACCCGCTGAACAACGGCACCGCGCCAATGTGGAGCACGCCGGCCTGCTCGTACGACCAGGATCCAACATCGGTTTTGAACAGCTCCATCGCGGTGCCCGTGATGTGGAAGAGAACGATAACCCACAGTTCGCGCCCGCTCTCGAGCTTGAACGCCAGCATGCCCAACTGGATCAGGATCGCTGCGATGGTGAGCGCGTCGTTGCGCGCGAGCGCGGCGTCGTCCGGATACCAGAGCCGGGCCGCGACGATCACCGCGAGCAGGAGGGCGCCGAACACGCACGCCCAGGCCTGTTTCATGACGAACACCGCACACTCGACGAGCACGGCGCGGGCGCCACGCTCGGGAGCGCCCGCGAGGAGGCGGTTCGCGGCCCGGTCAATGGCGCGTTCGAGCGGGGTCAGGCCGCGCTCGGCCCCGGGATCTTCTCGCATCAGTTCAGCGTAGGCGAGAACTCCAATCGAAAAGTGGGAAAGCGACCCTTCACGCGGGTGAAGGGTCGCTTTGCCACTTTTCAATCATGCACGCGCGGGCGCGCGCGGGCACGCGGGCGTGCGCGAGCGCGTGCGCGGGCGTGCGCGA
>NZ_RPDI01000041.1:0-7242 GCF_003917135.1 Leucobacter chromiireducens
GGCGGCGCGTGCGCGAGCCCTCGCCGGAGCGGCCCTCGCCGGAGCGGCCGGCGCCGGAACGCTCGCCGCCGCGTCCGCCCGCCGCGCCGCGCCCGCCGGCCTGGCGCTCCTTCACGGGCGTCGCCTTCAGGCGGCCCTTCGATCCCTCGGGGATGTTCAGGTCGCTGAACAGGTGCGGCGACGAGGAGTACGTCTCGATCGGCTCGGGGACCCCGAAGTCGAGCGCCTTGTTGATGAGCGCCCACTTGTGAAGATCGTCCCAGTCGACGAACGTCACCGCGATGCCGGATCGGCCGGCGCGGCCCGTGCGTCCAACGCGGTGGAGGTAAGTCTTCTCCTCGTCCGGCACGGTGTGGTTGATCACGTGCGTCACGTCGTCGACGTCGATGCCGCGCGCGGCGACGTCGGTGGCGATCAGGATGTCCTTCTTGCCCGACTTGAACGCCGCCATGGCGCGCTCGCGCTGCTCCTGGTTCAGGTCGCCGTGCACCGAGGCCGCGTTGAAGCCGCGATCCACGAGCTCCTCCTGCAGCTTCGCCGCGGCGCGCTTGGTGCGCATGAAGATCACGGTCTTGCCGCGACCCTCCGCCTGCAGGATCCGGCCGATCACCTCGTCCTTGTCGAGCGAGTGCGCGCGGTAGATGATGTGCTCGATGTTCGCCTGCGCCGCGCCCTCGTCGGGGTCGGTCGCGCGAATGTGCACGGGGTTTGACATGAAGCGGCGGGCGAGCGTCACGATCGTGCCGGGCATGGTGGCCGAGAACAGCATCGTGTGGCGGATCGCGGGGATCTTCGAGAACAGCTTCTCGATGTCGGCGAGGAAGCCGAGATCCAGCATCTTGTCGGCCTCGTCGAGCACCATCTCGCGCACCTGCGACAGGTTGAGGATGCGCTGGTTCGAGAGGTCGAGGAGGCGGCCAGGGGTGCCGACCACGATCTGTGCGCCGGCCTTCAGCTGCTCGATCTGGCCCTCGTAGGCCTTGCCGCCGTAGATCGACACGACCGTTGCGTCGCGGCCCTGCGCCGCGAGCTGGAGGTCCTCGGTCACCTGCACCGCGAGCTCGCGGGTGGGGACGACGATGAGCGCCTGCACGCCCGGCTCGGGCGACGCGCCAACGCGCTGCAGCAGCGGCAGGCCGAAGCCGAAGGTCTTGCCCGTGCCGGTCTTCGCCTGGCCGATGATGTCCTGCCCGGTCAGCGCGAGCGGGATCGTCTGCTCCTGGATCGGGAAGGCGTCGACGATGCCCTTGCCGGCGAGCGCGTCGACCATGTCCTGGTCAACGCCGAGTTCGAGAAATGTCGTCACTGGTGCGTCCTCTGCGGGTGCGGTGCTGCGCGGTAGTGCCGAAGAGCGCAGCGGCCGGCGCTCCTGCGTCGCCGGCGGTGAATATACGTACGACGACCAGTCTATTCCCGCGCGCGAGCGGCGCGCGTGAGCGGGCACGCGGTTCGTTTCGACCGGGATCACTGCCGGGCTCGCCGCCCGCCGTGCCGCCCGCCTCGCGTGCGGCATGCGCCCGCGGTGATCACCGCGGCGCTAAGCTGTCAGAGTGTTCGAGTGGATCCGTGGGCTGCGCAGGAAGAATGCCCCTGCCCGAAAGCTGCGTTCGCGTGGCGAGGGGCCGGATACGGAGCGGGTCGAACTCTCCGAGCTCGCGCCGGGAATCCTGCCGTTCCTCGGGTTGACCGCATACCTGCAGCTGGAGCTGTACGAGGCGGCGACGCGCGCGGTCTCTGGTGCTCCGACGCTCGAGGCGAAGAACGTGCTCGCGGAGATCGCGGGGCAGACGCTCTCGAAGCACCAGCTGCTCACCGCCGAGATTCGGGATCGCGGCCATGAGCCGCACGTCGTGATGACGCCCTTCTCGCCGGTCATCGACTCGTACGTTGAGCGCATTGACACGCCCGACTGGCACCAGCACGTGCTCTCCCTCTACCTTGTCGGCGGTCTCTTCGACGACTTCTTTGCGAGCTTGGCCGAGGGCCTGCGCGACAGCTACCAGGCCGAGGCGATCAAGATTCTCCGCAACGACGCCGGCCGAGCCGAGCTGAAGGCGCTCCTCGAGGCGGCGCTCGACACCGATTCCGGGCTGTCGAGCTGGCTCGCGCTGTGGGGCCGCCGCCTCGTCGGCGACACGCTGCTCGTCGCGCGCGCGGTGCTCACGCTGAGCGAGCGCCGCGAATTCGACGCGAGCGAGATGGAACCGGTGTTCACCGAACTCATCGCCGATCACATCCGCCGCATGGACGGCCTCGGCCTCACCGCCTGACCGTGCTCATGTCCACGCCGCGCTGCGAGTACTTCGAGGCGGGTCGCTGCCGCTCGTGCACGCTGATCGAGACGCCGCTCGCTGAGCAGCTCACCGCGAAGGACGCACGCTGCCGCGCGCTCCTCCCTGCGGTGCCTGCCGAGGCATGGCTGCCCATCGCCCAGGGCGGCGACCGCGACTTCCGCAACAAGGCCAAGCTCGTGGTCGGCGGTGTCGCGGGGGACGTGACGCTCGGGATCCTCGGCCGCGACGGCGAGGGGATCGACCTGCGCGACTGCCTCATCCAGGAACCCGTGATCCGCGCCGCGATCCCGCGCATCGCGAGTGTCCTCAACGCGACGGGTCTGCCGCCGTACAGCGTGCCGCGGCGGCGCGGCGAGCTGAAGTACGTGCACGTCACCGCAGCGCCATCCGGGGAGCTGATGCTCCGCTTCGTGGTGCGCAGCGAGGAGGGCCTCAGCCGCATCAGGAAGCGGCTCGCCGAGCTTCGCGCAGCGATCCCCGAGGCTGCGGTGATCTCGGTGAACCTGCTGCCCGAGCACGTCGCGCTGCTCGAGGGCGAGCGCGAGGAGCTGCTGCTCGGATCGTCGCTCACCATGGGGCTCGGCGACGTGTCGCTGCACCTGCAGCCGCGGAGCTTCTTCCAGACCAACACCGCGGTGGCGCGCGAGCTCTACGGGCAGGCGGCGCGCTGGGTGGCGCGCAGCGATCCGGCATCGCTGTGGGATCTGTACTGCGGCGTCGGCGGATTCGCGCTCGCCTGCGCGCCACGCACAGGCGCCGGTGTCGCGCGCCGGGTGCTCGGGGTGGAGGTGTCGGAGGCAGCGGTCGCCTCGGCCGCGCGCAGCGCGAGCGACGCCGGCATCGACGCAAGCTTCATCGCGGCGGACGCGACCGCGTTCGCGCTCGGCGCGGAAGCCGGCGAGCTGCCCGAGCTCGTGATCGTGAACCCGCCGCGGCGCGGGATCGGCGCGGAGCTGGCCGCGTGGCTCGACTCTTCTGGCGTCCCCGGCGTGATCTACTCGAGCTGCAACCCGGAGAGCCTCGCGCGGGATCTCGCGGCGATGCCCGGCCTCCGCGTCCGCGAGGCGCGCGTGTTCGATATGTTCCCGCACACCGGGCACCTCGAGGTCATGGTGCTGCTCGAACGGGCAGCGTAGCCTCGAACTCCAGCGCAGCCCAGCGCCCGGGTGCCGCGAGCGCGGCCCAGTCGAGCGTGAGCTCGGGGGAGGCTGGCGCGCCGCCTGCCGCCGCGCGGCAGACGAGCAGCGACTGCGTCGCGTAGCCGAGCGGGGTGTTGTCGCGGATGATCGCGCGATCGTCGTGCCGGTCGAGCTCCGCGCTGCGGGCGAGCACCGCGTGCCAGCGCTCGCGCCAGGGGCTGGGGCTGGGGCCCGCGTGCTCGGCCACGGGCTGCGGTGCGGCGGCCGCGCGGAATTCCGGCAGCCACCGCGCGATCCGAGGGGATGCCGGATCGTCCACCTCGCGATGATCCACCATGTGCACGCCGGGCGCGAGCGGTTCGCGGCGCAGCGCGATCCCGTCCCAGGAGATCACCTCGGCGCGCCCGGGGGAGATCGAGACGAGCGTGAACGCCGGGGTGGGCGGCGGCGCCGCGGGGAAGACCCCGCGCACCGCGGCGAGCGGGAGCGCCCCGCGTGAGCCGAACCCGCCTGCGGGCTCCGCCACCTCGGCGGCGCGGTTGAGGAGCACGGCGAGCCGCCCGGCGCGCGGCTCGGCGGCGAGCCAGGCCCCGCCAGCGCGCCGATCCCGCACACCGTGCACCCCGGGGAACGTCTCGGGCCACCACGCGCCCGGCGGATCCCACGCCCGAGCCGGATCCTCGTCGCGGACCGCGAGCAGCCGCACCTCGCCGCGCTCGCTCGCCGGGACCTCAATCACCACCGTGCACATGGCCCCGAGTGTAGCCCCGGGCGCGTGCATACCCCGTTTCCCCGCGGCGGGTGCGAGGATGGGGGCGTGAACATTGTGCTTGGAGTCAGTGGCGGCATCGCCGCGTACAAGGCTGTTGCGCTCGCGCGCCTGCTCGTCGAGGCCGGCCACGAGGTGCACGTCATTCCCACGGCGGACGCGCTGCGCTTCGTTGGCCAGCCCACCTGGGAGGCCATCAGCCGGCACCCCGTCACCACCTCGGTGCACGACGACGTGCCCGAGGTGCGGCACGTCGCGCTGGGGCAGCGGGCGGATCTTGTCGTGGTCGCCCCGGCGACGGCGAACACGCTCGCGCGGATGACCGCGGGGCTCGCCGACGACCTCCTCGGCACCACCCTGCTCGCCACGCGCGCGCCCGTTGTGGTCGCCCCGGCGATGCACACGGAGATGTGGCAGCACCCGGCCACGCAGGACAACGTCGCGATTCTGCGCTCGCGCGGCGTCGTGTTCGTCGGCCCGGAGAACGGGCGGCTCACCGGGAACGACACCGGGCCGGGGCGCATGAGCGAGCCGGCGGACATCTTCGCGAGGATCGCCGAGCTGCTCGCCGCCGGCGTCGCCGCCGATGCCGCGGACGCGGCCGGTCTCGATCGGGATCCTGGCGCGGCGACCGCGCCGAGCGCGGGGGACGGGGACGCCCCTGCGGCGGCGGCCGATGCTGGCGCCGCTGCGGAGCGCGAGCCTGGCGCGGACGCTCGCTCGGACGAGCCGGGCGATCTCGACGGGATCCGGGTGCTCGTGACCGCTGGCGGCACGCGCGAGCCGATCGATCCGGTGCGCTACCTCGGCAACCGTTCGAGCGGCCGCCAGGGCGTCGCGGTCGCGGCGGCGGCGGCGGAGCGCGGCGCGAAGGTGGTGCTGCTCGCGGCGAACATCGACGAGGCCGTGCTCGCGGAGGTCGCCGACCACGCTGCGGTGCGGGTGGTGCCGGTCGGCTCAACCGCCGAGCTCGAGCAGGCGGCGCACGCAGCGGCCGCCGGCGCTGAGGCCGTGATCATGGCGGCGGCGGTTGCCGACTACCGCGTCGCCGAGGTCGCCGACGGCAAGATCCGCAAGGAGGATTCACCCGGCGTCGCGCCGACGCTCTCGCTCGTGGAGAACCCCGATGTGCTCGTCGGGCTCGTGCGCGAGCGCCGGCCGGGACAGGTGATCGTCGGCTTCGCCGCCGAGACCGTCGAGAGTGAGGACGAGCTGCTGGAGCGCGGTCGCCGAAAGCTCGCGCGCAAGGGCGTCGACCTGCTCGCGGTGAACGCCGTTGGTTGGAACGAAGGCTTCGAGTCCGGGGAGAACGCGCTGCGCGTGCTCGACGCCGACGGCACGGTCGTTGCGAGCGTCGCCGGGTCGAAGCGCGAGGTGGCCGAGCGCCTGCTCGACGCCGTGCGCGAGGAGCTCGACGCCGCGGCCAGGGAATAGCCGCCGGGCCGGGCTGGCCTGGCCGGCCTGGCGGCCGACCCCCAAAACCACGACTTGCCCCGAGTGTGGTGCAGAATCCCTCGGGAATCTGCACCACACTCGGGGCAAGTTGGTGAGCGGGCGGTGCTAGCTGACGAACCCGATGCGGCGCTCGGCCTCGCCGCCCAACTCGATGTAGGTCACGGCCTCCGCGTTGACGAGGAACTGGCGTCCCTTGGTGTCCTGCAGCGTGACGAAGTCGGAATCCTGCGCCGCTGCCGCGTCAAAGAGCCCGCGCACCTCCTCGGCGGTGGCGTCGGTCTCGAACGCGAGCTCACGGGGCGACTGCTTGATGCCGATGCGAACTTCCACTGGGCCTCCTCTAACGGGTGGCGCGTCGGCCACACGGTGTGCTGGTGCTTCGAGTCTATGGCGGGACGCTCGCTCGCGACGGGGATCGGGGCACGCGTTCGCCGTGAGCGCAGCAGCCGCGACCCGGCCGCTGGACGGCGCCGCGCACGCGCAGCCCGAATGTCCGAGGCCCTCAGTAGGCTGGCCGCATGACTTCCCTCGATTCCTCGCAGCGCCGGGTCCTCGCACTCGATCCGGCTCGGCACGCGCGCGTGCTGGGGGCGCCGGGGAGCGGCAAGACGCGCACGCTGATCGAGGCGTTCGTGGCGCTCGGCGAGCGCGAGGACTGGCGGGAGGGCGACGTCATGGTGCTCGCCGCGAATCGGCTCGTCGCGGCCTCGCTGCGCGCGGCGATCGCGGCCCGGCTCGGGCGCGCGTTCGGCGGCACGCCGGTGCGCACCGCCGCGTCGCTCGCGTTCGCACTGCTCGGCCGCAGCGCAGCGCTCCGCGGGGAGGACGCGCCGCGTCTGCTCACCGGCACGGTGCAGGACGAGGCGATCGCGCGCGTGGTGGCCGACGGCGCCGCGCACGGCGGCGCCGGCATCGCCGGGATCCCGCCCGAGGTACTGCAGAGCGCCGCGTTCCGTGCGGAGCTGCGCGAGCTCTGGCGGGTCGCCGACAACTTCGGGTGGGAGCCGCAGGCGCTCGCCGCCACCCTGCGCGAGGCGGCGGTGGGGCGCGGCAGCGAGGCGGTCACCGAGCTTCCCGATCCCGAGCTGGCTGGCCGGTGGGGTGACGGGCTTGAACTCATCGCGGCGGTGGCCGAGCGGGTGCGCGCGGAGCGGCCGGGCGAGCTGAGTTCCAGCGGGCTCCTGCGCGCCGCGGCCGAGGTGGTGCGCGCCGAGGGGTGGCTGCGCCAGCCGGGGGCCGGCGGGGGCGACGGCGCAGGGCACGCCGATCCAGGTGTGCCGATCCCTCGGCTCGTGCTGGTCGACGACGCGCACGAGCTCGGGGAGGGGGAGCTGGCGCTCCTCGCCGCGTGCGTCGACGCGGGCAGTCGGGTGTGGGTGTTCGGGGATCCGGATATCGCGACCGGGGCGTTCCACGGCGAGCGCGCGCGGGTGCTCGCGCAGCTGGACGGCGAGCTCGCGCGGCGCTCGGCCCGGCCGGCGCCGGTGCGCGCAGCCGAACCGGCGCAGCACGTGGTCCTGGAGACGGTGCATCGGCAGCGGCCCGAGCTGCGCTCCGCGGTGGCGGGGCTCGCGGCGCGGGTCGG
>NZ_RPDI01000041.1:7324-18012 GCF_003917135.1 Leucobacter chromiireducens
CGGCCGGCGCTGGCGAGCAGCGGCGGGCGGTGGCCGCGCGCGAATCGGCGGCTGACGCCCGCGCCGGGGGCGGCCCCGTGCAGTTCGCCGCGCTCGGCTCGCCGGCTGAGCAGCTCGGGGCGATCGCGCACCGCTTCCGCGCGCGTCGGCTGGGCCTGGACGGGCATGACGCGCTGCCGTGGGGCGAGATGGCGGTGCTGTGCCGCAGTCGGGGTGAGGCCACGCGCGTCGCGCGCGCGCTCGCCTCGCATCAGGTGCCCACCGGTGTCGCGGCCGGCGGTATCGTGCTGCGCGAACACGAGATCGTGCGCGAGCTGATCCGCGTCCTGCAGCACGCGCTCGGCCTCCGCCCGCTCACCCCCGCCGAGGTGCTGCCGCTCGTCGGGGGAACGCTCGGCGGCGTAGACCCCGTTGCCCTGCGTCGGCTCCGTGGCGCGCTGCTGCTCCAGGAGCGGCGGGACGCGCGGTCAGAGGAGCGAGCGCCCCGCGAAATCGAGGCCCTCGTCGCCGAGGCGTTCGCGTTTCCCGGCGCCGAGCCCGTGGTCGACTCGGCCGGCGGGCGAGCGCTGCGCCGGCTCGCGACCCTCGCCGCCGCTGGCACGCGCGTGCGCGAGGCCGGGGGCACCGCGCGCGAGACGCTCTGGGCGCTCTGGGACGGCGCGAAGCTCGCGGCGGCGTGGCAGGCGGAGGCCCTCGACGGGCGGGGTGCGCGGGCCGACGAGGCGCACCGCTCGCTCGACGCGGTGCTCGGGCTTTTCTTCGCGCTGCAGCGGCACGAGGAGCAGGACAGCGAGCAGCCCATCGGTGAGCTCCTTGAAGAACTGCTGCTCAGCGCGGTTCCCGAGGACTCGCTCGCGCAGCGCAGCGAGCGCGCGGCGGTCACCGTGACCACCCCGCAGGGCGCGATCGGCCGGGAGTTCTCGCTCGTCGCCATCGTGGGGCTGCAGGATGGTGCCTGGCCGAATCTGCGGGCACGCGGCTCGCTGCTGGGCACGGCCGCCCTTGAGCGGTGGCTCCGCGGGGGAGTCGCGCAGCCGCCCTCCAGGAAGGACACCATCCACGACGAGCTGCGGTTGCTGGTCCACGCGTGCGCGCGTGCGCGCGACGAGCTCCTCGTCGTCACCGTGGCCGACGAGGATCAGCACCCGAGCGCGTTCTTCGGGCTGGGACGCGAGTACCGCGACGATGCGCTGCCGAGCTCGCGCCTCACCCTGCGTGGCGCGACGGCCGAGATGCGGCGACGGCTCACGCGCGACCCCGAGGACGCCGCAGCGCGCACCGCGCTCGCCGCGCTCGCGGAGTCGGGCGTGCCCGGCGCGCACCCCGACGAGTGGTACGGCATCCTGCAGCCCAGCACGGCCGCGCCGCTCGTGGATCTCGCGGGCGACCAGGAAGCGGTGGTGCCGGTGAGTCCATCGCAGCTCGAGCGTGCGGAGAACTGCCCGCTCGACTGGGCGATCGCGCACCTCGGCGGCACGACGGGCAGCGTACAGGCGAACCTCGGGACGCTCGTGCACCACGCACTCGAAACCGCGACGGCGGCCAACGCCGACGAGTTGCTCGCCGCGGTGATGAGCGAGTGGCGCAAACTCGACTTCGACGCGGAATGGGAGTCGGTGCGCGCCGAGCGCCTGGCGAGCGCGATGACCGCAGGGCTCGCCGCCTATCTGCGCGAGTTCGAGGCATCGGAGCGCGAGCTCGTCGGGCGTGAGGCGCTCTTCGCCGCGCCGATCGGTCGGGCGATGCTGCGCGGGGTCGCGGATCGGCTCGAGCGGCGCGTGCTCGACAGCGGGGAGAGCGAGGTGACCGTCCTCGACCTGAAGACCGGGCGCACGCCACCGAGCAAAGTACAGGCGGAAACGCACGCGCAGCTGCGCGCGTACCAGCTTGGGGTGACCCTCGGCGCGTTCGAGGCGCTCGCCGCGGGCGAGCCTGCCGGCGGGGCCGAGCACGCGGCGGCCATACCCGCGACGAGCGGCGGGGCGAGGCTCCTCTACGTCCACCCCGACGCCACCGGGAAGTCCGACTTCATCGAGCGGGTGCAGGAGCCCATTACCGCGGAGGCAAGCGAGGAGATGATGGGCAGAATCGAGAGCGTCGCAGCGGTGATGGCCGGCGGCGAGTTCACCGCCAGGATCGAGCACCACTGCTCCGACCCGCACCAGCCGGGGGCCTGCCGGCTCCACATCATCCCCGCGGTGAGCCACGCATGAGCGTGCACCGAGACGAGGCCGGCGCGGCGGCGAGAGCGATCGTGTTCTCCGCCGCGCGGATCGCGGAGCTGCTCGCGGTGCCGCCGGCACCCCCGCTCACCCCCACCCCGGAGCAGCGCGCGGTCATCGAGCACCCGCTCGGCGGGAGCACGCTCGTGGTGGCCGGTGCGGGCAGCGGCAAGACCGAGACCATGGCCAATCGCGTCGTGTGGCTCGTCGCCAACGAGCTCGTCGCGCCCGACGCGGTCCTCGGGCTCACGTTCACGCGGAAGGCGGCCGGCGAGCTGCGCGAGCGCATCAGCGGCCGGCTCGCCGTGTTCCTCGAGCGGCTGCGCGACGCCGGCGAGCGCGGTGCGCTCAGCGAGCCGGAGCTCGCTGCGGCAGCGCGGCTCGAGGTGCTCCTCGGCGATGGGCTCGACACCCCCGAGGTCAGCACGTACAACGCGTTCGCCGCCGGGGTGCTGCAGGAGTACGGTATCGCCGCAGGCGTCGCGCCGGGCGCCGCGGTGATCGACGAGGCCACCGCCTGGCGCATCGCGCGCGAGGTGGTGATCGCGAGCAGCGATCCGGCACTCGCGACGAGCGAGCTGCGCACCCCTGAGCTCATCAGGCACCTGCTCGCCCTCGACCACGCGGTCGCCGACAACATGTCCTCGCTCGACCGGGTCGACCAGGTGGTCGCCGAGTTCGGGCGCGTGCTCCACCTGCCCTACTCGGAGAAGGAGATCGGGAAGGAGCCGAGCGGCAAGGTGTACGCGCCTGTGCGCGACGCGGTCGCGGCGCTCGCCGAAACCCCTATGATCACGCGACTGGCGCGCGAGTACGCCGCGGAGAAGGAGCGGCGAGGCGTGATCGAGTTTCCCGATCAGCTCGCCCTCGCCACGCGCGCGCTGGAGCGCTCAGGCGACGCGATCGGCGCGCTCAGGCGACGGCACCGCGTCGTGCTGCTCGACGAGGTGCAGGACACCTCGGTGGGGCAAACCCGGTTCCTCGCCATGCTGTTCGGCGGCTCCTCCGTCATGGCCGTCGGCGACCCGCACCAGTCCATCTACGGCTGGCGCGGGGCCTCCGCCGAGGGGCTCCGCTCCTTCCACGCTGACTTCGCCGACCGGGAGCGCCGCGCGCCGCGCGCCGCGCCGGCGACGCTCACACTCTCCACCAGCTGGCGAAACCCTGGCGTGGTGCTCGACGCCGCGAACGCGATCGCCGCCCCGCTCGCCGCCGCCTCAGAGATCGATGTGCCGCGCCTCGCCCCGCGGCCGGGCGCTGGCGCGGGAAGCGTCGAGTGGCGCTACCCGGAGACCGTGCACGAGGAGCGCGTCGCCGTCGCCGCTTGGATCCGCGACGCGCGCGCCGCGCACCTCGCCGAGCACGGCGAACTGCCGAGCGCTGCGGTCATCTTCCGCACGCGGAGTCACATGGCCGCCTTCTCCGCGGCGCTCAGCGAGGCCGGGGTACCCAACCGGATCGTCGGGCTCGGCGGCCTGCTCACCACCCCGGAGATCACCGACGTGGTCTGCGTGCTGCGGTGCCTCTGGTACGCCGACGCCGGGGGCGAGCTCATTCGCATCCTCAGCGGTCCCCGCTTCCGCATCGGCGTCGCTGACCTCGCCGGGCTGCGCGACGCCGCGCGCTGGTTCGCCGCGCGAGACCTCAGTCAGCAGCCCCTGAGCGACGAGGACCGCGCCGCCGACCGCGTGCTCCCCGATCCGGACCGGCAGTTCACGCTCCTCGACGCGCTCGACCAGATCGCGGGCATGCGCGACCTCGGCCACGCCGCGCTCCGCGGCATCAGCGAGGAGGGGAAATCGCGGCTGCGCGACGCCGGGCGCATGCTCGCCGCACTCCGCCAGTACGTCGGCGGCGACATCGGGGAGCTGCTCGGCGCCACCGTCCAGGCGCTCCGCCTCGACATCGAGCTCGACGCCAACGAGGCGCGCGAGCACGCTGGCACCTCGGCGGCGCAGGCGAATCTCGACCTGTTCAGCGATCTCGTTGAGCAGTACCTCGCCGTCGACACGCGCGGCACGCTCGCCTCCGTGCTCGAGTGGATCGAGCGCGCCGTCCTCGCCGACGAGGCAGCGGAGCACGTCGCCGCGCCAGCGCCAGGCACCGTGCACCTCATCACCGCGCACGGCTCGAAGGGGCTCGAGTGGGATCTCGTCGCCGTGCCGCGCATGGTGACGGGGGAGTTCCCCGGCTCGGCGCGCAGCGGCGCCGGGTGGCTTCGCACCGGGCAGCTGCCCGACGAGCTGCGAGGCGACGCCGCCGCGCGGCCCGAGCTGAACTGGCGCATCGCTGCGACCCAGCAGGAGCTGCGCGACCGGATCGCCGAGTACCGCGCCGCGCTCCAGGAGCGCCACGCCGAGGAGGAGCGCCGCCTCGCGTACGTCGCGGTCACGCGCTCCGCTGACAGGTTGCTGCTCAGCGGCTCGTTCTGGGGTGGCCAGACACGGCAGCGCGTGCCGTCCCCGTTCCTACGCGAGCTCGCCGAGGCCGGGCTGCTCACCGGACTGCCGGAGGAGAGCGCGCACGAGGCCGACCCGAGCGAGGCCGCGGAGCTCACCGAACAGTGGCCGCTCGACCCGCTCGGCTCGCGCGGGCCCGCGCTTCGCCGCGCGGCCGATGTGCTGCGCGAGGCGCTCGTGCGGAACGCGGCAGCGGATCCCGCTGGAGCGACCGGAGCGGAGGGCGCGCCGGCGCCGGGGGCCACACCGCTCGACCCCACCATCGCGCTCCTGCTCGCCGAGCGCGCCGCGGCCGCCCCGGACGCGCCGGCGCGCAGCGCTGCGGAGCTGCCCGAGCGCATCACCGCGTCCACCTTCCACGAGTTCGTCGACGATCCGGAACGCGCGGAGCGCCTCCGCCTCCGGCCGATCCCGCAGCGCCCATACCGACGCACGCGGGTGGGCAACCGGTTCCACGAGTGGGTGGAGCGCCGCGCCACCACCGCGATCGGCAGCGCGCTCCCGCTCGCCGGCCTCGACGGCACGCTCGACTTCGGCCCGAACGATGGTGCGCCGAACGGCGCGGAGCCGGGCGACGTGTCTCCTGGCGGGGACGCCGTCGACGTGAGCGAGTCGTGGGACGCGGCCGAACTGCGCCCCCTCATCGAGCAGTTCGAGCGCTCGCGCTGGGCTGAGCTCGCACCGGTCGCCGTCGAGATCGAGGTCACGCTGCCCTTCGCCGGCAGGACCCTCGTCTGCAAGCTCGACGCAGTGTACCGCCACGCGGACCCCGCCGGCGACGGACAGGGGGACCGGATCGAGATCGTCGACTGGAAGTCCGGGCGCTCGCCGCGCACCGACGCGGAGCGCGAGTCCCGCTTCTTCCAGCTGGATCTCTACCGGCACGCCTACGCGCAGTGGGCAGGCATCGACCCCGACCGCATCGACGTGTCGCTCTTCTACGTCGCCGAGGGCGTCGAGCTGCGCAGTGAGCGCACGCGCAGCCTGCGCGAGCTCGAGGAAATCTGGAGCGCCGCCGCGGCGACGCTCACCGCGGGAAGCTAGCGGTCGCGGCTCGGCGGCAGGTCTTCCGGGTCGAGCGGCTCGGTGAGCTGCTCGGTCAGATTGCCGGTGAGCTGATCCGCGTCCGCGCCAGCGGGGGCCGCCGCCGCATCCTCGGCGTCATCCGCCGTGTCGCCGGCGTCGGACGCGAGCGCCTCGGACACCGGCGGCAGGAAGAGCTCGTCGAGATCCACCTCGGCAGTCCCGCCCGCGTCGGCGAGCTCATCGGCCGCGGCAGCGCGATCCGCCGCGCGCTGCACCGCGGCCCGCTGCGCGTCGACCTCCGCCGCGCTGAGCGGCTCAACGAACTCCGTCGCGTGCCCGAACATGCGATCCTCGTCGAGCGCCTCCACCGCAGCGGTATCGGAGAGGTGCGGGTGCACATCAGGCGTCTCGGCGAGCAGCGCGGTGACCTCGGCCTCGCCGAGGGGATGCTGCGCCTGCGTCGCCGCGAACGCCGCGGCGAGCGTGCCGCCAACGCCGACCATGCGATCTAGCATCGCCACCGCGTCGTCGATCACGTCCTGATCGTGCGCGTCGGTGCCGTGCAGCAGCCAGCGTGCGACCTCCAGCTCGTGATAGAGCGCGGCGCGCGCTCGCAGGTGCGCGATTGAGCCAGCATTCCGCAGGGTCGAGTAGCGCGCGATGACCCCATCGCAGACCTCGCTTCCCGGCGCGAGCAGCCACGAGAGGTCCTGCGCAGGATCGCCGACGGCGAGCTCCGCCCAGCCCACCACGCCGGTGATCTCGCCGTCCGTGAGGCGCAGCTGCTCGGCGTCGAGCGAGCCGTGGACCGTGGTCGGGGCGAAGTCCCAGATCTCGGCCGCCTCGACGGCGCGCTGCCAGCGCTGCAGCACGGTCTCGGGGAGCAGCCGCGTCGCCTCGGCGCGGTCGATCAGCCGCGTGGCGACGAGCCGCAGATCCTGCGCGGTGTGCACCGGCAGACCGCCGTTCTGCGCGACGCTGAGCGGCAGCTCATGGATCGCGGCGAGCGCCTCCGCGATGGGTTGCAGGAGGAGCGCATCGTCGGCGAGATCCTCGGCGTCGAAACGCTCCCCGTCAACGAACGTGGAGACCACCGCGCGCGTGTCGCCGGCCCGCGTCATGCCGAGTGTTTCGGGGACCGCGAAGGGGAGGCGTCCGCGCGGGCCAGCCGTGAGCGCGGCGAGCCCGAGCACCTCAGCGGACTGCTCAATCTCGGCCGCCTGCGTGCGGGGCACGCGAACGAGCAGCTCGGCATCCGCCGTGGTAATGACTGCCGCGGCGTAGCGAGAATCATCCGTGTGTTCGCGCACTCCGAACACGGTCAAACCTGGCACTGCGGACGTCGCGAGCGCGGCTAGAGTGAATGGGATGCTGGCCATGCCATTAGGGTATGCAGGCCAGGGGCGGCTGCGGCCGCGCCACGCGCATCGCACAGCACACTGCCACCTCAGCCGGGGTGTCGTCCGCGTTCAACCAGCCCCGCCGGGGAGCACAGGAGGAGCTCTCATGAGTGCCAAGGATCGCCCCCCGCTCGCGAGCGGGGCGCTCGACCGCGACGCCGACACGCGCGCCACCCCCGAGCTGCTCCGCGCGGCGTGGGAGGAGCCGGGCGCGCGCGTGCTGCGCGTGCGTGGCCTCGAGATTCCCGTGCGCGGGCCGGAGCCCGCGCCGCGGCTCGCGCTGCTGCCGACTGCGGGGGAGCCGCGATTCACCGGTGAGACGGTCGGGCACGTCTACCTCGGTCGGATGTCTGGTGCGCCGGTGTTCGCCTGCGCCGAGCCGCTCGCCGATCCGGACCCCGGCACCGCGCCGACCGGCGCAGACGGCGTGCGATGGGTGCACCCGTTCGCCGTGAGCGGGGGCCTGGAAGACACCGAGCGCGAACTCGTTGCGGTCGCTTCGGCGCTCCTGCGCTGGCACGAGGCGGCGGAGTTCTCCCCGCGCGACGGCGGCGCGACGGAGGTGGTGCTCGGCGGCTGGGCGCGCCGCGACGCGCAGGGCGGCGAGCACTTTCCGCGCACCGATCCGGCCGTGATCGTGCTGATCGAGCACGAGGACCGGATCCTGCTCGGCTCGAACGCGCTCTGGGAATCCGGGCGCTTCTCCCTGCTGGCCGGTTTCGTGGAGGCGGGCGAGGCGCTCGAGCAGACGGTCGCCCGCGAGGTGTTCGAGGAGGCCGGGGTGCGCGTCGAGCAGATCGAGTATGTCGCCTCTCAGCCGTGGCCGTTCCCGCGCTCGCTGATGCTGGGCTTCCGCGCGCGGCTCGCGGCCGGCGCTGACCCCGAGGCGCTGCAGCCCGACCCAGCCGAGATCTCCGAGCTGCGCTGGTTCAGCCGCGAGCAACTGCGCGCGCCGGAGCCCGGGATCATCCTCCCGCAGCGGGTCTCGATCGCGCGGTGGCTGATCGACCGCTGGGTCGCCGAGGGGTCGGCGGCCGAGGGCGACGCTGGCGAGGGGTCCACCGGTGGCCGCTGACGCCGAGGCGGTGCTCGACGGGCTCGACCCGGAGCAGCGCCAGATCGCCGAGCATCTGCGCGGCCCCATCTCCGTGCTCGCCGGTGCGGGGACGGGCAAGACTCGAGCGATCACCCACCGCATCGCGTACGGCGTGCGGAGCGGGGTGTACGCGCCGGATCGGGTGCTCGCCGTGACCTTCACGCGAAAGGCCGCGGGGGAACTGCAGGGTCGGCTCCGCGCGCTGGGAGCCGACGGCGTGCGCGCGCAGACCTTCCACGGCGCCGCGCTCGCGCAGCTCGGACACTTCTGGCCCGACGTGGTCGGGGGTGCCGCGCCCCAGATCCTCTCGGGCAAGGTTGCCGCGCTGTCGCAGCTCGTCGAGTCGCAGAACCTGCGGCTGGGCGGCGAAGCGCTCCGCGACCTCGCCGCGGAGATCGAGTGGCGAAAGACCACGATGCTGAGCATCGACCGCTACGCCGAGCACGTCGCCGAGCGGCCGATCCCCACCGGGGTGACCGCGGAGCAGCTCGTCGATCTGCAGCGCGGCTACGCGGCGCTGCTCGAGGAGCGGCGGCAGATCGACTTCGAGGACGTGCTCGTGCTGCTGACCGGCATGCTGGAGAGCGAGCCGCGCGTCGCGCTGCAGGTGCGCGAGCGATTCCGGTTCTTCACCGTCGATGAGTACCAGGACGTGTCGCCGCTGCAGCACGCGCTGCTGCGCGTGTGGCTCGGGGACCGCGACGACGTCTGCGTGGTCGGCGACGCGAGCCAGACGATCTACTCGTTCGCCGGCGCGTCGAGCTCGTACCTGCTGCGCTTCGGCGTCGAGCACCCGAATGCGCGCCAGGTGCGGCTCGAACGCAACTATCGCTCGCTCGAACCGATCGTGCGCATGGCGAACCGCCTCATGCGGGATCAGCCCGGCGCGTTGACGCTGAGCGCGATGCGTGGGCGGGGCGACGACGCGGGCAACGCGGCCGAGGGCGGCGCGGCCCCGGCAGCGGCTCGACCGGCGCAGCAGGCGCAGCCGAGTCAGCCGAGCCCGCCGACGTTCGAGTGGTTCGCCTCGGAGACCGACGAAGCGCAGGCGGTGGCCGGCTCGATCGCCGCAGCGGTGCAGGCGGGGACCCCGGCGTCCGAGATCGCCGTGCTGTACCGCACGAACGCGCAGTCGGCCCGCTTCGAGGAAGCGATTCGGCGGCACGGCATCAGCGTGCGCGTGCACGGCGCGCAGCGCTTCTTCGACCGCGCCGACGTGCGCCAGGCGGTCATGCTCATCCGCGGCGAGGCGAAGGTGGCGCACGACCGCCCGCTCTTCCAGATCGTCAGCGACGCGCTCCGCGCCGGCGGCTGGTCGGCCCGGCCGCCGGAGGGCGCGGCGCAACGCGAGAAGTGGGAAGCGCTCAGCTCGTTGCTCTCCCTCGTCGACGAGATGCCGCCTGGCACGGGCATCGTCGAGTTCGCCGAGGAGCTGCTCGCGCGTCAGCGCACGCAGCACGAGCCAACGCTCGATGCCGTGACCCTCAGCGCGGTGCACGCCGCGAAGGGCCTGGAGTGGTCACTCGTGCACGTCGCCGGGCTGAGCGAGGGCCAGTTCCCGATTGTGCACGCGGTGGACGAGGCGAGCATCGACGAGGAGCGGCGACTCGCGTACGTGGCGTTCACCCGCGCGCGCGACACGCTCCGCCTCTCCGGCGTGGCCGGGGGAGCGCGCGCGCAGCGCCAGCCGTCGCGATTCATCGCAGAGGCCGGTCTGCTCTGACCGCGCGGGGGCCGGTGGCCGGGGCCACGACCGCGGTGCCCCCATCAGCGCCCGCGCCCCCACCGAGCACGCCGCAGGCGCACTCGGGGTGCGGCGCTACCGCGTGCTGCTCGACCGGGCCAGCCTGCCGGCCCTGCGCCGCGGGGACCGAGACCCGCGATCGGTGGACGCGCGCCTCGCCGCGGCCCCACGCGTCGATGAGCTGGGCCGCGAGCGTTGCGGCGAGGACGGCAAGCGTGGGGGACTCGCTCGCGGGCGCTGCGTCGACGAGCTGCGCGGCGAGCACGGGGGCGCTCGCGTCGCGCTCGCGCACGGCGAGGGTGGCGCAGGTGTGGCACGGCTGGCCGGGCGGCACCACGAGCGGGCCGACGTGCACTCTGGTATCGGTGAAGCGTACGAGCAGGTGCNGGGGCGCTCGCGTCGCGCTCGCGCACGGCGAGGGTGGCGCAGGTGTGGCACGGCTGGCCGGGCGGCACCACGAGCGGGCCGACGTGCACTCTGGTATCGGTGAAGCGTACGAGCAGGTGCGGGATGCCGGCGATGAGCCAGCGCTGCGCGCGCTCGAGCGGTTCGAGGAAGCGCTCAACGTAGACGACGAGCTCGTCGGACGCGGGGCTCAGCTGCGGCCCGGGGCCGCCGAGCGCCCACCCGAGCGCCCCGGCGAAGGCGGCGGCCGGGCGACCACCGTCGTCGATGCGCACCCGCGGTCGTGCGCGTGCTGCCACCGCCGCGCTCGGCGCCGGCGGCACGAGCGCCGGCTCG
>NZ_RPDI01000042.1 GCF_003917135.1 Leucobacter chromiireducens
GCCGCCGGGGTGGCGCGGGCCGCGGCGCCGAGGGCGCAGCGAGCGAGGGCACCGCAGCCGCGAGCGAGAGCGCTGCGGCGAGCGAGGCGCCAGCGGCCTAGCGCTGCTATACAGCTGGGGCCCGGGATCACGCGCGTGATCCCGGGCCCCAGCTGTGTGTTGGCGCGAAGTCGCTCGCGGGCGGTGTGCGCTCGACGGGCAGCGTTCCTTAGCTGGGCGTCGCGAGGCCAGCCATGAGGCGGCCGACCACGTCGGCCGGCGTGGTGCGCTCCCCCAGGCGGTTCGGCTTGCCGGCGCCGTGGAAATCGCTCGCGCCCGTGCGCTCGAGCCCCAGGCGCTCGGCCGCGGCGGCGAGCGGCGGCACCCACTCCGCGCGGTGCTCCGGGTGATCCAGCTCGACGCCCCAGAGCCCCGCCTCGGCAAGCTCGGCGAGTTCGATCGGGTCTGTTGGGCGGCGCTGCCGCATCGCCGCGGGGTGCGCGAGCACCGCACGCCCACCCGCGGCGCTCACCATGCGGATCGCGTCCCTTGTCGCGATCGCGTAGGTGCCGAGATAGTAGGGCGAGCCGGGAAACAGGACGCGCTCGAACGCGGTGCTGCGGTCGGCGAAGTACCCGGCTGCGACGAGCGCGTCGGCGATGTGCGGGCGACCCACCGTGCGTTCGTTCTCCGTGCCGACGACGTCGTCCCAGCTGATCCGGTAGTCGCGCGCGACCCGGCGCACCATCTCGCGTGCGCGATCCAGCCGCGCGCTCCGCACGAGCGCGAGAGCCTCGAACAGTTCGCCCGCGGCCGGATCGATGCCGTAAGCGAGCAGGTGTCGCGAGCGGCCAGCGTGCTCCGTCGTGATCTCCATGCCAGGCACGAACTCCAGACTGTGCGTTCGCGCGGCGTCGCGTGCCTCGTCCCAGCCCGAGATCGTGTCGTGGTCCGTGAGCGCGATGCCGGCGAGCCCGAGCTCCGCGGCGTGCTGCGCGATCTCCGTTGGAGACGTCGTGCCGTCCGAGTGCACCGAGTGTGTGTGCAGATCGAAGCCCTGCGGCGCACCCGAGACAGACATGGGGTTCATTCTACGGTCCCGGTGAGAGGATGGATGTATGACAGACAGCGCGCAGGCCACTCACGAGGTGGAGATCGACAACAGCAACCGCAGCACCACGCCACAGACGAGCACGTTCGCGGACTACATTTCCCAGAACTGGGCCGAGCGCGCGGACACGCTGCCCGCGGAGCTGCCCGTCGCCGCACACGCCGCCGTGCGGCGACGGACGCTCGGCGCGCTCTTCCCCGGCGAGCGGATCGTGATCGCGGCTGGCGCGATGAAGCAGCGCTCGAACGACACGTTCTACCCCTTCCGCCCGCACAGCGCGTTCGCGCACCTCACGGGCTGGGGCACCGACAGCGAGCCCGGCGCGATCCTCGTGCTGGATCCCGTCGGCGAGTCGCACGAGGCGACGCTGTACTTCCGCGAGCGCGCGGGCCGGGACAGCGACGAGTTCTTCGCGAACCCCGAGATCGGCGAGTTCTGGATCGGGCCGCGCCCCTCGCTCGGCCAGGTCGCCGCGGCGCTCGGCGTGCGCACCGCGCACCTCGCGGAGTTTGTCGCCGCCGACGGGGATCGCACGCTCGACGACGCCGACCTTGCGCGCGCGGCCTCTGAGCTGCGCCTCGTGAAGGACGCGTACGAGCTCGCCGAGATGCAGGCGGCCGTCGACGCGACCGCGCAGGGCTTCACCGAGGTCCTCGCCGCGCTGCCCGCTGCGAGCGCGCACCCGCGCGGCGAGCGCATCGTCGAGGGCGTGTTCAACCAGCGGGCACGGCTCGACGGCAACACGGTCGGTTACGAGACGATCGCCGCGTCGGGCCCGCACGCGTGCACGCTCCACTGGATCCGCAACGACGGGCCGGTGCGCGCGGGCGATCTGCTGCTGCTCGACGCCGGCGTGGAGCTCGACAGCCTGTACACGGCGGACATCACGCGCACGGTGCCCGTGTCCGGCACGTTCTCCGAGGTGCAGCGCCGCGTGTACGACGCGGTGCTCGAGGCAGCCGACGCCGCGCGTGCCATCGTGCGCCCGGGCATCCGCTTCGGCGATGTGCACGACGCCGCGATGCGCGTCATCGAGGCGCGCACCCGCGAGTGGGGGCTCCTCCCCGAGGACGATGGCACCGCGTACTACCGCCGCTACATGGTGCACGGCACGAGCCACCACCTCGGTATGGACGTGCACGACTGCGCGCAGGCGCGGCGCGAGATGTACATGGACGGGATCCTTGAGCCCGGCATGGTCTTCACGATTGAGCCCGGCCTGTACTTCCAGCCGGACGACCTCACGGTGCCCGAGGAGTTCCGCGGCATCGGCGTGCGCATCGAGGACGACATCGTGGTCACCGAGGACGGGTGCGTGAACCTCTCGGCGGACATCCCGCGCACGGCGGCCGACGTCGAGGCCTGGATCCGCGCGGCGCAGTCGGCCTAGGCGCGGGCTGCGCCGCGCCCCTCGCGCCGCGCCCCTCGCGCCTCCGCACGCGCCGCCGCACGCGCCGCCGCACGCGCCCCCACTTTCTGCCGGAGAAATCTAGGATCTCGGAGGATCCGTGAGGTTTCCCTCCGAAATCTCGAATTTCTCCGGCGGAAAGTGGGGAACTGGGGGACGTGGGGAAAGCGAGGGGGGCCGCCGCGCCCGCGCGCTAGAGCTCCTCGCCGTCCGTGTACTGCCAGCCCACGCCCGCGCGCGTGAAGCGGCTCCGCTCGCGCTGCTCGAAGCGACCGTCCGGACCGCGCCCGATCGCGGTGAACGTAACGAAGCCCTCCGCGTCAGTCGGGCCGCCCCGGCTCGTGTCCGAGATGAAGAGCCGACGCCACTCCACCGTGTCGTCGAGTTTGAGCGCGTCCGGCCGCGTCGCGGGATCCCAACTCGCGAGCAGGTAGTCCGCGCGCCCGAGCGCGAACGCGGAGAAGCGCGAGCGCATCAGGCGTTCGGGGCTCGGTGCCGGCGCGCCGGCGTGCAGCGCGCCGCAGCACGCGGCGTAGCGCTCCCCGCTGCCGCAGGGGCACACCAGGTCCCCGGCCACCTCGGACACCCCCGCCACGCCGTCGCTCACGCGCCGGGCCCACCGCGGAGCGCACGCTCCAGCGTGTCGAGGCGCACCCCGCCGAGCGCGAGCGCCTCCCGGTGGAAGTCGCGCACGTCGAACTCGTGCCCGGCGGTCGACGCGCGCATCGACGCCTCGTCGCGGAGCTGCTCCCAGATCCGCTGCCCCACCTTGTACGAGGGCGCCTGGCCGGCCCACCCGAGGTAGCGGAGCACCTCGAATCGCACGAAGCCGTCGTTCATGTTGACGTGCTGCGCCATGAAGGCGAACGCCGCGTCGCCATCCCAGGTGCCGCCGTCGGGGTGCGGCTTGCCGAGGTGCACGCCGATGTCGAGCACGACGCGCGCCGCGCGCATCCGCTGCCCGTCGAGCATGCCGAGCCGATCGGCCGGGTCGTCGAGGTAGCCGAGCTGCTCCATGAGCCGCTCGGCGTAGAGCGCCCAGCCCTCAGCGTGCCCGGAGCTTCCTGCGAGCTGCCTGCGCCACTCGTTGAGCACGCCTCGGTTCACGACCGCCTGGCCGATCTGCAGGTGGTGGCCCGGCACGCCCTCGTGGTAGACGGTGGTGAGCTCGCGCCAGGTATCGAACTCGGTGACGCCCTCTGGCACCGACCACCACATGCGGCCAGGCCGCGTGAAATCGTCGCTCGGGCCGGTGTAGTAGATCCCGCCCTCCTGCGTCGGGGCGATCATGCACTCGAGTGCGCGGATCTCCTCGGGGATGTCGAACTGCGTCGCACCGAGCTCCGCGACCGCGCGGTCGCTCGTCTCCTGCATCCACTGCTGCAGCGCAGCGGTGCCGTGCAGCTTCCGGCTCTCGTCGCGCTCCAGTTGCGCGATCGCCTCGGCGACGACGCCGGGGTGGCGTGCCCCGCCCGTGATCTCGGCGGCGATGCGCTCCTGCTCGTCGACCATGCGCGCGAGCTCGTCGAGCCCCCACTCGTACGTCTCGTCGAGGTCGACCTTCGCCCCGAGGAACGCCTCGGAGGCGAGCTCGTAGCGCTCGCGACCGAACGCGTCCGCGGCCGGCGCCGCTGGGGCGAGCTCGCGCTCCAGGAAGTCTGCGGTCTCGGCGTACGCGGCCGACGCGGCCGCAGCCGCGGCGCCCAGTTCCGCGCCCTGGCCGGCAACGAGCTGGCCGAAGAACCCGGGTGCGGCCTGACTGCCCGCCGTGCGCCGCGTCTGCGCGGCGACCTCGGTGACCTGACGGAGCGCCGGCGCGAGTCCCTGCTCCGCACCGGCCTGGAGCGCGGCGCGGTAGCCTGCGAGCGCCGCGGGGATCGCGCGGAGCCGGTCGCCAACGTCCGCCCAGTCGGCCGCGCTGTCGGTCGGCATGAGGTCGAAACTGTCGCGGATCTGCTGCAGCGGCGACTCGATCACGTTGAGGTTGCGGAGCGCCTCCCCCGCCGCGTGCTGCGCGAGGTCGAGCGTCAGCCCGGCGCCGAGGTCGGCCTGCGTCACCGCGTCAACGGCGTCGACGGGGGTCGCAGCTCGAAGCTCGGCGAGCGTGGCGCGCTGCGCGTCGGCGAGGGCCTCGGCCCCCTCCGGCGAGTAGTCGGGCAGCCCGCCTCCCGCGCGGCCGATGTACGTGCCGACGGTGGGGTCGTGCGCGACGAGGGTGTCTACCCACGCCTCGGCGATGCGGTCGATGGGGGTCTGCTGCCGCGAGTTCGTCATCCCTCCACCCTATGCGCAGCGCGCGCCGTGCGGGGCAGATTGCTCGGCAGCGAAAGCAGGGTAGGATGACTGTATCGGCGCTCTGCGCCCACCGACCACCCGCGAGGAGTAACACGTGAAGATCCGCACCCGCATCGCTACCGCCGTGACCGCAGCGCTCGCTTCGGTGTTCGTCGCAGCCCCGGCGTTCGCGTCCGGCGCCGCCGACACCACCGATTCGATGTTCTCCTCGGCCGGCCAGCCCGTCGACGTCGTTGCGATCTCGATCGTCGGCGTGGTGCTGCTCGCGATTGTGCTGATCGGCTCGACCCTCATCGGCAACCTGTTCGAGAAGAAGTAAGACTCCTCCAAGCAACGCAGACGGGGCGGGATCCAATTGGATCCCGCCCCGTCTGCGTTGCTGGGTGCTGCGCTACTCCCCGCGCAGCACGCGGAAGCCGGCCACCGCGGAGTCGACCGCACCGCGCACGTAGCCGGTGGGCGAGGCGGCAACGGCCTGGAGGAACGCCACCGTTTCGGCGGTGATCTCCTCGCCAGGCAGCACGTTCGGGATCCCTGGCGGGTACGCGGCGAGGGTGTCGGCGGAGATGCGCCCGATCGCCTCAGCTGCGGGGACCACCTCGCTCTCGGAGAAGTAGGCGTCGCGCGGCCGCACCCGAAGCGGGCCGGCCTCGGGCAGCGCGGGGAACGCGATCGCGTCGGCTGCCGGGAGTGCGGCCGCCTCGTCGGCAACGGCCGAAAGCGCCGCCATGAACCGCTCGACGTCGATGGTGCGGAGCGCGCCGAGCACCGCGACCACGCTCGTCGCGGTGGACATCTCGAGGTAGACCCCGTGCTCGTCGGTCATGCGCCCGCGCACCCAGTGCCCGCTCTGGCCGAGGCGCGACACGTCGATCGGCACGCGGAGCAGGTCGGTCTCGGTGATGTCGGCGTACGCGTCGAAACCGTCGCTGATCACCGCGAAGCGCTCGTCGGCGCGCAGCTGCTCCCGGATCTCCTTCGCCGCGGCGACGGTCTGGCCGATGCGCTCGGCGCCGAGCACGAGCGCGCGGCGGGCCGTGTCGAGGGAGGACATGAGGATGCCGCTCATCGAGGTCGACGCGGTCATCGAGAACGCGCGCGCGACGAGCGGTTCGAGCCGCTCGGCGTACGGCCCGTGGCCGAGGTGCAGCATGGCCGACTGCGTGAGCGAGCCTGCGAGCTTGTGCGTGCTCGAGATGACGAGGTCGGCGCCGAGGCGGGCCGGCGACTCCGGCAGCTCGGGGTGGAAGCCGAAGTGCGCGCCCCACGCGCCGTCGACGATGATCGCTGCGCCGTGCGCGTGCGCGACCTCGGCGAGGCCGGCGACGTCAGCGGTGGAGCCGAAGTAGCTGGGCGACACGACGAGCACGCTCGACACGGGGTGCCCGGCATCGGCCTCGCGGCGGAGCGCCGCGTCGAGCATCTGCGGGGTGAGCCCGTGCGCGATGCCGTGGTGCTCGTCAACGTTCGGCGACACGAAGGACGGGATGAGCCCGGACAGCAGCACGCCGTCGGTGAGGCTCGAGTGCATGCTGCGCTGGATCAGGATCCGCTCCCCCAGCCCGCGCACCGCGATCGCTGCGGTGCGGTTGGCCTGCGAGGCGCCGTTCGTGAGGAACCAGGTGCGCTTCGCACCCCAGGCGTCGGCGGCGAGGCGCTGCGCTTCGACGAGCGGCGAGTCGTCGCCCAGGTCGATGCCGGAGAGCATGAGCGGCACGTCGAGCTGCGCGACGCGAGGACCGTAGAGCTCGGCGAGGTGCTGCGCACCGGCCGCGGGATCGTTGCCGTGGCCGGGCACCATGAACGAGAGCGGGCCCGAGTCGGCGAAGCGCTCGAGCGCCTCGGCGTACGGCGCGCGCTCGTGCCCGGCACCGAAGCGGGCAACGGGGGCCTCGGCCGGTGCGGCAACTGATGGGGATCCGGGTGATGGCACTGCCGCGCCGCCCGAGAGAACCGGGGCGTTGGCAGGAGCATTCTGGTGCAGCATGTTGCCAGAATGCCCGGTCGGAGCACCGGGGAGAACCCCGGAAACCCCTCCCGGGCCCCATATACTGTCTTGAACGCACCGGGGATCTACTCCCGGCGCGATCCAGAAGGATTGGGGATACTCGATGATCGACCTCCGCCAGCTGCAAGCGCTCAGCGCCGTGGCAGCCGAGGGCTCAGTTGCGCGCGCAGCGACCCGCCTGGGCTGGAGCCAACCGACCGTCGACTATCACCTGCGCAATCTCGACCGCCTCGTCGGCGCTGACCTCACGACGCGCAGCACCCGCGGCAGCAAGCTCACCACCGCAGGCACGCTGATGCTGGAGCGCGGCGAGGAGATCCTCGGCCTCACCGATCGCGCGCTCACTGATGTGCGGGATCTCGCTCAGCTCGGCAGGATCCGGCTCCGCTTCGGCACGTTCCCCACCGCGGCGGCGCGGCTGCTGCCCGGCATCGTGAGCCGCGTGAGCGAGCTGGGGATCGAGCTCGACGCGCACCTCGAGGAGCTGGCCCCGCTCGTCACGCGCATCAACCAGCACACGCTCGACGCGGCGCTCGTGTATGCCGCGGGCGGCTACCAGCTGCCGTTCCGAGCGGAGGTGCACACGACGCACCTCTTCACCGACCCGATGCTGCTCGCGCTCCCCGCCGGGCACCCGGCCGCGCACCACGCCGTGTTCGACCGCGCGACGTTCCTCACGCTCGCGGAGGACAGCTGGGTGATGGGATCGACCCCGGGCGACACGCTCGACGATCTGGTGCGGGAGGTGTTCCTCGCGGAGGGGCACAAGATCGACGTCGCGATCCGCACCGACGACTACTCGGTGGTGCTCGGGCTCATCGCCGCGGGCATGGCGGTCGCCCTCGTGCCGAGCCTCGTGAGCAACCAACCCCCGGAGGGCGTGGTGCTCCGGCCGATCGAGGATCCCCGCTTCGCGCGCGAGCTTCTCCTCGCGGCCCCGGCGGGGCCGAGCGGCCCGTCGGCGGCGGTGCGTCAGCTCGCCGAGGCGGTGCGGCGCTCGATCACCGCGCTCGGCTGATCCCGCGGAGCCCGATCAGGCGGCCGCGATCCCCGGCGTGCCGCGCAGCGCGCGGAGCGCGATCGCCTGGCTCACGGCGAACAGCGCGACGTCGAGCGCGATCGCGATGATCGCGATCACGATCAGGGCGCTCGCAGCGGTCATCGCCGCGACCGCGATGAGCAGCGCCGCGACGATGTTCACGCCCATCACCAGCTGGAGCGCGAGCCGGATGCGGACGCGCTGCACGAGCCACAGCACGGTGCCCGACCACACCGCGACGAGAATCCCGGTGCCGATCAGCAAGGGCAGCGGCAGCGCCACGACCGTGGCGATCTGCGGCGCGGCGAACGCGACGAACAGTCCGAGCACGAAACAGTACGCTGCGTCGATACGCAGACTCCAGGTGCCGAGCGCGCGGCCAGAAATACGAGTCATGCCCACATTCTGCCACGCCGCCCGGCACCCAAGGTGCTAGTGCCCCGCAGGCGCCCCCGCGGACTCGTCCGGCTTCGTGATGAAGAACGCGAGCGCGACGGGGATGAGCGCGATGCACGCCGCGGTGAAGAACGCCGCGTGCGCGCCCGGCGCACCGGCCTCGGCCGTCGGCAGCCCGGCCGCCTCGCCGGCGTGCAGCAGGCCCGAGTAGATCGAGATCAGCACCGCGGTGCCCGCGGCGCCGGCCACCTGCTGCAGCGTGTTGAGCGCCGCAGAGCCGTGCGAGTACAGCGAGCGATCGAGCGAGCCGAGCGACGCCGAGAACAGCGGCGTGAACGAGCACGCGAGACCCACCGACATCGCGACCTGCACGATCATGAGGAACCACATGGGGGTGTGCGTGCCGACGGTCGAGTACACGAACATGGCCGACGCGATGAGGATCGTGCCGGGCACGAGCAGCGTCTTCGGCCCGCGCGCGTCGTACACCCGACCCATCACGGGGCCGAGGAGGCCCATGATCACGGAGCCGGGCAGCAGCACGAGGCCGGCGGCCGTCGGCTCCAGGCCGGCGACGTTCTGCAGGTAGAGCGGCAGCAGCGAGAACGTGCCGAACATCGCGAGCGAGATGACCGCCATGATGATCACCGCGATGACGTAGTTGCGCGAGGTGAAGACGCGCAGGTCGAGGAGCGCGTCGTCCCTCTTCTGCAGCACCAGCTGGCGCCACACGAAGAGCCCGAGGAATACTGCGCCGCCGACGATCACGGCCCACGGCGGGAGCACCCCGGCCGCGCCGTGCCCGCCGAGCTGGCTGAGCCCGAACACGATCCCGCCGAACGCGAAGGCGGAGAGCACGATCGACGCGATGTCGATGGGGGCATCGGTGGTCTCGCCGAGGTTCGTCATCCACTTCGCGCCGAGCGCGAGGGCGACGAGCGCGATCGGCAGGATGATGCCGAACAGCCACCGCCACCCGAGCGAGTCGAGCACCACGCCGGAGAGCGTCGGGCCGAGCGCAGGCGCGAGGCTGATGACGAGGCCGACGCGGCCCATCATGCGGCCGCGCGAGTGCGCGGGCACGACGTTCATCACGGTGGTCATGAGCAGCGGCATCATGATGCCGGTGCCGGCGGCCTGCACCACGCGGCCGGCGAGCAGCGCGGAAAAGCCAGGGGCAACGAGGCAGATCAGGGTGCCGAGAATGAACGTGCTGATCGCGGCGAGGAACACCTGGCGCGTGGTGAAGCGCTGGAGTAGGAAGCCGGTGGTCGGGATCACCACCGCCATCGTGAGCATGAAGGCGCTCGTGAGCCACTGGCCCAGCTCGGGCGGGATCCCGAGGCTCACGTTGAGCGCCGGGATCGCGATGGCCATGGTGGTCTCGTTGAGGATCGCCACAAACGCGGCGACGAGCAGCAGCCAGATGACGCGCATGCCCGCGGGGTCGATAGAGTCGGACGGTTGCTGCGGCACGCGAACGGAATCGGTGTCGTGGGTCACGGAAGAAAGCTCCTTGCAGGGCGTGAGAGACGGACCCGCCCCGGGAGGAGTGTTCGGCCGATTCCTCGGAGGCAGACGCATAAGTCTACCCACAATTTCGCCCGAGTTCGGCTGTGATCTGGAAAACTTACGTATCGAATGGGTCGCGGAGCCGTGCGAGGAACTCCCGGGTCTCCGCACGCTGGGGCGCGTCGAAAATCTGCTCGGGGGTGCCGGACTCGACGATCACGCCGTCCTTCAGGTACACGACTCGGTCGGCGACGCGGCGCGCGAACGACATCTCGTGCGTGGCCATCACGATCGTCGAACCGCCGGCCTTCAGCTCGCGCACGAGGTCGAGCACCTCGCCGACGAGCTGCGGGTCGAGCGCACTCGTGATCTCGTCGAGCAGCAGCAGCTCGGGGTCGGACGCGATGGCGCGTGCGATCGCGACGCGCTGCTGCTGGCCGCCGGACAGCCGGTCGGGGTACTCCCCCGCCTTGTCAGCGAGCCCGATGCGCGCGAGGAGGGCGCGGCCGGTCTCCTCGGCCTCGGCACGCGACGTGCCGAACACCTTGCGCGAGGCGAGCGTCACGTTGTTCAGCACGTTCATGTGCGGGAACAGGTTGTAGTGCTGGAACACGACGCCGATGCGCGCGCGCACCGCGTCGGCGTCCGCGCGCGGATCGGTGATGTCCTCACCGCTGAGCAGGATCTGCCCATCGTCGATCTGCTCGAGCAGGTTCGCGGTCTTCAGGAGGGTCGACTTCCCCGAGCCGGAGGCCCCGATCAGCACGACGACCTCGTGCTGGGCGACGGTGAGGTCGATCCCGCGCAGCACGGGGTGCTCGCCGAAGCGCTTGTGCACGCCGCGCACCTCGAGCACGGGCGTTGCCGCGGCTGCGGCCTGCTGATTCGCCCCGGTATCCTGCGCGGTCACACCGCACCTCCGATCTGCTCGCGCTTCTGCGCGCGTGCGGTCACCCAGTCGGTGAGGCGCACGAGTGGCCACGACAGCAGCACGAACAGGACACCTGCGACGACATAGGGGGTGAAGTTGTACGCGGACGCCACCTCGATCTGGGCGGCCCGGATCGCGTCGACCGCGCCGAGCGCCGAGATCAGGCCAACGTCCTTCTGCATCGACACGAAGTCGTTCATGAGCGCCGGCGTGACCTTCCGCACCGCCTGCGGCATGACGACGAGCCGCAGCGTCTTGCCGTGACTGAGCCCCAGGGAGCGCGCGGCGAGCCGCTGCGACGGGTGCACCGCGTCGATGCCGGCGCGCAGCACCTCGGCGACGTACGCCGAGTAGCAGAGGATGATCGCGATCGCGCCCCAGAACTGCGCGGGCATGCGGCCCGTAAGTCCGAGGCCGGGGATCCCGAAGCCGACGAGGTAGAGCACGAGCAGCACGGGAATACCGCGGAAGAGGTCAGTGTACCCGGCGGCGAGCAGCCGGATCGGGGTGAACACCGCGCCCTTCAGCGTGCGCGCGACCGCGAGCAGCGTGCCGAAGATCGCGACGCCGATCGCGGAGACGATCAGCACCTGGATGTTGAGCAGGAGCCCTTCGAACACGCGCGGCAGTGAGGCGAGCGCCACCTCCGGGTCGAAGAACGTCTCGCGCACGCGCTCCCAGCCGGGGCTGTTCACGATCACGAGGGCGATGACCCCGGCGAACACGAGCGTGCTCACCAGGCTCACGAGGAGCGAGCGCTGCTTGCGCGAGCGGCGGTACGCGCGGCGCTCCAGCTCGATCGCGCTCACGGCGAAACCGCCGGTGTCGGGGGATCCGACGCCGGCGGCCTGCGGTGCTGGGGTGGGGTGACTCACGCGTGGTTACTTCAGGACCGGGGCGCCCTGATCGGCAACCCACTTCGCGATGAGCTCGTCGAGGGTGCCGTTGTCGCGGAGTGTGTCGACGGCCGCCGTCACGTCTGCGGTGAGCTCGGAATCCTTCGGCAGCACGATGGCGAACTCGTCGCCGCCCTCGGTCGAGTCGAGCTGGCCGACGATCACGCCGTCGTCGAGCTGCGCGTCGCGCACGTAGAACGCGCCGGGCAGGTCGGTGACGAGCGCGTCGATCGTGCCGTTCTTGAGCGCGGCGACCGTGTCGTCGACGTTGTTAAACACCTGCAGCTTCTGGGTGGGGGCGATGAGCTCCTCAGCGACCTGCAGCGAGGTGGTGCCCGAGGCGACGCCGATCACCGAGTCCTTGAGGTCGGCGAGGCTCGTCGCCTTCGCCGCGTCGGTGCCGCCCGCTGCGACGACCGCCTGCGTCGTCACGAAGTACGGCGAGGAGAAGTCGACGGCCTGCTTGCGCTCCTCGCTCACCGAGAACTGCTGCAGGTTGAGGTCGAAGTCCTTCGGGCCGGGCGCGATGGCCGCATCGAAGCTGGTGCGCACCCACTTCACGGCGTCCTTCTCGTACCCGAGCTCCTCGGCCACGGCGTACGCGACCGCTGCCTCGAAGCCCTCGCCGCTCTCGGGGTCGTCGTTCAGCACCCACGGCGCGTACGCCGGCTCGCCGGTCGCGATGGTGAGCGTGCCCGGCGTGACCGTGGCGGAGTCGGTGCCCCCGGCGCAGCTCGTGAGCGCGAGGAGTGCAGCGGCGCCGACAGCGACGGCTGCGGCAAGGCGGGACGTGCGAGACATGGTGAACTCCTCGGGAGGTGCGGAATACGGGAAGACGGCGTGGCGCGCAAACGCGATGCGCGCTCGCCCATTCTACGAGATGTCAGACCACCTCGTGCGCGCGGGCGTCACGGGCCGTCACACGCGGGGCTGGATCGGGGCCAGCGCCGGATCGGGGCCAGCGCCGGATCGGGGCCGGCGCCCGCCTCAGGCGCCCGGCGCGCGAAAGCGCTCGACGCCGTCGACGATCGTGCGCCTGGCGCGGCCAGCACCGTCCTCCACGAGCTCGGCGAGCGCGACGTNGGCGCCCGCCTCAGGCGCCCGGCGCGCGAAAGCGCTCGACGCCGTCGACGATCGTGCGCCTGGCGCGGCCAGCACCGTCCTCCACGAGCTCGGCGAGCGCGACGTCGGGGTCGGTGGTCCCCACCGCGAAGAACGAGAGGTCGGCGACCGCCCCCACGCCGAGCTGGCCGATCCGGCGCTTGCCGACGTGCAGGCCGAGCGCCGCGGCCCCGCCGAGCGTCGCCGCGCCGAACAGCCGCTGGTGCAGATCGTCGCCGCGGTAGCCCTGCGCGCGCGCAACCCGGTACAGGGCTGACACGTCGGCGAGCAGGTCGAGCGACGGCGACGACGACAGCGAATCGGTGCCCACCGCAATCTGGTTCCCCTCACGCAGGTACGCCGCGACGGGTGGCATGTCGAGCCCGATCACCTCGTTCGAGCGCGGGCAGAGGGCGACGCTCGTGCCGCGTGCGCGCAGCAGCGCGCGATCCTCGGCGCTCACGTACACGCCGTGCGCGATGTGGCAGTCGGGTCCGAGCACCCCCAGATGATCGACGAACTGCGTCGACGACACCCCGATGCCGTGCGAACGGAGCGCCCGGAAACTGTCGGCCTCGAGCTCGGGCCACTCGCCGTGCCCACCGGGGCCGGCGTAGCCGTCGATCCCGTCGAACTCGCGCTCCATGTGCGCCTCGGCGAGGTGGATGTGCAGGCGCAGCCCCTCCTCGCGCACGATGTCGGGGAGTTCGAGCAGCGGCTGCACCTCGAGCGAGTAGGGCGCGTGCGGCGAGACCCCGGCGCCCGGCGGAGTGGGGATCCTGCGCAGCTGTTCGCGCACTTCCTCGCGCGCCGCCTCGTCCCAGTCCTCGTTGCTCTTGCCGTACACCTCCCAGTAGGCGATGCCGTGCATGCCGGCGTCGTGGAGCGCGCTCAGCGCCGCGTGATCGGTGACCACGTCGGCGGCGGCGGTCACGCCGGCCGCGAGGCTCAGCCGCGCGCCGTCGGCGGCGGCAGCAGCCCAGTCGTGACCGCCGCGCTCGTACACCACGTCGAACGCGTCGCCCCAGTCATCGAAGCCCGTGTAGTTGCGCGCGGCGACCTCGGCCATGTGCGTGTACTGCAGGTGGGTGTGCGCGTTCACGAGGCCCGGCGCGATCACGCCGTCCCACCGCTCCTCGGTGTAGGCGGCCCCGCGCGCGGCGAGGGCCTCGCGCACCCAGCGGCGATCCCCGACGTGCAGGATACGGTCGCCCTGCACGGCAACCGCGCCATCGACGATCCGGGGGCTCGTCACCGGGAACACGAGGGGGGCGCTGTAGACGACGATCGCGGGTTCAGTACTCACCAGGGAAGTCTAGCCGCGCGGCACCTCGGGCTCGCTGCGATACCGGTGGACGCGCCAGGGCTGGGCGGCCCCGCCCGCGCGCGCCGAGCGCACCGGCTGCGCCGCGGCCCCGCCCCGTGCGGCGAGCGCCGCACGGGCGACGCGTTCCTCATCGGCCACGGACAGCGCGTGCACGCCGGGCGCCAGCTGTGCCTCACGCAGCCGCAGCAGCGCGGCGAGCTGGGTGGCGAAGGACAGGTCCATCACCTCGATCGGGTTGCCCTCAGCCGCGGAGTAGTTCACTCCCCCGCCCTCGGCGAGCACGAGCGGCCCGGCCGCCGCGCCAGGCGCCAGCCACTCGGCGACGCGGTCGCCGCGCTGGCGGCTCGTCCACCCCGCCGCGGCGAGCGAGTCGAGGGCCAGCTCGTCGTCGATCCCCCCGGCCACCGCGACGATCGTGCCGGGGCGCAGCAGCGCGAAGCCCGCGGCGTCGAGCGTGTGCCACACCCCGGTCGCGCTCATCACGACGTCGGCGTGCGGCAGCGCGGTCTCCGCGGGCTGCGCGTCGAAGCCGTCGTGGAGGGCGGCGAGCGCGCGCACCGGATCGGGCTCGACCACGGTGATCCGCGCGCCGAGCGCGGCGGCGAAGCGCGCGACCCCCTGCCCAACGGGCCCGTAGCCGAGCACCGCCCAGCGCGTGCCGGCGAGGCCAGCGTATGCCGGATCGGCGGCGTCCCAGAGGTCGGCGAGCGCGAACACGCACGACTGCCCGGTGCCGATCAGGTTGTCGAACCCCGTCTTCGTGCGCGCGTCGTTCACCGCGATCACGGGGATGCGCAGCTCGCCGGCCGCCGCCATCTCATGCAGCGGCCGCACCCCGCTCGTCGTCTCCTCGGCCGCCGCGCGCAGCGTGCCGAGCGCCTCTGGCCGCTCGGAGTGCGCCAGCCGAATGAGGTGCGAGCCGTCGTCGATGAGCAGTTCGGGACCCCAGCTCAGGATCGCTGCCGCGTGCTCCGCGTCGCACGCGCGCGCGGTGGCGGCATCCGCGGCGGCGACCGCGTCGGTCGGCGCGAACACGGCGACCCTGCCGGTGGCCGCGAGCGCCGCCGCAACCGCCGGGTCGGTCTCGCTCACCGCGCTGAAGAGCGCGACCTCGCAGCCGGCGTCGGCGAGCGCGAGTGTGAACGCCGCGGTCTTCGGTTCGAGCACCAGGCTCACGGCGATGCGCGGGGCGTGCGCCCCGGTCGCGGCGCGCAGGGCCTCGGCGAGCTCCGCGGTCGCCGGCATGCC
>NZ_RPDI01000043.1 GCF_003917135.1 Leucobacter chromiireducens
CGGCACGAGCGCCGGCTCGAGCGCCGCGAGGAGCTCGCGAGCCTCGCGCGGAGTGGCCCCTGCGCGGCGCGCGGTCTGCGAGAGGCCCGCGCTCGGCACCCCGTCGCGGAGCGCGCTGAGGAGCCGCTGCTGCCCGGCCGAGGGCGCGGCGATCCGGGCTTCCGCGCGCTCGAAGCCCACGCGCAGGGTGGTCGGGGCCTCCCAGCACACCGGGAGGTCGGGGCGCAGCCGGAGGAACGGTGTCATGCACCCAGTGTGCGGTGGTCGCGGGGCGCGCAGCGGGTTCTCCACAGAAGACGTGGCGCAGGGGCCGGATCCCGAGCGATCCGGCGCTGTGAGCGACGGCGGCGCGCCGCACGGGCTAGGCGATCTCGGCCAGAAGAATCTCCGCGAGCGCGCCCGGCGCGCTCCACATCGGCCAGTGCCCGGTGGGGAGGTCGACCGTGCGCAGCGCGGTCAGCGCCGCCACCTCGGCGAACATCGGGTGGCCGCCGCGCGCGAGCTCCAGCACCTGCGCGCTGGGGATCGAGCAGCACACGAGCGTGGTCGGCACCGCGCAGCGCGCAGGATTCGTGAGCTCGACGGGCTGCCGCAGCACGGGGCCAGGCTGGGGCACGGCGCGCTCGCGGAAGCGGGCGAGCGCGGCATCGCTCAGCCCGGCGAGGCTCGCCTGCGCCGCGAGCGCCTCGAACTCGGGCAGCGGGAGTTCCGCGACCCCGGCGGGGAGATCCGGCGCGAACACCGTCCCGGGGCCAACCGGGCCGGAGTCGACCCAGATCACGCGCTGCACGAGGGCGGGGAACTGGTCGAGCAGGAGACTCACGGGTGCGTTCGCGCCGCTGTGCGCAGCGATCGTCACGGGGCGCCGGCCGGCAGCCCCCTGCGCCTCGATGGCCGTGCGAATCGCCGCGACCTGCTCGGAGAGGGTACGGTCGGCGCGCAGCGGGTCTGCCGGATCGAGCCCGGGCAGCGTGAGCGCCACCGCGTCGATCCTGCTCGCCGAGAGGTGCGCGCGCACCTCATCCCACGCCCACGCGCCGAGCCAGTGGCCGGGGATCAGGACGAGGAGCGGGGCTGGCGGGGTGGTTGCGTGCTGCGGCGTCGCCGCGGAGTGAGTGGTCATGACTCGACTCTGACACGCGCCGTGGACAGCAGTGTGTCACTATTTCTGTCATGAATATGTCGATCCCCGCGGTGCCGCGATGAAGCGCGCGGAGCGGCTGCACGCGCTGGCCGAGATGTTGCGCCGCAGCGGCACCCGCGGCTGCTCGGCTGACCGCCTCGCGCGCGAGTTCGCGGTGTCGGTCCGCACGATCAAGCGCGACCTCGCCGCGCTCGAGCGCAGCGGCGCGCCGCTCTGGTCGCGCCCCGGGCCCGGCGGCGGCTACGGGCTCGCTGGCGGCGCCACCCTGCCGCCCGTCACGCTCTCGCCGCAGCAGGCGGTCGCCCTGCTCGCAGCGGTGTCCGCCGCGCAGGACGCGCCATTCTCCGACCTCGCCGTCGCCGCCGCGCAGAAGGTGCTCGCCGTGCTCGACCCGCCAGCCCGCGCACGCGCCGAGGCGCTCGCCGAGCGGGTGTGGGTTGACGCGCCGGCTGCGGGATCCCGCGCGGTTCGCTCAGCGGTCGAGGAGGGCATGGCCGAGCAGCGCGTCGTGCGGATCCGCTACACGGCGGGCGACGGCGCGCACACCCAGCGCGACGTTGAGCCCGTGCTGTTCGCGTCGCGCGGCGGGACCTGGTACCTCGTCGGCTGGTGCCGCCTGCGCGACGCGATGCGCTGGTTCACGCTGTCGCGCATCGAGCGCGCGAGCGTCACGCAGACGCCCTGCGTCGGCCACACGGTCGCCGAGGTGGGGGAGCCGCCGCCCCACGCCCAGCCGGTGCACGCGCGCGGCCGCTAAACCGCCGCCCCGCTCACCCGCCGCTCAGCTGCCAGCGGGGGGCGTCGTTGGTGCAGCGCCGCCCTCGTCGCGGCCGTCCTCCCCGCCAGCGTGCGGCGGCAGTTCGCCGTCGAGCAGCTGCGCGAGCGCCGCGTCGAACTCGTCGACCGCGGTCTCGGGGGCCGCGCCGCCGAGACCGAGCCGCTCCAGCAGCTGCGCGGGGTGGTCAAGCTCCTCCGAGGTGGGGAGCAGGTCCGGGTGCGCCCACAGCCCATCGCGGGTCGCGACGTCGCTGCGCTCAGCGACCAGGCGCCAGAGCGCCGCGGCCTCGCGCAGGCGGCGCGGGCGCAGTTCCAGGCCGGCGAGCGCGGCGAACGCGTGCTCGGCCGGGCCGCCGGTCGCGCGGCGGCGGCGCACCATCTCCGCGATCGCCTCGGCGCCGGGGATCCGCTTCGCCGCGTCCGCGGTCACCACGTCCACCCAGCCCTCGACGAGCGCGAGCATGGTCTCGAGGCGCGCGTGCGCGGCCTCCTGCTCCTGGGTCTTCGGCGGAATGAGGGCGCCGTTCGCGATGAGCTGCTGGATCTGCTCGGGGTGCTCGGGATCGATCTCGTGCGCGAGGTCCTGAATCCGATCGGTGTCGATCCGGATCCCGCGCGAGTAGTCGGTGATCGCCGTGAGGAGGTGCAGGCGCAGCCACTTCGCGTGGCGGAAGAGGCGCGCGTGCGCGAGCTCCCGGACGGCGAGGTAGAGGGTGACGGCTTCGGGATCCTGATCGAGACCCTCGGCGAACGCGGCGACGCCGCCGGGCAGCAGGGCCCCGCCCTCGCGGCCGGGCCCGGAGAGCAGCGGGATGCCGATGTCGCCGGCCGAGACCACCTCGCCGGAGAGCTTGCCGATGATCGTGCCGAGTTGCACGGCAAAGAGCGCGCCGCCGACGCTGCGCAGCATGGGGGCAGCGCCCTGCAGCGCGTCGCCGAGCTCCTCGGGCATCTGCGTCTGCAGCGCACCCATGAGCGCGCTCGTGATCGACTCGGCGACCGGCTGCGCGAGGCCCACCCAGGTGTCGACGGACTGCTGCACCCACTCGATCCGGCCCAGCGTGCGCGGTGCGTCGGGAGTCGCGCCGATGTCGGTCACCTCGTCGAGCCACAGCGTGGCAACGGGGAACGCGCGAAGCGCGGGCGCGGGATCCGCCGCGGCGCTGCCGTCGCTCGCCACCTCGATGGCGGTGCGCCGGGTCGCCGACCAGTCGATCTCGGCGGAGGGGTTGTGCATCGCGCCCTGCAGCGTCGCGAACAGGCCCTGCAGCATCTGCGGATCGATCGGGATCCCGGCCGCCTTCGCAAACTGCTCGGGATCGAGCGCCGCTCCGCCGCCCTGCCCGGACAGCATTTCGCCGAGGATCCGCTGGAGATCCTCGAAGTCGTTTCGGCCTTCTCGATCGGCGTCGTCGTGGTCGTTCGCGCTCATCGCCGCTCCCTCGCTGTTCGTGGTGATTCCACGCTACGGCACAGCGGTCAGATCTTCCTGCTAGATTGACCGGCGCCCGGCGTTTTCCTTTGCGCCGAGTGCGAACAGGCGCGGTGATCTGGGATGACGAGGAGCACGGTGGGCGAGTACGGCACGGTCCTCGGGACGGATGAACTGCACAGGCAACAGCGTCGCTCGCGCTGGGCGCTGGCGATCGCGGCGGCGGCGTGCCTCGTGCTGCTCGCCGCGGTGATCCCCTCGCCGTTCACGGTGGAGCGCCCTGGGCCCGTCGTGAACACCCTTGGCGAGGTGAAGATCGACGGGGAGACGCGGCCCGTGATCTCGATCCCCGGCGCGGAGACCTTCCCGACGACGGGGGAGCTGAACCTCCTCACCGTCTCGCTCGTCGGCAGCCCGGAGCACCCGGCGAGCTGGCTCGCGCTCGTGCCGGGGCTCGTCGATCCCTCGCAGCGGATCTCGCCGCGCAGCGACTTCTACCCGGAGGGCACCACGCTCGAGGACCGCGAGGCGCAGGGCAGCGTGCAGATGCAGTCCTCGCAGGCGCAGGCCGCCGCAGCCGCGTACCGCGCGCTCGGCGAAGACGTTCCCGTTGAGCTGACCGTCGCTGCGGTGTCCGAGGACGGCCCGGCCGTCGGCGCACTGCAGGAGGGGGACGTGATCCTGCGGGTTGGTGGCGCCCCGGTTGCCGACTTCCCGGCGCTCCGCGCGGCGATCCTCGACGCCGGCGCGGGATCCGCGCTCAGCATCGACGTGCTGCGCGATGGCGCTGAGCAGTCGGTGACGCTCACCCCCGCGGTCCCTGAGGGGGGCACTGATCCGCTGATCGGAGCGGTGATCTCGTCGGTGTACGAGTTGCCGCACGACGTGGACATCAGCCTCTCCGAGATCGGTGGGCCGAGCGCCGGCATGATCTTCGCGCTCGCCATGGTCGACCAGCTCACCGAGGGCGACATGCTCGACGGGCGGACGGTGAGCGGCACCGGCACGCTCAACGACCAGGGGGAGGTCGGCCCCATCGGCGGGCTCGAACAGAAGATGTGGGCGGCGGCGCGCACGGGGAGCGAGCTGTTCCTCATGCCGGTGGGCAACTGCGCCGACCTGCCGCAGCGCGTCCCGGACGGGCTGCAGATCGCCCCGGTCGCCACGCTGGATGAGGCGCTCGACGCGATCGCGGCGAGCGGAGACGGGAAGCCCGTCGCCGGTACCGAGCGCTGCGACGCAGCGAAGTAGCGCGCACCGCGCACCGATCCCGATCGAGCCGGCGTTCGCGGCGAAGCTGATCGGGATCCCGGAGGATTGTCAGCGCTGGGCGATAGGGTGGGGCGCGGAACCCGCTCAGCGCCGCCAGGTGCCCTCCGAACAGGAAAGTACTCAGAGACGTGACCGACCAGACGATGGGAGCGCCAGCCGCTCCCCAGCGCCGACTCTCGCCGCTTGCCGCCACCATCATCCTGGTGGTGATCCTGATTCTCGGCTTCCTCGCGGTCGCCGCGGTGATGGGCGAGGTGCTGTGGTACAAGCAAACCGGGTACCTCCCGGTACTCACGACCCAGTGGATCGCTGCGGCGGTGATGTTTGTCATCGGCTTTGTCGCGATGGCGGTTCCCATCTTCTTCGCGATCGACATCGCGTATCGAAAGCGGCCCGTGTACGCGCGCCTCACCGCGCAGCTCGACCGCTACCAGGAGCTCTTCGAGCCGCTCCGCCGCCTCGTGAAGTGGGGACTCCCCGCGGTGCTCGGCCTGTTCGCGGGCGTGAGCACCGCGACCCAGTGGCAGTCGGCGCTCCTCTGGCTCAACGCTGAGCCGACGGGGGAGAAGGATCCGCAGTTCGGATTCGATATCTCCTTCTACCTCTTCTCCCTTCCCATGCTGCAGGGCATCGTCGGCTTCGCGTCCGCGGTCACGCTCATCGCACTCATCGCCGGTGTGGCCACGAGCTACCTGTACGGGGGCATCGCGTTCTCCGGCCGCGACGTGCGGGTCTCCAAGGCCACCCGCATCCAGGCCGCCGTGCTCGCGACCGTCTACCTGCTGCTGCAGGCGGTGAGCCTGTGGCTCGATCAGTACCGCTCGCTCACCACCTCGGGCGGGATCCGCACCGGTGCCATGTTCCAGGACGTGCACGCGGTGATCCCCGGCAAGCAGATCCTCGCCGGCATCGCGATCATCGTCGCCATCCTGTTCCTGATCACGGCGTTCACCGGCAAGTGGCGGCTGCCCGTTGTCGGCACCGTGCTGTTCCTCATCTCGAGCATCGTGCTCGGCATCGGCTACCCGTGGGCTGTGCAGCAGTTCCAGGTGCGCCCCGACGAGAAGAGCCTCGAGTCCGAGTACATCGAGCGCAACATCGAGGCGACACGAACCGCGTACGGGCTCGACGACGTCGAAGTGGAACGCTACGACGCGGTCACCGACGCGGAGCCGGGCGCGCTGCGCGACGATGCCGCCGCAACCGCGAACATCCGCATCATCGACCCCGAGGTGGTCTCGCCGACCTTCTCGCAGCTCGAGCAGATCCGTCAGTACTACCAGTTCCCCACCTCGCTGAGCGTCGACCGCTACGAGATCGACGGCGAGATCGAGGATGCCGTGACCGCGGTGCGCGACATCAACGTCGAGGATCAGAACGGGTGGTACAACCGCACGCTCGTTTACACGCACGGCTACGGCCTCGTCGCCGCGTACGGCAACCAGCGCTCGCCCGGCGGCGAGCCGGTGTTCCTGGAGAACGGCATCCCGACGAGCGGCAAGCTCGGCAAGTTCGAGCCGCGCGTCTACTTCGGGCTTGAGTCGCCGACGTACTCGATCGTCGGCGGCGAGCGAACGAAGCCCATCGAGCTCGACTTCCCCGCCGACGTGGAGAGCGTCGCCGAAGCCACCGCGGAGGACGCGGCACCGGCCGAGGAGACCGCGGACGGGGAGCAGGCGACCGAGGAGCAGGCGACCGAGGAGGCGGTCACGGCGGCAGACGAGGGTGGGCGTCAGAACATGACGACCTTCGCCGGTGACGGCGGCCCCGAGCTCAACAACATCTTCACGAAGCTCATCTACGCGCTGAAGTTCCAGGACATGGAGGTGCTGCTCTCGGGCGCCGTGGTCGACGGCTCGCAGATCCTCTACGACCGCAACCCGGTCGACCGCGTGCAGAAGGTCGCCCCGTACCTCACGATCGACGGCTCGCCGTACGCCTCGGTGGTCGACGGCCGCATCGTCTGGATCATCGACGGCTACACCACCTCGGCGGACTACCCGTACTCCGAGGTCACCGACATGAACGCGCTCATGGTCGACTCGGTCGACTCGACGCGCGACCCGATGCAGAAGCCGGTCAACTACATCCGCAACTCGGTGAAGGCAACGGTCGACGCGTACGACGGCACCGTCTCCCTCTACGCGTGGGACACCGAGGATCCGCTGCTGAAGTCGTGGGGCAAGATCTTCCCCGGCACGCTGAAGGACGTCTCGGAGATGAGCGGCGGCCTGCTCAGCCACGTGCGCTACCCGACCGATCTGTTCAAGGTGCAGCGCGCCGTGCTCGGCGAGTACCACGTCACGAACCCCGACGCCTTCTACTCGGCTGAGGATCGCTGGCGCACGCCGAACGATCCCGTCTCGGGCAACACCGCCAACGCCGAGAAGCTCGCGCAGCCGCCGTATTACCTGACGATGGCGGCGGGCGCGAACGAGGATCCGAACTACTCGATCTACTCGACCTACATCCCCGACGCGCGTGGGGAGGGCCAGCGCGATATCCTCACCGGCTACCTCGCCGCGAACTCGAACGCCGGCTCGGAGGATGGCAAGATCTCCGACGACTACGGCACGCTGAAGCTGCTGACGCTCCCGAAGAGCAACTCGATCCCCGGCCCCGGCCAGGTGCAGAACAGCTTCACGACCGACTCGAAGGTGTCGAACCTGCTGAACATCCTCCGCCAGGGCGAGAGTAAGGTCATCAGCGGCAACCTGCTCACCCTGCCGGTGGGCGGCGGGCTCCTGTACGTGCAGCCGGTGTACGTGAAGGCGTCGTCGGGCACGAGCTTCCCGATCCTGCAGAAGGTGCTCGTCTCCTTCGGTGACGACATCGCGTTCGAGGACACCCTCGACGCCGCCCTCGACGAGCTCTTCGGCGGCAACTCGGGTGCGAACGCCGGCGACGGCGGCACCGAGGTCGACCCCGGCGTCACCCCGGGTGACGGGGAGGAGCCGACGGAGGGCGAGACCCCCGGCTCGGGCGCCAACGTTGATCCGGCGCTGCGCGAGATGCAGGATGCCCTGCAGGAGCGCGACAAGGCCATGAAGGACGGCGACTGGGCCGCCTACGGTGAGGCCGACGACAAGCTGCGCAAGGCGATCGAGGACGCACTGCAGGGCTAACCGCCCGCGCGGTGCGCACCGGAGGGCCCGGCCCCGAGCATCAGCTCGGGGCCGGGCCCTTCTGCGTTCGGGCGGCAGGTTGGGGTGTGTCAGTGTCTGGCCACCGAGCCTCGCTCACAGGGAGGAGAAATCGGGGGAGCAGTGCGTCAGGTGCGCTGCTCTCCGGCGGCCGAACGAGCGCCACGAATTGAGCGCCTGAGGCGGGAATCGCAGCGAGGCTCGTGCGCCGCGTCGCACGTAACGCGGTGAAAAGGCGGAAGGCCCTGATCTGGATTTCTCCTGATCAGGGCCTTCCTCACGGTTGCGGGGGCAGGATTTGAACCTACGACCTCCGGGTTATGAGCCCGGCGAGCTACCGAACTGCTCCACCCCGCGGCACATCTATTACTCTAGCACGGCCCCATCTCGAGCACGAATCGAGGCCCGTTTTCGCCTGTGGACGGCGTGTCGCACGTCGCAATGAACTGCCCGAAGATCGCTGCACGGCGCGGAAACTCGCGCCACGCGTCCCACCGTGGACGCCGGCGAAGGGAGCACGATGAGATCTCACACGAACTGGGGCGCCTGGGTCCCACGCACACGCGAGGTGGTGGGCGCGGGTGCGTCCCGCCGGTGGAGCCTGCCGCGTCGGCCGCGGACGTGGGGGAGGCTCGCGCACCTCGCACTCCTCGGTGCGTTCCTCGCTGGCGGGCTGGTGGCGACGGGTGAAGCGCCGGCACGCGCACTGCCGCGCGGCGAGACCATGACCTTCCCCGGCGGGCTCGTCATCTCGAACTATGTAATGCCGAACGGCACGCGCGCGTACTGCATCGAGATCCAGTACGGCGAGCCGACCGGAAACCTGCTGCCGGGCACGCGGACGAACCGCCTGCCCGGTCGTTCGGGCCAGCTCACCGCGTGGGGCGATCCACACGGGATGCGGCAGCTCAACTACCTCATCGACACCCGCGGCCAAACCCGAGACCCGTGGCAGGCCGCCGCCGTGCAGATCACGGTGTGGCGCATGCGCGAGAACTTTCGTGCAGGGAACCCGTACCTCAACGCGAAGATCGCGATCCTCACGAAGTCGGCGGAGGGTCGACGGCTCATCTCCGCCTCCGATGCGCTGTACCGTGAGGCGACCGAACGTGCACGGGTGCCGGTGCCAGCGGCTCCCGTCACCGGCACGCTTTCACTCGCCCAGCTCTCTGCTGGCGCGGAGCGCACCGTGCGCGTGACGTACCCGGCCGGCACCACCGAGCTCTCGGTCACCGGCGGGAAGTTTCAACGGAGCGGGACGACGCGGCTCGCGGTGAGCGGCGGGGCGGGCGCCGAGACGATCGCTGTGGCCGAAGGGGCCGAGCAGGTGGAGGTCGCCGGGCGCTGGGCGAGCACCGGGAAGCGTGGTTGGGAATCGCAGCTCACCGTCCACGACACGCGCACGGCAAGCGGTGGGAACGCGCAGCGGATCGCGGTGGCGGTCGGTGCGTCCGCGGTGCCGAAGCTGAACGGGCGGTTTGACACGGTTTCAATCGCGCCGCCGCTCCCTCCCGCGCCGCCGCGCGTCGCCTCGCTCGCGCAGGTCACCGCTGAGGTCGGCGGCACGATGCGCGACGAGCTGCTCGTCACCGAGCAGCCGGGAACCCGCGCCGAAGTGTGGGACGGGGCGATGGCGGACTTCACGGCGTACCTACTCCCGGAAGCGGGTGCCCCGAAGTACGACGAGAACTGGGAGATCATTCGCGTCCCGGACGAGGCGCCCGAGCCGGGTGAGGAGCCTGAGCGCCCGGAGGCGGAGGACCCGGATCCCGAGGAAGCCGCGCCAGAGGAAGCTGCGCCAGAGGACCCTGCGTCGGAGCATCCTGCGCCCAGGATCCCCGCGCCCGAGGCGACGGTGCCCAGGGTGACGCTCCCGAGGATCCCCGCGCCGGAGGCGATCGTGCCACGGCTCACGCGACCAGGCGGCATCGGCTCGTTGAGCGGTGCGACGCGGGACGCTGCGCAGGGGAAGCCGGAGCGCCAGGCACGCGCTGGCCAGGAGCGTGGGGGTTCCGACGCCGAGGCGGGGACACCCCGCGCGCCCGAACGGTGGACGGCTGAGGAGATCGCCGCGCTCTCGCCGGACGAGCTCTGCGTCGCGCAGCCGGTGGCGCATGACGGCGGCATCGCCATCACCGGCCCGGGGACATTCCGAAGCCAGGACATCCCCGTGAGGTCCGCGGGCACGGTGCACTGGGTAGAACGCGTCACGGTGGCCGGCACCCCGGTGCACACGGGGAGCTGCGGTCTTGCGAACGAGACGACGAAGGTCTCGGCCCCCGGCGTCGTGACGAAAGCGCCAGCCTCGGTGCGGCTCGGGGAGACGCTTGAGGACACCGCGACCGTGAGTGGAACGCTCGCCCGCGGCGCGCGGTACAGCATCCGCTTCGACGCGTACCGGGAGGCGTACGGAGACGACGGTGCGCCGGAATGCCGCGCTGAGCAACGCGTGTTCCGCTCCCCGCGACTCCCGGTGACGAAGATCGGTGACATCACCTCCCCGGGATTCCCCGCGCGCTGGGCGCATGGCGAACGAATCTGGTGGGTGGAATCGCTCTACCTCGACTCCCCGGCAACGACCGAGGCGATCCACACCGGTGCATGCGGCATTGCGAGCGAGACCACCGCCATCGAGCGGCCGAGCGTGCAGACGCGCGCGCCCGAGCACGCGGCGATTGGCGACCGCATCGTCGACACCGCCGAGGTGTCTGAGGGTGCGCGCGCCGGAGAGGGCACCCGCTGGGAGGTGAGCTTCGCCGGCTACCGCGGCGCCGAGCCACGAGCGGGAGGGGACGAGGCCCCGTCGGACGCCGCCGAGCCCGACGCCGAAGCCCCGGCGTGTGTGCCGGAGAATCTCCTCTTCGAGGCCGGCGCGACACCGGTCGACGGGCCCGGAACGTACACATCACCGCCCGTCGAGGTCCTCCCTGAGTGGGCGGGTACCGTGTGGTGGGTTGCGACGCTCTGGCTCATCGAGGGCGAGCAGCGCATTCCCGTCGACCGAGGCAGCTGCGGAGACCTGACGGAGAGCACGCGCGTCGTGGCGCCCGAGCTCACCACGCAGGCGACGAGCATCGCGGCGCTCGGCGAACCGGTGACGGACGTTGCGACGATCACCGGCGAGCTCTCCCAGCGTCCCGGCCTCCTGCACGAGGTCGTGTTCGAGGGATACCTGGGCGACGCGGCGCTGACGGGCACCGGAGACGCCGTATGCGCCGCGGAGAACCGGGTCTTCACCACGCCCCCAACGCGGATCTCCGAGCCGGGGGAGGTGCGCGCGCCGCAGTTCACCGCGGCGCCGAAGTTCGGGGAGACGCTCTGGTGGGTCGCGGTGCTCACCCAGCGCGAGGAGGGTGCGCCACCCGAGCGCGCGCGAGAACTCGCGCGCGGTGCGTGCGGCGACCCGGAGGAGACCACCTCCGTTCTGTGGCCGACGGTGCGGACCGAGGCGATGGGGTCCGTTGACGTCGGGGATGACGTGTTCGACACGGCAATCGTCGAGGGGCGCCTCGCCGAGCGAGAGGGAATCGAGTTTCGTGTGCGCTTCACCGCGTACGCGGCCGGCGCGGACGGCGAGTTGCGCTGCGAACCCGAGCGGGAGATCGCCGAGTACTCGGATCCCGCGGGCGTGCCCGTCACAGGGCCCGGGCGCTACGAGTCCCGCCGTGTCCCAGCGCGCGCAGAACTCACCGGACCGGGCGGCTTCGTTGAGACGCTCATCATGACGGAGGACGGGCGCGAAACGGTCGTCCACACCGGCACCTGCGGGGCGACGGGTGAACGCTTCGAGGTGCGGCCGCCGCCGGACGGAGCGTCGCCGGCGGCGCCACCGCCCTCACTGAGCACCACCGGTGGGAGCGTCACCGCCGCGCTCGTGACGGCAGGCGTGCTCTTAGCGGGAGCGCTCGCCGCAGCCGCATCGCGGCGCCTCAGAACGCGCCGCGGGAGGGGCGTCGGGGGCGATAGCGCGCGGGAGTGATCGGGGTGGGCTCCTGATCTGCAGGTCTCATGCAGTTCGTCCTAATCGAATTCATAGCTTTGGGGGCCAAGCTAGAGACACACGAAGGGAGCTCACATGACTACCACCCCCGAGAGCCAGGGCAACAGCCGCGAGGATGCCGCGACCCCAACGACGTCACCCGCGCAGGCGGCGGGCGCCACCCCGCCGACTGCGCAGGACGTCAACCAGGCACCCGCGCAGGAGCCGGCGCCCCAGGCTCCGGAGGTGCAGGGTGCGCCAGCTGGCGCGGGTGCTCCGGCACCGCAGTACGCGCCGCACGCGCCGGCACCTGCCGCGCAGCCGCAGCTGCCGCAGGAGCCTGCTCCCCACGCGCAGGCGCCGCAGTACCCCGGCCAGCAGCAGTCGCACGCGCCGCAGGCGGCGGAGCCACACCAGCAGCACGCCACGCAGCCGACCGTGCAGCTCCCCGAGCACGGCGTCCCCTCTGGGCTTGGCGTGCCAGCCCCGGCGCACACGGGTGCGGCCGGCGGCGCCGGCGGTGCCGGGGTGCCGGGTGAGGCGTTCGGCGCCGCCGCGGCCCCGAACGCCGGCTCGGCGCACCCGAAGTCGCGCACCGGCTCGCTCCTCGCCGGTCTCGCGATCGGTGCTCTGCTCGGCGGCCTGGTTGGTGGCGGCGTCGCCGCGCTGGTCTCCTCCAACAGTGCACCGCAGAACCAGGCGCAGGGCGGCGCGATCACGCTGAACAATGCCGAGAACGCCACAGCGATTTCCGGGGTGGCCGCGGTGGCAACCCCGAGCGTTGTGACGCTCGAGGTGTCGGGTGGCAACGCGAGCGGCTCCGGCTCCGGCGTGATCTACAGCGAAGACGGCTACATCATCACGAACGCCCACGTCGTCACCCTCGACGGGGCAGCGATGCAGGACGCCAATGTGCGCGTGAAGTTCAGCGACGGGCGGATCCTGAGCGGTTCGGTGGTGGGCGTCGACCCCTACGCGGACCTCGCCGTCGTGAAGGTGGACGCCACGGGCCTGCCCGCGATCTCCGTCGCGGATTCCGACAAGCTCGACGTCGGAGACCTGACCGTGGCCATCGGTGCGCCGCTCAACCTCGCCAACACGGTGACGAGCGGCGTGGTCAGCGCGCTGAATCGCGGCATTTCGGTGGGCAGCCCGCTCATCCCGCAGGACCCCACCCCCGAGCAGGACGATGAGCAGCAGAACCCCGGCTTCCCCTGGGACTTCCGATTCGGGCTGCCGGATAGCGGCCAGCAGGAGCAGCAGCAGGAGCAGCAGCAGTCCGGTGGGGGCGCGGTTACGCTGCCCGTCATCCAGACCGACGCGTCGATCAACCCGGGCAACTCCGGTGGCGCCCTGCTGAACGGCAAGGGTGAACTGATCGGCATCAACGTCGCGATCGCCTCGGCTGCGGCCTCGAACGGTGCCGCCGGAAGCGATGGGCTCGGCTTCGCGATCCCCGCAAACCTCGCGACCCGCGTCGCCGACGCGATCATCGCGGGCGAGCAGCCCTCGCACGGCCTGCTCGGCGCGTCGGTTGCCGACTCCACGCAGGACACCGACCAGGATGCCGGCCACGCCGGCGGCCTGCTCGTCGACGTGACGGCCGACGGGGCCGCCGCGAAGGCCGGCCTCAAAGCCGGCGACGTGATCACCGCCGTCGACGGTGTCCCCGCTGTGAGCGGCACCTCGGTCTCCGCGCTCATCCGCATGCACGAGGGTGGCAGCACCGTGCAGATCGATTACCTCCGCGGCGGCAAGGCCGGCCAGGTCGAGGCGAAGCTCGGCAAGCTCGAGTGGTAGCGCCCCCGACGGGCTGATCCCGCAGCGCACACGTGAACGCCCCGCCGGTGCCTCCTCGCCAAGGAGACACCGGCGGGGCGTTCGCCGCGTTCGACCCAGCGCAATCCTCTACAGTGGGGACGATGAGTACCGCAGGCTTCACTTTCGCGCAGGGCAATCTTTCGAAACTGCTCGCGCTGCCGAAGTACCTCCTCTCGGTGCTAGTTTCGTGGTTCGTTCCTCGCGCGGCATCGCGGTGGGTGTTCGGCAGCGGCAGCGGGTTCGGCGAGGGCGCACTCGCGGTTGCCCGAGCGCTGCGCAGCGCAGATCCCGATGCCCGGATCACCTGGCTCACGGGCTCCGAGGCCGAGGCCGAGGCCGCGCTCGCCGCAGGCTTCACCCCGGTCACCCGTCGCGGCTGGGCCGGCTACTGGGCGACCCTCCGTGCCGGCCAGATCGTCGTGACACACGGGCTTGGCGACGCCAACCGCTTCGGAGTGATCGGTGGCCGCGTCGTCCAGCTCTGGCACGGTGCCCCGCTCAAACGACTGCACCTCGACTCGCCCGTCACCACCACGGTCAGCGGGCCCGCCCCCGTGCGTGCGCTGCTCCGCCGGATGTACCTCGCCGGCTCGCGCGAAGTCGACCTGTTCGTCTCCGGCTCGCCGCTCGCCGCTGAGCGCCTGCGGTCGGCATTCCGGGTTGCACCTGGCAAGGTGCGCGTGCTCGGCGACCCGCGCGACGACGAGCTCGCGGCGCAGGCGCGGGATCCCCAGCTCGCCGCGGACGCGCGTGCACGGCTCGTCGCTCTCCTCGGGGACGCCCCGGGGCTGGCTGGCGCGTCAGCGATCCTGCTCTACGCGCCCACCTGGCGCGACGGCGCAGCCGACCCGGCCGTGCCCTCAGCAGCCGAAGCCGCTGAGATCACCGCCGCGCTCGAGCGGCTCGACGCGCACCTGGTGATTCGCTCGCACCCGCTCGGTCACGGCGACTACGCGCAGCTGCGCGGGCCACGCATCCACCTGCTCGGCGCCGAGCTGGTGCGCGACGTGACGCCGCTACTCGGGGGCATCGACACGGTGATCACCGACTACTCGTCGATCGCGCTCGACTTCTCGCTGCTCGGGCGA
>NZ_RPDI01000044.1 GCF_003917135.1 Leucobacter chromiireducens
GGGCACGGCGCCCTGGTGGAGTGGACACCGTTTGGGCGAGCCCTCGGCGACGGTCCGGATCGACTCGCCCCGCTCCATGCGCGCAGGCTCGAGCCCGTCCTTGGTCCTGCGAACGATGTCGCGACCGGGGTCCTCAGCCGGGGCGGTCGGCGACCTGCGGGGGTGCTCTCTGCTCGACCGCATCCTGACGTCGCCAGAGACCCAACAGGTGTGCATGTGGAGAGGCAACCACGATGTCGCCCCAGGGCGCTGCAACGCACGGGTCGTCTGGGGTGCGCGCTTGGGTATTTTGTTGGGTAGATCTGCCTACTGCCGAACCCCGCGAACGTTCTGAAGGGTTCAATCGTGATCGAGTAGTGGCAAACGTGCCTTGCTTTCCTCATCCGACGAACTAGTTAGGCAGCATGAGAAACAGAGTTGACGTGCGCTCACGCACCTCATTGCACAAGAAGAGAGAAGCGCGTTCTCAGTCTGCGCGCGGTCTGAAAAGGATTGCGACAGGGGCGCTTGCCCTCATCGTTGCGAGTAGTGGCATGGTCGCTTCGCCGGCGTTCGCAGTCATGACGGACGGACCGACCGGTTTCACAGATCGACCGGGTGTCGCGAAGGACCCAGCGGTTCTCTATTCTGAAGATTTCGAGAATGTCGCTGATCCCACTGGTCCGTACACGCCATTGGTTGACTATGTGTCGGAGGCGGGGATTCGCTACACGGCTGATCCCTTCTGGGCAGATTCGATCAACGCGTGCAATGGTTTCGTCGCATCGGGCCTCAGTGACTTCGGACACTCATGCGGCGGGAGCCTGTCCACACAGGGCGGCCTCCGCCAACTGGCAGATACTCTGGGGCAGCTCAACGGCTCCGACCCCCAGAGCAACTCGGTACTCTCCGCGTACACCGGGGGACCGCGTGCGGCCGGCGGCTTGGTGCAATTCGCAACGGTGGGAGAGCCGATCTCCGCACCGGCTCCTCAGCGATTCATTACCTTCTCGGTGAATGCGGCTGCAACGTCCTGCTGGGCGGCCCACCCGAGTTTGAGCTTCTCGTATGTTTCGAATGGTGTTGAAGTTCCGATCGATACCGGCTCGCCGATCGATCCCTGCAGTGATCCTCGCGCCCAGCAGATGACCCCAACAGGTGCGTCGCCGGAACTCAGCGTTTTCTATGCGGGTACATTTACTTCTGCCGGGTCGTTCCTGTCAGACGGTGCTGATTTCGGAATTGTCATGCGCAACGGATCAGGTCAAACCGCCGGCAACGATGGTGCTGTTGACGATATTCGCGTTCTCGATGTCACACCTCACCTCAATAAGGAATTTGCTCCTGAGCGGGTTGAAGTGGGCTCCGTGAGCACGCTCACCTTTACGGTGACGAACACGTCGGAACTCGCATCGAACAACGGCTGGGCATTTACCGACACGCTTCGTGAAGGGTTGCGCGTCGCAGATTCGCCGAACATTACCAACACCTGTGATGCTGATGTCACCGTGAGTGGTGCCGGTGTGATCGAAGTCAAAAATGGTGATCTTGCAGAGAAGCAAGCAACCTGTGAGATATCTCTCGATGTCACTTCCGATTCCCCAAGAGGTGCCGAAGCAAGCCCGGTTGTGTACGTGAACAACGCTGCTGATATTCGTGACGTGATTGGGCTCGACGTGACCAACGAGACCACGGTTGAGTTCTTCTCTGCGCCGAAACTCTCGATCGAGAAGACCTCGGACGCAGATCAGAATGCGCGCGTCGGCCAAACCGTGAACTACGAGGTGAACGTCACCAATACGGGCACCGCGGACTTCACTTCAGCTCACCCTGCTCGCCTGGACGATGATCTTGCTGATGTGCTCGACGATGCAACATACAACAACGACGTGGACGTCTCGTTCTCAGATGGTTCGACGAGCGCCGCACCAGTTGTGGCGGATGGAAAGCTCACGTGGTCCGGGCCGTTGAAGGTCGGAGAAACGGCCACGTTTGCCTACTCGGTCACACTCAACAACGCGGGCAATGGTGAGGTCGTGAACAACGCGTGTGTTCCGGCGGACCTTTCCTCCGGTGAATCGAACTGTGCTTCGACGACGACGGAGCTTCCCAAGCTCGTGATCGCGAAGTCCTCTGACGTGTCTGATCTCCCCGAGAACGGCGGCAAGGTCACCTACCAGGTGACCATCACGAACCAGGGCCCCGGTGACGCGACCGCGCAGAATCCCGCTTCGTTTGTGGACGACCTTTCCGAGGTGCTTGACGACGGCGACTTCGTCGACGAATCACTGTCCGCGTCGATGGGAACTGCTACGCGTGACGGCAACGAACTGTCCTGGTCAGGTCCTCTGGCCGCATCGGAGTCGGTGACGGTCACGTACGAGATCGAATACGACTCGGCCAAGGGCGGCGACCACGCACTCGTGAACGTGGCCTGCCTGCCCGCTGACCTGGCAGCTGATCCTGATCGTCTGTGCCGTCAGGTGCAGGTCCCGGGTGCCGCGCTGCAGCAGTGGAAGACCGCTGATCCCGCCTCCGGCGCGGTTGCTGCGGGTGACGAGATCACCTACACCCTGCACTTCAGGAACACCGGTCAGGCCGCGGTCGACATCAACAACAGCGACGACCTCGCCGAGGTCATTGATGATGCCGACCTGATCGCGGGTCCGACTTCGTCATCGGGTAACCTCACTGCCGCCGTCGATGGAAACACGATCCGTCTGGGTGGTTCTGTGGCTGCCGGCGCTGAAGAAACGGTCAGGTACACGGTCAAGGTGCGCGCATTCGCAGACCGCGGAGACAGCGTCCTGACGAACGCGCTTGCGACGTGTGAAGCGAACGACACCGCACTGTGCGATCCGGTCGTGCATCAGGTGCCCCATCTGATCATCGAGAAGTCCTCCGATGTGTCGGAGTCCCGCTCCGGTGACACGGTGACGTACACGATCCGTGTCACGAACGACGGAACCGCCGCGTACACCGAGCAGAGCCCGGCAACGTTCGTTGACGACCTCACGGGCGTGCTGGATGACGCGACGTTCAACGATGACGCGAAAGCGTCTGTGGGCTCGGTGTCCTACGCAACGCCCGAGCTCTCGTGGGAAGGACCGCTTGCTCCGAATGAGTCAGCGACGATCACCTACTCGGTGGACGTGACGAGCGCTGGCGATCACCGACTGTTGAACACGGTGTGCGCGCCGGTCGCGGGAGAGACGGCCGCGTGTGACGACAACACGGTCCTGCTGCCGAACGTGCTTGTGACGAAGAGCGTTGATCCGGAAAGCGGCACGAGTGTGCAGCCCGGTCAGACGGTGACCTACACGCTCTCCTTCGGGAACGACGGCCTGGCACCCGCGGCTATCGATTACACGGACGACCTGTCGGACGTGCTCGATGACGCCGAGTTCGGTACCGGCCCGACCGTTTCGGACCCTTCCCTCGCGGCAGTGAAGACTGGCGAGGAGATCGGCATCACTGGCGACATCGCGCCGGGGCAGACGGTCACTGTCAGTTACACCGCGGTGGTGAAGGCTGATGGGGAGCGCGGAAACAACGTGCTCGGCAACGTGCTCGCGCACAGTGGTACCACTGACCCCGAGTGCGGGGATGACGGGGTCTCGTGCACCGAGAACCCGATCGGTGAGCTCCTGACCTGGAAGACGGTAGACCCGGCGAGCGGTGCTACGCTCCGCGCTGGCGACAACGCAACGTACACGCTGCACTTCGAGAACACCGGCAAGGCAGATGTGACGGTGAACCACGACGACGTCCTCACGCAGGTGCAGGACGACGCGGATATCACGGTTCAGCCCGAAGCCTCAGGTGCTGCGCTGAGTGCCTCTGAGATTGCGGAAGGCCGGTTCACGGTCACCGGGACCCTGGGCGCCGGCGAGAGCGCGACCGCGTCCTACACCGTGCGGGTGAAGGCCGATGGAGAGCGCGGGGACGATCGTCTCGCGAACTTCCTGGTCCCGCAGGGTGAGCAGCCTCCTGCCTCGTGCGAGGTTGCGAAGGATCAGCTCCCGAACTGCACGGTGAACCACGTCTCGGACGTGACCGTGGTGAAGTCCTCTGATCCGGAATCCGGTACTCGGGTCAACCCTGGTGACGATGTGACCTACACGCTGATGTTCACGAACCTCTCGATGAACAGCGAGTCAGCACCGGTAGCTGTCGACTACACCGATCACATGAAGAACGTGCTCGATGACGCGACCCTGGTGAAGGAACCGAGCGCATCCAGCGCATCGCTTGATGCAGAGGTCTCCGGCGACACGATCCGTGTGCGGGGTGATGTTGCGGCGGGTGATGTTGTCACGGTGACCTACACGGTCAGGGTGAAGGCGTACGCCGAGCAGGGCGATCACACGCTTGAGAATGTGGTTGCCGTCACTGGTGAGACCCCTGTGTGCGTGGACGGTTCCGGGCTCTGCACGACTCACGACGTGCCGCCCGTGAAACCAACGCCTCCGGGCCTTGCGCTGACGGGTTCGGACTCCATGCTCGCAGTCGGAGCGACCGTCCTCGCGGGGCTCATGGTCGGAGCTGGCGCCATGCTGTTCACGCGTCGACGCAAGTCCGGCACTGAAGAAACCTCATCGCTCGTGTAACGCGATGGAGTAGGCCAGGGCGGTGTCTTTCCACTCCCCTCGCCCTGAACCAGGTTGGGCCCGGCTTCGCTTCCCCCGAGCGAGACCGGGCCCAGCTGTTTTCTAGAATGAGAGGGTGCTGGGTCAAGCGCATGATGACAGGAGCAGACGTGGCCGTTTCCGAGGTCGATGCAGCGGAGCAGCTCTTTCTTGACAAATGGTACGGAATTGACGCGGGCGACGCGCAGCGGATCATCGAAGCGACCAGGCATCTCGCTGATGACAAACTTCTGCAGCGGCCTGTCCTCGTCACCGCCGCAATCGTTTCCCTCCAACGCCTCTCGGCCGAGCAGCCCGCCGACCACGCGGGTGCCCTGCACCGCTTCGCCGCACTCGTCTTGGCCTTTCCGGAAAGCTCTATCGGCGCGTCGTTGACGGGTGTGCGTCTGCGCCAGTGGCGTCTGATGGAGATGATCGCGCGCCGCTGGCGACGCGAGTACGATGCCGCACTGGAGCTGTCCTCATTGCTCGCGGAGAACTCGGGAAGCCTCTCGCTCTCCGGCATGCTGTTCCGCCCTGACGGTGACGGGCTTTGGCCAGGACATGTGTCGCTTCAGCGTGGGATCACCGAGGCGCTCGCCGGGAATTTCAGCGCTTCTATGCGACTCTTCACGAAAGCCTATGGGCAAGGCGGCGAGCCGCCGTACCTGCACTACGCAAAAGCCAATGCGGCAGCGAATGCAGCGATGATCACGACTCTTGAAGGAAACACAGGGTCAGCGCTCGACTGGATCAACAGATGCAACAGTGTCGCGGAAGTGCCCGATTGGATCAGCCATCTCACGTACGTCGGGCGTGACATCGCCCAGACACAGCTCGCCCTCGACAGGATGGACACCGATGCTGCCGCCAGTATTCTGACGGCAGCGCATCGAGATTCGAGCCAGGTTGAACTCTGGCCATTCCTGCTGCACGTCTCGATCAATCACTCTCTCGCTTCAGGCGAGCCCGTGAAGGGCTACGAGATGCTCAAAGAAGCCGGGTTTGCGCGAGGGCGCGTGACTGCGATCGACACGGTGGCAGGACATGTGGTGTTCCGCGCCTACTTGGATGTGCTGATCGCGATGGGCGAAGCCGGTATCGCGCTCCGACTGGCGAACGAGCTGGGGCACCCGCTGCGGTCTCTGGTTCCCGTTGCCCGTACTCACCTCTTCGGTGAGAACTCCACCGAAGCGGCTCGGGTCGCGTCTCACGCGCTTCGTCGGGCAGAGCTCCCATTGCGCGACATGTGGGAAGCGACCTGGGTGCACGCACTCGCTGAAGCGGCGCTTGGGCATTTCGAGGAGGCCAAGCGATCGTACGAGATCATCCGCAAGGGGAGTCCGGCAATGATGCCCTCACTCCTTGCACGCGCGCCGCGCGACACGGTTGAGCGCCTCTACGATCTTCTCGGCGAACGACGCCCAGAAGTGTATGGGTCGATGCAACACGTCGTCCCCGAGCTTCCCAAGCTGACTTCCCGAGAACGACAGATCCTCCAACTCCTCGCAGAAGGCCATCTCCCCCGTGAGATCGCCGAGAAGGAAGTCACGTCGATCCATACCGTCCGCACGCACATCAAAGGGATCTATCGCAAGCTCGGTGTGTCCGCCAGAGACGACGCGATCCGGCGCGCCGAGGCGCTTGGTCTTCTCCGCTGGGTACATCTTGACGGAAAGAACCACGTGTTCCGTACGTCTGCGTGAAACGGTCACGCCACCGTGCTGTTCGAGCGGCCGAGCAGGACGCGGCTCACCCCGCGCCGCACTCATCAGTCAAAGTGATGAGATGAGGATCAGCCGTGCCCGCGATGCCGCGGGCACGGCGCCCTGGTGGAGTGGATGCCATGGTTGCATCTCAGAATTCTCGGGGCTTCTCCGGCTGGCTGACCTCGCGCGGCGGGGCCTGGCTCGCCCTCGGCGCCGTCCTCCTCATCATGACGGTGCTCTTCGGCGCGTTCGGCTCGGCGACGGCCCCCGCGCAGAACGCTGCGGCGCCGCCCGACTCCGAGTCGGCGCGTGCCGCGGCGCTGCTGCAGGAGTTCCCCGACGCGGACCGGCAGTCGGTGCTGGTGGTGGTCACCCCGAGCGGCGGCGGCGAGCTGTCGGCGGCGGATCGCGCCGAGGCGGCGGGGCTCCTCGCCCTGCTCGACGAGCACGCTGACGCCCCGGCCACCGGGCCGCTCGTCAGCGAGGACGGCGGCGCCGCCCTGCTCGTGGTGCCGATCACCGCCGGCGACACGAACGGCGAGACCGCCGAGCTGATCGGCGAGCTGCGCGCCGAGCTCGCGGCGCAGGGGCCGGCCGGGCTGGAGCTGCAGGTCACCGGCGGGCCGGCGTTCGGCGCTGACGTCGCCGCGGCGTTCGACGGCGCGAACTTCACGCTGCTCTTCGTCACGATCCTGATCGTCGCGATCCTGCTCATCGCGACGTACCGCTCGCCGATCCTGTGGCTCATCCCGCTCGTCGCCGTCGCGCTCGCCGATGGGCTCGCCGGCCGGCTCACCGCAGCCGCCGGCGCGGCGCTCGATCTGCAGTTCGACGCCGGCATCATCAGCGTGCTGGTGTTCGGTGCTGGCACGAACTACGCGCTGCTGCTGATCTCGCGCTACCGCGAGGAACTGCTCGCCACCGACGACCACCGGGCCGCGCTCGCCGGCGCCTGGCGCGCGACCGCGCCGGCGATCCTCGCCTCGAATCTCACGGTGGTGCTCGCGCTCCTCACCCTCGCGCTCGCCGTGATCCCCGGCACGCGCGGGCTCGGCATCTCCGCCACGATCGGGCTGCTCGTCGCGCTCGCGGTCGTGCTGTTCCTGCTGCCGCCGCTCCTCGCGGTGTGCGGGCGTCGCGTGTTCTGGCCGTTCGTGCCGCGCCCCGGTCAGGCGCGCAGCCAGGGGCGGGTGTGGCGCGGCGTCGCCGCCCGGGTGGGGCGTCGCCCGGTGGCGAGCCTCGTCGGCGGAGTCGCCCTCCTCGCGGTGATGTGCGCCGGGCTGATCGGCACCTCCGTTGGGCTCGACCAGGTCGAGAAGTTCCGGGTGCCGTCGGAGTCGGCTGCGGGGCTCGAGACGCTCTCCGCGCACTTCGCGCCCGGCGAGGCGCAGCCGATCCTCGTGGTCGCCGAGCAGGAGGCTGCCGACGCCGTGGTGGCGGCCGCGCGCGGCGTCCCCGGCGTGGTGCGCGCGCACCCGGCTGGGGAGAGCGCCGACGGTGCGCTCACGCGGATCATGGTCACGAGCGAGTACGCGCCGAGCTCGGCGGCGAGCCTCGACCAGATCGGTGAGCTGCGCGCCGCCGTGCACGAGGTGGCGGGAGCCGACGCCCTCGTCGGCGGGGCGGTCGCCACCGACGTCGACGCGCGCGCGGGCAACCAGCGCGACCTGTGGCTCATCGCCCCGCTCGTGCTGCTCGTCAGCTTCGTGGTGCTCGCCCTGCTGTTGCGCGCGCTCGTCGCCCCGCTCGTGCTGCTCGCCGTGAACCTCGCGAGCGCGCTCGCCGCAATCGGCGCGGGATCCTGGCTCAGCCGCGTCGTGTTCGGGCAGCACGCGCTCGACCTGCAGGTCCCGCTGCTGGCGTTCATGTTCCTCGTCGCGCTCGGGATCGACTACACGATCTTCCTCGTGCACCGTGCGCGTGCGGAGGCCGAGCGGCACGGCACGCGCGGCGGCATCGTCGAGGCGGTCGCGCACACGGGCGGGGTGATCACGAGCGCGGGGATCGTGCTCGCCGCGGTGTTCGCGGCGCTCGGCGTGCTCCCGCTCGTCACGCTCGGCCAGCTGGGCCTCATCGTCGGGATCGGCGTGGTCGTCGACACCCTCGTCGTGCGCACGGTGATCGTGCCCGCGCTGTTCGCCCTGGTGGGGGACCGGATGTGGTGGCCGGGCACCGCGCGGCAAAGTCGGGGAGAATCGAGGTATGAGCTTCGTGAACGTGCCACTGCCGCGCGCTGACGCCGGGACCGCCCGGCCGCGCGGCGCCGCGGCGACGACGCGCGCGATGGAGGTCGGCCAGCACCTGATCGCGATCGCGCTCACCGTGATCGGTGTGGTCCGCGCGATCGGCGACGGCACCCCGACCGCCGCGGTGCTCGCGTGCGGCATCGCGTTCCTCGCCTGGCACACCGCTGGCACGCTCATCCCCGCGCGCAGGCGCACACCGGGGGTGGCGATCTGGTGGCTCGCTGGGCTCACCGTGGTGTGGGCGGCAGCGATCTCGGTCTCCGCCGAGTTCGTCTGGCTCGCCTTCCTGCTCTGGCTGCTCGCCGGGCACCTGCTGCCGCTGCGCTGGGGGCTGCCGTACGCTGTCGCCGTGCTCGCCGCGGTGGTGCTCGCGCCGATCCTGCACCACGGCGCAACGAGCTACGCCAACGTGTTCGGCCCGCTGATCGGCGGGATCTTCGCCTTCGGAATCTCGCGCGGCTACCTCCAGCTGCTGCGCGACGCGGCCGAGCGCGAGCGCCTCGTCGACTCGCTCACGCGTGCGCAGCGCGAAACGGCCGAGCTGCAGGATGAGCTCGCGCTCGCGCAGCGCGAGTCGGGGGCGATCGCGGAGCGCACGCGGATCTCACGCGACATCCACGACACGATCGCGCAGGCGCTCTCCTCGATCAAGCTGCTCGCGCACGCCGAGCGCAACCGGACGGCCGACGCCGCGGCGGAGCGCACGCTGCAGCAGGTCGAAACGCTCGCCGGGGAGAGCCTCGCCGATGTGCGCAGGATCGTCGCCGCGCTCGTCCCAGCCGAGCTCGAGGAGGACGCCCTTGCCGCAGCGCTGCGCCGCATGCTCGACCGTGCGGGCGAGGAGGCCGGCCTGCAGGTCGAGCTCCACGTCGACGATTCGCTGCCGCTGCTGCCCACCGCGACCGAGGTTGCGCTGCTGCGCGCCGCGCAGTCGGGGCTCGCGAACGTGCGACTGCACGCTGGCGCGAGCCGGGTGGTCGTCAGTCTCATCGACGCCGACGGCACGGTGCGCCTCGACATCATCGACGACGGTGCCGGCTTCGACGTCGCGGCGTGGGAGCGCGACGCCGATCACCGCTCAGCGAGCTACGGGCTCCGCTTCATGCGCGCGCGGCTGCGCGAGCTCGGCGGCGGGCTCGACATCGAGAGCGCGCCGGGCGACGGCACGGCGCTCTCCGTCCACCTGCCGCTGCACCCGGCCCCGAGCCGGCCAGCGGCGGACCACCCAGCACCGGAGGATCCAGCATGACCACCACCGTTCTGCTCGTCGACGACCACCCGGTGGTGCGCAGCGGGCTGCGCGCCGTTCTGGACACCGACGACGTGCGCGTGGTCGGGGAGGCGGCTACGGGGGAGGAGGCGATCGGGCTCGCCGCGCAGCTGAGCCCCGACGTAGTGCTCTGCGACCTCCGGCTGGGCGACGGGATCGACGGGATCCAGGCCACGGCGGCGCTCCGCGCGCTCGATCCAGCGCCGGCCGTGCTGATCCTCACGACCTTCGACCGCGACGCCGAGATCCTCGGCGCGATCGAGGCCGGCGCGACCGGGTACCTCCTGAAGGACGCCGCCCCAGACCAGATCAGGGACGGCATTCGGCGGGCGGCGGCCGGCGAGATGATCCTCACCCCCGAGCTCGCGACGCGCGTGCTGCAGGGGATCCGCAACCCGCTGCCGAAGCTCACCGAGCGCGAGGTCGAGGTGCTGCGCTGGCTCGCGCGCGGCGCGACGAACCGCGAGATCGCGCGCGGCCTGTTCGTGTCGGAGGCGACCGTGAAAAGCCACCTGGCGCACATCTTCACGAAACTCGAGGTGGACAGCCGATCCCGCGCGATCCACGTCGCGCGCGAGACGGGGCTCGTGTAGCGGGCCGCCTCCCGTGTCGCCTGCCCGCGCCGCTACGCGGCCAGCGCCGCGAGCAGCGCGTCGACGTCCTCAGGGGTCGTGTCCCACGCGCACATGAGCCGGTAGAGATCCGGATCCCCCGGCCAGCTGCCGAACGCGAAGCGCTCCTGCGCACGGGCGGCGGTGGCGGCCGGCATCGTCGCGAACACGGCGTTCGACGCGACGGGCTGCGCGATCCTGATCTGTTCGATCGCCGCGATCCCGTCCGCGAGCCGGGCCGCCATCGCGTTCGCGTGGCTCGCGGAGCGGTGCCACAGATCGCTGCCGTAGAGCGCGAGCAGCTGCGCGGAGATGTAGCGCATCTTCGACGGCAGCTGCAGGTTGATCTTCCGCAGGAACTTCGTGCCGTGCGCGGCCTCCGGTCGCAGCACGAGCACCGCCTCAGCCCCGAGCAGCCCGTTCTTCGTGCCGCCGAGGCTCAGGAGGTCGGCGCCCACCTCGCTCGTGAGCGCCGCGAGCGAGACGCCGAGGTGCGCCGCGGCGTTGCCGAGCCGCGAACCGTCGATGTGCAGCACCATGCCGCGCTCGTGCGCGAAGTCGGCGAGGGCGCGCAGCTCCTCCTGTGAGTAGCAGGTGCCGAGCTCGGTGACCTGCGACACCGAGATCGCGAGCGGCTGCGCGCGGTGCTCGGAGCCGAAGCCCCACGCCTCGCGCGCGGCGAGTTCGGGTGTGAGCTTCCCGTCCGGGGTGTCGACGGCGAGCAGTTTCAGCCCGCCGGTCTTCTCTGGTGCGCCGGCCTCGTCGCCGTTGATGTGCGCCGTGCGCGGCGTGATCACCGCACCCCACCGCGGCAGCGCCGCCTGCAGGGCGAGCACGTTCGCGCCGGTGCCGTTGAACACGGGGAACGCCTCGGTGTCGGCGCCGAACAGGGTGCGCGCGAGCTCCTGGAACTCCGCGGTCACCGGGTCGCCGCCGTACGCCGGCGCGTGCCCGCCGTTCGCCGCAGCGAGGGCGGCGAGCACCTCGGGGTGCGCGCCCGCCCAGTTGTCGGACGCGAAGGACCTGGGGAGCGGGCTGGGCGTTTCGGCTGCGGTGCTGGTCACCGTTTCAGCCTACGCCGTGGGGCCGGCCCCAGCCATCCACCGATCGGTGGATGCGAGAATCCGCCGCCCAGTCGCTGCCGCGCCGGCCGCGCAGCGGCGAGGCTTGGGACATGACGATTTCACACGACGACGCACCCATCCGCGTGCGCGGACTCCAGAAACGGTACGGCGAGCAGACCGTGCTGGCCGGCCTCGACCTCGACGTCGCGCCGGGCGAGACGTACGCGCTGCTCGGCCCGAACGGCGCGGGTAAGACCACCGCGATCGAGATCCTTGAGGGCGTGCGCCGGCCAGACGCTGGCGAGGTCAGCGTGCTCGGCAGGGACCCGCTCACCGCGCCGCGCTCGTGGCGAGAGGAGATCGGGATCGTGGCGCAGCGCACGAGCGACGCCGGGCCCTACACCGCGCGCGAGCTGATCGCGCACTTCGGCGCGCTCTACCCCCGCCCGCGCGGGGTCGACGAGGTGCTCGGGCTCGTCGGGCTCACCGAGCAGGCCGGTGTGCGCGCCGCGAAGCTNCTCACCGAGCAGGCCGGTGTGCGCGCCGCGAAGCTCTCGGGTGGGCAGCAGCGCCGCCTCGATGTCGCGCTCGGCATCGTCGGCCGGCCGCAGCTGCTCTTCCTCGACGAGCCCACCACCGGTTTCGACCCGGCAGCCAGGCGACAGTTTTGGGAGATGCTCGAGGGGCTCGCGGGGGAGGGCGTCGCGATCCTGCTCACCACGCACTACCTCGACGAGGCCGCGCGCCTCGCCGACCGGGTCGGCGTGCTGACGGGCGGCACGATCGTCGCCGAGGCGCCGCCCGCCGAGCTCGGCGGCGCCGCGTCGCGCACCCCCGTGGTGAGCTGGCGCGATGCCGGCGGCGTGCTGCGCGAGGAGCGGAGCGAGACGCCGGCCGCGGTGGTCGCCCGGCTGCGCGAGGCCGCGCTCACGGCGGGGATCCCGAGCGGCGAGCCGGCGGAGCTGCAGGTGCGGCGCCCCGAGCTCGAAGACGTGTATCTCGGGCTGATCGCCCAGAACGGACAGGAGGAGACGCGATGACGCAGACCGTGAATGTGGGTCCTGGGCCGCGGGCTCGGCGGAGTGCGCTGAGCGATGGCGTGCGCGCGATCGGGCTGGAGCTGCGCGGCTACTTCCGCGTGCCGGACACCGTGTTCTTCACCTTCCTCTTCCCGATCATGCTGCTCGGGATCTTCGGCTCGGCGTTCCAATCGACGGGCGAGGTGGGGCAGCTGCCCGACGGCTCGGGCGGCGTGAGCATGGCCGCGTACTACATGCCCGGCCTCGTCGCGGCTGGCCTGCTGCTCGCCGGGATCCAGAACCTCGCGATCGACATTGCGCGCGAGCGCACCGACGGCTGGCTGCGCCGGCTGGGCGGCACCCCGCTCTCGCCGGTCAGCTACTTCATCGGCAAGATCGGCGTGACGCTCATCACCGCGCTGCTGCAGCTGGCGCTCCTGCTCGCCTTCGCCGCGCTCGCGTTCGACGTCGAGCTGCCGACCGAGCCGGCCGCCTGGCTCCGCTTCGCCTGGCTCTTCCTGCTCGGGATCGCCACGATGACGCTGCTCGGCATCGCGCTGTCCGCGCTGCCGCGGTCGTCGCGGAGCGCGTCGGCGGTGGTGATCCCCGTCGTGCTGATCCTGCAGTTCATCTCCGGCGTGTACCTCCAGATCACAATGCTGCCCGAGTGGCTGCAGCACATCGCCTCGGTGTTCCCGCTGAAGTGGCTCGCCCAGGGCATGCGCAGCGTCTTCCTCCCCGACCATCTCGCGGCGGCCGAGCCGGCGGGGGAGTGGCAGCTCGGCACCGTCGCGCTCGTGCTCGCGGCGTGGCTCATCGTCGGGCTCGTGGTGAGCCTCCTGACCTTCCGCTGGCAGCGGCGGTCGTGAGCCGCGCGGCCGAGTGTCTGCGGTCCGTGAGAGAGTGACAGCATGAACGCGCAGACCGAGTCCCGGCCCCGCCCGCTGCGGTGGTGGGATCTTGGGGTGCTCGTGCTCGTGCTCGTGCTGTGCACGCCGAGCGGCCTCGGGGCGGTGAGCTGGGATGGGCTCGGCGTTGCACCGGTGCGCACGGTCGGTGCGCCGCTCGCGGTGCTCGCGGCGTTCGTCGCGCTGTACGTCACGCTCGGGCGCCCGGCGCTGCGCCGTGGCGTGCAGGAGGTGCCGCGCACCCCGCTCGATCTCGGGTTCCTCACGGCAACAGTGGCGCTCGTCGGCGTGGGGGCCGGCATCAACATGAGCTTCGCGACGCTGCAGGCCATCGTGTACCCCATGATCTGGGTCATCGTCGGCGGTGGCGCAGGGCCCGCGGAGTACGAGGTCCCCGTCACGCGGCGGCGCGGCTGGCGCGCCGCCGTCGCGTGGAGCGCGGCGCTAGCGCTCGCCATGGGGCTCGGCGCGAGCGTCTTCCTCGTGTGGGCCGACACGTCGTCGCCCATCCTCACCGCGGCGGGCGTCGGCGTGGCGTCGTTCTGCTTCGCGGTTGTGCTCGGCACCTGGATCACCTCGGTCCACGAGCAGGCCGAGCGGCACCGCGCGCTCGCGGAAGAACTGCGTCTCGCGCAGCACGAGGTGGCTGAGCTGTCGGCGGTGCGCGGAGCTGCCGCGGAGCGTGAGCGGCTCTCGCGTGAGCTCCACGACACGCTGACGCAGACCCTCGCCGGACTCGTCATGCTGAGTGAGCAGACCGAGCGGGCGCTCGCCGCCGGCGATGCAGCGCGCGCCGCCGAACGCGCCGGCCGGGTGTCGGCCGCGGCACGCGAGTCGGTCGCGGAGGCGCGGGCGCTCGTCGCCACCACGCAGCCGCTCGGCGAGCGTGGCCTGCACGCGTCACTCGAGCGCATCGCGGCGCGACTGCGGGCGGACACGGGGCTTGAGGTGGCGTGTCAGCTCGACGAGGTGGCGCTCGACCGGGAGCAGCAGGTGGTGCTCCTGCGCGCGGCGCAGGAGGGCCTCGCGAACGCTCGCAGGCACGCGCAGGCCACCCGCGTCGCGCTGACGCTCGAAGCGATGCCCGGCGGCGGCGGGGTGCTCCGCGTCACCGACAACGGGGTGGGGCCTGCGGCGGGCGCGGGAGTGGCCGCGCCGGCGGGTGCAGCGACCG
>NZ_RPDI01000045.1 GCF_003917135.1 Leucobacter chromiireducens
GGCACACGCTGGCGCTAAGTCACACCTGACACGGGTCCACACGCGCGGGCGCAGGGGCACACGCCGCTGCGCCCGCGCGTGTATTCAGGAGGACGTCGGCAGTGTCTGCTGCGCCGTCGTGCTTTCCCCGGCCACCAGCGTATGCCCCACGTCGACGATGATCGGCGCCGTCGGCGACTGTCGGGAGCCCATACGTTCAAGAAGTACGCGACCGGCTTCCTCTCCAATTCGGCGGCTCGGCACCAGCATGGTCGTGAGCTTCGGCATGAGATGCTGGCCGATATCAAAGCCACCGAAACCAGTGATTCCCAGCGTCCCCGGGATCGAAACGCCAGCACGCACCGCTTCAAGCACCGCACCAGAGGCGAACACATCACTGGCAAACATGATCACGTCTGCGTTCGGGATCTCCGCTCGCGCCTGCTGGAACAGCGTTCTGCCGGCGTCCATGCTGACACCGGCAGAACCCGAGTCAAGAATCCGCACAGGAACCTGCGGGTACAAGCGACGCATTCCATCCTCAAACGCGGCGCGGCGCCGGAGCGCGCGAACGTCACCGCCGGTGAACTGACCGGCGAGCACAGGGAAGCGGTAGCCGAGCTCGTGAACGTGCTCAATCAGCGCGCTCATGGCGGCGTAGTTCGAGAATCCGACGACTGAGTCCACAGGGTGCTGCGTCAGTTCCCATGATTCGACGACCGGCACTTGAGCAGCGCTGAGGAGCGCCTGGGCACCCGGAGTGTGCTCCGTGCCCATCAGCACGATCCCGTCGGGCCGACGGCCGAGGAAGGCGCGGAGCATCTCCTCTTCCTGCTGCAGGCTGTAATCAGTGGTCCCGATGAAGAGATGGTAGCCGTGTGGTGCGAGCACGGATTCAAGTCCCTGCACCGTCTCAGCGAACACCGACACCGAAATCGCGGGGATGAGCACCGCGATCGTGTTGCTGCGGTTGGAGGCGAGGTGGCTCGCGGCGAGATTCGGGACATACCCGGTCGCTCGGATCGATGACTGCACGCGCTCGAGCGTGTCCGCCGAGACTACGCCGGGCTGGCGGATTGCGCGAGACACGGTTTGCGGTGAAACACCCGCGTGATCAGCCACCTCGGCAAGTGTCACGCTGCGGGTCGAACGTCGACTCGTCCGCTTCCCATCCTCAGGCTGCATCACTCACCTCAGCAATTCCCTCCTCGCGAGGTTCCGCATCAGCGCACCTACTCCGAATTCCCAGGGCGGGCAGTCCTCACTGTGCGACACCCTGTTCACCAGTGTCCCCAGTGTAGGCGACGAGATTCGCACAGTGTCACCGACACGATGAGTGAATCCGGCACCGGGCTCGCCGCGGTCCTCGGTCGGCGCGAACAGCGTCCCCAGATAGAGCGCCGCACCATCCGGGTACTGGTGTTGCGGCCCCAGCAGCTGCGCCACCAGGTCCGCCGGATCTCGGCTGATCAGACTCATGTCAGACTCAGCCGAGAGCGTGAATCCGTCGTCGCCGTCGACACGGAGCCGCACACTCGCGCTGCGCACATCGTCCAGACCGAAGCCGGCGTCGAAGAGTCGAATGAACGGGCCGAGCGCGCCCGACGCATTGTTGTCCTTCGCCTTCGGGAGCAGGAGCGCGCTCCGCCCCTCAACATCGCGCAGGTTGAGATCGTTGCCGAGGGTCGCGCCAAGAATCCGCCCCGCCGGGTCGACGATCAGCGCGATCTCCGGCTCGGGATTGTTCCACGCCGAGCTCGAAAGCACACCGATACTGTCGCCTGTGCCGACCGATGCGAGCACCGGGCACTTCGTGAAGATTTCGGCGTCTGGCCCGATCCCCACTTCGAGGTACTGGCTCCACAGACCTTGCTCGATCAGGTATTCCTTCAGCCGGGCTGCGTCCTGCGACCCCGGCTCGATCGAGCGCAGGTCGCCACCAATCACCTCAAGTACCTGCGCGCGGACTTGGTCCGCGACTGCCGCGTTGCCACGGGCACGTTCCTCGATCACCCGTTCGATCATGGACACCGCGAATGTCACACCGGCGGCCTTCACACACTGCAGGTCGACCGGGGAGAGGAAGCGCACCGCATCGCGTTCGCCCCGCATCGTGGCAGCAAGGATCGACTCCGCGGAGCCCAGCACCGGCGCGTCCGCCGCTGCGGCACGCGCCGTCGCCGCCGGGTCGGACTCCAGCATGAGATCGCTGACCGTGGGGAAGGCGCCGGAAAGATCACGCACCTCACTCGCGGTAACCAGCACGGGGCTCGGGCCCGCTACCGTCGGATCCCACGCGCGTCCGATGAGCGTCGCCGCTTCATGGTCCTGCGGCAGAGTCTCTTCAAGGCCGATTGGCCATGTTGCTGCATTCATCGTTGTGCTCTCTCTTTCGATCGCGCTCCCCCTCGGGAAATCGCGGCTTGGTCCTGGGGTCAGCGGCCAACGAAGGTGCCGGCGCGACGTTCCCCAAATGCGCTGCGCCCCTCGGCAGCGTCCTCGGTAGCGAACGTGATCGTCTGCAGATCACGCTCATACGCCAGTGCCTGATCCTGAGGCATGTTGTACGCGGCGCGAATGTTCGCCTTTGCGGTTTCGACGGCGATCGGCGGCCGCGACGCGATCACCGCCGCCAGCTCCCGAGCGCGCGGAAGGAGCGCGTCCGGTGCCAGCACTTCGCTCACGATCCCCCAGCGCAGGGCGGTCTCGGCGTCGATCATGTCCCCGGTCATGGTCATCACCGCGGCGTTGCTTGGGCCGGCTGCGGCGCAGAGGAACGCGCTCATACCACCCCCGCCAATCCAGCCAAGCTTCACCTCGGGCGCAGCGAACTTCGCGGTCTCTGAGGCGAGGCGAATGTCGCAGATCAGCGAGGTCTCCAACCCTCCTCCGAGCGCGTAGCCGTTGATCGCCGCGATGATCGGCTTTCGCAGGCGGTGCAGCGCGTCACAGTAGTCCATTCGGTTCCGGAACTCCCAGGGCGTCGAATACCCATCCAGCGTGCCAATGTCGCTCCCGGCGCAGAACGCTCGTTCCCCCGCACCCGTCAGGATCACGACCCTGACCTCGCGATCGTGGTTCGCTGCAGCAGCAATACGTTCGAGCGTGGCGGACATGTCTGGGGTCACGGCGTTCAGTTTGTCGGGCCGCTGCAGCGTGATCGTGAGCACCGAGTCACCGAGCGCGACGCCGATGTTGTCCGTCGCGAGGGCGGTGATGTCATTCATAGTGTTCCTTCGGGTGAGATGGCACGGGAGTCTCGCGCCAGTATTTCCAACTGTGCAATAGCATCGGCAGGCTCAAGATGTCCGTCGAGGACGTCGCGCACCATCGCCGATCCGGTCTGTTGCGCATCGGGAAACCCGGCGTACCGCGGTCGAAGCCGTGCAGCCTCGATCGTCGCCAGCGTCGCGGAGTAGAACGATCCGGCCGCGAGATCAGTCTCGGGGTCTTCCCAGGCGACCCTCGCCGCTGGCTGCCCCGCGAACTCTGGCACCACTCGGCGCTGGGTGCTCTCGGCGACAAGCCACCGGAGGTACTCGCGGAGCGAGTCAGTCACGACGGCCCCTCGACTCACCGCAACTCCCGTACCACCGATAATCGACCCGGGGGGCCCATCCGCGGTCATCCGGGGCGCGTCTCCGAACGCAATGGGGGCGGCGCGCTCGGGAAGCGCATAGTTGACGTAGCCGTAGACCAGCGGAACGTAGGCCAACGGGTCGTCCGAGCCAACCCGCTCAAGCAGCGCGATCGGGTTGAGCCCCGCATAGCCGCGCGGCGCCCGCTCGTTGACGCTCATGAGCACATCGAACGCGGTGCGCGCGGTGCTCGGGTCAAGCCAAGCCTCGCCCGGAGTGTCGACGGGCGGGCGCCCGAGGGCCGCGGCGATCGAGAACAGGCTGAGGAGTGCGTGCGGCCCAGCGAGGCTGAGCGCCACAGGGACCTCGCCCGCGAGTCGCTCGACGTCCTCCCAGCTGCGCGGGGCCGCGCCGATGAATCGCGGATCACGCGCGCTGACCTGAGTCGCAGCATCGATCGGCAACGCCCAGGTGCGCCCCTCGAGCTGATAGGACTCGAGTGAGGGTCCCACCGAGCGCGTGCGGAACGCTGGGCTCTCCGACCCGAACACGGTATCGAGCGACTGCAGCGCCCCTGCGGCGAGCGCGTCACCGAGGTGTGGGTGATCGAGCACCACGAGGTCGTAGCGAGCGCAGAGGTCGGCGATCGGGTGCGCTTCAAACCCCTCAAGCGGCTGCGACTCCCAGACAACGTCGACACCGCGCTCCCGCCAGAGCACGGCCGCGGCCTCGAGCCACACTCGGCCTCGCGGGTGGTCCCAGGTCAGCCCTCGGTACTGTGCCATGGCGCTACTCGTCCGTGCTGTCGAGCTGAGCCACGGTCCCGGCGGCGATGAGCCGCTCGACATCGGGCAGCGGGACACCGATTCCCGTCAGGATCTCACGGCTGTGCTCCCCCGTCTGCGGCGCACCACGGTACACGGCGGGCGGGGTCCGCGAGAAGCGATACGGGAACCCGGGGGTCTTCACGAGCCCCTCGGTGGGGTGCTCGTACTCGACGAATGTCTCGTTGTGCGCAATCTGCGGGTCGTTGACGAGGTCCGCATAGGTGTACACGGGCCCGGCCCACACCCCTCGCTCGGCAAACATTTCCAGCCATTCAGCGCTGGTGCGCTCCTCGAGGGCGCGCGCGGTGCGCGCGAACAGTTCGTCGCGCATGTTCCAGGCCGCGTGTTCGTCGTCGAGTCCGCGGAGGGAGTCATCGCCGAACAGCTCAGCGAGCACGTCCAACGAGGGGAAGGCGAGCACAATGTAGCCATCCTGGGTGCGGAACGAACCGTACGGGGAGCGAATGTACACGTGCGCGTGCGGCTGCGCGCTCCGAGTCTGCGGCACGCCGCCCACCGTAAACACCGAGAGTTCTTGCATCTGCAGCGTCGTGATCGCGTCGAGCATGTTGACCGTGACGAGCTGCCCTTCTCCCGTTCGTTCCCGGTGCAGGAGGGCAGCAAGTACCCCTTCGAACGCGGTGGAAGCGGTGACCGCGTCAGCGAGATACTGCCCGGCTGCCTGCGGGGGCTGCCCGACCGCGCCGGTGGAGAGCATGGCACCAGACATTGCCTGCAGCAGCAAGTCCTGGCCCGGTCGGTCCCGGTAGGGGCCATCCTCGCCATACCCCGAAATCGACACGTACACGAGCGCTGGGTTGATCGCGCGAAGTGACTCGTAGTCGACGCCGAGCCGCTTCGCGACTCCTGGCCGGTAGTTCTGGAGGAACACATCAGATTCCTTGACGAGTTGGTAGAGGAGCTGCTGCCCGTCCTCGTCCTTCAGATTCAGTGCCAGGGAGCGTTTGTTCCGATTGAGCGACAGGAACGACACGTTGATCTTGTTGCCCGTCACCCCTCCCGCGGGGGTGTGCCGCTGCCACTCACCCGTCGTCGGCTCGACCTTCACCACGTCGGCGCCGAGGTCGCCGAGGCGCTGCGCCGCGAAGGGGCCCGCCATCGCAATTGAACAATCGAGCACGCGATAGCCGCTCAGCACACCGTCTGGGGTGGTCATGCGGATTCCTCATTTCTAGAGATTGACTGCACACGAGTTCGTGCGTCAGCGGTGGCATCAACGCCGTCGAGCAGCGTGATCGCAGTGCGATAGCGCCGCGTCTCGCCGTGTTCAAGCCAGGTCATCGACCCGTCTGCTCGGGCGGCCGCTTCACCAGCAACGTGGTGCGTTGAGGGTTCCAGCCCAACGCCGTACTGTCCTTCGCGGAGGTTCTGCCACTCGAAGAAGTTCGGCATCGCGTTCGCGTCCCACGCGAGTTCGACCCCGAACTGCCCGTCACCGCGGAGCAGCGCGACTCGGTGCTGCCCGTCGTCTCCAACGGCGAGCTCGTGCTCCCACACCTGCTCAACGAAGTGCCTCGTCGGCGCGACCAAACGGTCGAACGGCGCCCCTTGGGCGGCCACCGAGTCCGACTGCCACAGGTGCCGCGTGACCGCCCCGTGGAACTCGCTCTCCTCGTCGACGATCGGCCACCCGATGTTGATGTGGTAGAGAAACATGTGCGGCGTGCGCTCGAAGCCCAGGTTTTCAACGACGTCGTCGATGCGGAACCCGGTCCCGAATACGTCCACCTCGATTGTGCGTCTCAGCCGGAGGTGCTCTCCGAACGAGGTCGCTTGTACGACCTCGCCCTGCACGCGCAGTACGCCCCCGTTTTCCTGCCAGTTCTCGTCGACGGAGAGCAATCGAGCCGGAAGTGAGCTCAGTCGGCCATGGAGGCCGTGCCGCACGGTCTGCTTCGGCGGGTAGTGGTAGTGCGAGGCGTCGTACTCGCCTCCGAAGAGGGCGTGATCAAGCCCTCCGCTCACGAGGAAACCGTCCAGTGTGCGGAGCCAGGCAAGCCCGTCTTCAGCCTCCACCTCGTGAAGCGCCGGGTGCCGGTACCCGTTGCCGGAGCGCCACGAGACCGGAACGCCGCGCAAGCGCACATCGCCGATGTCAAAGGCCCGGTCGATCAACACTTCGACCTCGAGTCCCTCGGCGTTGCGGATCTGCAGCGAGCGAACACCGCGCTCCTGGCCGTTTGAGCGCTGGACCTCTCGGATCTCGGCGAAAGCCGCGAGATCCCCGCTGCGGCGACGCAGCTCAGCCGTCGACAACCGCACCGCGTCGCTGAACCAGTTGCGCGTGTTCATTCCATCACCCATCCACCATCGACGTTGATTGTCTGCCCGGTCACAAACGACGAGTCCTCCCCCACGAGGAAGGAGACGACCGCAGCGAGTTCCTCGTTGCGTCCTCTGCGTTTGATCGACTGCTTCTCGATCACCGCCCGGTTGTAGCTTTCCGGGTCGCCGTTGATCTCCTCGGCTTTCGTGGGGAATGCGCCGGGAGAGACCGCGTTGACCCGCACGCCGGTTGGGCCGAGTTCACGTGCGAGCGAGCGGGTGAGCCCGACCGCCGCACCCTTGGTGGAGACATAGCTCACCAGGTGTTCCCAGCCCCCGTGGAACGTGATCGAGCCGATGCTGACGATGGCGCCCCGACCGCGGGGCACCATTCGCTGCGCCGCGGCCTGCGCCCCGGCGAAGTAGGCGGTCTGGTTCACGCGCACCACGTCCTCGTACTCCGAGAGCGGAATCTCAAGGAACGGGGTGGCGGGATAGATCGCCGCGTTGTTCACCAACGCTTCGACTGGACCGAGCGCTCGCTCGACGGTCGACACCGCCGCGTCAATCGCGGAGGTATCGCGAAGGTCGAGCTCAACCACGAGATTCGGAATCCCGTGTTCGTCGAGCAGCGCCGCCGTTTCATCGAGCGAGGCGCGGCCGCGGCCGACGATGCCAACAGCGAACCCGTCCTGTCCGAGCCGCAGGGCGATCGCTCGCCCGAGGGCGCCCCCCGCGCCGGTCACAATCGCCGAGCGGGGAGCGCGATCTGCAGCCGTTGCCATCGTTAGACGCCCTGCCGCTTCAGCACCTCGCGAATGAACTCCTTCGCCCTGGGCACATCGGACTCGTCGAGGTGCTCGATGATGAGCGGCACGTTCGGGTTGCGCTCGGCGAGGCGGCGCACGTAGAGGTCGTAGTCGAGCGAACCGAGGCCCGCGGCCGGCAGCTCAATCTCGCCGACGCCTCGGAACGTGTGCGACGCGAGCGCCTCATCGTCACCGATGTCCGCGTGCTTCTCGCTCTTGTCCTCGCCCGCGCGCTTGACATCCTTCGCGTGCGCGATGCGCACGCGGTCGCCAAGCGTGTCAAACACCTCGTTGAGCACACCCGCCTGATCATCGATGTTCGTCGCGTCGAAGTAGTTCGTCGGGTCCATCAGCAACTCAAGGCCGGGGTGGTTGATGTCGTTGAACACCCGGGAGGTCTCACGCACCGAGCCGATCACGTTGTTGACGTAGGTCTCGAGCAGGAACGTCGCACCGTGATCCCATGCTTCCTGCGCGAGCTCGGTGAGCACCGAGCGCACCTGCTCGTACGCGTCCTCGCTGCGGTTGTGCGGATCGTGATCCCACTCGCTCTCCGGGTTGAACGTGCCGGACTCACTGATCACGTAGGGCGTGCCGAAATCTCGTGCGCTCCGGATGATCTCCTTCAAACGCTCAACGTTTGAGCGGCGCTTGTCGAGGTCAGGGTGGACGATGTTCGTGTACCCGGAGATCGCGCAGATCGGCGCGTCATGGTCACGGAACGTATCCTGGACCCGCTTCGCCTTCTCCTTGGTGATCTGCCCGGAGGAGAGATCGATGTCCTTGAAGTGCAGATCAAGCTGGACTGCGTTCAGCCCCAGGTCCTGAATCTTCTGTGCGGTGGTCTCGAGGTCGTAGGGAAAGTAGCCCGAGAAAATGCCGATCTGAATCATGGTGGAATTGCTCCTTTGCGTTCCTATTACTTGGTGTTGGTGGTTGGTGCGAGGTCAAACTCGTCGAGCCGAACCGCGCGATGCTCCGCGAGGGATCGGTACCCAGCCTCGATGAGTGCCATCGTTCGAACGTTGTCCGCGACGGTCAGCGCTGGCTCCGTCCCGGTCTCGACTGAGTGCTGCAGTTGCTCCATGACGCCGGCGAAGGCGTGTGGGAACCAGTGGGTCTCCCATTCGGGGGCCACCCACTCCCCGTTCGTTTCGCTGGTGGATGCGTAGCTGATTGTCGACGGCTTGCCGTTCGGCCAGCCGATGGTGCCGGTCGCGACACCCTCGGTGCCCTCGACTCGCCACGAGATGAAGAAGTCGGAGTTGAACCCCTCCTCGCGCGGGCCGCCCCACACGTCCTCACGCGAAACCGCGAGCACGCCATTCTCGAACGACAGCGTTGAGGCGACGATTCCGTCGGTGTGCGCGAACTCGGTGCGCGGGTCCGGACGCCCAGCGGTGTAGATCTCAACGGGGTCGCCGAACAGGTAGCGCAGCGCGTCAAGGTGATGCACGCTCATGTTCGCGAGCGTGAGTCGGTCATACTCGGCGAGAAAGGTCTGCCAATGCGGCACCGCGTGCATGTCGATCGCCGCGAAGACCGGCTGCCCGAGCGCCCCGCGATCCAGGAGCTGCTTGAGCGACCGAATCGACTGGTCGTAGCGCATGTTCTGATTGACGGAGAGCAGCTTTCCTGCCGCGGCCGCCTCGTCACGCAGCGCAATCGCCTCCACCAAGGACAGCGCGAGCGGCTTCTGCGCCAGCACTGCACGGACGTGCGGCTGCGCGAGCGCGAGCCTGATCAGTTCCGGCTGCTGGTCCGGCGGGAATGCGATGTCAACGATCTCGACCCGCGGATCAAGAATGAGATCGCGCGGGGTCTCGTGCACGGTCTCGATCCCGTAGCGCTCCGCCACCGCCGCCGCACGTGAGCGTGTGCGTGAGGCGATGGCTACCACGGGAAACCCGGCCTGGCGGTATGCCTCAAGATGCTGATCCGCCATGATCGCCCCCGCACCGATGACACCGATCCGGTGAGACCTCGTACGAATTGGCGCATCCGGCTCGAGGCGGAGCGTTTCCGCTGATGTCATGTGCACTTCCTCCTTGAAGTTGCGCCGTTTGGCGCCGCGACCATCATTTCAGACTCGTTATGTTAGCGCTCTTGGCAGCGCTACCATTTTGATGTTAGTGTCGCCAGCAGCGTTCGTCAACACAAGCTCGAAACCTCGCTGAAACAGGCTGGGAACTCGTTCTCGCGGGCGCAACACTTCGCAGTTTGATTTCAAAGGAGAAAGCATGCAGCACTCACACACCGTCGCGCGCGGCATCGGAATCGCCGCCGTCACGGCACTCACCATCGGCCTTGCCGCCTGCAGCTCTGCGCCCGCCGCTGGCGGAGGCGAGGCGGCAGCGGGTTCTGACACAGAGAAGTTTGTGATCGGCTTCCAGCAGCCGCTCGGCGGACAGGCGTGGCGCGAAACCGGCCTCGCGGCGATGCAGGCACTCGCGGCGCGAGACTACGCCGATACCGTCGAACTGAAGATCGTCCGCACCAACGACAACGACGCCGCACAGCAGAACGCCGCGATCCAGAACCTCATCGCGGAGGGGGTCGACGCGATTCTGTTTGACCCGGCATCCGCGACCGGCGCCGACGCGGCAATCACCCAGGCGAAGGCCGCCGGGATCCCCGTCTTTGCGAACGGCGGCCCGTACGACAACGAGTACGTCTACACCGTCTCAACGGATTGGGCCAGCGCCGGAAAGACCGGGGCGGAGTGGCTCGTGTCACAGCTCGGGGATTCGAAGAACGTCGTCGTGCTCGAAGGTGTGGCTGGCGTCCCGCTGAACGACACGTCGATGCCAGCGGTCAAGGAGGTGCTCGAGGCCGGCGGCGTCACGATCGTCGCGGAGGGGGCAAACGGCTGGAACGAAGCCGACGCGCAGCAGACCATGGCACAGATCCTGCAGTCACACCCCGACGTTGACGGAGTGTACTCGTTCCTCACCGGCGGCCAGGGCGTCCCCGCGGCGTTCGCTGACGCGAACATCGATTTCGTGCCGGTCGTTGGCGGATCTGGCTACAACGCAGAGGCGTGCACCCTGGTCGACAACGCGGACGCTGGGCTCACCGGAAACATGGTCTTCGGACACCCAGCGATCTACGCGAAGGGCCTGGAACAGGCGGTGCAGCTCCTCCAGGGGGAGAGCATCGAGCAGGAGCAGTTCTTCCCGCCCGCGGAGATCACCACCGAGAACGCGGCGGAGTTCTGCCAGCCTGACATGCCCGACAACTTCCAGCTCGGATACGACTTCCCAGGGCTCAACATCACCCTCGATGAGTACCTCGAGTTCGCGAAGCAGTAGCGGGACGAAGAGCGGAAGCATCACCATGTCGCAGCAGACCGGTACGGTCGACGCCACCCCGTCGGCGTCGACCGTCCGTCCTGCCCCACTCGTCGTGGCGCAGGACCTCCACAAGTCGTACGGCCCCGTCCAGGCGGTGACCGGAGTGAGCTTCACGTGCCTCCCCGGCGAGGTACACGCGCTCGTCGGAGAGAACGGGGCCGGCAAGAGCACCGTCTCGAAGATGCTCTCCGGCGCCGTGGTCCCCACGAGCGGAAGCATCACCATCGATGGGCGGGAGCTCCACGGCGGAAGCATTGCCCGCGCACGCAATCTCGGAATTGCGTGCGCATACCAGGAGATCGCCCTCGTCCCCGAGTGGACCGTGGCCGAGAATCTGGCGCTCCCCGAGGCGAAGACCTCCGGCGCGTACTCGCCCGCACGGGCGTTGAAGCGCGCCACTGAGATCCTCGAGCACCTGCAGCTCCCGCACATCGACCCGCACGCGCGGCTCGGCACCCTGCTCCTCGCGGATCGTCAGCTCGTAGAGATTGCCCGCGCGATCGCCGCACGGCCGAAACTCCTCATCCTCGACGAGGCGTCGAGCGCGCTCACTCCCCCTGGCGTGGAGTGGCTGTTCGACCGCATCCGGGAAATGACCAGCGCGGGCAGCGCGGTCATCTACGTCACGCATCGACTTCAAGAGCTGCAGGTGATCGCTGACCGCGGCACCGTGCTGCGCGACGGCGCTCCCGTCGGCACCTTCGCCCGCGGCGAGTGGAACGAGGACGAGCTCATCTCGATGATGGCTGGGAGGGAAACGCAGAAGCAGTTCCCGCCCGCGCCCAGGGTCGCACCGGATGCCCCCGTGGCGCTTGAGGTGGAGGGCCTCAATTCGGCCCGCCTCACTGATGTGTCTCTCCGCGTGAAAGCCGGCGAGATTCTCGGCATCGGTGGCCTCCAAGGACAGGGTCAGACCGAGCTCCTCCGCGCGCTGTTCGGCGCGGTTCCTGCGAGCGCGGAGAAGTGGGAAGTCGCCGGTTCGCCGGTGCGAGCGCTGACCCCGCGCCGGGCGGTGAAGGCGGGCATCGGCTATGTGCCAGAGGATCGCAAAACGGAGGGGCTCGCGCTTGAGCTCGGGGTCGGAGAGAACCTCTTTGCGCCCTGGCTCTCACTCTGGGGTCCTGGCGGCTCGGTGCAACTGCGCAACGAGCGCGGCTGGGTCGACAGTGTCCTCTCGGCGCTCAGCGTTCGCACGCGCGGACCGCTCGAGCCTGCTGGCGCACTGTCCGGCGGGAATCAGCAGAAGCTCGTGTTCGGTCGCTGGATGGACCGGGACCGGCGCGCGCTCATCTTGCACGACCCAACTCGCGGCATTGACGTGCGCGCGAAACAGGAGCTGTACCGCGCGATGATCTCGCTGGCGGAGTCTGGCGTCGCGATCGTGTGGTTCTCCAGCGAAGTCGAAGAGCTCGTGCACATGTGCAACCGGGTCGCCGTGCTGTATCGCGGCGGCGTCGTCCAAGAACTCGCAGGAACCGAGATTACCGCCGACGCCGTCGTTGGCGCAGCGGTAGGAATGGCGGAACACTCATGACCACCGGAACCATCTTTGCGCCGGTCGCACCGCGCAGAGGACTCCCCATCTGGGTGCAGCGCTCGCTCCACGAGGGCGCAGCACCCCCGTTGATCGCGTTCGTTATCTTCATCGGGGTGTACCTTGCCGTCAACCCGAGTCTGCTCACCCGGTTCCAGCTGCAGTCAGCTGCGAACCTCGTCGTGCCGCTCGCAATCGCGGCCCTCGCGCAGCTGATCATCGTGCTCATCGGGGGCATCGACATTTCCATCGGCGCCGTCATCAGCCTGTGCAACGTGGTGTTCGCGACTAGCCTGGCGCAGCTTCCCGGCCCGATCGCACTCCTCATCGCGGTACTCATCGGCGCGGCCTGCGGCCTGTTCAACGGCCTGCTCGTTGCGTTCGGCGGCCTCCCGGCGATCGCGGTGACGCTCGCCAGCACCTTCATCATCGGGGCGATCGCGCGCACAGTCCTCGACCGTCCTGGCGGCGCACTCAGCGAGACGGTGTTCAACGTGACGAGCGGCGAGGCGCTCCCGTTCGTCCCCATGGCCATCGTGTGGCTCGTGCTCATCGGCGTCGGGGTGTGGGTCGTGCTGCAGCGCACCACCTTCGGCCGCCAGATCTACGGGGTTGGCTCGAACAGGGACGCGGTGCAGGCCGCTGGCATCAACGCGCGGCTTGCGATCCTCGGCGCATTCATTCTCTCTGGGGTCCTCGCCTCGTTCGCCGCGGTCATCCTCGCGGGATCCACCATGACCGGTGATCCGCGGAGCGGCGATCCCTATCTCTTGACCTCGATCGCGGCCGTCGCGCTGTCCGGCGCGAGCTTCGCCGGCGGGCGAGGGTCGGTACTCGGGGCAATCGCAGCGGCGATCACGCTCGGACTCGTAGGGAACTTGCTCTTCTTCGCCGGAATTAACTCGTACTGGCAGTACATCATCAACGCGCTCATCATCTTTGCGGTCGTTGCGATCCCCGTACTCGTTCGCATCGTCACCACTCGAAAGTCACTCTCGAAGGGCGGATCTCATGTCTAAGACCCAGACCCAGACCCAAACCCCGGCCCAGTCGGTCACGGGAACCGTCGATTCCCGGCGATCCTTGCGGGAATCACTGCGCCGCGTTCCCACGAGCGCGTGGGTGTTCGCCGCGTTCCTCGCCCTGTTCCTGGTGAGCGGTGCGATTCGCCCGAGTCTCTTCACCCTCGATGGGTTCATCACCACCGTGACGTTCGCGTCGATCCTGGCCATCGCGTCGTTCGGACAGACCATCGCGGTGATTCAGGGTGGCATCGATCTCTCCGTCCCCAACACCATCGCGTTCGCCGCGCTCTCGTTCCTCACCTGGAACGCGAGCCTCGGACCGGTGCTCGCGCTCATCGCGTCGCTTGCGGCCGCGGCCGTGATCGGGTTCGTCAACGGCTACATCATCGCAAAGATCGGTCTCACGCCGATCGTCACAACGATTGCGATGAACGGTCTCCTCTTCGGCGTGCTCCTCCTCAATTTCAGCCTCTCCGAGCTCACCAACGTTCCGGAGTTCCTGAAGTCGATCACCGCGACGAAGGTTCCCTTCCTCGGCTCCGCGATCGCCGCGGTCGTGCCGCTCGCGATCGTCCTCATGCTGGCGCTGCACGCGCTGCTGCGGTGGACTGGATGGGGCCGCTCGCTGTTTCTGGTCGGCTCGTCCGAGGACACCGCAAAGCTCGCCGGCCAGCCCGTTGCACGGATCCGGATCACGGGGTACATGCTGAGCAGCGTCCTCGCCGGGTTCGCCGGCATCGTGATCGTCGGCTACTACAACCAGGCCGAGACGATGATGGGTGCACCGTACCTCCTGAGCTCCGTCGCCGCGGTCGTTGTCGGCGGCGCGTCGATCTTCGGCGGGCGGGGCTCGGTGCTCGGCACCTTCGCCGGTGCACTCGTGCTGGGGCAGGTCGCCACGCTTGTCGTCGTATTCAACCTCGGTGTCGCGGTGCAGGACATGGTGTACGGCGCAATCATCCTGGTGGTGGTCGCGCTCTACGGCCGTTCCCGCTCCCGAT
>NZ_RPDI01000046.1 GCF_003917135.1 Leucobacter chromiireducens
TCATCGCTCGGCCCCCGCGCGGAGTGCGGCGCTCGCGCCGCCCGTGATGGTGCCCTCTGCCGCTGCGGGAGCGGCTCCGCGCCGCGCACGGCCACGCTTCACCGCGACGAGCGCGATCGCGACGCCGAGCGCGAGCACCGCCGCGCCGAGGACGCCGATCACGGCGAAGGTGAGCGCCGAGCTCTCGGCTTCGGCCGGGGCGGCAGCCTGTGCGGCGTCCGCTGCGCGGACCTCTCCCTCGGCCGGCGCGGCCGCGGCGGTCTCCCCGGCGTCCGCCGCACCGGGGACCTCGATCCGCGTCGCGGCGTCGTTCGTGCCAGCGGCCCCGGTTCCCGCGGCCTCGGATCCCGCGGATCCGCCGCCACCGAAGTCGCTCATGGTGCCCGACCCGGCCTGCAGCTGACCGTCGGCGGCGGCGAAGCTCACGGGCGTGAAGGACTCGTTGTTCGCGTTGATGAGGCCGTGCGCACCGATCGTGATGATGCCGCACTGCACCTGCAGGCAGTCGATCTCCTGGCCGGCCCCCTGCGCCCCCTCGTGCGGGTTGCCGAAGCTCGCCGTGAACTTCGATCCGGGGATCGTCATCTGGGTGCTCCACGCGCCGTTCGCGTCGATCTGGCCGTTCGCCTCACTCGCGGAGCTGCCGCCCTGGAATGCGACGAGCAGGCGGGAGCCGTCGGTGCCCGCGTACGCGAAGCTCTCCCCCGAGCGGCCGCCCTGGCTCGGCGCCCAGGCGTTCGTCGTCGGGTCAGCGACCGCGCCGAAGAACACGTAGACGCCGCCCGGCGCGTTCGGCTGGTACTGGAATCCGCTGCCGCTGAGGGTCACGGTCGTCGGCCCGTCCGCTGCCGGTGCCGGGGCGACGTCCACGCGGGAGGCCGCCTGCGCCGGGGCCGTGCCGAGCGCCAGCGGAGCGACCGCGAGAAACGGCAGGAGCAGCGCCGCGGCGAGGCGGCGGCCCGGCCGCGGCCGTGGTGCGCGTGGCGCCGCGGCACCGTGCGGGGATGGGAGCGCGGTCATGGAGTGGTCCTCTCACTGGATCGGGGGTCGTGCGCCGCGGGCGGCGCGGCGTCGTCGTCGGGGAATCGGACGGGGGTGATCGCGAGCGCGCCGTCGGCGTCTCGCGCCACCCGCACGGGGTGGCGATACACCTCGCTCAGCAGCTCAGGGGTGAGCACCTCAGCGGGTGCGCCCCACGCGCGCATGGCGCCGTCGGCGAGGAGCAGCACCCGGTCGCTGTAGGCCGCAGCCGCCGCGAGGTCGTGGAGCACGACCACGACCGCGCTCCCCTGCCGCGCCGTGCGCCGCGCGATGGCGAGCACCTGCTCCTGATAGTTGATGTCGAGCGCCGCGGTCGGCTCGTCGAGGAGGAGGAGCCCCGTGCGCTGCGTCATCGCGCGAGCGAGCGCGACCCGGGCGCGCTCGCCGCCCGAGAGGGACGTGTAGGTGCGCTCGGCGAAGCGGAACGTGTCCGAGCGGAGGAGCTCCTCCGCGATGATCCGATCGTCCTCCTCGACGGAGGTGATCGCGCGCCAGGGCGCGCGCCCCATCTTCACGATGTCGACCACCGGGAACGGGAAGCTCACGGAGTTGTTCTGCCGGAGCACGGCTCGCCGGAGCGCGAGCTCGCGGCTCGGCCAGTCGTGCACCTCGCGCCCGACGAGCTCGACGGAGCCGCCGTAGGCGTGATCCCCCGCGAGCGCCCCGAGGAGCGTCGACTTCCCGGCGCCGTTCGGCCCGAGGATCGCGAGCACCTCGCCGGCGCGCACGTCGAAGTCGACGCCGGAGACGATCCGGGTTCCGCCGAGGGTCACCGACACCCCCGCGGCGCGGAGCACGATCTCCCCGCGCGGAACCGGGGCGGGCAGCCGCGGTGCGCGGCGGGACAGCGGGTTCACAGCCAGCCCCCGTTCTTCCGCGAGGTCGCGCGGATGAGGAAGAAGAAGAACGGCCCGCCGATGATCGCGGTGAGCATGCCGAGCGGCAGCTCCGCGTAGGGCACGGCCGTGCGTGCGAAGGTGTCGGCGACGACGAGCAGCAGCGCGCCGCCGAGGGCGCTCGCCGGGATGAGCACGCGGTGCCCCGGGCCGACGATCATGCGGATGACGTGGGGCACGACGAGCCCGACGAAGCCGATGATGCCGGCGAAGGCCACGGCCGCAGCGGTCAGCACCGAGACGATCATGATCGCGCCGATGCGCAAGCGCTCGATGTTCAGGCCGAGGTGCCTGGCCGCGTCGTCGCCGAGGCTCAGGAGGTCGAGCTTGCCCGCGATCCCGAGCGCGAGGGCGAGGCCGAGGATCACGAGCGGGAGCACCGTGGCGACCTGCGGCCAGAGCGAGCCGGCGAGGCTGCCCATCTGCCAGAACACGATCTGCTCGCGCTGATTCATGTCGGCCGCGAAGGTCATGAGGGCGAGTGCCGCGCCGCCGAAGGCGTTGACGGCGACGCCGACGAGGATCAGGGTGATCACCCGGGTCTTCCCACCGGAGCGGGAGATCGAGTAGATGAGGAGCGAGGTGGCCACGCCCGTGACGAAGGCGCCGACGGGGATCGCGAGGCTCGAGCCAGCGGCGAGTCCCGTCACGATCATGAGGCTCGCGCCGACGGCTGCGCCCGAGGAGACGCCGATGATGCCGGGATCGGCGAGCGGGTTGCCGAACACGCCCTGCATGATCGCGCCGGAGGAGGAGAGCGCCATGCCGACGAGGACGGCGAGCGCGACGCGCGGAAAGCGCACCTCCCACAGCGCGGCGTCCGCGTTCGGGTGCGCCGACTCCGCGCCGCAGGCGATCCCCGCCTTGCGGCAGAGCGAGCCGATCACCTCGACCACGGGGATCTGCATCTGCCCGAGCGCTGCCGCGAGGAGCGTGGCGACGACGAGGCCGAGGCCGAGCACGACAAAAAGCAGGGTGACCCGGCCGCGCTTCGGCCGCGGGAGCGCGGTCTCGCCGTAGTCGAGCACCCGCGGCAGCTCGGGCAGCGCGGCTTCGCCGATCTCGATGCGGGTCATGCGCCGGCCTCCTCGGGGAGCTCGACCGTGTCGAGGTCGACGTGGTAGATCGCCTCGGCGAGCGCCGTGAGCACGTCCGGCGTGCGGGGACCCCAGGTGAACATCTCGTAGTCGCTCATGTCGACGACGCGGCGGCGCTCGCCCGCGGGCGTCTGCGCGACGCCGGGGACGGCGAGCAGGCCGTCGATCCCGCCGACCGATTCGAGCCCCAGGGTGAGCATGAGGATCAGATCCGGTTCGAGGTTCATGAGCCCCTCAGCGGTGAGGTTGCCGCTCGTCCAGTTCTCCTGGCCGGCGACGTCGATCGCCCCGAGCTGCTCGATGAGCACGCCCGCGATCCCCGTCGAGCCGTCGGGGTCGTTGCCGTACATGTAGTACACCCCGGCGCGGCCGCGCATGTAGAGGAAGACCGTGCGCACACGATCCGCCTCGGCGCTCGGCGCGACCGCAGCGATCCGCGCGATCGTGTCGTCGAGCCGCTGCGTGAAGTCGGCGACGTAGCGCTCGCCGAGCTCCGGCACGCCGAGCGCCCCGGCGACGTCGCCGATCAGCCGGGGAATGTCATCGATGTCTTTCGCGCCGTCGAAGAACACGACCGGGATCCCGGCGTTGCGCATCTGCAACTGCACGTCGTAGGGGCCGACGGAGTAGTCCGTGAGGATCAGCGTCGGGTTAAGGTCGAGGATCGACTCGGCATTGAGGGTGTGATTGTCCATCACGAGCGGCAGGTGCTTCGCGGACTCCCACCCGGTGGTGAGGTCGCGCCCCACGACGTTGGGGCCAAAGCCCAGGGCCCAGACCACGGACGCGAGGCTGCCCGTGCCGTCGAGCGCGAGGATCCGGCTCGTGTCGGTGATCTCCACCGCGACGTCGTCGAGCCCCGTGAAGGTGACGGGCAGCGCGGGCCGCGGGTCGTCGGTGATGGCCTCGATGTCGGGGCTGTCGAGCAGCGCGGTCTCGGGGCCCTCCAGGAAGCGGGGGCTCTCGGCCGCTGCGAGCGCGCGGTCCGCGATCTGCGGGGAGTCGCCGAAGACGAGGGCGCAGCCCGCGAGGTTCGCGGCGAGGAACGCGGCGAGTGCGGACACGCCAATTCGAAGGGTGCGGGCTGAGCGCCCGCCGTTGACGGAAAACACGAAGGTTAGGCTAACATTACTTAGGTCAGATGTTCAATCTTTCGCATTACCTAACCTCCATCAGATGTTAGCGCGGCTGCGGACGCTCCGGCGACCCTCCCGTGCACGCGCGTAGATTCCGAGAGCCGATCTTGCCCTTCCTCCCCCGCCTCCGCTTCACCCGCCACCGCCGCCCGCTCGCCGCAGCAGCGGCCGGCGCGCTCGCCGTCGCCGTCGCCCTGAGCGGCGCCGTCGGCTTCGCGCAGCTCTCGCCCGCGGAACACCCGGGCAGCGCGGGCAGCGTGGCGCTCGGCGCGGACTCCGGGCCGGCGGAGGTCGCGCCCGAGCTCGCGGCGGCGTTCACGAGCGCCGAGCGCGCCGAGTCGGATCCCGAGCGCGCCGGCGCGGATCCCGAGCGAGCGGATCAGGAGCCGCCGGATGCGAGCGGCGACGCCGCCCCGTGGCTCGACACCGGGACGGGCGCGGCCGAGATCCTGATCCGCTTCGCGGACGCGGGCATCGAGCCCGCCGCTGCTGGCGACCCCGCCACCGCGGCTGCCTCCCTGCAGCGCGGCGCCGACGCTGCGCTGCACCTCGCGGAGCCGGGCCTCGCCGCACTGGAGGAGCGCGGCGCGATCCGAGTACTCAACCGGTTCTGGATCGCGGCCGCCGTGCTCGTCTCCGCCGAGCCGACGCCCGAGACCCTCGCCGCGCTCGCGGCGCTCCCCGGCGCGGAGACCGTCGCGCCGAACGGGGAGGTCACCCCGCTCGAGGCGCCCGAGACGCCCGAGGCGCCCGAACCGGTGGCCGATCCGAGTGCGCTCTCGAGCACCGTCGACGGCGACGGCGTGCCCGTCACCTACGGCCTGGCCGGGATCAACGCCCCCGAGGCCTGGGCGGAGTACGGCGCAACCGGCCGCGGCGTGCGCGTCGCCGTGCTCGACACCGGCATCGACCCAACGCACCCCGACCTCCGCGATCGCATCGCGACCGTCGACCCGCACGACCCGCTCTTCCCCGGCGGCTGGATCCACCTCGACCGCACCGGAACGCCGCGCGAGAAGCGACCCGCGGATCCCGCCACCCACGGCACGCACGTCGCCGGCACCGTGCTCGGCGGCGACGCCTCGGGCACCCGCATCGGCGTCGCCCCCGACGCGGAGCTCATGGCGGTCAACGCGATCAGCGACGGCAGTAGCGACGCGAAGATCCTCGCGGCGCTCGAGTGGACGCTCGCACCGTACGACGCGAACGGCCGTCCGGCCGGCCGCGCCGCCGACGTGATCAACATGTCGCTCGGCGTGAGCAACTCGTACAACGACTTCCTCCTCGAGGTGCTGCACCGGGTGCGGCAGGCCGGGGTGTTCGCCGCGGTCGCGGTCGGCAACGACGGCGACCGCTCCCCCGGCTGCGTGTCGAATCCGAGCTCGTCCGCCGACGTGTTCGCGGTCGGCATGACCAACGAGGCGCAGCAGGTCGACCCCCGCTCCTGCGGCGGCACCACGCGGTGGTCGGCGAGCGTCGCGCAGCGCTTCGGCTGGCCGGCCGCCGAGTTCACGAAGCCCGACGCGTCCGCCCCCGGCGTCGACATCGTCTCCTCCGTGCCCGGCGGAGGGTGGGGCCGCTCCTCCGGCACCTCGATGGCGACCCCGCACGTCGCAGGCGCGGTCGCGGCGCTGCGCTCCGCCCAGCCCGGCCTCACGGTCGCGCAGATGGAGGACGCGCTCGAGTCGACCGCGTGGCATCCGAGCGGATCGCCCGCGAGCGGCGACACCCGGTACGGGGCGGGCATCATTGATCTCGCGGCGGCCGTTGCCGCGGTGCGCGGCGACACCGGGATCACGGTGACGATCACCGACGCGACGAGCGGGGATCCGCTCCCCGGCGTGACCGTCGACTACGGCGAGCACGGCGAGACCTGGCTAAGCGACGAGAACGGCCAGATTCGCGCCTCCCTGCCAGCCGGCGCGTACACGCTCGGCTTCTCCGCGTTCGGCTACGCCGACGCGACGCGCGACGTCGAGGTCTCCGGTGCGGGCTTCGGCTCCATCGAGCTCGCGCTCGATCCCCTCACGACGGGCTCGGTCTCGGGCACCGTCGTCTCGGCGGGATCCGGCGCGCCGCTGCCCGGCGTGCTCGTCTCCCTCGCGGGGGCGGGCCTCAGCGCAACGACCGACGCCACCGGCGCCTACCGGATCACCGGCGTCCCCGTTGGCGCGCACCGCTTCCGCGCCGCGCTCGACGCACACGCGACCGCCACCTCGCCCTCCGCCGAGGTGCTGCCCGTCGCCGACGCCGACACCGTCGTCGACTTCCGCCTCTCGCCGCTGCCGACCGTGCTCGTGCTCGGCGACCAGACCGGGCGCACGGTCGAGCTGCTGAACGGCCAGGATCTCGTGGCAACGGGCGCGGACGAGCTGCCGGCCGACCCCCGCGCGCTCGGCGCATACGACGCCGTCGTCTGGGACGACCCCGGTGTCGTCGACGCGCCCCGCCTCACGGCCGCGATCGAGGCGGCCGACGCCGCGGGAACCGGCATCGTCTGGCTCGATCTCGGCGCCACCGAGAGTTCCGGCATCGCGACGCTGCAGGCGCGAATCGGCTCTCCGACGCAGCGAACGGGCGGCGTCGACGCGACGGCGCTCGCCACGGGGTACCGGATCTGGGCCGAAGCGGATCACCCCCTCTTCGCCCCGGGCAACATCGCGACGGGCGAGCTGATTCAGGGCAGCATGGTGCTCCAGGACACGCGCCGCGACGCGGAGAAGTTCGTCTCCGCCTTCGACGAGCTGACGAGCGACACGGCGCGCATCCTCGCGCACACGATCACTCGCGAGCAGGACGGCGCGGAGGTGCGCGTCGACGATCACGGCCCGGGCATCGCGGTCGACGAGCGGGAGGGAGCTCGCCACGCCTACCTCGCCCTGCACGGCAGCCACGCGGCCTCGGACGCGCGCACCTGGTCCGCCGCGGGCCAGCAGATCCTCATCAACGCCGCGAACTGGGTCGCCGGATCGGCGGCGCAGCTCCCCGAGGAGCCCGAGCAGCCGGAGCCCAAACCGCCCGTCACCCCGACGAAGCCGGTGCACCCCGGCACGACGCCCCCCGTCACTCCGGGCGGCGAACCGCAGACGCCCTCCCCTGGCGCCGCGGATCCCGAACAGCCGACCGTGCTGGGATCCCTTCCGGCGTCGGCGCCAGCCGGCGCGGGATCCGGATCGGGGTCCGGCAGCCTCCGCGCGCCGTCCACCCAGGCCACGCCGAAGCCCGAGTTCACGCCGAAGGCGCCCGTCGCGACGCAGAACCTCCTCACGTCGGCGAACGCGGGCGGCGTCACCGTGCGCGTCGCCGACGGGATCGCGCATCTCACGGTGCCGGGCAGCGCGCCGGGCGACTGGTTCTATCTGCACGTGTACCCCAGCAAGACCGCGGTCGACTGGATCCGCGTGAACGACTCGGGCGAGCTCCGCATCGACGTGACGAGCCTCAGGGACGGGAACTACCGCTTCGCGCTCACCGACGTCGAGCGCCGGCTCGCCGGCTGGACCGAGGTGCGCATCGGCACGGGGAACTCGGCGCCCACGGCGGAGCCCGCCCTCACCGACGCGGCCACCCCGATCCCGGCGGCGGTCGTCGCCCCGGGCTTCCGACTCACCCCGACCGAGCAGCTCATGCTCCTCGGCGCCGCGCTGCTGCTCCTCGCCGCGGCAGGAGTCGTGCTGCTCGGGCTCCGCACGCCAGCGGGGGCCGGAACCGCGGGCGCGGGCGGCGGCGCGTGAGCGCCCCGGGCCGCCGCGCCCTCGTTGGCGTCCTCGCCGGCGTCACGGCGCTCGCCGTCGTCGGCGGGGTCGCGCTCGTCGGGCTCGGGGTGTGGCGCCTCGCCGCACCCCCGGCGCACGCAACCGCGGAGCGCATCGCGGTGGAGCACGTTGGCTCCGAGCTCCCCGAGGTGCCAGCCGCTCCCCCGTCCGAGCTCTCGATCCCGGCCATCGGTTTCGCGGCGCCCATCGCGCCGCTCGCGATCGGCACGGCGAGCGTGCTCGACCCGCCGACCGCGGAGGACGTCTTCTGGCTCACCGACTTCGGCGCACCGGGCGCGGGGAGCGACAACACGGTGTTCCTCATCGGCCACACTTCCGCCGACGGCCGGGCCGTGTTCGACCCGCTCGTCGACCGCGCGGCGGGCGCGACGGCCGCGTTGCCGGGCGACGAGGTGCTCCTCGAGACCACAGGCGGCACGGTCGCCTACGAGATCGTCGCGACCGAGCGGCACGACAAGACGGAGCTCGCCCAGCTCGCGAGCGTGTGGGAGAACGTGCCAGGCCGGCTCGTCATCATCACGTGCCTGTTCCAAGCGGATCGGGATCTCGCCCCCGACAACATCGTGGTCTTCGCCCGCGCCGTCACCTAAGCCGGGAGGGGCCAGCGCCCCGCTGGGTGCGCCTCCCCGAGCCAGCCTCCGCGGAGCGATATGCTGACGATCGTCGCATCGGCAGAGTGTTCCGGAAGGGGGCCCGATTGGACGCCCTCCTCAACCCCACCGAGGCGTACCTCACCGCGGTACTCGAGTGCGAGGAGGCCGGCACCGATCCGCTCCGCGCGCGCATCGCCGAGCGCGTGGGCCACGCGCCCTCGACCGTCACGCAGACGGCGAACCGTCTGATCCGCAACGGCCTGTTCTACACGGTGCCGGGCGATCGCCGGCTCCATCTCACCGTCGAGGGCCGCCGCATCGCGCTGCGGGTGATGCGCAAGCATCGGCTCGCCGAGTGCCTCCTCGTTGACACGATCGGGCTCGAGTGGGAGTGGGCGCACGATGAGGCGTCCCGCTGGGAGCACGCCATCGGCGACGCCACGGCCGAGCGCATCGCGGAGCTGCTCGGGCAGCCCGGCCGCTCCCCGTACGGGAATGCGATCCCCACCCTGGCCGAGGCCGAGCGCGGCGCGGCGCTGCCCCCGCGCGATCCCCACGCGATCAACGCGCTCCGCCGCACCTTCGACGCCGACCCGGCAACGCCGGCCGTGCTCGTGTCGATCGGCGAGACCGCGCAGTCCGATCACGAGCTGCTTGCCGCGCTCGCGGCCGCGGACATCGCGCCGGGCGCGCAGCTGCGCGTCGAACGGAGCGGCACCGGCGTGCGGATCGCGCTCGCGAACGCCGCTGCGACCGAGACGGTCGAGCTCGACCACGCGCAGGCGGCGCAGTTCTTCGTCGCCTGACGCACCGGTGGGCGGGGCCTGCCCGCCACGCCGAAACCGCGCGCATCTTTCGAGATCGCGAGGATTACCCCGGTAATGCGCGCGATCTCGAAAGATGCGCGCGGGGTGCCGGGGCACCCGGTGAGCCAGGCGCGCAGCTCGGCGAGACTAGGACGCGGGCGGCGTGAAGCGGCCGTCGATCGCCGTCCACCCGCCGTCGACGGTGAGCGTCGAGCCGGTCACGAACGTCGACGCGTCGCTCGCGAGGTACACCACAGCGCCGGCGAGCTCGTCGGGGCGCGACCAGCGGCCGAGCGCACTCTTCTGCGCGTACGCGCCATACCACTCGTCGTTCGCCTTGATCTGAGCGGTGAGCGGGGTCTCCACGACGCCGGGCGCCACCACGTTGACGCGCACGCCCTGCGGGCCGTACTCGGCCGCAGCGGTCTTCGCGAGCTGCACAAGGCCGGCCTTCGTCGCGGCGTACACGCCCTGACCCGGCTCGACCACCTGCGCGCGGATCGAGGCGAAGCCGATGATCGATCCCCCGCCGTGCTCCGCGAAGCGCGCGCCGAAGTGGCGGATGAGCTGGAACGATGCGCGCAGGTTCAGGTTCACAACGCGGTCGAACTCGTCCATCGTGTAGTCGTCCATGCGCTTGCGCACGTTCGTCGCCGCAGTGAACACGAGCGCCGACGCCGCGCCGAAGCGCTCCGCCGCTGCCGCAACCTCCGCGTCGTCGAGCACGTTCAGGCGGAACGCCTCGGCGGAGCCGCCCTGCTCCTGGATCAGCGCCGTCGTCGCCTCTGCGGCGTCGAGCGCCCAGTCGGCGACGACCACGTGCGCGCCCTGCGCCGCGAGCGCCTGCGCGGACTCGCGGCCGATCCCCGATCCCGCGCCGATCACCACGACCGTGCGGTCGTCGAGGCGGAAGAGGCGGCTGTAATCGGGGGCGACGTGCGTCATGCGAGGGTCCTTTGCGGGGTGAACGGGGTGGGCTGGGGCAGACTGGGCTGGGGGAACGTGGAAACGCAGCGGATGCTGGCTAGCCGCGTGCGCGGGGGCGGATCATCGCCATTCGGGTGACGGTGAACTCCTCGATGGCGTAGCGGGGGCCCTCACGGCCGATCCCCGAGTCCTTCACGCCGCCGTAGGGCATGATGTCGGAGCGGAAGCCGGGGATCTCGTTCACCACGACGCCGCCGACCTCGAGGCGCTCAATCGCGGCGAACGCGCTCTCGAGCGACGCCGTGTAGATCGCCGCCTGCAGGCCGTAGCGCGAGGCGTTCACGAGGTCGATGGCCGCGTCGATCGAGTCGACCGTGGTGAGGCACACGACCGGGCCGAAGACCTCCTCGGCCCATACATCGACGTCGGCGGGGACGTCGCCGAGCACGGTTGGCCGCACGAGGCCTGACTGCTCGCCGGATGCTGGGGCCTCGCCGCCTGCGAGGAGCGTTGCGCCAGCGGCGACGGCGCGATCCACCATGGCTCGAATCCGCTCGCCGGACGCGGCGTTGATCACCGGGGCGACATCGGTCCCCGGGTCGCGCGGATCCCCAACAACGAGCTCGCCCATGCGGGCAACGAGCCGCTCGGTGAACTGCGCGGCGATCGGGCGCTCGAGCACGATGCGCTGCACGGAGATGCACGCCTGGCCGTTCGCGTAGAAGCCGCCGCGCAGCACCGCGTCGACCGCGGCGTCAACGTCGGCGTCGGCCGCGACAATGAAACCAGTGTTGGATCCGAGCTCGAGCAGCGTCCGCCTGGGCGCCGCCTGCTGCGCGATCAGGTGGCCGATCTTCGCGGAGCCGGTGAACGACACGACCTGCGCGCGCGGATCCCGCACGAGCGTCTCCCCCACCTCGGGGGCGCCGTTGACGAGCTGCACGGCGGCCGGGGTGATCCCGTGCGCCGCGAGCACCTCGCGCACGATCGCGACGAGTTCGAGGGTGGCGAGTGGCGTGTTGGGGGCCGGCTTGATGATCACCGGGCAACCGGCTGCGATGGCCGGGGCGAGCTTGTGGCTCGCGAGCAGCAGCGGGTAGTTGAAGCCGGCGATGCCGATCACCACGCCGGCTGGCTTGCGGGTGTAGTAGCCGATCATGCCGCGGCCGAGCTCCTGGAGATCGAGCGGCACGGTCTCGCCGTGCACCCGCGAGGCCTCCTCTGCGGTCGCCTGGAGCGTGACGATGGTGCGCGATACCTCGGTCTGGCAGTCGACGCGCGGCTTCCCCGTCTCGAGCACGAGCAGGTCGATGAGGCGCGCGGCGTTCTCCTCGATGCGGCGCTGCACGGCGGTGAGCACCGACTTGCGCTGGGCCGTCGTCAGCGCCGCGACCTCGGCGCGCGCGGCCTCCGCGGCGTCGAGCGCGTCGCGGGAGTCCGCGACGTCGCTGACCGGGGCCTGCGCGACGACGCTGCCATCGAAGGGGAACACGATGTCCTGGCTCCCGGCGACGGCGCGCCACTCGGCGCCGATGGGAAGCTGCCCGGCGGGGGCGATCAGGGAGAGTGTGTCGCGCATCGTGTGTCCTTGCGTGCGGGCTGACGCCGCGGCGAGGATCGCGTGCCGCGGTGCAACGGATGACCTGGGTACTCCGACCACCCAACGAGTGGTCTTACCAGTTAATATAGTTCAACATCGTCCGATCGCCAACGCAACGCCGCGCGATCCGCAGCAGGCGCCGTCGCCAGCCGAGATCCCGCCGGAAGGAACCCCATGACGAACCGCTACTCCATCGCAGTCCTCCCCGGCGACGGCATCGGCCCCGAGGTGGTCGGCTGCGCGCTCGAGGTCCTCGACGCCGCCGAGGCACGCTACGGTTTCACCACCGCGCGCACCGAGATCACCGCCGGCGCAACGCACTACCTCGCAACGGGCGAGCTCTTCGCCGAGGTGGCGGACACCCTCCGCGGGCACGACGCGATCCTCTTCGGCTCCATGGGGGATCCCGCAGTGAAGCCCGGGATCCTTGAGCGCGGCTTCATCCTCGAGATGCGGCAGCGCTTCCAGCAGGCCGCGAACGTGCGCCCCGTGCGCCTCTACCCTGGCGTGCCCACCCCGATCGCCGGCCTCACGCCGGAGCGCTGCGAAATGGTCATCGTGCGCGAAAACACCGAGGGCGCCTACGTCGGCCAGGGATCGACGGTGCACGCCGGCACCCCGAACGCCGTCGCCATGCAGGAGTCGCTCAACACGCGGGCCGGCATCGAGCGCGTGGTCGACTTCGCGTTCCGCCTCGCCCTCGGCCGCCGCAAGAAGCTGACGCTCTGCCACAAGACCAACATCCTCGTCGCGGCCGGTCAGCTCTGGCAGGAGGTCGTCGCGGACCTCGCGTCCAAGTACCCCGAGGTCGAGACCGACTACGTGCACGTCGACGCGATGTGCTTCCACCTGCCGCTCTCCCCCGAGCGCTTCGACGTGGTCGTCACCGACAACCTGTTCGGCGACATCATCACCGACCTCGGTGCGGTGATCCAGGGCGGCCTCGGCGTCGCGACGAGCGCGAACCTCAACCTGGACGGCTCGGCGCCCAGCATGTTCGAGGCGATCCACGGTTCAGCCCCCGACATCGCGGGCACGGGCTGGGCGAACCCCTCGGGCGCGATCCTCTCGCTCGCGCTGCTGCTCGGCCACCTCGGGGAGGGCGAGGCCGCGCGCGCGATCGAGGCCGCCACCGTGCAGGTGCTCGGCGAGCTGCCCGCCCTCTCGGGTGCCGCGATGGGCCTGAGCACCGCCGAGGTGGGGTCCCGGATCGCGGAGCTTGTCCGCGCGGGCGCCGCGGACGAGGCGCTCGTGCCGGACTCCCTGCTCGGCCAGCTCGCGGAGCTCGCCCCGTCCCGGGTGTAGCGACGGTGGGGTGAGGGAGGGTGGGGCCTGGGCGCCACTACTCCGTGCCGTCCCGCCCCCGCACCCGCACCCATCCCCGACTTTGAACGAGTTTGCGTCGGTATGGATCGCAATACCGGCGCAAACCCCCACTAAATGGGGGTTTGCGACGGTGGGTGGGTGGTCCCGGGGCGCCGGCGGGCGGACGGCGCGCCGGCAAACGGCAGCCGAGCGCCTAGCCGCCAGCCCGGGGCAGCAGGCCTCGCTCAGAGAGCGCCGACACCACCCGCGCCGCCGCGTGGCCATCGTCGTGCGGGGCGAAGCGCTCGCACCACGCCTCCGCACGCTCGGGCCGCAGCCAGCTCGCCCGGTCGCCCACCTCGGCCCACTCCTGCGCGCAGGCCACGACGGCCGAGCGCTCGGCCAGCAGCGGCCCCGGTGCGTCACGCTCGAAATCGAACGTGAAGCCGCGCTCGCGATCCCGATAGGCGGCGAGATCCGGCACGAAGAACAGCATCGGGACCCGCGCGACTGCCGCATCGAACATGATCGACGAGTAGTCGGTAACGAGGAGGTCAGCGGCGAGGATGACGTCGTTCACGTCCGGGTGCGCGGACGCGTCGATGACGCGGGCCGCCGCGCCGCCGTACCCGCCGAGGCCGTGCGTGCGCGTGTGTCCGCGCGCGACGATCACCCAGTCGTCACCGAGCTCCTCCGCGAGGCGCTGCACGTTCAGCCCGTCGACCACGGTCACGCCCCCGTCGCGCCAGGTCGGCGTGTATGCGAGCACCCGCTTGTCGAGCGGCAACTCCAGCGCGATGCGCGCGGAGCGCACGGCGATCGGGTTGCGCTCGGCGCCGATCGTGGCGCGCGCCAACCGGTCGGCACGCGGGTAGCCGAGCTCGAGGATCTCCCCGCGGAACGCGTAGCTCTCGCGGAACTGCTCGGTCGAGTGCGGGTTCTGC
>NZ_RPDI01000047.1 GCF_003917135.1 Leucobacter chromiireducens
TGGTGCGCTCATCGATGTAGTTCGCGGCCGCGGACGTGAAACGGCTGGAGCCGTTCTGCGCGGGCGATTCGGTTACGGTGCTGCTCACTTGAGACGCTCCCAGTAGCTCGGGCCGACAGGTTCATGGAAATCGCTCTGCGCGACGAGGTAGCCCTCATCGTCAACCGTGATCGGGAGCTGCGGCAGGGGACGCTTCGCGGGACCGAAGACGACCTTCGCGTGCTCGGACACGTCGAACTGCGACTGGTGGCAGGGGCACAGCAGGTGGTGCGTGTGCTGCTCGTACAGCGCGACGGGGCAACCGACGTGGGTGCAGACCTTCGAGTACGCGACGATGCCGTCGTACGACCAGCTCTCGCGCTCGGGGAGCTCCTTGAGCTCGCTCTGATCCAGACGCATGAGGAGCACGATGGCCTTGGCCTTCGCGTCGAGCAGCGTCTCGCTGCCGCCGCGCTCGTCCAGGCTGAGCTTCGCGAACTCCTCGTGGGTGAGCGTCTCGGGGATCACGTGGAAGGCCGAGCCGATGGTGACGTCGCTCGCCTTGATCGGAACACCGGAGGGGTCGCGGGCCAGACGGATGCCCTTGTCCCACATCGTGTGACGGAGCAGCTCTACGGGATCGCGATCCTGCGGGGCGAGTCCGCGCAGCAGGGTGATGCCGGGGAGCGGGAACGCGATCAGCGCGCCGATCAGGCTGTTGCGCACGAGCGAGCGGCGCGAGAAGCCCGACTCCTCGTTCGCGAGCTTGAAGATCTCGGCCGAGGCCTCGCGGGTCTCCGTGTCGCTCGGCACCGGGTGACGGTAGTCGATCGACTCGTGATCGGCCATGAGGGCCTTGCCCCAGTGCACCGCACCGATGCCGATGGCGAGCATGGCGAGTGCCATGCCGAGGCCGACGACCAGCGTGTGCACGCGGATGGCCATGGGATCGCCGGTCTCGATCGGGAGGAACATGTACGCGAGGACCGCGCCCAGGCTTCCTGCGATGGAGAGGTAGAAGAGGGTGTAGACCGTGCGCTCCGCACCCTTCTCCTTCCGCGGATCCAGATCCGTGACGCGCTTGCGGTGCGGCGGAAGGCCGGGATTCTGCACGGCGTCCGACGAGATGACTGCGGTTCCCGCCGCGCCATCGGCCGAGCCGTGGCCCTGGGCTGCGACAACGGCGCCGGTGCCGCCGTTGTTCTTCGCTTCCTCTGCCATGTTGCTCCTTGACTCCTGACTCATGAAACTCGTTGCGTCGTCGAACTTAGTTCGACTTCGCGGTGACCCAGACGGTGAGGCCGATGATGGCGCCCAGTCCGATCACCCAGATGAAGAGACCCTCAGCCACGGGGCCGATCGACCCAAGGGTGAGGCCGCCGATTGCGGGCTTCTCCTCGATGTACTTGAGGTACGAGATGATGTCGGCCTTCTGCTGCGGCGTGATGTTCGCATCGCTGAAGACGGGCATGTTCTGCGGGCCGGTGACCATGGCCTCGTAGATGTGCGTGGGAGCGACACCCGTGAGCTTGGGGGCGAACTTGCCCTGGGTCAGCGCGCCGCCGGCAGCCGAAACGTTGTGGCACATTGCGCAGTTGATGCGGAAGAGCTCGCCACCCTTTGCGATGCCCTCGGCGTCGCTGTCGGCCTGCAGGTACTGGGTCTCGGGGAGAGCCGGTCCCGGTGCGAGCGAGGCAACGTATGCGGCCATCTGCAGGGTCTGCTCCTCGGAGAACTGCTTCGGCTTCACCATGCCCTGGGGGCCCTGGAAGGCGAGCGGCATGCGGCCGGTGCCGACCTGGAAGTTGACCGAAGCTGCACCGACGCCGACGAGGGAGGGCCCGTCAGGCGTGCCCTGCGCGGCAGCGCCGTGGCAGGTGGCACAGTTCGCGCCGAACAGCTTCTCGCCCGCCTCGATGGTTGCGGGGGAGTTGAGGTCGATCTCAGCGGTGGCGGAGGTCTGGCTGAAGCCAGCGTACGCAGCTCCGGTCACGAGCAGGCCGACCGCGACGAGCGCAGCGGTCGCGAGCGGGTGTCGGCGTCCGGACTTGCGGACGTTGTTCTTGGCGCGAGCCATGAGTTCTGGCCTCCCCTTAGTAGCCCTGCACGAGTGGCAGGACGTAGATGACGATGAACAGGATGATCCAGACGATGTCGACGAAGTGCCAGTAGTAGGACACGACGACCGCCGTGGTCTCTTCCTTGTGCGTGAAGTTCTTGACCGCGTAGATGCGGCCGATCACGAGCAGGAAGGCGACGAGGCCGAGCGACACGTGGATGCCGTGGAAGCCAGTGGTGAGGTAGAAGGCCGAGCCGTACGGATCGGACGCGAGGGTGATGCCCTCGGACACGAAGGTGGCGTACTCCCAGGTCTGACCTGCGACGAAGATCGCGCCCATGAAGAAGGTCAGGAAGAACCACTCAACGGTGCCCCACTGCGACGGGCTCTTACCCGTTGCGCGCGGCTGGCCGCGCTCTGCGGCGAACACACCGGCCTGAGCGGTGAAGGATGACGCAACCAGAATCAGCGTGTTCACCAGGGCGAAGACAAAGTTGTGCTTGGCGGTCTGCTCCACCCACAGCTCGGGGTTCATAGCGCGCAGCGTGAAGTAAATCGCGAACAGGCCCGCGAAGAACATGACCTCGCTGCCGAGCCACACGATCGTGCCGACGGCGACGAGATTCGGTCGCTTCACCGAAGGCACGGCTGACTTGGTATTCATAGTGGTCGTTGTCACCCCTCCATTATGGCTGAAAGTTTGGTGTGCGTTTTCACTCGTGACCGGCGCGCCGAACTTTCTGCGAGATTCCTGACAAGCCTACCGCTTCGGCGAGGTGATTGTGGACATCGCGCGGGCGATCCGTGAGTATCTCCGCGAGATTTGGCGTGTTTCAGTGAGTGGCGCGCGCCCCGCCTGCGTGTCGTGGGCTGGCGCGTCGCCTCGATAGGATGACGGAATGATCGACGAACGCACCTGGCCCACCGTGCTCACGACGCTGCTCGACGGCGAGGATCTCAGCGTTTCCCAAGCTGAATGGGCCATGGCGAACTTCATGACCGGGGCGGCGAGCGGCGCGCAGATCGGCGCGTTCCTGGTCGCGCTCCGCTCGAAGGGCGTCACGGTCGACGAGGTCATCGGGTTCCGCGACGCGATCCTGTCCGAAGCGCTTCCGCTCGACCTCCCCGCGATGTCGCTCGACATCGTCGGGACCGGCGGCGATCGCTTCGGCACGGTGAACATCTCGACGATGGCGTCGATCACCGCTGCGGCCGCGGGCGCCCCCGTGGTGAAGCACGGCAATCGCGCCGCGAGCAGCCAGTCGGGATCCTCCGACGTGCTGAGCGCGCTGGGGATCGACCTGGAGCTCGACGCGGCCGGCGTGACCCGGGCGTTCTCGGAGGTCGGGATCGCGTTCGTGCACGCCGCACGGTTCCTCCCCGGCTTCCGCCACGTTGCGCCGGCGCGAGCCGACCTCGGTATTCCTACCGTGTTCAACTTCCTTGGTCCGCTCTGCAACCCGGTGCGGCCGGAGGCCTCGGCCGTTGGTGTTGCCGACATCGACCGGGTGCCCATCTTCGTTGGCGTGTTCCGGCTTCGCGGGGCCTCGGCGCTCGTGTTCCGCGGGGACGATGGGCTCGACGAGCTCACCACCACCGGCCACTCGCGCCTGTGGGAGGTCAGCCGCGGCGGCCTCACCGAGCACGACATCGACCCGCGCGATCTGGGGCTCCCGCGCGCGCAGATTCAGGATCTCGTCGGCGGTACCCCGCAGGAGAATGCTGCCGTTGTGCACCGTGTGCTGCAGGGGGAGCGTGGTCCGGTGCGCGATATTGTGCTGCTCAACGCCGCGGCTGGCCTCGTTGCGTACGATCTCGCGAGCCGCCCGGAGTCGGTGGAGCGCGCCCTGCTCGAGCGCCTGAGCGAGAAGCTCAAGGTGGCTGAGGACGCGATCGACTCGGGTCGCGCGGCCGCGAAGCTCGCGGACTGGGCGCGCGCGACGAGCGAGCCCCACACAAGCTAGCGAGTATCCCTCTCCCTCGCCCCCTCCCCAGGGAGCCCCCATCGAAGAGTGGCAAACCGACGCTTCAGTGCCGCGAAGCGTCGGTTTGCCACTTCTCAATGAAAGAAGCAGGGCTTGGGGCCAAGGCCCAGGGCTTGGCCCAAGCTAGGAGGTCTCGCTCGCCTTGCCTGGGGTTGTGTTCTCGGCGGTGCGGTCCACGCGGCTGTACTTCGCGAGGAAGGGCATCGGGTCGGTCGGCTCGTCGTTCACGCGGAGCGCCATGTGCAGGTGAGCACCGAAGGCGAGCCCGGTCGCCCCGACCCGGCCGACCGGGTCGCCCATCAGGACCTCATCGCCAACGGCGTACGAGTGCGAGGCGTCCTGCATGTGGCAGTACCGGCTCGTCACCTCCTTGCCGTCGATGTCGTGCTCGAGCTTGAGGCCGAAGCCGCAGCCGTCGCTCGCGAAACCGGCCTCGAGCACCGTGCCGTCGGCGATCGCGTAGATCGGCGTGCCCGCCGCGGCCCCGAAGTCCTGCGCGTCATGGAACTGCTCCACCGGCGCGGTGCGGTAGCCGAAGGGGTCGGTGAGCAGCACCGACTGCTGGAACGGGTAGTTCACGAGTGCGCGTGCGCGGTAGGTGTACGTGCCGGCGATCGCCTCGTCCACGTCGACGGCGCTGATCTCCGCGAGCGAGGCCGGGATGTCGTCGGCCGACACCTCGGAGAAGAGGCGCTGCTGGGACGCGGCGGCGGCGACCTCTTCCTCGGCGGCTTGGGTGAGTGGCACCGCGGCGGACAGTACGAGCCCGCCGACGCTCGCGGCCGCGGCGGCCGCGGCGATGCGGCGGCGCAGTGGACGACGCGGCTGCGGGGCGGGCGCTGCGCTGTCGGCGCCGGTGGCGAGATCGCGCTCGGGGAGCGGCACGCGCACATATCCGCCGGCCAGGACATCATCCTGCGGCGCGGTACTCAGCTCGGGATCGCTGACGCGCTCGGGCTCAGGCTCAGCACCCAGCGCTGGATCGCTGACGCGCTCGGACTCAGCCTCGGGCTCGCGCTCGGCGATCAGCTCGGGGTCCTGCGCCAGCTCGTCGGTCGCCCGCTGCTCGGTCTGCGCCGCGCTTCGTGCGGCCGCTTCGCGCAGCGCGCGGCGGCTCGGGAAGGGGCGTGACGCGGAGGGTGATGAGTCGAGCATTCGGACTTTCGGTTGGCGGTACCGCACGCGAGCGCGCGGCGAAGATAACGAACAGGTTACAGTCGCGCGACGCGAAACTCCAGTTTTTGCCGCTTGCTCACAGATCTTCGGGCTCTGAGCGGGGCTTCTCTGTGCCCTTCGCATTGGAATCCTGCCCATCGGCTGGCGCGACGTGCGGCTTCTCGCCGACGGTGAGTGAGGCGTCGCCCGACGCGGTGTGCTCGGGGCGATCCGGCCCCTTCTCCTGGATGCGGCCCGGCTCGAGGGTGCGCCGCACGTCCTCGGGGGTGACCTGCTGGATCGGGCCGGTGGTCGCGTCGACGTACCACTCGGTGAGCACCGGGTCGGTGCTGTCGAAGCCGGCGCCAGCGCCCTCGTCGGCCGGCACCTCGCTCGTGCCGAACACGAAGTCGTCGCCGTACTCGTCGATGCCGCGGCGCACGCCCTGCGCGATGGCCGCCTGCGCGTACTTCCTGCGAATGATGTAGGGGTCGGTGCGGAGGTCTTTCGCCCAGGCGAACATGATGCCGATGACCACGAGCGCGAACGGCAGCGCCGAGACCACCATGAGGGACTGCAGGCCGCCGAGGGTGTTCCTGCCGCCGGCGAGCAGCAGCGAGATCGCGATGAGGCTGAGCAGCAGGCCCCACAGGATCGTCACCCAGCGCGAGGGCTCGGGTCGCCCGCCCTGCGACATCGATGCCATCACGATGGAGGCTGAGTCGGCCGCGGTGACGAAGAACACGACGACCGCGATCATGGCGATCACCGAGGTGAGCATGCCGAGGGGGAGGCGCTGGAGGAGATGGAAGAGCACCTCCTCGCCTGAGTCCCCGGTCTGCAGGTTGACCCCGTTCAGGCTCATGTAGATCGCGGTGCCGCCGTAGACGACGAACCACGCGATCACGATCGCCGACGGCACGAGCACCACGGTGGTGACGAACTCGCGGAGCGTTCGCCCGCGCGAGATCTTCGCGATGAACATGCCGACGAACGGCGTCCACGACACCCACCAGGCCCAGTAGTAGGTGGTCCACGAGGAGAGAAACGTCGCGGTGTCGCCGCCCTGGTTCGGGTTGCGCGCCAGCATGAGGCCGAGCTGCTCGAAGAACTCGACGAGCGAGGACGGGAAGAAGTTCAGCAGGAACACGGTGGGGCCGGCGACGAGCACGAAGAGGCCGAGGCTGCCGGTGAGCACCATGTTGAGGTTCGAGAGGCGCCGGATTCCGCGCTTCACCCCCGACACCGCTGACGCGATGAAGAGCGAGGTGAGGATCGCGATCGCGCCGACGAGGAAGGTGTTGCCGAGCGGGCCGATGCCGGTGACCATGCGGAAACCGCTCTCGATCTGCAGCGCCCCGATCCCGAGCGAGACCGCGGTGCCGAAGAGCGTCACGATGATGGCGAAGATGTCGATGGTGCGGCCGAGCGCGCGGTGCGATGCGCCGGGGAACACGGGCTCGAAGAGCGCGGAGATGAGCGGTGCCCGGCCGCGCCGGTACGCGCTGTAGGCGATGGCGCCGCCGACGAGCGCGTAGAACGCCCAGGCGATCGGCCCCCAGTGCAGGATCGTCTGCGCGAGCGCGGGGAGGGCGGCGTCGGCGGTGCCGGCGGCCTCGGTGACGCCGGGCGGAGGGCTCAGGAAGTAGGTGAGCGGCTCGAGCGGACCGTAGAACAGTAGGCCGATGCCGAGGCCGGCTGCGAACAGCATGGAGATCCAGGATGGGGTGCTGAACTCGGGCTGCTCGTCGTCGGCGCCGAGCCGGATGCCGCCGGTGCGGCCGTAGCCGACCACCAGCATGAAGAGCGCGACCGTGATCGCGAGCGCGCCGAAGAGCCAGCTGAAGTTCGCCGTGACCCAGGCGAGGGACACCTTCCCGACCTCGGCGAGCGCGTCGGGGGCGATGAAGGCCCACGCGATCACTCCGACGGTGAGGCTGAGCGTCACGACCAGCACGATCCAGTTGGTGGGGAACCGCATGCCGGTCTGCTCGACCCCGATGCCGGGCAGGAGGCCCGGGTGCGGCAGCGGGGGAGGTGTGGGAACCGTGATCTTGATGGTCCGCTTCCCCTGCGGGTTCGACTTCGGCATGATTCTCAGCCTCCGGGTGGTGCGGTGAACGACGGCCGGGTGGCGGCCACGGCTCTACGCTAGCGACGGCTGAGTGCCCCTGACCAGGGATTTCGTGGCGAGCGCGCGAAGGATCGCCGGCGAAACCGGCTCGGAGCTGGAGTTTCTGTCGTTACCTGTTTGTGATCTACGCCTGGCGCGCCGCGGCAATGAACTGCCTGATGAGCTCGGGATCCTTGCGGCCGGGCGCGACCTCGACGCCGCTCGACACGTCGACGCCGCCGGGGCGCGCGATGCGGATCGCGGCCGCCACGTTCGTGGGGCTCAGCCCGCCGGCGAGCAGCCAGTCGGTGCCGAGCCGCGCGGGATCGAGCCGCGACAGATCCCAGGTCTCACCCGATCCGGGCACCGCCCCGTCCACCAGCAAGCGCTCCTCACCGAACTCGCCGGCACGTAGCTCGGGGAAGTGGGCGAGTGATGCTGCGCGCCAAACGCGCGGGAGAATCTCTGCGGCCGCGGCGATGTCCGCCAGCGTGTAGTGTCCGTGCAGCTGCACGACGTCGAAGCCGAGCTCGCGTGCGCGGGTCGCCGCGTCGGCGGCAGACATGCGGTTCACGACGAGCACCGTGTCGATCCGCCGCCGCTCGGCCGTGCCTGCCGCGCGCGCCGCGGCAACGACCGCGCCAGCCTCCGCGTCGCTCGCATGCCGGGAGGTCCCCTCGCTCATCACGACGCCGACCGCGTCGGCGCCGGAGCGCACGGAGAGCTCGGCGTGCTCCGGCTCGCGGAGGCCGCAGATCTTCACGTACATGGCGCTCCTCGGCGATCGGGTGGTGCTGGCCAGCGATCTGGCCACGATCGCCCAGTGTACTGCGCATCGCCGCGCACACTGCGCCGGGCCCGGGGCGACATCGTGTCGCCCCGGGCCCGGCCGCGCTCGTGCCGCCCCCGACACGCGCGCGCAGCGCGGCTATCGGCTCGCGGCCGTGATGAGCCCCGCGGTCTGCTCGCGCGCCGCGGTGAAGCGGCGGGCAACATCTTCCCAGTTCACGACGTTCCAGAACGCCTTCACGTAGTCGGCGCGGACGTTCTGGTAGTCGAGGTAGTACGCGTGCTCCCAGACGTCGAGCTGCAGCAGCGGCGTGACGCCGAGCGGCGCGTTGCCCTGCTGGTCGAAGAGCTGGAAGATGACGGGTCGCGCGCCGAGCGAGTCCCACGCGAGCACCGACCAGCCGGAGCCCTGCACGCCCATCGCGGTCGCCTCGAAGTGCGCGCGGAACGCCTCGATCGAGCCGAAGTGGCTGCCGATCGCCTCGGCGAGCTCGCCGGTGGGATCCCCGCCGCCGTTCGGCGACATGTTCTCCCAGAACACGCTGTGGTTGATGTGGCCGCCGAGGTTGAACGCGAGATCCTTCTCGAGCTTGTTGATCGTCGCGAGCGAGCCGCTCTCGCGCGCTTCCGCGAGCTGGGCGAGCGCCGTGTTCGCCCCGGTCACGTACGCCTGGTGGTGCTTGGAGTGGTGCAGCTCCATGATGCGGCCCGAGATGTGCGGCGCGAGCGCCGAGTAGTCGTAGGGGAGGTCGGGGAGGGTGTACTCGGTCATTGCCGGGTCCTTTCGATATGCGGATCGTGCTGCGGAACTGGGGAAGTGCTGTCTCACTGCCCGCGCTGGGCGGGCTCGAGCGCCGCGCCGAGCCGGTGGAAGGCCCGATCGCGGTAGACCACTGGGGTGGTCGGCGTGCCGAGGTGCACCTCGAGCACCTCGGCGACCACGAGCGTCGACGCGCCAACGGCGGTCGACTGGAGCGTGTGGCAGCGCAGTGCGGCGCGGACGCCGGGGAGGAACGGCTCGCCGGTGGGGAGCGTCTCCCACCCCTGCGCCTCGGTGAAGCGCTCGCCCCCGCTGACCGCGAACTCCTGCGCGATGGCGACGTGCGGCTCGTCGAGCAGGTGCACCACGTAGCTTGGGGCCGCCAGGATGCCGCCGGCGCTGCCGGTTGCGCGGGTGACCGAGAACACGAGCGCTGCGGGATCCAGGCCGACCGACGCGACGCTCGATGCGGTGAGGCCGACGGGGCCCGCGGCGGTCTCCGCGGTGATCAGCGCGATCCCTGCGGGGTGCGTGCGGAACGCGGCTTTCAGGCCGTCGGCCAGATCCGCCGCTACTTCGCGCGTGCCGATCACCTCGGTGCGTGGTGCGGTGTCCATGTGTGTGGTCCTCTCCGGCGCTCAGGCGGTGACTGGCTGGGGCGGCAGCGCTGCGATGATGGGGTGGTCGAAGCTCAGCGGCCCCGTCTTGGCTGCCCCGCCCGGGGAGCCGATCTCGTCGAAGAACTCGACGTTGGCCGTGTAGTAGTCCGACCACTCGCCGGGCAGATCGTCCTCGTAGTAGATCGCCTCGACGGGGCAGACGGGCTCGCACGCGCCGCAGTCGACGCACTCATCCGGGTGGATGTAGAGCATGCGGTCGCCCTCGTAGATGCAGTCAACGGGACACTCATCAATGCACGCGCGATCCTTCAGGTCGACGCAGGGCAGCGCGATCACATAGGTCATGCGTGCAGGGTGTTTCGCTTCGACATGGACTCAAGAGTAAAACCTCAAGTATGCTTGAGGTCAAGGAGGGAGGCTGGGATGACGGGAGAGTCCGCGGAGAGCGAACGTCGTTCCACGGGGTCGCACGCGCCCGAGGAGCTGCTGACGGTCGGGGACATGAGCCGCCGCACCGGCGTCGCGGTGTCCGCGCTGCACTACTACGAGCAGCTCGGCCTCATCGCCTCGCGGCGCACCGCGGGGAACCAGCGGCGCTACCCGCGGTACATGCTGCGTCGCGTCGCCCTCATCTCGGTGGCGAAGCGGTTGGGGATCCCGCTCTCGGACGTGCAGGACAGCTTCGCCGATGTGCCGCTCGAGACCCCGCCGAGTCACGAGGACTGGCAACGCGCCTCTCGCCGCTGGAAGAAGACCCTCGAGCAGCGGCGGCAGGGGATCGAGGAGCTGGAACGCGAGCTCACCGGCTGCATCGGCTGCGGTTGCCTCTCGATGAAGGCCTGCCGACTCCTGAACCCCGACGATGAGCTCGGCGACAGCGGGGCCGGGGCCCTGCGTATTCGTGTCTGAGTCAGGCGCCGCCCAGTGTGCCGGTCAGTCTGCCATGCAGCGCGCGCGAGCGCGCGTTCATGCCGAACAGAGTGACGTGCACGCCGCGCCGCGCGTAGCGGGTCTCAATTGCATCGATGGCCGCGACCGTCGAGGCGTCCCACATGTGGGCCGCGCTGAAGTCGATGACCACGCGAGCCGGATCCTCCGCGTACGCGAATCGGGTGGTCAGGTCGTTGCTCGACGCGAAGAACAGCTCCCCGCGCACCGCGTAGTGCGCGGTCTCCTCGCCGGGCTCTCCCGAGACCGTGCGCGTGACCTCGACGACGCTCGACACGCGCCGCACGAACAGCACCGACGCGGCGATCACCCCGGCGCCGACCCCGATCGCGAGGTTGTGGGTGAGGAGTACTGCGGCGACCGTCACCAGCATGACGAGCGACTCGCTGCGCGGCAGCCGGCGCAGCGTCGCCGGCGCGATCGAATGCCAGTCGAACGTCGCCACCGAGACCGCGATCATCACGGCGACGAGCGCCGCCATCGGAATCGCCGCGACCACGTCGCCGAGCACGAGCACGAGGACCAGCAGGAACACGCCGGCGAGGAACGTCGAGACGCGCGTGCGGGCGCCCGACGACTTCACATTCATCATCGTCTGCCCGACGACCGCGCAGCCGCCCATCCCGCCGAAACAACCAGACATCAGGTTCGCCACGCCCTGGCCCCACGCCTCGCGGGTGCGACTCGTGCGCGTGTCGGTGATCTCGTCGACGAGCTGCGCGGTCATGAGTGACTCCAGTAGACCGACGCACGCCATCCCGAGCGCGGCCGGGCCGATGATGGCGAGCGTGTCGAGGGTCAGCGGCACGGACGGGAGGAAGAACTCCGGCAGACTGCTCGGCAGCTCGCCCTGATCGCCGACGGTCGGCACCGTGATCCCGAGCGAGACGACCGCCAGCGTGACGAGGACGATCGCGACGAGCGGCGCAGGCACGGCGCGCGTGAAGCGGGGCAGCAGTGCGAGCACGAGCAGCCCGCCTGCGACGAGCGGGTAGACGGCAGCCGGCACCCCGATCAGGTGCGGCAGCTGCGCGCCGAGCACGAGCAGCGCGAGCGCGTTGACGAAGCCGACCATTACACTCCGCGGGATAAACCGCATGAGCTTCGCGACGCCGAGCAGCGCGAGCACGATCTGCAGCACCCCGGCGAGCAGCACGGTCGCGACGAAGTACTCGATGCCGTGATCGCGCATCACAGGCGCGATCACGAGCGCAACGGCGCCCGTCGCCGCCGTGATCATCGCCGGGCGGCCGCCAACGAACGCGATCGTGACCGCCATGATGCAGGAGGAGAACAGCCCCATCCGCGGATCCACGCCCGCGATCACGGAGAACGCGATCGCCTCGGGGATCAGCGCGAGCGCGACGACGAGGCCGGCGAGGGCCTCCCGCGTGAGGATGCGCGGTGAGCGGAGCGCTGCGCGAACGCTCAGAGGGCGCTGGGCAGTGAACTGCGCGGCGTGGCTCGGCATGCCGGGTCCTTTCGAGTGGCTGCGCGGGAGACACGCGCAGAGGGGCAGCGTACCGGAGCCGCGCCGCCAAAGGCCAGGCGGCGCTCCGGGGCCGCGCCGCGCCGCGTCGCCCACTGTTCACTTGCACGGCGGCGAGCCGCGCGCCAGGCTAGCTGGATGGCCAGCTCCGATCCCGCCCCCGAGCCGTCGCGGCCGCCCGTGCCCGATGCGGCGCCGGCCGGCTCGCCGGGCGAGGTGTTCCTCGCGTTCCTGCGGCTCGGGCTCACCTCCTTCGGCGGGCCGATCGCGCACCTCGGCTACTTCCGCGACGAGTTCGTGACGCGCAGGCGCTGGTGCACCGACGCCGGCTACGCCGAACTCCTCGCGATCTGCCAGTTCATTCCCGGCCCGGCGTCCAGCCAGCTCGGGATCGCGATCGGGCTTCAGCGCGCCGGCGCGCGCGGCGCCGCCCTCGCCTGGCTCGCGTTCACGCTCCCGTCNCCGGCCCGGCGTCCAGCCAGCTCGGGATCGCGATCGGGCTTCAGCGCGCCGGCGCGCGCGGCGCCGCCCTCGCCTGGCTCGCGTTCACGCTCCCGTCGGCCGTGCTGCTCGTCGCCCTCGCCGCCGCGGGGACCGTGCTGCCGGAGCTCCCGGTCGTACGCGGCGCGCTGCTCGGTGTGCTGGCCGGCGCGGTGGGCATCGTCGCGCACGCGGTGGCGAGCATGGCTGCGGGGCTCGCACCCGATGCGTGGCGCCGCGCCCTCGTGCTCCTCGCCCTCGCGCTCGCGCTGCTGCTGCCAGGCGCGCCAGGCCAGGTGCTCGCGATCCTCTGCGGCGTCGGCGCCGGGATCGCCAGGTGGGGCGCAGGC
>NZ_RPDI01000048.1 GCF_003917135.1 Leucobacter chromiireducens
CGAGGGCCACTAACCCTCACCACACGGCGGCCCCGGGCCACGCGTGCTCGAGCCCCGTTGCCCCCGCTCCGGCCCGCCCACGACTTCCATGAACTTTGCTCCGCTATCCCTCACCCCAATCGGCGCACACCCCCACCATTCCCCAAGGCCGCGGCCAGGTGGACATTCAGTTTGAGTTTGAGCCGTTCTGGAGCCAAATAGGCGAGCAAACTCTCACCCATCCGGAGCGACCAGACGCTGACAGTCGATGGGCTTTCGCGGCATGCACGGCGCAGCTCCTCCCGCGATCGCGCTCCCTCGGGGGGCCAGGATGTCGCCCACTCCACGCCTCTCCCGCACAGAGCCCCGAACTAAATGCGAGTTTTGACCGTTCTGGCCCACTATTTCGGCTCAGAGTCGCACCAATGCGTTAGGGACCCGATGCCCCGCAGATGGGCGCAGAAGGCTCTGACCCCAGGGTGAGACGGGTCCAGCGTTCACGCAAAGGCAGAGCCCCTCTTGCGCCTGGCGCGGTCCAGTTGAAGGACCTGGAGGGGGTGTCGAGCACCAGGCGCCCCGATTCTGGGCACTCCGTGCGAGTTTGCTCCGGTATGCGAGAGGATTCTGGATCGTACCCACACTAGATGTGCCTGAAACACACGGCGAGCTGATTCAAGGTGCGGGCGGACAGGACGGGAGCCGGGGAGCGGAGCCGGGCTGGTGGCGGGTGCCGGGGCGCGGGAGGGGCGCGGAGCGCTAGCGGAGACGGGGCGCGGGCGGAGCCCGGCGGCGGGCCTACGCGCGGCCCGTGAAGATCAGCGCGAGCAGCAGGACGTTGAGCGCCACGATGAGGGCCACCACCAGCCAGGCGACCGCGCGCAGCCAGCGGCCATTGCGGAAGGCCCCCATCACGTCCACCCGCTCCGTGAGGCGCGCGAGCGGGGTCAGCGCGAACGGGAGCCCCAGCGAGAGGAGCACCTGGCTCAGCACGAGCGCCCAGGTCGGGTCGATCCCCACCGCCAGCAGAATGAGCGCGGGGACGAGCGTGACCGCGCGCCGCACCAGCATGGGCACGCGGACCCGCAACAAGCCCGACATGATCGTCGCCCCCGCGTAGCACCCCACCGAGGTCGACGCGAGGCCAGACGCGAGCAGACCGATCGCGAAGATCACCCCAATCGTGGGGCCCAGCGCCGAGGTGATCGCCGCGTGTGCCCCCTCGATCGAGTCGGTTCCCGCCACGCCGGGCAGGCTCGCCGCCGCCAGAAGGAGCATCGCGATGTTCACTCCGCCGGCCACCACGAGCGAGAGCGCGACATCCCAGCGTGTGGCGACCAGGAGCTGCCGAATCCGCGAGGGCGCGTTGCGGGCGCCATGCCGGTCCCGGGCCAACGCCGAGTGCAGGTACACCGCGTGCGGCATGACCGTGGCGCCGAGCATGCTCGCGGCGAGCAGGACGCTCTGCGAGCCCTGAAAGCGGGGCACGAGGCCGTCGACCATGCCCCGGGGATCCAACGGGCTGAAGAGCAGCCCAGCGAGGAACCCCAGCGTGATGACGCCGAGGAGCCCCATCACCACAAACTCGAAGGTCCGCTGCCCGCGCCGCGACTGCAGCTGCAGAAGCGCCATGGAGACCACCCCGACGATGAGCCCGCCGAGCGGGAGTGGCACGCCGAACAGCAGGTACAGCGCCAACGCGCCACCGATCACCTCGGCGACGTCGGTCGCGGCCGCCACGATCTCTGCCTGCAGCCAGTACAGCCGACGAGGCCAGGGACGCATTCGAGCTCCAAGCACCTCGGGGAGGCTTCGCCCGGTGACGAGCCCGAGCTTCGCGGACAGGTACTGGACGATCATCGCCATGAGGTTCGCGGCGACGAGCACCCAGAGCAGGAGGTAGCCGTACTCGGCGCCGGCGGTAAGGTTCGCGGCGACGTTGCCGGGATCCACGTAGGCGATGGCCGCAACAAAGGCCGGTCCCAGCAGCGTGATGCCGCTCGAACGGCGTCGGGCCGGCGCCGGCGCAGCCGAGCCCGCGCTCGAGCTCAGCACCTCGGATTCGACACGTCTCGCCACAAAAGTGAGACTACCCGAACTTTCCCGTTTTACGTGCCGAAGACACAGCTTGAGGGGACAGGGCCGGATCGCTGAGTAGTGAGCAGGGGCCTACTGAATGGCGCGACCGGCCTCCGGTGCGGGTGCCCGCAGCGCCGAGCCTGCGCGGCCGAGCACTGCGTTGCGGGTTTCGACGTCCACGCCACGCTCGAAGCGGTCGAGGAGCGGAGATAACGCGTCCACGAGACCGGGGTCCTGCGCCGCGGCGTACGCCTGGAAGATCACCCGTGCAGCCTCGGATGCATCCGAGCCACCGAGATCACCGGGATCGCGCAGATACCCAGACACCCCGCCAGCAGCGAGCACCGTGTCGACGGCGCGTTCCACACAGGCGAGGAAGAGCTCCTGCTTCGTGCGGAAGTTCGCGTAGACATGCGGCTGCGGGACGCTCGCACGCGCCGCCACGCGGCCGGTCGATGTGCCGTGAAAGCCCAAGAGGCCGAACTCGATGAGTCCGGCCTCTTGCAGGCGTTCGCGATTCTCGCCTGGACGGCGCCTGACGCGACGCTCGGTCATGTTGTCAGCCCAGTTCGAGGATCTTGCGGTAGTGCTCCCCCACCGGTTCGAACCCGCGGTGGTTGTAGAACGAGCCGATGCGCGCGGTCGAGGCCGAGAGCTGTCGCACCCCGCGCCCCATGCAGTAGTGCTCGTTCGCCTGCATGAGACGATCGCCAACGCCGTGGCCACGCGAGGCCTCATCGACAACGATCTCCTGCAGGTGAGCGGTGAGACCCGGCGCGTGGAGCAGCCGAGACACGGTCATCAGCGAGTAGCCGACGACGCGCTCGTCGAGCTCGGCCACGAACAGGACATTGGTCTCCTGGTCGCGGTGGCGGAGCACGTTGTCGAACGCGACAAGGAACTCGTCGCTGCCGATGCCCTCGCGCCCGGTGGTGAACTGGCGGGCAAGAGCGAGGACGTCTCGTGCGTCCTCGCTCTTGCCGCGGCGGATGATGATGCTCACGCGGTGGTCCGGCTAGCGGGCGAAGTTGCCGCGGTAGTACTCGTACACCCAGCCAACGATCGCCACGAGGACGAGCGGCAGCGTGAAGAACGAGAGCCAGAAGTTAAACCCGATGCAGAGGCCGAGCACGACCAGCGAGCACGCGAGGGCCAGGAACAGCGGCCACCAGCTCCAGGGGCTGAACTCACCGAGCTCGGGGTCCCCATCGTCGATGTCGGCGTCGAGGCGATCCTCAACGAGGACGCCGCCCTGCTTCTTCTGCACGAGCATGAGGTACACCGCGATGAAGGCGGTGAGCCCTGCGGAGAGCAGGATCGTGGTCGATCCTGCCCACTCGACGGCCTGGTGCTCGATCAGGTTCCACACGGTGTAGACCGTTGCGAGCAGCGTGAAGTACACCGTCAGCAGCCAGAAGATGGCGATATTGGATTTCATAGCTGAATACTCCTCGGGATCACTTCTGCTCTGAGAGCTCGCGAGCCGGAACCGGCTGCTCGACGCCACTGACCTCGGGGTGGTTGAGGTCGAATGCGGGCGACTCGGAGCGGATGCGCGGGATCGACGTGAAGTTGTGGCGCGGCGGCGGGCAGGAGGTTGCCCACTCCAGCGAGCGGCCGTAGCCCCACGGGTCATCCACGGTGACCTTCTCGCCACGGCGTGCGGTGATGTACACGTTCAGGAGGAACGGGATCATCGAGATACCGAGGATCATCGCGCCGACGGTGGAGAGCTGGTTGCCCCAGGTGATGCCGTCCTCCGGCAGGTACGTGGCGTAGCGACGAGGCATGGCCATGACGCCGAGCCAGTGCTGCACGAGGAAGGTCATGTGGAAGCCGATGAAGAGCACCCAGAAGTGAATCTTGCCGAGACGCTCGTCGAGCATCTTGCCGGTCCACTTGGGCCACCAGAAGTAGAAGCCAGCGAACATCGCGAACACGACGGTACCGAAGATCACGTAGTGGAAGTGCGCCACGACGAAGTACGTGTCCGAGAGGTGGAAGTCGAGGGCAGGCGACGCGAGGATCACACCGGTGAGGCCACCGAAGACGAAGGTCACGAGGAAGCCAAGCGACCAGAGCATCGGGGTCTCGAAAGTGATGGAGCCGCGCCACATCGTGCCGAGCCAGTTGAAGATCTTCACACCGGTGGGCACCGCGATGAGCATGGTCATCAGTGCGAAGAACGGCAGCAGCACGGAGCCGGTGACGTACATGTGGTGAGCCCACACGGTCATGGAGAGCGCGGCGATCGCGATCGTTGCGTAGATCAGCGTCTTGTAGCCGAAGATCGGCTTGCGGCTGAACACGGGGAACACCTCTGAGACGATGCCGAAGAACGGCAGCGCGATGACGTAGACCTCAGGGTGTCCGAAGAACCAGAAGAGGTGCTGCCAGAGGATGGCTCCGCCCTCGCCGCTGTAGATCTGCGCGCCGAAGATACGGTCGGCAGCGAGGCCGAACATTGCCGCTGCGAGCACGGGGAACACGAGGAGCACGAGAATCGAGGTGATCAGCGTGTTCCAGGTGAAGATCGACATGCGCCACATGGTCATGCCGGGGGCGCGCATCGTGATGATCGTCGTGATGAAGTTCACGCCACCCATGATGGTGCCGAAGCCGCTGATACCGAGGCCGAGCACCCAGAGGTTGCCGCCGACACCGGGCGAGTAGGTCATGCTCGAGAGCGGCGAGTAGGCGAACCAGCCAAAGGACGCAGCGCCCTGCGGGGTGAGGAAGCCGCCAACGGCAATGAGGGAGCCGAAGGTGTAGAGCCAGAAGGCGAAGGCGTTCAGTCGCGGGAAGGCGACGTCCGGTGCGCCGATCTGGAGCGGCATCATGACATTGGCGAAGCCAGCGAAGAGCGGCGTTGCGAACATCAGCAGCATGATCGTGCCATGCATGGTGAACAGCTGGTTGTACTGCTCCTTGGTCGCGATGACCTCGAGACCGGGAGCAAAGAGCTGCGCGCGGATCACCAGGGCCATGAGGCCGCCGATGAGGAACCACACGAAGGAGCTGATCAGATACATGTACCCGATCACCTTGTGGTCCGTGGACGTCAGCCACGAAACGATGACGTTGCCCTTCTTCATGTTTTTGCTATCCCTCATTACTCGTTCTGCGCCTTGGCGCCGTCACCGTAGAACTGGTCCTGGTTCGGGTTCAGCTCAAGGGTGGCCTGGCCAGTGTTGCCTGCGTCGCGCAGCGATGCGATGTATGCGTCGTACTCGTCCTGCTCGACGACCTTCACCTCGAAGAGCATCATCGAGTGGTACTCGCCACAGAGCTCGGCACACTTACCCATGTAGGTGCCGGTCTTCGTGGGCGTGAAGCTCATGTAGTTCGTCTGCCCCGGGATCATGTCCTTCTTGTAGAGGAACTCGACCACCCAGAAGGAGTGGATGACGTCGCGCGTCTCGAGCTTGATCTCGGTCGTCTTGTCAACGGGGAGGTAGAGCACCGGCATGGTCTCTTCCTTGGCTTCGCCCTCGTCGCCGGTCTGCACCTGGACGCCCTGGAAGAAGACATCCTCATCGACGTAGTTGAAGTCCCACGCCCAACGCTTGCCGATCACCTCGACGGTGTTCTCGGGGTTCTCGTACCGCGCCTCGATCGAGCTCTGCTCCTGCGCGGTGAACGCGAAGAAGCCGAGCACGAGGATCACGGGAACCACGGTGAAGAACGTCTCGATCGGCATGTTGTACCGCAGCTGCACCGGGAGGCCGGTCTGGCCCTTGCGGCGGCGGTAGGCGATCGTGGCCCAGATAATGAGGGCCCAGGTGATCACACCGACGGCGAGCAGCACGATCCAAGACGTCACCCACAGCCCGGTGATCCCGTCCGTGTGGTTGGTTGCCCCTTCGGAGCCAGCCGGGAGGAAGCCTCGCTGCTGCTCAGGGGTGCAGCCTGCGAGGAGCAGCGCTGCTGAGAGCGCCACGGGGGCCGCTACCCATTTCATTCGACGATTGGAACGCACCGCATACCTTTCGAAATGTTTCGTGCCGCCCACAAAGCAGGCGAAGCTGATTACTCCCTGTTAGCTTAGCGCGAACCTGAGCGTTCCCCGAACCAACACCGGGTGTCGCGGAACTTGGTTCGCGTTTTCGCCTAACTGAAGCTGTCTCCGCACGCGCAGCTGCCCTGCGCGTTCGGGTTGTCGATCGTGAAGCCCTGCTTCTCGATCGTGTCCTCGAAGTCGATCGTCGCGCCGCTCAGGTAGGGCACGCTCATCTGGTCGACCACGACGCCGACGCCGTCGAAGTCGACGACCGCGTCGTTGTCGAGCTCACGCTCATCGAAGAAGAGCTGGTAGATCAGGCCGGAGCAGCCGCCGGGCTGCACCGCGATACGGAGGCGCAGGTCGTCGCGCCCCTCCTGCGCCAGGAGGCTGCGCACTTTGTCCTGCGCGGCGGCGCTCAGTGCTACTCCGTGTGCGCTCTCGGCTGCCGGGACGGCCGTCTCTGGCGCGATGGTCTCAGTGCTCATTGAGTACTCCTCGCTCGGATCGTTCAGTTTGGCCCAGTCTACCGCTCCGTCGCGCGCAGGACAGCCCCCGCCGAACACGGTATTCTGGGCTGCAGAGAACGCCCGATCGGGTGCACGACACAGGGCGCGGATTGCCGCGCCAGAGCGAGAGGACAGGCGTGTCAAAGAAGGACGCCGCGGCTGCGGCGGGCGCAAGCGCGCAGGAGACCCCGGACGAGCCCATCGGCAAGGGGCGGCCCACCCCATCACGGAAGCAGGCCGAGGCCGCAAACGCCCGCCCCATCGTTGGCTCCAAGGACAAGTCGGTCCAGAAGGAGCAGCGCCGGCAGCAGGCCGACGCGCGCGAGCGCGCGCGCCTCGGCATGATGGAGGGCGACGAGCGCTACCTCACCGTGCGCGACCGCGGCCCGCAGCGTCGCTTCGTGCGCGACTACATCGACGCGCGCTGGAACGTCGGCGAGATGCTCATTCCCATGATGCTCGTGGTGCTCGTCATGACGTTCATCCCGGGCGTCGTGCAGATCATCAGCCTGGTCGCGATCTGGGCGTTCGTCGCGCTCGCGATCCTTGACGCCGTGTTCGTCGGCTTCAAGCTGAAGCGCCTCCTCGCCGCGAAGTTCGGCGAGGACAAGGTGCAGCCGGGCTACCGCTGGTACGCGGCCATGCGCGCGATGCAGTTCCGCCCGCTCCGCATGCCGAAGCCCCAGGTGAAGCGCGGCAACTACCCGAGCTAAGCGACCGCTCAACTGCGTGAGGCCCGCGATCCACTCGGATCGCGGGCCTCACGCATTCCTGGTCGAGCTAGGCCGCAGCGTTCCCGCGGAAGCCGGCCCGCGCGAGGCCGCGGTTGATGGCGCGCACCCAGAGCGGCCCCTCGTAGATGAACGCCGTGTAGCCCTGCACCAGCGTCGCGCCGGCGCGCAGCCGCTCGTGCACGTCTGCGGCCGTCGTGACGCCGCCCACCGAGATCACACAGAACTCGGGATCGGGGACGACCGCGCGAATGCGCTGCAGCACCTCGAGCGAGCGATCCTTGAGCGGCGCGCCCGAGAGCCCGCCTGCGCCCATCGCCTCGACCTCTGCGGCGTCGGCGCGCAGCCCCGCTCGGGAGATCGTCGTGTTGGTCGCGATGATGCCGTCGAGTCCCAGGCGACGCGCCAGCTGCACGATCGCGTCGATCTGCTCGTCGGCCATATCCGGGGCGATCTTCACGAGCAGCGGGGTGCTCCCCGCGGCGTCGCGCACCGCGGCGAGCAGCGGCTCGAGCAGCTCGACTTCCTGCAGCCCGCGCAGGCCGGGCGTGTTCGGCGAGGACACGTTGACCGCGAGGTAGTCCGCGATCGGGGCGAGCCGCTCGGCGCTCCACACGTAGTCGGCGGTGGCGTCCGCCACCTCGGTGATCCGGCTCTTGCCGATGTTCACGCCGATGATGGGGCGGGCGCGGCGCAGCCGTGCGCGCTCGATGCGCGGCACCGCGGCGGCCGAGCCACCGTTATTGAACCCCATGCGGTTGATCAGGCCGCGATCCCCGACGAGCCGGTACATGCGCGGCTTGGGGTTGCCCGGCTGCGCGTGCTTCGTGAGCGTGCCGACCTCGACGTGCCCGAAGCCGATCTCGCCGAGCCCGATGATGCCGTCGGCGTTCTTATCGAAGCCGGCCGCGAGACCGAACGGGCTCGGGAAGTCGAGGCCGAGTGCGCGCACGCGCAGCGCGGGATCCGGCGCGCAGAATCGCCGCACCAGCCCGCCGAGCAGCGGCGTCGCGCGGATCACGGTGAACGCGAGGTGGTGCGCTGTTTCCGGGTTCATCCGGCGGAGCACGGTCGAGAAGAGGAGCGGGTAGAGGCGCATGCTGGGTTACTCCTGGGCTGCTGCGGTCGTGGAATCAGCCGCGCTGGGCTGCGCGCGCAGCTCGGCGATGGCCGCGTCGAAGTCGGCGAGCGAGTCAAACGCCTGGTAGACGCTCGCGAAGCGGAGGTAGGCGACGGTGTCGAGCTTGCGCAGGTGCGGCAGGATGGCGAGACCGATCTCGTTGGCGTCGAACTGGGCGATCCCGCTCGAGCGCACCGACTCCTCGACCTGCTGCGCGAGCACCGCGAGGTCTGCTTCGGTGACGGGCCGGCCCTGGCAGGCTTTCCGCACGCCGCTCATCACCTTCTCGCGGCTGAACGGCTCGACGACCCCGGAGCGCTTGATCACGGTGAGGCTCGCCGTCTCGGTGGTGGTGAAGCGGCGGCCGCACTCGGGGCACTGCCGGCGGCGGCGGATGGAGAGGCCATCGTCAGCGGTGCGCGAGTCGATGACGCGCGAGTCTGGGTGGCGACAGAACGGACAGTGCATCTACTTGCTCTCCCCCTCGAAGCGCGCGCTCACGGCCTCGCCGTGCGCGGGCAGCCCCTCGGCCCCCGCGAGCGCGAGCAGCGGCGCCTCGGTCGCCGCGAGCGCCGCCCGGTCGTAGCTGATGATCTGCTGCGGCCGGAGGAACGTGTGCGCGCCGAGCCCGGCGGCGAAGCGCGCGGTCCCGCCCGTTGGCAGCACGTGGTTGGAGCCGGCGAGGTAGTCGCCGAGGCTGACCGGGGTGTAGCTGCCGAGGAAGATCGCGCCGGCGTCGGTGATATCGGCGAGCACGCCCTCGTCGTCGCGCGTCTGGATCTCGAGGTGCTCCGGCCCGTACGCGTTGCTCACGCGCGCGGCGGTCGCGAGGTCATCGACCAGGATCACGGCCGACTGCGGTCCGGCCAGCGCGACGGCGACGCGCTCGGCGTGTCGCGTACCTGGGGCGCGGCGCGCGACCTCGTCCTGCACGCTGGCGGCGAACGCTGCCGAGTCGGTCACGAGGACGGAGGCCGCGGCCTCGTCGTGCTCGGCCTGGCTGATGAGGTCGGCCGCGACGAAGCGCGCGTCGGCCGAATCGTCGGCGATGACGAGGATCTCGGTGGTGCCGGCTTCCGAGTCGATCCCGACGAGTCCGCTCACCACCCGCTTCGCCGCGGCGACAAAGACATTTCCCGGGCCCGTCACCACGTCGACCGGGTCGAGCCCGATCTCGGGGACCCCGTGCGCGAACGCGGCGATCGCGCCAGCGCCGCCGATGGCGTACACCTCCTCGATGCCGCAGAGCGCCGCCGCCCACAGCACCGCCTGGTGCGGCAGCCCGGCGTTGTCGGCCTGCGCTGGCGAGGCGAGCGCGAGCCCCGGCACCCCGGCGGTCTGCGCCGACACCGCGTTCATGATCACCGACGACGGGTACGCCGCCTTCCCGCCTGGCGCGTAGAGACCCACGCGCGACACCGGCTGCCAGCGCTGGCGGATCACCGCGCCGTCGCCGATGTGCGTGGTCCGCGGGGCCGGCACCTGCGCGGCGGAGCCGAGCCGCAGCCGGGCGATGAGTTCTTCGAGCGCCGCGCGCACCTCGGGCGGGCAGTCCTGCAGCGAACCGGTGATCGCCTCGAGCGGCACGCGGAGGGCGTGGCCCGTCACGCCGTCGAAGTCGCGCGCCTGCTCGCGCAGGGCGGCCTCGCCGCGCTCGGCAACCGCGGCGACGAGCGGTCGGACCCGCTCCACCGCAACCTCGGCGCCCATCGCGGCGCGCGGCACCAGTTTCAGCAGCTCGCTCCGGGAGAGCTGCTGCCCTCGGAGATCAGTCATACGCATCACGCGCCCAGTCTACCGGTGGGAGGAAGCGCCCCGGCTCGGGGCGGGCCCCCGCCACCCGGCGCGGCCGCGTCTGACAGGATGGAGCGGGGAATACCACGGGAGGCGCAGACGATGACACCACTGGCGGGTGCGCTGACGCTCGCGCTGATTCTCGCTGGCTCGGCGGCGCAGCGCATGGCCGGGCTCGGCTTCGCCCTGCTGGTTGCGCCCTTCATGACGCTCGTGCTCGGCCCGCACGAGGGCGTGCTGCTCGTCAATCTGCTCGGGGTGCTCTCGAGCGTCCTCATTCTGCCGCGCGTGTGGCGCAGCATCGACTGGTCGATGTTCCGCTGGCTCGGCGCGTTCGCGGTGGTGGGCGCGGTGCTCGGCTCCTGGCTCGGGCAGCGCTTCTCCCCCGCCGTGATGTCCGTTGCGGTCGGCGCGATCGTGATCGTGGCGCTCGCGGCGTCGCTCGCGCTGCAGCACGCGCGCTTCACCACGGAGCCGCGCGCCCCGCGCGCCGCGGCCGGGTTCCTCTCTGGGCTGACCAACGCGCTCGCCGGCGTCGGCGGCCCTGCGGTGAGCGCGTACGCCGTGCTCACCCGCTGGCCGCAGACCGCGTTCGCGGCGACGCTGCAGCCCTACTTCATCCTGGTCGGCGCGACCTCGGCGACCGCGAAGCTCACGATGGACCCCGCGGGCATCCCGGCGGCGGCGTGGTGGTTCTGGCTGCTCGTCGTGCTGGCGGTGCTGGGCGGGATCGCTGCCGGCGAGCGACTGCTGCGCGTGGTCGCCCCGACGCAGGTGCGGCGCTTCGTGATCGTGCTCGCGTTCGTCGGGGCCGGCGCCTCACTCGTGCACGGCGCGGTCGACCTGCTCGGCTAGTTCCCTGGCGCTGGCGAGAGCATCCCGAGCCAGGCGAGCTCGCGCGCGCCGCTCACGATCGCCTCGCGGGCGGCGCCCTCGTCGACCTCGAGCAGCTGCGCGAGCGCGTCGGCGATCTGGCCGAGGGTGAGATCGCCGTCGCTCGCGCCGACGGCGGCGGCGAGCAGCGGATCGGCCGTCACGCGCCGCGCGATCGGGCGGTCGGTGACGAGCGTGATCGCGTGCGGGGCCTCCGCGCCTGGCGCGTGGATGCGCTCGTCGCTCACCGCGTCGGAGACGAGCCAGCGCGTCGCGAGCACCTCGGCGTCGCTCATGCGCGCTGCGGCGCTCCCCGCGGCGAACGCCGCCTCGAGCTGATCGCCGAGCCCGGCACCGGCCAGCGCGCCGGTGGCCTGCTCAACGTGCACGAGCAGGCGGGGCTCCGCCGGCAGCGCCTCGCGGCGGATCCGGATCGCGCCGAGCCCGATCGCCACCACGCGGCGCGCGGCGAAATCTTCGAGCCACGCGTCGAGCAGGCCGTCGAACTCGGCGCTGCCCGGGCGGGCGCCGCCGTCGCGCGCCCAGGTCTCCGCGTACTGCATGGGGTCGACGCGATCCCGCTCGATCACCCAGGCGGAGAGCGCGGGCCCCGCGTCGCGGGCCGCCGCATCGAGCCAGTCGGCCACCCGGCTGAGCCCGTTCCCGCCCCACGGGGTCTCCCAGTTGGCGAGGCAGAGGAGCGTGCCGCCCGGCGCGAGGTGCGCCGGGCCCGCGGTGACGACCGCCTCGGCGAGCGCGTCGCCGACGAGCCCACCATCGCGGTACTCGTAGACCGGCCCTTCGCCCGTGCGCGGGGTGATCACGAACGGCGGGTTCGACAGGATGAGGTCGAACTGCTCGCCGGCGACGGGCGCGAAGAGGCTCCCCGCGCGGAACTCGATCGCGTCGCCCACNACTCGTAGACCGGCCCTTCGCCCGTGCGCGGGGTGATCACGAACGGCGGGTTCGACAGGATGAGGTCGAACTGCTCGCCGGCGACGGGCGCGAAGAGGCTCCCCGCGCGGAACTCGATCGCGTCGCCCACCCCGTTAAGCTCGGCGTTCGCGCGCGCGAAGGTGAGGGCGCGCTCGGAGATGTCGGTGGCGACGACGCGCCCGCCGCGCCGCGCGAGGTGGAGCGCGACGATGCCGCAGCCGGTGCCGAGGTCGAGCGCGCGCGGCGCTCGGCAGCCTGGCGCCTGCGCGATGAGGGAGCGCGTCGCGCCGCCGATCCCCATCACGTGGTCCGGCCGGGCCGGGCCGCGCCGCAGCTGGTCGTCGAGGTCGGAGATGATCCACCACTCGCTCGGTTCGGCGGCAGCGGAGTCCGCCACGGCGACCGGGTTGAGCGACAGCGCGGCGCGGAGGGGCTCCTGGCCAGGCGCCGCGGCCTCCGCGTCCGCGTCCGGCGCGACGAGCCCGAGCTCCCGCGC
>NZ_RPDI01000049.1 GCF_003917135.1 Leucobacter chromiireducens
CGGGCAGCGCGGCGTCGAGCTCGGCGGCCGGAACCGCCACCCCGAGCAGGAACACGCGCGCGAGCGTTGCCACGGCGCTCGGCTCGCGTGCCGCGAGCGCGCGGAGCGCCGGGGTGAAGACGCCGCGCTGGCGCGCTCTGTCGGCGAGCTCCCCGAGCAGCGCGGTCACCGGGGCTGCGCGGAAGTCGGCCGCGGTGAGGTCGGCGCGGAGGCGGGCGAGCAGAGCAGATTCCATCCCTCTAGGGTAGGGCCAGCCCGCATCCCCCACACATCAGAGCGAGTCTGATCCGGATAGGAACGCCAATCTGGATCAGACTCGCCTGAAGTTCCCGCGCGTCCCTAGTACGCGACGGTGAAGCGCGCGCGGCGGTGCGCCGGCGCCTCGATCTCGTCGACCACGGCGACACCGAAGTCCGCGCCGGAGATAGCGGACTCCCCCGCGGCGTCGGTGAGCAGCACGTCGCCGCCCACCCGGTACTCGCCCGTGTACTCGCCGGCGGCCCACGGCCCGAACGAGCCGGCCGGGCTGACGTAGAACCAGTCGAGCGACTCGGGCGTGGCGCGCAGGTCGTCGAGCACGCCGGCCATCTCGCTGGCCTCCGGCTTGATCTCGTCGGGGAAGTCCGCCCCGTTCATCACGAGGTCACCGCCCTCGTGCTGCCGCAGCGATCCTGCGCCGCCCACCACGCCGATGCGCACGCCGGCGGCGTCGGCCTCCGCGGCGAGTTGTGCAATCGCCGGGCGCAGCGCGCCGGCCATGTCGCCGCGCGCGGCGGCGGCAACCACCACGACGTCCGCCCCGGCGAGGATGCGCGCGCGGTCCGCCGCGTCGAGCAGCGAGCCCGTCGTGTACTTCACCCCGGCGAGCTGCGTGGCCACCTCACCGCGGCTGACGCTCGTCACCTCGAGGTCGCGCACCGCCGCTGCCTCCGCAATGTGGGCGCCGGCGTAGCCGCTGCCCCCGATCACCGTCACTCTGGTCATGCCACTGTCCTTTCGTCGTTGCCGGTCGCGAAGCTCACGGCCTCCCCCGAGAAAACCGGGGTGGCGCTCACCCTATTCCCCGCGTCCATGCACGCGTCGGAATATCAGGCGATCGGCCGCTCGTGCGCGCCGACCGGGCTGGGCAGCACCGTGTCGCCGGTGAGGAAGCGGTCGACGGCGGCGGCGGCGGCGCGGCCCTCGGCGATCGCCCACACGATGAGCGACTGGCCGCGGCCGGCGTCGCCGGCGACGAACACGCCGGGCACGTCGGTGGCGTAGTCGCTCGTGCGCGCGAAGCCGCCGCGCGCGTCGCGCTGCAGCTCGAACGCCGGGTCGACGACGTCCTCCGGCCCCGTGAAGCCCATCGCGATGAGCACGAGGTCGGCCGGGATGACGTGCTCGGTGCCGGGGATCGGCTCGCGCCCGCGCTCGGTGAATCCGGTCTCGGCGACCCGGAGCGCGCGCACCGCGGGAGCGTCAGCCGCCTCGGCGCCGTCACCGGCAACGGCGGCAAGGAACTCGACCGTCGAGGCGAGGTAGCGCCGCTCGCCGCCCTCCTCGTGCGAGCTGCTCACCTCGAACAGCGTCGGGTGCGTCGGCCAGGGCTGCGCGTCGCTGCGCGTCTCCCCCGGCCGCCGGCCGATCGCGAGGCTCGTCACCGATCGCGCGCCCTGCCGGTGCGCCGTGCCGACGCAGTCGGCGCCGGTGTCGCCGCCGCCGATGACGACGACGTGCTTGCCTGCCGCGTCGAACGGGCTCGCGTCGAGCACGCCAGCCTGCACGCGGTTCGCCGCGCTCAGGAAGGTCATCGCCGGGATCACGCCGGCGAGCTCGCGCCCGGGGATCGGCAGATCGCGCGGCAGGGTGGCCCCCGTCGCGACCACCACGGCGTCGAAGCGGCGGCGCAGTTCGCCCCAGCTCATGTCGCGCCCGATCTCGATCCCGCAGCGGAAGCGCGTCCCCTCGGCCTTCAGCTGCTCGATGCGCCGCGTGACGAGCGCCTTCTCGAGCTTGAAGTCGGGGATGCCGATGCTGAGCAGGCCGCCTGGCACCTCGTCGCGCTCGTACACGGCGACCGTGTGCCCGGCGCGCGTGAGCTGCTGCGCGGCGGCGAGCCCGGCCGGGCCGGAGCCGACGACCGCGACCGTCTTGCCGGTGAGCCGCGCGGGCGGCTGCGGCTGCACCCAGCCGTTCGCGAACGCCTCGTCGATGATGCTGTTCTCGATCTGCTTGATCGTGACGGCCGGCTGGTTGATGCCGAGCACGCACGCCGACTCGCACGGGGCCGGGCACGCGCGCCCGGTGAACTCGGGGAAGTTGTTCGTCGCGTGGAGCCGCTCGATGGCTTCACGCCCGCGCTCGCGGTGCACGAGGTCGTTCCACTCGGGGATCAGGTTCCCGAGCGGGCAGCCCTGGTGGCAGAACGCGACGCCGCAGTCCATGCAGCGCGACGCCTGCCGCGCAACGAGCGTCGGGTCGGCGGGATCGACGACCTCGCGCCAGTCGCGCAGTCGGATCGCGACCGGTCGTTTCGCGGTGAGCTCGCGCTCACGCACCTGCAGGAATCCGTGCGGATCAGCCATGGCTCGCCTCCAAAATCTCGTTCCACATACGCTCGTCGTCTGGCTCGGCACCGCCGGCGCTCACGCGCTCGCGAATCTCGAGCACGCGTGCGTAGCCGCGCGGGATCACCCGCGTGAATCGCGCGAGCACGGCGTCCGGCTCTGCCGCGAGGGCGGCGAGGAGCTCGCCGGCGCGCGCCGAGCCGGTCGCCGCGAGGTGCCCGCGAAGCAGCTCCTCGATCTGGGATCGGAGCGCCGCGCGGTCGCGCGCGCTCGCCAGCTCGGCGTCGCCCGGCCCCCCGGTGCCGCCGAGCCGCTGCAGCAGCAGCGCGCCGGACGCGAGCTCCGCCGCGTTCACGTGCGCGGGATCGAGGTCGAGCACCACGGCCTCGCCGCCGGACATGCCGGCGCCGAGGTTGCGCCCCGTCGGGCCGAGGATCAGCGCGAAGCCGCCCGTGAAGTACTCGAGCGCGTGGTCGCCGGTCCCCTCGACCACCGCCGTCGCGCCGGAGCCGCGGACGAGGAATCGTTCGCCGACCACGCCGGCGATCCAGAGCGAGCCGCTCGTCGCGCCGTAGCCGATCACGTTGCCCGCGATGACGTTGCCGGTGCCGGCGGTGCCAGACTCACCGGCAACCCCGCGATCCCGCGCAGCGTCGATGCTCGCACGCGGCGCGCGGATCGCGATCTCACCGCCGGAGAGCCCCTTGCCGACGTAGTCGTTGGCATCGCCCGTGAGCGTGAGGGAGATGCCGCGTGGCAGGAACGCGCCGAGCGACTGCCCTGCCGAGCCGGTGAGCGCGAGCGCGATCGTGCCAGGCGCGAGGCCGGCTGCGCCGTGGCGCTTCGTCACCTCGTGGCCGAGGCGGGTGCCAACGGCGCGATCCACGTTGCGGATGGCGCGCGTGAGCGTCAGCGGCCCGTCGCCGTCGAGCGCGGCCGCGGCCTCGGCGATGACCGACACGTCGAAGTGCGCGTCGAGCTCGTGCTCCTGCGCCCGCCCGTGCGTGCGCGGCGCGGCCTCATCGAACTGCGGCCCGCGCAGCACAGGGCTGAGGTCGAGCCCCGACGCCTTCCAGTGCGCGATCGCCTCGTCGACGTCGAGCGCTGCGGTGTCGCCAACCGCCTCGGCGAGCGTGCGGTAGCCGAGCTCCGCGAGGATCTCGCGCACCTCCTCGGCGATGAAGCGGAAGAAGTTGATGACGTGCTCGGCCTGACCGGTGAAGCGCTCGCGCAGCTCCGGGTTCTGGGTCGCGACGCCGACGGGGCAGGTGTCGAGGTGGCAGACGCGCATCATGATGCAGCCGGACACCACGAGCGGGGCGGTGGCGAAGCCGAACTCCTCCGCGCCGAGCAGCGCGGCGATCACGACGTCGCGGCCCGTCTTCAGCTGGCCGTCGGCCTGCAGCACCACGCGCTCGCGCAGCCCGTTGAGCATGAGCGTCTGCTGGGCCTCGGCGAGGCCGAGCTCCCACGGCGAGCCGGCGTGCTTCAGCGAGTTCATGGGGCTCGCACCGGTGCCGCCGTCGTGGCCGGAGATGAGGATCACGTCGGAGAGCGCCTTCGCGACGCCGGCGGCGACGGGGCCGATCCCGCTCTGCGCCACGAGCTTCGTGCTGATGCGCGCCTCGGGGTTCGCGCGCTTCAGATCGAAGATCAGCTGCTTCAGGTCCTCGATCGAGTAGATGTCGTGGTGCGGCGGCGGGGAGATCAGCCCGACGCCAGGCGTCGAGTGCCGCGTCCGCGCGATCCACGGGTACATCTTGCCTGGCGGCAGCTGTCCACCCTCGCCTGGCTTCGCGCCCTGCGCGAGCTTGATCTGGATCTCGTCGGCGTGCGTGAGGTACATGCTCGTCACGCCGAAGCGCCCGGACGCGACCTGCTTGATCGCGCTGCGACGCTCGGGATCGAGGAGCCGCTCCTCGCTCTCGCCGCCCTCGCCGGTGTTCGATTTGCCGCCGAGCCGGTTCATCGCGATCGCGAGCGTCTCGTGCGCCTCCGGCGAGATCGAGCCGTAGCTCATCGCCCCGGTGGCGAATCGGCGCACGATCTCGGAGACCGGCTCCACCTCGCCGAGCGGCACGGGCGGCCGCTGCGGCGCGAAGCGGAAGAGCCCACGCAGGGTCATGAGCCGCTCGGCCTGCGTGTTCACCCGCGCCGTGTACTCGGCGAAGATCTCGCGGCGCCCCGTGCGGGTGGCGTGCTGCAGCTTGTAGATCGTCTGCGGATCGAAGAGGTGCGGCTCCTCGCCGCGCCGCCACCGGTACTCGCCGCCCGTGTCGAGGCGCTGGTGCGCGAGCGGCGCCGTGTCGTCGGGGTACGCCGCGCGGTGACGCGCGGCGACCTCGGCCGCGAGCACGTCGAGCCCCACACCGCCGAGCCGGGTCGCGGTGCCGGTGAAGAAGCGGTCGACGAGCTGCTGCGAGAGGCCGAGCGCCTCGAAGGTCTGCGCGCCGCAGTAGGAGGCGACGGTCGAGATGCCCATCTTGCTCATCACCTTGAGCATGCCCTTGCCGAGCGCCGTGATGAAGCGCGCGATCGCCTCGGTCTCCGTGATCCCCGTGATGGAGCCGTCGCGCACGAGCAGCCCGACGGTCTCCATGGCGAGGTAGGGGTTCACGGCCGCTGCGCCGTAGCCGATGAGCGTGGCGACGTGGTGCACCTCGCGCACATCGCCGGACTCCGCGATGAGCGCGACGCGCATGCGCTGCCCCTCACGGATCAGGTGGTGGTGCACCGCCGACACCGCGAGCAGCGACGGCACGGGCGCGAGATCCTTGTTCGAGTCGCGGTCGGAGATGATGAGAAACTCTGCGCCCGCCTCGATCGCGGCGCTCGCCTCCCAGCACATCGCCTCGAGCCGGTCGGCGAGGCCGCGCGCCTCGAAGTCGACGGGGTACAGCCCGCGGATCGTCACCGCGCGCTCGCGCTCGGGATCGTCGCCGAAGTGCTGGATCCGCGCGAGCGCGTCGTTGTCGATCACCGGGAAGTCGAGCACCACCTGGCGCGCGTGCCCCGCCGACTGGGTGAGCAGGTTCTCCTGCGGGCCCATGCCGGCGCGGAGGCTCGTCACGAGCTCCTCGCGCAGCGCGTCGAGCGGCGGGTTCGTGACCTGCGCGAACTGCTGCACGAAGTAGTCGTGGAGGTGGCGCGGGCGCTCCGAGAGGGCGGCGATCGGCGTGTCGGTGCCCATCGCGGCGAGCGGCTCGATGCCGTCGCGCGCCATGGGGGTGAGCACGAGCCGCAGCTCCTCCTCCGTGTACCCGAACGTCCGCTGCCTGCGCGTGATCGAGGCCGGCGGGTGGACGAGGTGCTCGCGCTCGGGCTGCTCCGAGAGCCGGATCCGGCCCTCGTCGAGCCAGGCGCCCCAGGGTGCGCTCGCCGCGAGTTCGGCCTTCACCTCGGTGTCCTCGCGGATCTGCCCCGTCTCGAGGGTGACGGCCAGCATGCGCCCCGGGCGGAGGCGGCCGCGGTGCGCCACGCGCTCCGGTGGCACATCGAGCACGCCGGTCTCGCTCGCGATGACGAGGAGGCCGTCGGTGGTGACGAGCGTGCGCCCCGGGCGGAGGCCGTTGCGGTCGAGGAGGGCGACCACCTCGGTGCCGTCGGTCGCGATCATCGCGGCCGGGCCATCCCACGGCTCCATGAGCAGCGAGTGGTATTCGAGGAAGTCGACGAGCTCCGGCGCGAGCCCGGTCTCGGACTCCCAGGCCTCCGGCACCATCATCGCGAGCGCGTGCGGCAGGGAGCGCCCGGCCATGACGAGGAGTTCGAGCACCTCGTCGAAGCTCGCCGAGTCGCTGCCGCCCGGAGAGCAGATGGGCAGCAGCTGCCGCACGTCGCCGAGCAGCTCGCTCTCGAGCTGCGCCTCACGCGCGCGCATCCAGTTGCGGTTGCCGCGCACGGTGTTGATCTCGCCGTTGTGGGCGACGAGCCGGAGGGGCTGCGCGAGGTGCCACGAGGGGAACGTGTTCGTCGAGTACCGCGAGTGGACGATCGCGAAGCGCGACGAGAAGCGCTCGTCACTGAGCTCGGGGTAGAACGCCGGCAGCTGCAGCGTGGTCACCATGCCCTTGTAGACGATCGTGCGCGCCGAGAGCGATGGCAGGTAGCAGCCGGTCTCGTGCTGGATCCGCTTGCGCGTGCGGAACGCGCGGCGCTCCAGCAGCATCGTGTCGAGCGCGGCTCCCCCTGCCGGGGCGAGCACGAGCTGCTCGATGGTCGGCGCAGCTGCCCGCGCGGACGCGCCGAGCGCCTCGGGGTGCACGGCGACCGGCCGCCAGGCGAGCACGGCGAGCCCCTCCTCCGCGGCGATGGCCCCGATCCGGAACTTCACCGCCTGGCGCTCGGTGGAGGTCTGCGGCAGGAACGCGAGGCCCGTGGCGTAGCCCCCCGGCTCCGGCAGCGAGAGCTCGGGGTGCGCGGCGGCGAGCTCCCCCCGGAGGAAGTCGTGCGGGATCTCGCTCAGGATCCCGGCGCCGTCGCCGGTGCCAGCGTCAGAGCCGACCGCGCCGCGGTGCTCGAGGTTCTCGAGTGCTTCGAGTGCGAGGGTGATGATCTCGTGGCGCGGGGCTCCGGTGAGCGAAATCACGGAGGCGAGGCCGCAGGCATCGCGCTCGTTCGCTGGGTCGTACAGGCCCGCCGCGGGGGGCACACCGGTGCCGGGAAGTGCGCTCATCTGAGACCTTTCGTTCGACGGGTTCTCGAATCTAGCACCACTTTCTTCGGCAAAATGACCACCGACACGCAGCTTCTTTTGCCCATTCGGCAGAACTTGCATATTTGCCGCACATCGTGCGGCCAGATGTTACGGGAACCGCACAGCGCGAGCGCCTGTAACACGCCTGAAACACAATCGTTTCCCCGGCGAAATCGCGGGTGTCGGAAACGCACAAACGCCGGAGTTCGATAGTCACAACACCGCACAGTGGTGTTCCAACTATCGAACTCCGGCGTGAATGCGGACGGGACTCTGCCCGCCCATTCCCGTCAGATCAGGATCGCGATCAGCCGCCGAAGCTCGCCGTGTCGCCGACGAGTCGGGTGTGGTCAGCCGGCACGGGCTCGACCGCAGCGAGCGCCACCTCGGCGGCGAACTCGGCGACGTTGTAGAGGCGGCCGGCCTGCTCGCGGCGCTCCTCGATGGCGCCGGGGTTCAGGCGGTTCAGCAGGGTCGCGGTGACCGTGCCCTCGATCATGTCGCCCGATACGACGACGAACTCGATGCCGCGCTCGGCGAGCGCCGGGATGCGCTCGCGCAGCGCGTCCTCACCGGCGCGCTTCGACTGCGCGACCGGCTCGTACTCCGGCATGGTCGGCGTGGTGCGGATGAAGTGCGCCTGGTGGCTCGTCACGAAGACGACGCGGCCGCCCTCGGACATGAGGGGCAGCGCGGCGTCGAGCACGGCGAGCTGCGCGTCGCGGTTGAGCAGCAGCGCGTAGTCCTCCGCCATGCCGCTCTCCATGCCGCCGGACGCGTTGAGGACGAGGATGTCGAGACCGCCGAACTCCTCCTTGACCGCCGCCATCATGCCGGCGAGCGACGCAGCGTCGGTGAGGTCGGCGCCCTGCACGAGCGCGCGCACACCGAGCTCGCGGAGCTCCGCGGCGAGCTTCTCGGCGCGCGGCGCCTTGTTGCGGAAGTTCACCACAACGTCGGCGCCAGCCTCGGCGAAGTACCGAATCGTGTCGGCACCCACACCGCGGGACGATCCGGTGACGAGTGCGCGGCGACCGGACAGGCTGCCCGGCTCAAGAATCTGGGTCACAAGTGCTCCTCATATCGACGAAGTGAACTCCTCAAGGGTAGTGGAGGAGCTCCTCATCTGCTGGCATGGGGTTCCCGGCGACGCCCCAAGCGAGTAGGCTGCGAAACACAGCAGGGGTGCGAGTCGAGGGCGTGCCCCGCATGCGAGGAGGTCCACCAATGGCCGATCGAACACTTCGCGGCACGCGAATTGGCGCAACAAGCCTGCAGGGCGAGGAGGGCGTCGAGCTCTCCCCGCGCCGCCCCGTCGAGTACCTCACCGATCGCGGCAACCGCTTTACGGTGCTCTTCGACGCCGACGCCGAGCCGCCGGCCGAGTGGACCGATCAGCGCAGCGGCGAGCTGGGCTTCCTCGACGACGAGGCCGGCCGCACCGCGCGCGCAGAGTTCGAGGAGAAGGAGTCCTCGCAGCGCACGCCCTGGGACATGCTGATCGAGCGCCGCTCGCGCGAGGAGCTTGAGGAGCTGCTCGAGGAGCGGCTTCAGCTCCTCCGGGCCCGCCGCGGCTCGTAGCCAGCCCAGCTCCCGAGCACCAGGCCGGCGCCGCCGAGCAGGATCCAGCCGCCGGCGATCAGCGCGNCCAGCCCAGCTCCCGAGCACCAGGCCGGCGCCGCCGAGCAGGATCCAGCCGCCGGCGATCAGCGCGCCCCAGCGCAGCGCCGGGGTCTCCCCCGTGACGAGGGGCACCTCGGCGACGAGCGCACCAGCGGTGTGCGGCACGAGCGCGTCGAGGTCGCTCCCGTCTGGCGCGACGACCGCGCTCGTGCCCACCGTTGAGATGTTCACGAGCGCGCGGCCCGTCTCGATGGCGCGCAGCCGCGCGATCGCGAGCTGCTGCGCGCTCTCGTCGGTGCGCCCGAAGTCGGCGTTGTTCGTCGGCGCGAGGATCACCTCAGCGCCCCCGCGCACCAGGCTCTCGGCGTGCGCATCGAACGTGATGTCGAAGCAGATCGCCAGCCCCACACGAACCGCGCGCGAGGCGGTCTCAATATCGAACGCGGCCGGGCGCTGCCCGAACGCGTACTCCAGCTGCACGAGGTCGACGAGATCCGGCGCGAGCGCGTGGAAGAAGTCGCGGTTCGGCATGTACTCCGCGAACGGGACGGGGAAGCGCTTGTCGTAGCGCTGCCCGGCTGCGCCGTCCGGGCCCCACACGATCGCGCTGTTCGTGTACGTGCCATCGGGATCCTGCAGCACCGAGCCGGCGACGATGGGGGCGCCTGCGCGCTTCGCGAGCTTCGCGACCTCCATGCCGCGCAGCGGCGTGCCGGGCAGATTGAACTCCGCGCTGTTCTCCGGCCACACGATCAGATCAACGGACTCGCCGGCAGCCTCGAGCTCATCAAGCACGCGCTCGGTCGCGGTCACGTGATCGCGGTACACGTCGCCGGACTCGCGATCGTCGAAGATCCCGGACTTCGAGTTGCCCTGCACCCCCGCGACGCGGAGCGTGCCAGTCTCGGCGAGCGGGGCTGCCGGCAGCACCGCGAGGCCGAGCAGCACCGCGGCGGCCGCACCCACCGAGAGCCAACGGACGCCGCGCCGCCTGGGACGCGCTTCGGCGATCCCGCGCGGCAGGAAGAGCGCGGCGACCACGAGCGCTGCGGCGACGACGAGCGCCCCGCTCAGGCCGGCGAAGCCGAGCCAGGACACGGACTCGGCGAACACCCCGCTCGCCTGCGTGTGCGCGACGCGACCCCACGCGAAGCCGCCGTACGGCCACACGCCCTGCACGCCCTCGCGCGCGACCCACAGCCCGGTGACGGTGAGCGCCTGCGCCGCGAGCAGGGCGCCGGCCCGCGCACGCAGCCACGGCAGCCGCGCGAGACCGGCCGTTGCGGCCCCGGCTGCCGCACCGAGCAGTGCGAACCACGCCGTCATCACCGCGCTCAGCCCGGCCCACGGCACCGGGCCGAGGTACAGCGTCAGCCACGAGATGTGCGGGCCCCAGAACGCGAACCCGGCCACCGCGCCGAGGAGCGCTCCGCGCCACGCGCCCTGCTGCCACACGGCGCCGAGGACGAGGGCCACCGCAGGCAGCGCCAGCGGCCACCAGCCCAGCCCCTGGCCGGCAGCGTCGAGCAGCAGCCCGCCGGCCGCAGCGGCGACGAGGCCGACCCAGATCGGCAGCCTGCGGTGCGCTGGCCGCGCGTCGTCTCCACCGCTCATGACGTGCTCGACGCCTCAACGATGCCGCGGCGCACCCCGCGCTTCGCCTCGCGCGCGAGCTTCGCGAGCTCACCGAGCCGATCCTCGTCGAGCCCAACGCGCACGGCGGTCTCGCAGGCCTGCGCCACCTGGTCGAGCAGGTCGATCGTCTGCTTCGCCCAGCGCACGAAGTCGCCGGCGCCGATCCCGCTCTCCTCGAGGACGCGCTCGATCGGGCGCCCGGACGCCCACGCGTGCATGGTCCCGGCGAGGCCGGCGTGCGGCATCTCGCTGCGCGGCAGGCGGAGCCGCTCGGCGAGGTCGTCGAGCTCCACCCAGGTGTCGAGCACTCGATCGAGCGCCGCCGAGAAGGCCGCGCCGCCCGGCAGCCGCGGCGAGCCCTCGTCGTCGCGGCGCGGCTCGTAGCTCAGCACGCAGCACATCGCGGCGAGGCCGGCCGCGTCGAGGCCGCGGAACGCGTCGGAGCGCAGGCACTCGGCGACGAGCAGGTCGCGATCGCCGTAGATGCGGCGCAGCAGCTCGCCGGGGAGCGTCACCTGCGGCTCGCCGGCGACGCGCTCGAGGTAGCCGAGGTTGAGCAAGAGCTCCACCACCCGATCGAAGGTGCGCGCGATCGTGCCGGTGCGCGCCGCGACCTGGCGCCTACCGCGCTCGATCTTGCGGCGGAGCTTTCTGGCGCGATCCTCCCAGCGCTGCTTGTCGGAGCCGCGCGCACGCTGCACCGCGGCGTCGTAGCCGGCGAGCGAGTCCTGCGCGGCGCGCAGCTCGCGCGCCTGCTCGACGACCGCGCGGTCCGCCTGGAACTGCGCGAACGAGAGCTCGAGCATCTCGCGCACCTGCTCCTCGGACATGCGCTGCAGCAGGTTCACCGCCATATTCGGGGTGGGGCGGAAGCTCGACTTCACGGGGAACGAGCGCGCACCGGCGAGGTGGGCGAGCTCCTCAAGCTCGACGCTGTCGCTCCACACGACCACCGCGTGGCCCTCGACGTCGATGCCGCGCCGGCCTGCGCGGCCGGTGAGCTGCGTGTACTCGCCCGAGGTGAGGGGCACGCGCTGCTCCCCGTTGAACTTGTCGAGCCGCTCGATCGCGACGGCGCGCGCCGGCATGTTGATGCCGAGCGCGAGCGTCTCCGTGGCGAACACGATCTTCAGGAGGCGCCGCTGGAACAGCTGCTCCACGACGGCCTTGAACGCAGGCAGGAGGCCGGCGTGGTGCGCCGCGACCCCGCGCTCGAGCCCCGCGAGCCACTCGCGGACGCCGAGCACCTTGCGCTCCTCCTCGCTCATGTCGCGTACCTCGGCGCGCGCGATCCGCCGGATCTCCTCGCGCTCCTCGCGCGTGGTGAGCGTGATCCCCTCAAACAGGCACTGCCGCACCGCCTGGTCGCAGCCGTTGCGGCTGAAGATGAACACGATCGCAGGCAGCAGCTCGGTCTCGTCGAGCGCGCGCACGATGTCGGAGCGCGACACGCGCCGCGTGCGGCGCTGCGGGGCGCGGCCGCGCGCGCGATCCCGCCCG
>NZ_RPDI01000005.1 GCF_003917135.1 Leucobacter chromiireducens
GCGGGCCCTCGCTGCCGCGGCGGCGCTCCTCCTCGGCGGGGCCGGCGCGCTCGCGGTGCGCCGCGCCGGGCGTCGCCGAGTGTAGCGCCCAGGCAGGCCGACCCCTGTGGTCCATCTCGATTCACAAGAAGTGGATCTTGAGATGGACCACAGAGGTCGGCCAGGCTGTCGGGTATGACACACCACAGCGAAACCTCACACCCCCAGACCGCCAACACCGAGCACCTCACCGGGGGCGTCATCATGGACGTCGTGACCCCCGAGCAAGCGCGCATCGCTGAGCAGGCCGGCGCCGTCGCCGTCATGGCGCTCGAACGCGTGCCCGCGGACATCCGCGCGCAGGGCGGCGTCGCGCGCATGAGCGATCCCGAGCTGATCGCCGGCATCCAGGCCGCGGTATCGATCCCGGTGATGGCTAAGGCACGCATCGGGCACTTCGTCGAAGCGCAGATCCTCGGGGCGATCGGGATCGACTTCATCGACGAGTCCGAGGTGCTGAGCCCGGCAGACTACGCGCACCACATCGACAAGCGCGCGTTCAGCGTCCCCTTCGTGTGCGGCGCGACGAACCTCGGCGAGGCGCTCCGCCGCATCGCCGAGGGCGCGGCCATGATCCGCTCGAAGGGCGAGGCGGGCACCGGCGACGTCTCCGAGGCGACCAGGCATCTCCGCACCATCCGAATGGAGATCGCACGCCTGAAGGGCCTCGACGCGTCGGAGCTGTACGTCGAGGCCAAGGAGCTTCGTGCGCCGCTCGAGCTCGTGCGCGAGGTCGCGGCCGCCGGGCGGCTGCCCGTCCCCCTCCTCACCGCTGGCGGCATCGCCACCCCCGCCGACGCCGCGATGATGATGCAGCTCGGCGCCGACGGCGTGTTCGTCGGCTCCGGGATCTTCACCACCGGCGACCCGGAGCGCCGCGCCGCGGCGATCGTGTCGGCAACGCGGAACTTCGCCGACCCGGACGCGGTCGCCGCCGCCTCGCGCGGGCTCGGACCGGCCATGGTGGGGATCAGCGTCGCCGACCTCCCCGCGCCGCACCGGCTCGCCGAGCGCGGCTGGTAGCGGGGAAGGCCGCGCGCTGGCTGGGGCTAGCCGAGCTCCTCGGACAGCTCCAGCCACGACTCCTCGAGCTCGCCCACCTCAGCCTCGAGCGCGGTGATCTTCGCCATCTCCGCATTGAGCAGGGTGTAATCGCTCTGGTCGAGCGTGGCGAGCCGATCCCGATCCCGCGCGATCTGCTGCTGCAGCTTCTCGAGCTTCCGCTCCACCGCGGCCAGCTCCTTCTGGGCCGCGCGCAGCTCCGCGCCGCTCAGCTTCGGCGCGGACGCCGCGGGGCTCGCGGCCCCAGCCGCGCCAGCCGCGCCAGCCGCGCTCGCGCCCGCTCCCCCGTCGCGCTTCGCGGTCTCCTCGGCGCCACGCAGCTCAAGGTACTGATCGACCCCGCCAGGCAGGTGCCGCAGCTTCCGGTCGAAGATCGCGTACTGCTGATCGGTGACGCGCTCCAGGAAGTAGCGGTCGTGCGACACGACGATGAGCGTGCCCGGCCAGGAATCGAGCAGATCCTCCATCGCGGCGAGCATGTCGGTGTCGAGATCGTTCGTCGGCTCGTCGAGAATCAGCACGTTCGGCTGGTTGAGCAGGATGAGCAGCAGCTGCAGGCGACGCTTCTGGCCGCCCGACAGATCCTTCACCGGAGTGGACAGCTGCGCGCTCGAGAAGCCCATGCGCTCGAGCAGCTGGCCCGGCGTGAGCTCCTGCGCTTTCGATCCGCTGCCCACCGTGAAGCTCGTGCGGAGGCGGCCGATCACGGTGCGCACGGGCTCCGTGAGGTGCTCCTCGAGCTCATCGAGGCGCTGCGTGAGCGTCGCCACCTGCACGGTGCTGCCGCGCTTCACCGTACCGCTCGTCGGCTCCGTCGTGCCCGAGATGAGGCCGAGCAGCGTCGACTTGCCCGCGCCGTTCACGCCGAGGATGCCCGTGCGCTCACCCGGCGCGAGCCGCCACTCGACGTCCTCGAGGATCACCCGGTCGCCGTAGCTCACGCCGGCGTCGAGGAGGTTCACGACCTCCTTGCCGAGGCGGGCGACGGCCATCGACTGCAGGGACACGCGGTCGCGGATCTCCGGCACGTCGGCGATGAGCTCGTTCGCGGCGTCGATGCGGAACTTCGGCTTCGAGGTGCGCGCCGGGGCGCCGCGGCGCAGCCAGGCGAGCTCCTTCCGCGCCAGGTTCTGGCGCTTCTGCTCGATCGTTGCGGCCTGCCGATCCCGCTCAACGCGCTGCAGGATGTACGCCGCGTAGCCGCCCTCGAAGGGCTCGACGATGCGATCGTGCACCTCCCAGGTGGTGGTGCACACCTCGTCGAGGAACCACCGGTCGTGCGTCACCACGAGCAGCGCGCCCTGGCCGCGCGGCCAGCGCCGCTTCAGGTGGTCGGCGAGCCAGGCGATGCCCTCGACGTCAAGGTGGTTCGTCGGCTCGTCGAGGAAGAGGATGTCGTACTCGCCGGACAGGAGCCGCGCGAGCGCAACGCGGCGACGCTGGCCGCCCGAGAGCGAGTCGACCGGCGCGTCCCACGGCAGATCCGAGACGAGGCCCGCGATCACCTCGCGCGTGCGCGGATCGCCCGCCCACTCGTACTCGACGCGGTCGCCAACGATCGCGCGGCCGACGGTCTCCCCGGCGTCAAACACGTCGGCCTGATCCAGCACCCCGATCGTCGTGCCACCGCGCACGGTGACCTTGCCGCCGTCGGGCTCGCGTCGCCCGGCCAGCATCATGAGGAGACTCGACTTGCCGTCACCGTTGCGGCCGACGATGCCGATGCGGTCGCCCTCGGCGACGCCGAGCGTCACCGCGTCGAACACGGTCTTGGTCGGTACTTCGAGGTGGAGGGCTTCTGCCCCGAGAAGATGTGCCATAACCCCTCAAGCGTAGTTCAGTTCGGTGAGGATCCCCCGCACCGCGCAGCCCGCCAGTACGCTAGAGGCGTCGCGCTGTGCGGCAGTCAGTCCCCGGGGAGGACCGGGCACCCGAGAAAGAGGAACGCCCGTGCCCGTTCGGACCCGGATCACCGCGGCGCTCGCGCCGCTCGCCGGCCCAGCACGCGCCCTCATCGGGCTCGCGGCCGCCGCGCTCGGCGCGACGCTGTTCCTCGCCCCGCTCTCCGCACATCAGATCGCCGTCGTCACCGGCATCGGCCTCGCGCTGATCGGGATCGCTGCGCTGCTGATTCCCACCGTCGACGGGGTGACCCGTGCGGCCGCGCGCGCCCTCGGCGTCGTGCTGCTCGCCGCTGGCGCGCTGATCGCGCTCTGGCCGAGCGGCGGCGCCCCGTGGCTCGCCTTTCTCGTGGGGGCCGCGCTCGTCTGCGCGGGAATCTTCCAGGTCGTGCAGGTGGTGCGGGGCGGCGGCGACTCCCGGGTGACGAGCGTCATCGGGGCGCTCGCGTGCGTTGCCTTCGGCCTCGTCGCGTTCTCCTGGCCGGTGCTCACGCTCACCGTATTCCGGCTCGGGGTGGGAGCCTTCCTCGTGTTCTTCGGGCTGCAGCTCGTGTTCTTCGCGCTGTCCAAGCGCGAGCCGGCCGCTCGCCGTCCGCGCGGCCGGCTCGCGCGGTGGTCGCGCACCGCGGGGGCCGTGCTCTCGCTGGTCCTCGCCGTCGCGCTCGCGCTCGGCACCGGGTGGATCCTCGGCGGCGTGCCGCTCCCCCAGCCGGGGAAGTTCTACGCCGCCCCCGAGCAGGTCCCTGCTGAGCCAGGCCAGCTCCTCCGCACCGAGCGCCTGAGCACCGGGGTGCCGCGCGGCGCCGAGGCGTGGCGCATCCTCTACACCACGACGAACGCCGACGGGACGCCGGCCCTCTCGAGCGGCACGATCGTCGCCCCGAAGCGCCGCGGCGGCGATCCGCTCCCGCTGCTCTCCGTCGCGCACGGCACCACCGGCGTCGCGGCGAAGTGCGCGCCCTCCCTGAGCGCCACGCCGTTCGCCGATGGGGCAGGCGCGGCACTCGCGCAGCTCGTCACCGAGCACGGCTGGGCCGCGGTGACCTCCGACTACATCGGGCTCGGCACCGCGGGAACGCACCCCTATCTCGTCGGCGAGGCCGAGGCGCGCAACGTGCTCGACGCCGCCCGCGCGGCGCAGCAGTTCGCTGAGCTCTCCGTGTCCTCGGAGACCGTGGTCTGGGGGCATTCCCAGGGCGGCCAGGGCGCGCTCTGGACGGGGCAGATCGCCGCCGACTACGCGCCCGAGATCGGGATCGCCGGCGTCGCGGCGTTCGCGCCGGCTGCGAACCTCTACGGGCTCGCCGAGGTCAACAAGAACGAGGCGACGGGCAAGACCGTGTCCGCGTACATCGCCGCGACCTGGGATGACCTCTTCCCCGAGCTCGGCCTCGCCGCGGAGCTCACGCCCGGCTCGGGCCGGGGCGTCGAGAAGATCCAGGACCTGTGCTTCAACGGCCAGGACGTGCTCGCCGCGATCCTGCGCGGCACGCAGGTGCCGAACCAGATCTTCCCCGACCGCGTGCTCGCCGGTGAGTTCGGCCGGCTCCTGCGTGCGCAGACGCCGATCGGCCCGTTCCCCGCCCCGGTTCTCGTGGCGCAGGGCCTCGCGGACCCGCTCGTGCGGCCCGAGCAGCAGCGCGAGTGGGTGGCGGATCGCTGCGCGGACGGCGCCGAGCTCGACTACCGCGAGTACGCCGACCTCGACCACCTCTCACTGGTGGCCGAGGACTCCCCGCTCACGCCCCAGCTCATCAGCTGGACGCTGGATCGCTGGGCGGGCACGCCCACCGTCGGCGACTGCGGGACGTCCTAGACGCAGCAGGACCCGCCGCAGCAGGAGCCGCCGGCCTCGCTGTCGCCCAGCAGATTCAGGATCTCGCGGGTCTCCGCGTCGGCGAAGCCCGCGGCGCTCTCGAGCCCACCGGCGCTCTCGAGGCCAGCGGGGGCGGTCGCAGCTGCTGTCTCGGCTGGGGCGTTCTGTGTGGTCTTCGTGGTCTCAGTCATTGGGTGTCCTCTCGGCTGGTTGTGGGGAAAGCGTGACCGCGCTAGGCGTCGACCGGCTCGGCTGCGCTCGGCTCGCCGGCCCGGCCGAGCTCCAGCACCTGCGCGAGCACGTTCTCGAACGCGTCGGCCGGCTGCGCGCCGGAGACGCCGTACTTCTGATCGAGCAGGAAGAACGGCACCCCGTTGATCCCGAGCATCTGTGCGCGCGTGATGTCGCTGTCGACCTGCGCGCCGAGCGCGTCGTCCTCGAGCGCGGCGCGCACGGCGTCGGGATCCAGCCCGATCTCCTGCCCGAGCGCGGCGAGCGTGTCGGCGTTGGACATGTCCGCACCCTCGGCGAAGTACGCGCGGAACAGGCGCTCCTGCAGCTCCTGCTGGACGCCCTCCGCCTTCGCGAGGTGCAGCACCCGGTGCGCGCGTCGCGTGTTCGCGTGCTGCACGCGTGAGAAGTCGAAGGTGATCCCCTCCGCAGCGGCCATCTCGGTCATCTGCCCGAGCATCTGCTCCACCTGCGCGGCCGGCATGCCCTTGTGCGTCACGAGGAAGTCCACTTCGCTGCCCTGGAAATCAAGTGGCGTATCCGGTGCCAGCTCAAAGCTGTGGCTCTCCACCTCGATCGTCACATCGGGGTGCGCAGCCGTGAACGCCTGGACCCCCGCCTCAAAGCGGTGCTTGCCGATGTAGCACCACGGGCAGGCGATGTCGGACCAGATATCTACACGAATCGTTTCACTCACGCCCGGTGCAACCGCGCGATCCGCTCGGCTATTCCCGGGCGGGGCGATTCTGGGCTGCGGGCTCCTCGCGCCGCTCAGCCCCAGTGCGGCTCAGCCCTGCGAGTCGAGCACGCGCGCGCCGGGCACCGGGCCCGTCACCGTGAGCGCGCGCACGCCGCGGTTCACGAGCAGGCTCCGCAGCTCGGCGGCCGACTGCGGATCGTCGACGAGGAACGCGACGGTCGGCCCCGATCCCGAGACGATGCCGGCGAGCGCGCCGCGGGACTCCCCGAGTTCGAGGAGCTCCGCGAGCTCCGGGGCCAGCTTCAACGCGGCGACCTGCAGGTCGTTGTGCATCGAGTCGGCGAGCGAGTCGGCGTCGCCGATCCGCACGGCCTGCAGCACCGCGGTGTCCACCTTCACGAGGTCCGGCTGCGGGCCGAGATCGCCCGCGTAGGTGTCGCGGTGCCGGTCGAGCGTTCCGTAGACCGTCGGCGTGCTGAGCCCCAGATCGGACAGGGCAAGCACCCAGTGGAAGTTGCCCTTCGCGAGCGCCGGGCTGAGTTCGTCGCCGCGCCCCGTCCCGACCGCGGTGCCGCCCTCGAGCGCGAACGGCACGTCGGCGCCGAGCTCCGCAGCGAGCGGCAGCAGACCGGCGCGGCCGAGGCCGGTGCCCCACAGCTCGTCGCAGGCCACGAGTGTCGCCGCGGCGTCGGCGGAGCCGCCGCCCATGCCACCGGCGATGGGCACGCGCTTCACGATCGTGAGCGCAACGCCGCCCGTGTACCCCGTGTGCTCGGCGAGCCGGCGCGCGGCGATGATGGCGAGGTTCGTGTCGTCGGTGGCGAGTGCGCTGGAGTCGATCGGCCCGGTGAACTGCACGGAGAAGTCGTCAGCGACGGTCGCGGTGACCTCCTCGAAGAGCGACACTGCCTGGTAGAGCGAGGCCACGTCGTGGTAGCCGTCCTCCTGCAGTGCACCCACACGGAAGTAGACGTTGATCTTCCCCGGTGCCCGCACCGTCACCGTGCGCTTCGAATTCGGGCTCATACGTACAAACTAGCGCACCGGGCGGCTCGACTTTTCCACCGTGTCACAGGGCGACGTGCGGCGCAGGCAAGCTCCGCCCACCGGACTCCGTGCCCCACTCCACCCCAACTCACTCCGACCGCCCTCAACCCGCCGGAGAAATCTGAATTCTCGGAGGCATTCGAGCGGATTCGCCCGAAAACTCGAATTTCTCCGGCGGAAGTGGTGCGGGTTCGCGCGAATCGGCGGAAGTGGTGCGGGTTCGCGCGCATCGGCGCACGCGGTGCGGGTTCGCGCGGGTCAGTACGGATCAGCGGCCGTTGGCGCGAGCAATCGCGAGGTAGTCCTCAATGCTGAGCTGCTCGGCGCGCAGCGTCGGGTCGATCCCAGCGGCCTCGATCGTCGCCACCGCACCCTCGAGCGGCCCGAGCACGGCCTGCAGCGACTGCCGCAGCATCTTGCGCCGCTGCGCGAACGCCGCGTTCACGAGCGCAAAGGTGCGATCCCGCTCTGCGATCGTGCCGCGAGGCTCGGCGCGGCGCTCGTAGCCGACGAGCACCGAGTCGACGCCGGGCACCGGCCAGAAGATGCGGCGGCTCACGGTTCCCGCGATCCGCCACGGCCCGTACCAGGCCGCCTTCGCGCTCGGCGCGCCGTACTCCTTGCTGCCCGGCTGCGCTGCGATCCGGTACCCCACCTCGGCCTGCACCATGACGAGCCCACCGCGCAGCTCCGGGATGAGTTCGAGCAGGTGCATGAGGATCGGCACCGACACGTTGTACGGCAGGTTCGCGACGAGCAGCTCGGGCGGCGCGGGGAGCTCAGCGAGCATCTCGGCCGTGACCTCGAGTGCGTCGCTGCGCACCACGCGAAAGCGTTCGCTCGCGTCGGGCTGCATGGCGCGCACGGTGGCGGGCAGCTCGGCGGCCAGCCGATGATCGATCTCCACCGCGGTCACGTCGGCGCCGGCCTCCGTGATCCCGAGCGTCAGCGAGCCGAGCCCCGGGCCCACCTCGATGACGCGGTCGCCAGCGTCGACCCCCGCCAAGCGCACGATCTTGCGCACGGTGTTGGGGTCGATCACGAAGTTCTGCCCGAGCTTTTTCGTCGGCGAGACGCCGAGGCGCTCCGCGAGCTCGCGCACCTCGGCCGGCCCGAGGAGCGCGGGGGTGTCGGCCCCGCTCACGCGGCGTCCTCCACGGGATCCCAAGAGCCATACACGCGCTCGGTGTTCGCCGCGATCTGCGTGCAGAGCTCCGCGAGGGGCAGCTCGAGCGACTCGGCCATGCGCCGCACGGTGACCGGCAGCAGGTAGGGCGCGTTGGGGCGCCCGCGATGCGGCTCCGGGGTGAGGAACGGCGCGTCGGTCTCGGCGAGGATCAACTCGGGCCGCGCGACCGCGAGCGCCTCGCGCAGCGCCGGCGCATTCTTGAACGTCGTCGTGCCGGCGAACGACATGTACCAGCCGTGCTCGTTGCAGATGCGCGCGAGCCGCGCGTCCCCGGAGAAGCAGTGGAACACCGTGCGCTCGGGGGCGCCGACCCGGGTGAGCGTCGCGACGACCTCGTCGTGCGCGTCACGGTCGTGGATCTGCAGCGCGATCCCGTTCGCCTTCGCGATCTCGATGTGCGTTTCGAACGCCTCGATCTGCGCTTCGCGCCCGTCCTCCCCCGTGCGGAAGAAGTCGAGGCCGGTCTCACCGACCGCGCGCACGCGCGGTTCAGCTGCGAGACGCGAGATCTCCGAAAGGTGCGCGCTCAGCTCGCCGCGCGCAAACAGCTTCGGCGCTTCGTTCGGGTGCAGCGCAACGGCGGCGAGCACGCGCGGATCGCTCGCGGCGAGCTGGGCGCTCCACCGGCTCGTTTCGAGGTCGGTGCCGACCTGCACCACGCCGCGCACGCCAACCGCGGCAGCCCGATCGAGCGATTCGAGGGGCTCGAGCTGGTCGATCCCATCCTCGAACTCCAGGTGCGTGTGGTTGTCGTAGAGCGGTACGGGCAAGGGTTCCGGTGCCGCAGGGCGCGTCAGATCGCGCCCAGGCGCCCCGACCCGCTTCCGCAGGCCGGGAGCTGGAGTGTCGGTACTCACTTCGCGGCACCGCCCGTGGTGGGCATCTCAGCCTCAATGCGCGGGAACAGCACGGCGAGTGCGTGCTGCTGCGTGCCAGCGGGGAGTCGACCCCACGCGCCAGCCTCGCGGATCGGCTGCGCCGCGAGCGCGCCGAGCGTCTCCTCCGCGCCGAGCGCGGTCCAGAGCTTCGCGGTGGCTTCGGGGACCACCGGTGCGAGCAGCTCGGCGAGCACGCGCAGCCCCTCGCTCGTGGTGTAAAGCACCGTGCTGAGGCGCTCACGCTGTGCGGGATCCTTCGCGAGCGCCCAGGGCTCCTGCTCGGTGATGTAGCCGTTCAGCGCATCGACCAGCTCCCAGATCGCGGCAATCGCCTCGTGGATCGCGAACGCCTCGATCCGCTCGTCGGCGCGGCTCGCGACACTCGCCGCGAGCTCGCGGATCGCGGCGTCAGCTGCGGTCTCGGCGCCGGCCTCCGGCACACGAGCATCGAAGTACTTCGCGTTCATCGCGAGCACGCGGCTCGCGAGGTTGCCGAAGCCGTTGGCGAGCTCCGCGTGGTAGCGGGCCGCGAGGTCCTCCCAGCTGAACGAGCCGTCCTGGCCAAAGGAGACCGCGCGCATGAAGTAGTAGCGGAACGCGTCGGCACCGAACGTGTCGGTGATCTCGTTCGGCGCGATTCCGGTGAGCTTCGACTTCGACATCTTCTCGCCGCCGACCAGCAGCCAGCCGTGCGCGAACACGTTCGTCGGCACGTCAAGCCCTGCCGCCATGAGCATGGCCGGCCAGATCACCGCGTGGAAACGGAGAATGTCCTTGCCAACGATCTGCACCGAGGGCCAGTGCCGCAGATCAGCGGTGGGATCCGCGGGGTTCGCGCCGTAGCCGCGCGCGGTGATGTAGTTCAGCAGCGCGTCGAACCACACGTAGGTGACGTGCGAGGAGTCCCACGGGATCGGAACGCCCCAGTCAAAGGAGGTCCGCGAGATCGAGAGATCCTCGAGCCCCTGCTGCACGAATGCGATGACCTCGTTGCGCGCGCTCGCCGGCTGCACGAACTCGGGGTGCTCCTCGTAGAGCGCGAGCAGGCGATCCTGGAACGCGCTCATCTTGAAGAAGTAGTTCTTCTCCTGCAGCAGTTCGAGCGGCTTCGAGTGGATCGCGCAGACCTTCTCGCCCTCGAACGCGCCCTCCCCGTCGACGATCTCGCTCTTCGGCTTGAACTCCTCACAGCCGACGCAGTACAGCGCCTCGAACTCGCCAGCGTACACGTGCCCATCGTCGTACAGCTTCTGCAGGAACACGGCGACACCGGCCTCGTGGCGCGCGTCGGTGGTGCGAATGAAATCGTCGTTCGAGATGTTGATCGTGTCGAGCAGCGGCTTCCATGCCGTCTCAACGAGGCGATCCGCCCACTCCTTCGGCGCAACCCCGTTGGCGGTCGCGGTGCGCAGGATCTTCTGGCCGTGCTCGTCGGTGCCGGTGAGGAAGAACGTGTCGTCGCCCGCCTGGCGGTGCCAGCGCGCAAGCACGTCGGCGGCCACCTCGGTGTACGCATGTCCGATGTGCGGGGCATCGTTGACGTAGAAGATCGGGGTGGAGACAGAGAACGACGGGGTCTTGGGCATACCCACCAGTCTATTCGCTCCACGGCGGCTTGCGCCCCGTGTTACAGCTCGGCGTCCTCAGCCGCGTCAGCGATCAGGATCTCCGGCTCGTGCCGCACGGGGAAGTTGACGGAGTTCGCGATGAAGCAGACCGCGCGGGCCTCCGCGTGTGCGGCGCGCGCCGCCTCGATCATGCTCGCCTCGGCGACGGTGACACGCGGCCGGAGCACGACCTCCTCGAACGCGCCGCCCAACCCGGCCTGGCGCATCGTGCCGGACGCCGCGTCCTCGTACGCCGTCACCACCACGCCGGCGCGCACCGCCATATGGAGGTAGGAGAGCATGTGGCACTGCGCGAGCGCCGCGACGAGCAACTCCTCCGGGTTCCACCGCTCCGCGTTGCCGTGAAACGTTGGGTCTGCGGATCCCGCAAGCGGATCCTTCTCAGCGGCATGGATGAGGAGCTCACGACCGTACTCGCGATACCCGCTCGTGCCGGATCCGCGGTTGCCCACCCATTCAACGCCGACCCGGTACTCGTGCACGTCTTTCATAGATTCATGGTAGCTCGCACCCCCGTCACTGGACCCGGGAGTAGTATCGAGTTCATGACCGAAGGCACCATCGAAGCACCTGTCAGTTCTGAGGCGTCGCAGCAGGAGACCACCGTCCCCCAAACGCGCCGCGTCGTCACCGAGATCCCTGGGCCTCGCTCCCAGGCCATCCACGCTCGGCGGCAGGCCGTCGTCCCGCCCGGGGTGCACAGCGTGCTCCCCGTCTACATCGAGCGCGCGCACGACTCGATCCTGGTCGATGTCGATGGAAACCACATCATTGACGTGTGCGGTGGCATCGGAGTCACCACGATCGGTCACACCGACGACGCGGTCGTCGCAGCGGCAACCGCACAGCTGCAGAAGGTGACGCACACACTCTTCACGATGACGCCGTATGAGCCGTACGTGCAGGTCGCCGAGCATCTCGCACAGCACGTGCCGGGATCCACCGCGGATGCCCCGTACAAGACGCTCCTCATGAACTCGGGCGCTGAGGCCGTGGAGAATGGCGTCAAGATCGCGCGCAAGTACACCGGCCGCCCCGGCGTCGCCGTGCTCGAGCACGCCTACCACGGCCGCACCATGCTGACCTCGAGCATGAACCACAAGGCCGCGCCCTACGCGCTCGGCTACGGCCCGCGCGCCGGCGACATCTACAAGGCGCCGAACTCCTACCCGCTGCAGGACGGGCTGAGTGGCGCCGAGGCTGCCGCGCGCACCATCGCACACCTGGAGAAGACCGCCGGCGCTGAGGATCTCGCCTGCCTCGTCGTCGAGCCGATCCAGGGCGAGGGCGGCTTCATCGTCCCAGCCGACGGCTTCCTGCCCGCGCTCGCCGAGTGGTGCCGCGCGAACGGCATCGTCTTCATCGCCGACGAGGTGCAGGCCGGTATGGCACGCACGGGCACCGTGTTCTCGATCGAGCAGTTCGGCGTGCAGCCCGACATCGTGCTCTCGGCGAAGGGCATCGCGGGCGGCCTGCCGCTCGCCGGGATCACCGGCCGCGCCGAGATCATGGACAAGTCGCAGCCCGGCGGGCTCGGCGGCACCTTCGGCGGCAACCCGGTCTCGTGCGCGGCAGCGGTTGCCGTGTTCGAGCAGATCGAGTCGCAGGGCCTCCTCGCCGAGGCGCAGCGGATCGAGCGCGTCTTTGGCGCCGGCCTGGAGCGCCTGAAGGCGGCTCACCCGGCCATCGCCGAGGTGCGCGGCAAGGGTGCGATGCTCGCGATCGAGGTCGTGCAGCCCGGCACGCTGACGCCGAACCCCGAGCTCGTCGCACAGGTGATCGACTTCGCCGCTCAGCAGGGCGTGCTGCTGCTCAGCTCGGGCGTCCACAACCAGGCGATCCGTTTCCTGCCGTCGCTCAAGACGAGCGACGAGCTGCTGGAAGACGTGGTGAGCGTGCTCGACGCGGCGTTCACCGCCGCTGGCGCGTAGCCTTCCTGCACCGCACCGAGTGCCCGGGCCCCGAGGGGGTCCGGGCACTCGGTCGTTTGTGGGGGTGTGGTGTGGGCGGCGTGAGGTGGTGTGGGTGGTGTGAGGTGGTGTGAGGTGGTGTGGGTGGTGTGAGGTGCGTCCCCTGCTCGCTCCGATCGGTCTCTTCCAGCCCTGTCCAGTCCCGCTCGGTCCCCTCCCGCTCCGCGCACCCCCACACTCGGAGAAATCGCAATTCTCGGACCCTTTCGCGGGCACGCCTCCGAGATTCCAGATTTCTCCGCGTTCTACGGTGACCCCTCTGACTGCTCGCCCGCGGCACACGCCCGAGCCTCGCCCGGGCCAGCCTGCATTCACCTGCGCCCACCCGCTTTCACACGGAGAAATCGCAAGTCTCGGAGCGGAAACCCACGCGGCGTCCGAAATATCAGATTTCTCCGTGCGTGGGGGGGCGGGCGGTGGGGTGCAGGGGCGCAGGGATGGGATGAAGGGCAGACGCGGGGCGCGGGGCGCTAGTCCTGGTCAGCGATACCCGCGAGCAGCGCGCGGAGCGCGAGCACCGCGAAGCGGGACTCCTCGCGCGCCAGCACCCGCTCCCCGGAGTCCGCGGAGTCGTCACGCAGCCGCTCGTCAGCCCGCACGAGCACGGAGATCAGCGCCGCACTCAACTCGCGCACCTCCGCGCGGTGCTCGGGCACCCGCCGCCCGAACAGCAGGGCCTCAATGCCCAGCGTCGTCGCCGAGGCAAGCTCCGCTCGCGCGTGCGCGGAATCCGAGAACAGGCCGGCCGCCGCGGTGTCGCCAGCGGCGGTCTCCGAGGCAGCGGTATCCCCCGCAGCCGCCTCGCCCTCGCCCTCGCCTCCGCCCGCGTCTGGAGCCACAGCGGCGCCCGCAGCTATGTCAGCCTCGGCCGCCGCGAGCTCCTCCTCCATCCGCTCGACCGTGTGCCGCACCGCCGCGAGGAACACCTGCTCCTTTGAACCGAAGTGGCTGTACACGGCCCCCTTCGTGAAGCCCGCCGCCTGCGCGATGTCCTCGAGCGACACCCCGGAAAAACCGCGCTCGGCGAAGAGCCTGGCCGCCTGCACCAGCAATTGCTCTCGCGTGCTCAGCGGCTTGGCGCGCTGCTCGACCCAGGCGCTTGCCTGCGCGAGCGCCTGCGCCGCGGCGAGGAGCCCTTTCGTCACCCCGGTCTCAGCCGACGCGCCGGCCACGCCGAGGCTCTGCCCCAGCTGGCCCGCCGCCTCGGCAAGCGCCTTCGCCGCGTCGCGGAGCTTCTGCTCGCCGTGTCCCGCGGAGTCCGGACTCCCGTGCTGTGTCGCCATGCCAGCAGTCTAGCGTGAGGACGACCGGAAAAATACTTACGGGAATCCCGATTGTGCACCTAGATACTCTTGGGTATGTTCATACTCACCAGCATCCCGATGCCGAGAGGACCCCCATGCACGCCATGCCCCCACCCCCAGCAACGTCACCGCACTCCGGCGGAGCGCCCCCGCTAGCCCCCCGCGGAACACCCCCGCACCGCGACGCGTCCACCTCCCCCGTCCTCGAAATCACCGACCTCGTGAAGCGCTATCGCAGGCGCAGCGCGCCGGCGAACGACGGGATCACTCTCACGGCGCACCCCGGACGCGTGCTCGGCGTGCTCGGCCACAACGGGGCTGGAAAGACCACCCTGGTCAACCAGATCGTCGGGCTCCTCCGACCCGACTCCGGGACCATCTCACTCGCGGGGATCGACGCGATCGCCCAACCGGCGCGCGCCCGCGAACTCGTATCCGTGCAGGCGCAGGCCAACGTGCCCATCACCGGCCTCACACCGCGCGCGGCGATCGAGCTCGTCGGACGGATCCGCGGCGGCGGTCAGCGCGAGGTGCGCTCCCGCACGGCCGAGCTGCTCGACGCGCTCGACCTCGGCCCCTGGGCCGACACCCCAGCGGAGAAGGTCTCGGGCGGCGTGGCGAGGCTCACCGCGTTCTGCATGACGGCGGTGCGCCCCGGCGCGCTCGTGATCCTCGACGAGCCAACCAACGACGTCGACCCGGCCAGACGCCGACTCCTCTGGAACGCGATCCGCGCCACCGCTGCGGAGGGCGCGGCCGTGCTGCTCGTCACCCACAACGTCCGCGAGGCGGAGCGCGCAGTCGACGAGCTCATTGTGCTCGACCGCGGCAGAACGCTCGCGAGCGGCACCCCGGCGCAGCTCACCGCGCACCTCAGCGATCAGCTGCTCCTCGAACTGGATACCCCGCACCTCCCGCAACTGCCCACTGGGCTCGCGGTGATCAGCTCGGGCGGCGGCCGCACGACCGTCGCGGTGCCAGCGGCGCGCAGCGCACACGCGGTCGAGTGGGCCCAGCAGGAGCAGCACCAGGGCAGGATCGAGCGCTTCGCGCTCACACCCCCATCGCTCGAGGACGCGTATCTGGAACTCGTCGGTTCGGAATCGGAGGACGCAGCATGAGCACCCACCACGCCACAACACACCACACACGCCTCTCACACCCCACCCACGATCCCGCACCCACCCGGCGCACCACGGCGCTCGGCGGGCTCGCGAGCGCCCGCTTCCTGCTCGTCTGGCAGCTCCGCCGTCAGGCCCAGTTCCTCCCGCTCATGGTGGTGGTGCAGACCGCGCTCGCGGTCTCAACGGTGCTGGGTTACGGGATCCTGATCGGGGACGTGCAGCCGCAGGCCGCCCTCTTCCTCGCCACCGGCGCACCGACGATCACGCTCATCACGGTGGGCCTCGTCATGACCCCGCAGCTCATGGCGCAGTCGCGCACGGAGGGCAGCGCGGACTGGCTGCGCACGCTGCCGGTGCCGCGCGCGGCGTTCCTCATCGCGGATCTCACGGTGTGGACGCTGCTCGCGCTCCCCGGGCTCGTGCTCGGCGCGCTCGCCGGCGCGCTGCGGTACGACATCGCGTACGCGATCCAGCCGTGGATCGTGCCGGTCGCCCTGCTCATCTCGCTCACGGCTGCCGCGATCGGCTACGCGTTCGCGGTGCTACTGCCGCCCGTTGTCGCCCAGCTGCTCACCCAGTTGCTCGTGTTCCTGCTCCTGCTGTTCTCCCCCGTGAGCTTTCCCGCGGAGAATCTGCCTGGGTGGCTGCGCGCGGCGCACACCGTGCTGCCGATCGAGTCGATGGCGAACCTCATGCGCGCGGGGCTCGCAGGGAACGACTTCACGACGTCGGGCAGCGATCTGCTGCTCGTGCTCGCGTGGTGCACGGCAGCGGTGACGGTCGCGATCCTCGCGCTCCGGCGGCGCGGCTAGCTGCCCTCGGTGGGCACCGGCACCGGCTCGGTGTCCACCTCGGCGTCGACGAGCTCGTCGAGCGAGAGACCGACGGACTCGACGCTCCCGGTGTCGATCACGTCGCCGACGGCGTGCACGTCGATCACGATGGCGGTCACGTTGTCGCGCCCGGCGTTCTCGACCGCCTGCTGCACGAGCATGCGGGCCGCGTCCTCCGCGGTGCGCTGCGTGGCAAGGAAGTGCTGGATCCCGATGTCGGTGAGTTCCTTGGTGAGCCCGTCGGAGCAGATGAGCAGCCGCTGGCCGGGGATCAACGCGAGCGACGTGTAGTCGGGGATCGGCGCCTCGTTGAAGCCGACGGCGCGCGTGATCACGTTGGCGTGCGGATGCGTCTCCGCCTCCTCCTCGGTGATCGCGCCGGTGTCGATGAGGTGCTGCACGACGGAGTGGTCGACGGTGATCTGGCTGAGCGCGCCCTTGAAGTACTGGTAGACGCGCGAGTCGCCGATGTTGAAGACGGTCCACGTCGGCGCCTCGGACGAGCCGAAGCACACACCGGTCACGGTCGTGCCGGCCCCGAGCTCGGTCTCACCGGCGTCGAGTTCGATGTCGTCGACCGCGTCGGAGAGCATGCTGTCGATGTCGCCCTCGAGCACGGTCGGGTTGCCCCCGAGCTCCGCGAGCCTGCGCACGACGGCGGCGGAGGCCACCTCGCCGGCGGAGTGGCCGCCCATACCGTCGGCCACGGCGAAGACTGGCGGGATCGTGACGTAGCTGTCCTGGTTGGTTTCGCGACGCCGACCGACGTCGGTCACCCCGCACCACGAGAGCTCGACCTCAAGCTCGGAGTCCGGACGGTAACGCAAACGGCGCCGGGAGCCATTCTCCCCGCGCACGGTCATCGCTTCCACCTCGTGAGCACCCGAGTATCCTACCGCGCCCGAGCGGCCCGCGCCGACGCCGCCCCTGACGCGCCCAGCTCGGTGATCAGGGTGAGTTCCCGAGCGGTCGGGTCGGCGGTGAGCTCCAGGTCGACGGAGCTGGCCCAGTCGAGCACCTCCGCGACCTCAGAAAACGCTGCGCCGGATCGGGCCAGCCGCCGCACGAGGTCGCCCTTCGCGGCCTTATTGAAGTGGTTGAGCGCGCGCACGGCACCGTCCTCACCGCGCTGCGCGACGTGCAGGAACCAGCCGCGACCTGCGGGAACGGGCGCGAGGGCCGCGTAGTCCTTGGAACGGAGGTCGAGCACCAGGCCGGCGTCCTCCCACGGCAGCACCGCGTGCGCGCGCCCCCAAACGCGCTTGAGCGGCGCCCCGAGCTGCGGCAGCCGTGAGCCTGCGGAGAGCCGGTACGCGGGGATCTCCTCGCCCGCGCCGATCAGGCCGAAGAGCGCCGACTGGACGGCGACGTGCGCGTCGAGCCAGTCGCGAGCCGAGGCGTCGAGCGACTCCGCGTCGAGCGCGTCGTACAGCACGCCGGTGTATCGCTCGATCGCGGGGAGCACGCCGCTGTCGCGCAACACGAGGTTGTGCTCGCGCTCCGCGCCGTTCTTCACGCCGAGCTTCAGCGCCTTCGCCGCCGCGACGGGATCCTCGCTGAGCTGCTCGAGCGCGGTGCGCACGGAGGCGCGCGCCTCCCCCAGCGCGTCGTGGTGGCGCAGTCGCTCGGGCGCGAAGGTCCCGGCGCCGCCCTGGCGCTTCGTCTCGGACGGTGGGAGCAGGATCAGCACGGGAGCCTTTCGGGGTGTGGGGCGTGCGTCACCGAGTGCCGGACCCGGTGACCGCGAAAACGGCTCGAGGCCGGTCGGCTCACCCCGCAGGGTGGCCGCCGGCCTCGAACTCGTGTGCGGCGGCTCGCTAGGCGAGCGTCGCCTTGCCAGCAACGATGGTCACGGTGTCGTGATCAACGGAGAGGAACCCGCCCTCCGCGTCGACCGTCACCTTCTCACCGGAGCCGGTGGTCACGCGGACCTCGCCGGCGCCCAGCAGTGCCAGGAGCGGCTCGTGGCCCGCGAGAATGCCGATCTCGCCCTCGACCGTCCGTGCGACGACCTGGGAGGCTTCGCCCGTCCAGACCTCGCGGTCGGCCGAGACGACACTCACGTTCAGCGAAGCCATGGCTTAGGCCATGTCCTTCTGCATCTGAGCCCACTTCTCCTCGACGTCGCTGATCGCGCCGACGTTGAAGAACGCCTGCTCGGCAACGTGGTCGAACTCGCCCTTGGCGATGGCGTCGAACGACTCGATGGTCTCCTTGAGGGGAACCGTGGAGCCCTCGACACCGGTGAACTTCTTCGCCATGTAGGTGTTCTGCGAGAGGAACTGCTGGATGCGACGTGCGCGCGATACCGTGATCTTGTCCTCTTCGGAGAGCTCGTCGACACCCAGGATCGCGATGATCTCCTGGAGCTCCTTGTTCTTCTGGAGGATCTGCTTGACCGTGGTCGCGACGCGGTAGTGGTCGGCGCCCAAGTAGCGGGGGTCCATGATGCGGCTGGACGAGGTCAGCGGATCGATCGCCGGGTACAGGCCCTTCGACGCGATCTCACGCGAGAGCTCGGTGGTGGCGTCGAGGTGTGCGAACGTGGTCGCGGGAGCCGGGTCGGTGTAGTCGTCCGCGGGGACGTAGATCGCCTGCAGCGAGGTGATCGAGTGACCGCGGGTCGAGGTGATGCGCTCCTGGAGGATGCCCATCTCGTCGGCGAGGTTCGGCTGGTAGCCCACAGCGGAGGGCATGCGGCCGAGCAGCGTCGAGACCTCGGAACCGGCCTGCGTGAAGCGGAAGATGTTGTCGATGAAGAGGAGGACGTCCTGCTTCTGCACATCGCGGAAGTACTCAGCCATGGTGAGAGCCGAGAGCGCGACGCGGAGACGGGTCCCCGGCGGCTCGTCCATCTGGCCGAACACGAGCGCGGTCTTGTCGAAGACGCCGGCCTCGTCCATCTCGTGGATGAGGTCGTTGCCCTCACGGGTGCGCTCGCCGACACCAGCGAACACCGACACACCACCGTGATCCTGCGCAACACGCTGGATCATCTCCTGGATGAGGACGGTCTTGCCGACGCCTGCGCCACCGAACAGACCGATCTTGCCGCCCTGCACGTAGGGGGTGAGGAGGTCGATCGACTTGATGCCGGTCTCGAAGAGCTGCGTCTTCGACTCGAGCTGGTCGAAGGCCGGCGGGGTGCGGTGGATGCTCCAGCGCTCGGTGACCTCGATGGTCTCGCCCTCGGGGAGGTTGAGCACATCACCGGTGACGTTGAACACCTTGCCCTTGGTGATGTCGCCGACGGGAACGGTGATCGACTCACCGGTGTCGAAGACCTCCTGGCCACGGACGAGACCGTCGGTGGGCTTCAGGGCGATGGCGCGAACCAGGTTGTCGCCGAGGTGCTGCGCAACCTCGAGGACGAGCTTCAGGGGCTCCTGGCCGTCACCGAAGTCGACGGTGGTCTGGAGCGCGTTGTAGACAGCGGGGATCGCGTCGTGCGGGAACTCGATGTCGACGACGGGGCCGGTCACGCGGGCAATGCGCCCGATGACCTGTGCGGCAGCCTCAGTCGCCACAGCGGCGGATTCGGTCATGATTCTCTCTCTTCGTGCTTCAGATTAGCTTGACAGCGCGTCAGCGCCGCCGACGATCTCGGAAATCTGCTGGGTGATTTCGGCCTGGCGAGCGTTGTTCGCGAGGCGGGTGTAGTCGCGGATCAGCGTGTCGGCGTTGTCGCTTGCCGACTTCATCGCCTTCTGGGTCGCTGCGTGCTTCGCGGCGGCCGACTCGAGCATCGCGTTGAAGATGCGCGACTCGATATAGGCGGGAAGCAACTGCTCCAGCACGAGATCGGGCTCGGGCTCGAACTCGTACAGCGGTGCGGGCTCCGCCGTCGGCTCCGCGACGCCCTCAACCACCTGCAGCGGCAGGAGTCGGTGCACCTCGGGGACCTGGCTGACCATGCTCACGAAGCGGTTGTACACCAGGTGCAGCTCCTGAGCGCCGCCCTCGGAGGCCTCGCGACCGAAGACCTCGAGGAGCGCCTCGGAGACCTCCTTCGCGGTCTCGAAGGTGGGGTTCTCGGTGTCGCCGGCCCAGATCCGCTCCGACGCGCGACGTCGGAACGCGAAGTACCCCTGCGCCTTGCGGCCGATGAGGTAGTAGACGACGTCCTTGCCCTCGGCACGGAGCAGCTCGGAGAGCTCCTCGGCCTCGCGCAGCACCTGCGAGTTGAACGCGCCAGCGAGGCCGCGGTCAGAGGTGAAGATGACCACTGCTGCGCGCTCGACCGTTTCGGCCTCGGTGAGCAGCGGGTGATCGGTGTCCGAGTGCGTCGCAACGGCCGAAACGGCGCGGGTGATCGCGGTGGCGTAGGGCGTCGAAGCTTCGACACGTGCCTTCGCCTTCTGAATGCGAGAGGCTGCGATCAGCTCCATCGCACGGGTGATCTTCTTGGTCGTCTGGGCAGAACGAATTTTCTGCCGGTAGACCCGAAGTTGCGCTCCCATGTCTCTCCTGTAGTGGTCGGGGCTTACTGATCAAGCGGTGGTGCCGGTGGGGGCTGGGAGCCCCCACCGGACAGCGCACTACTTCTTGACGACCAGCTGCTCCTGCTTGATCTCGGCCTCGTCGAGCTGCTCGAACTGCTCGTTCAGGGTCTTTCCTGCAGAGGTGCGGAACTCGCTCTTGAACTTCTCGATCTGCGTGGTGATCTCAGCGACGGTGTCGTCGTCGAGCACGTTGGTCGAGCGAAGCGTCGCGAGCGCCTCCGAGTTGCGGCCAAGGTAGTCGAGGAACTCGCGCTCGAAGCGGAGGATGTCCTCAACGGGAACCTCATCGAGGAAGCCCTTGGTGCCAGCCCAGATCGAGACCGTCTGCTCCTCGACCGGGTACGGGGTGTACTGCGGCTGCTTGAGGAGCTCGGTGAGGCGTGCGCCACGCTCGAGCTGCTTGCGGCTTGCCGCGTCGAGATCCGAAGCGAACATCGCGAAGGCCTCGAGTGCGCGGTACTGCGCGAGCTCGAGCTTCAGGGTGCCCGACACCTTCTTGATCGACTTGACCTGCGCGTCGCCGCCGACTCGCGAGACCGAGATACCCACGTCGACCGCGGGGCGCTGGTTCGCGTTGAACAGATCCGACTGGAGGAAGATCTGGCCGTCGGTGATCGAGATCACGTTGGTCGGAATGTACGCCGAGACGTCGTTGGCCTTCGTCTCGATGATCGGGAGACCGGTCATCGAACCCGCGCCGAGCTCGTCGGAGAGCTTCGCGCAACGCTCCAGCAGGCGGGAGTGCAGGTAGAATACGTCGCCGGGGTACGCCTCGCGCCCCGGCGGACGACGGAGGAGCAGCGACACGGCACGGTAGGCCTCGGCCTGCTTCGACAGATCATCAAAGATGATGAGGACGTGCTTGCCGTCGTACATCCAGTGCTGGCCGATCGCCGAGCCGGTGTACGGTGCGAGGTACTTGAAGCCGGCGGGATCCGAAGCCGGCGACGCGACGATGGTGGTGTACTCCATCGCGCCGGCCTCCTCGAGCGCGCCCTTCACCGAAGCGATGGTCGAGCCCTTCTGGCCGATCGCGACGTAGATGCAGCGAACCTGCTTCGTCTTGTCGCCCGACTCCCAGTTGGCCTTCTGGTTGATGATCGTGTCGATCGCGATGGCGGTCTTACCGGTCTGGCGGTCGCCGATGATGAGCTGACGCTGGCCACGGCCAACGGGGATCATCGCGTCGATCGCCTTGATGCCGGTCTGCAGCGGCTCGTGCACCGACTTACGCTGCATGACGCCGGGTGCCTGGAGCTCGAGCGCGCGGCGGCCCTCGACCGCTGCGATCTCGCCGAGACCATCGATCGGGTTGCCGAGCGGGTCGACCACGCGGCCGAGGTAGCCCTCACCGACGGGAACCGAGAGCACCTCGCCCGTGCGGGTGACGGGCTGGCCCTCTGCGATGTCGGTGAACTCACCGAGCACCACGACGCCGATCTCGTCTTCCTCGAGGTTCTGGGCGAGGCCCAGGGTGCCGTCCGCGAAGCGGACCAGCTCGTTCGCCATCACGCCGGGGAGGCCCGCGACGTGTGCGATACCGTCAGCGGCGTCCACAACGGTGCCGACCTCGGTCTTGCCCGCCTGGGTCGGTTCGTACGACGCTGCGAAGTCTTTCAGCGCATTCCGGATCTCGTCCGGGCTGATGGAGAGTTCTGCCATTTCGTTTCCTCTGTCTGTTCCGGAAGCGCCGCCCCCGGGGGTAAAAAGTAGGTGCTCTAGGCTGCGAGCTGCTGACGCAGATCCTCGAGGCGAGCGCGAACGCTGCCGTCGATGATGTCGTCGGCGATCTGGATCCGGATGCCGCCGACGAGGGCGGGGTCGACCACGGTGGTGATCTTCACCGGACGGCCTGCGGTCTGCTCGAGCGCACGTGCGAGACGCGTCTGCTGCTCCGCGGAGAGCGGGGCGGCGACGGTCACGGTGGCGAGCTCGGAGCCAGCCTGGTCAGCAGCGACGCGCGCGCCGGTGCGGAGCAGCGTGTCGAGGCGACGCCCGCGCGAGTTCGCGACGAGGTAGCTGACCACCTGGGTGGACGGCGCCGACACCCTGCCGGTCAGCAGGCTCTGCACGAGCGCGACCTTGCCGGCCGGATCGGCGAGCTTGCTGCCGAGGCTGAGCTGCAGCTCGTGGTTGCTCGACACGAGGTCGGCGACCGCGAGCAGCTCGTCGGACAGCTCGGCGTTGGAGACGCTCTCGGCGCGCAGGCCGAGCTCCTCAACACCCTCGACGAACTCGTCGACGTTCGACCAGCGGCCCTGGGCGGCTGCGGACAGCACCGAGCGCGCGCCCGCGGAGAACCCGCCGAAGAGCCGCTCAACGACCTGGGCCTTCGCCTCGGCCGGTGCAGCGGCGTCGCCGAGGGCCGCGGCGAGTGCCGGGTTCTCAGCGAGCCGGCTTGCGGCCTGCAGCAGCTCGGAGCCGGCGCTCTGAGCGAGACGCCCAGTGATCGCGGTCCGAGCCTGAGCCAGTGCTTCGCGTGACGCGCTGCCCATTACTGAGCCGCCTTCTCGGATGCTTCGAGATCAGCGAGGAAACGGTCCACGAGAGCGGACGCCTTCTGATCGTCGGTGAGGGACTCGCCGACCACGCTCGAGGCGAGGTCGATCGCGAGCGATCCGACATCCTTGCGGAGCGAAACAACAGCGCTCTGGCGCTCCGCTTCGATCTGCACCTGTGCTGCGTGGGTGATGCGTGCCTGCTCGGCGGTCGCGTCATCCTGCGCCTTGGCAACGATCTTCGAGGCATCCGCGCGGGCGGCCTCTCGGATCTCGCCGGCTTCCTGACGGGCGCTCGCGAGCTGCGCGGTGTACTCCTGCAGCGCCGCCTCAGCCTTCGCCTGAGCCTCGTCGGCCTTGGCGATGTTGCCCTCAATCGCTTCGGCGCGAGCGTCAAGCATGACCTGCACCTTGGGAAGGAAGACCTTCCAGAACGCGATGAGGATGATGATAAACGCAATCGCCGACCAGACGATGTCATACGTCGCTGGGAGCAGCGGGTTCGGCGCGCTCTCTGCAGCGATCTGCACTGCGGAATTCATCGTGCCTCCCTTTCGAGACTAGGGAAAGGTGGACGTTTAGCTGAAGATGAAGTACGTCGCAACACCGATGAGCGCGAGCATCTCGGTGAAGGCGATACCGATCCACATCATGCCCTGGAGCTTGCCGGCCAGCTCGGGCTGGCGAGCGGTGCTCTCAATGGTCTTGCCGACGACGATGGCCACACCGATGGCCGGGCCGATGGCTGCGAGGCCGTAGCCGACGGTTGCAATGTTGCCCGAGATTTCAGCGAGAACAGACACAGTATGTGTTTCCTTCCGTATAAGAGCGCGGCGGTTGCCGAACCCAGAGGTTTTAGTGCTCTTCGGCCAGCGCGAGCTGGATGTACAGAGCGGTGAGCAGAGTAAAGACGTACGCCTGCAGGCCCGACACGAACACCTCGAAGAGCGTGAACGCGAAGCCGAAGGCGAAGGTGCCGGCACCGAGCAGCGGGAAGAGCCCGCCGGCCTGGGTGACGAAGAAGTTCGTCGCGGCGAAGAGCAGCACGAGGATCATGTGACCGACGAGCATGTTCATGAGGAGTCGCAGCGCGAGCGTAACCGGGCGCATCACGAAGGTCGAGAGGAACTCGACCGGGGTGACGAGGAGGTACATGACCTTGGGGACGCCCGCCGGGAAGAGGGAGTTCTTCAGGAACTTGCCCGGGTGCTTCTTGAGACCGGCATAGATGAACGCGATGTATGCGACCACTGCCATGAAGATCGGGAAGCCCACCACCGAAGAGGCCGCGATGTTGAAGCCGGGGATCACGCCCGTGATGTTGAACGCGAAGACGAGGAAGAAGATCGTCATCAGCAGGGGCGCGAAGCGGCGGCCCTCCTTGACTCCGAGCTGCTCCTCGATCACGTTCTTGCGCACGAAGTCGAGCGCGAACTCGAGCACGCCCTGCGCGCGGCCCGGGATGACACGCAGGTTGCGCGTGCCGAGCCAGAACAGCAGCAGGAGGACGAGCACCATGATCACGCGGATGATCATGATGCGGTTCATCTCGAACGGAGTGCCCTCGAAGAGCACCGCCGGCGGGAAGAAATCGGCGAGGGTAGGGCCGTGGAAGCCGCCCTCTTCAGTGCGGACGAGTCCGGGGGCAACGAGGTGCATAGCGTTAGCGAACAGCGCCATTCTCCTGATTCGGGGTGCGGCTGAGCCGCACGGCTTCGAACGATGGTCGTGCCCCCGGCGCCAGCGGGCACTCAGATCAGCACCGCAGCCCGGCAGGGAACGAATTTATCCTAACAACATTTCACCCCGAGCGAAACTTGAGGGACGGCCTGGCGGCAGGAATTTGTGTGAAATTTTGGACTTTTTGCCACGGGGACCCCCTACGGGGCCTCCGCCACGTACGGCACGCGCGCGCGGGCGACGATAATCACGTCGATCACGATCGACGCGAGCACGGTCGCGACGAGCGCGATGAAGAGCAGCTTGGGATCGAGCCAGGGCTGATCGCGCAGCAGGAGCGCCGCGACCACGAAGCCGATGAGCTTCACGACCCACGCACCGAGCACGATCCCGAAGAAGATCTGCAGGTACATGGGGCTCGCGACGAATCGGTTCGCGAAAGCGATGCTGCCCACCGTGATCAGCAGCAGCACGCCGCCGATCGCCGCGCCGATGAGCCCGCCTGCGAGCCCGCGTCCCCCGCTCACCGCCGCGCCGATCCCGGCGAACGCGGCCATCGCGACGACGGTGGTGATGATGCCCCAGCGCACGCCGCGCAGCAGCATCGGCTGGGAGGCCGGCATGGGGTACTCCTCGGCGGCGCGCTGGCCGCTCTCAGGGGTGCTGGGCGTCCGCGGCGATTCGGGCTGCGCGGGAGTGCTCACTCGGAGGTCCTTTCGTTGTGCGGGCCTCCGGTCGCGGCTGCCGCGTCCGGGGCGTCAGCGGGAGTCCCCCGCCGGAACAACGGTACCAAGCCGCGCTGAGCGAGGAGCGCGCGCACCCGGCTCGCTGGGAAGAACAGCAGCAGCGCGCACGCCGCGGTGCCGAGCACGAGCACGATCGTGGGGACGAGCAGGGTCTGCATCGTGAACGCGAGCAGCAGGGTGACCGAGAGCACCGCCGTGCCGAGGTAGAAGATGCAGACGGCCTGCACCGGAGAGTGCCCCATGTCGAGCAGGCGATGGTGCAGGTGGAGCCGATCGGCCTCGAACGGGCTCTTGCCGGCCTTCATGCGCCGCACGACGGCGAGCGTGAAGTCGGCGAGCGGCAGCACGAGCACCGCGACCGGGAGCAGGATCGGGATGTAGCTCGCGAGCACGAGGGTGACGTCAAGCGACGCCGGGTTGAGCTGGCCCGTCACCGAGACCGTCGAGGTGGCCATGAGCAGGCCGACGAGCAGCGCGCCCGTGTCCCCCATGAACATCTTCGCGCGGTGCCAGTTGAACGGGAGGAACCCGACGCAGATGCCGACGAGCACGGCCGCGATGAGGCTCGCGAGCGTCACCGAGTCGACGCGCCCGGTCTGCTCGTTGAGGATGCGGGTGTAGAGGAAGAAGAGCGCGTTGGCGATGAGCGCGACGCCCGCGACGAGCCCATCGAGCCCGTCGACGAAGTTCACCGCGTTCATCACGAGCGTCATGAGGAACACCGTCAGCGCGAAGTTCACCGCTGGCGAGCCGACGATCAGCGCGTCCCCGAACGGCAGCGAGACGATCTGCACCCCGTTCCACGCCAGGAGCCCGGCCGCGGCGAGCTGGGCGGCGAGCTTGATCATCCAGTCGAGGTCGAGCAGATCGTCGAGCACCCCGACCAGGGCGATGATCGCGCAGGCTCCGATGAGCGCCCACATCTTCGTGCCGCCGCTGAACAGGGAGTGGAACTCGCGCTGCGTGCTCGCGAGCGCGAAGGCCGCGAGCACGCCGACGAACATCGCCACTCCCCCGAGCCGCGGGGTCGGGGTGCGGTGCACGTCGCGCGCGCGCACCGGCGGCGCGAGCCGGAAGCGTCGGCTCAGCCGCAGCACCGCGTACGACGCTGCGCCGGTGACGAGCGCCGCGACCGCGACGACCACGAGGTAGGGCAGCACGCTACTCCTCGACGGTGACCATGGGCAGGAGCTCGGCCAGCGCCTCGCGGGTGACGCCACCGGCACGCAGGATCCGGATCGACCCGCCGTCTGCGGTGAGCTGCGTCGCGTCGATGATGGTCGATGCGACCCCATCGCCGTCGGCCTCGCCGGCCTCCAGGTACACCTCAACGCTGTCGCCGAGCATCTCCTGCGCTGCCGCAGCGGTGCGCGCGGCCGGCTCACCGGTCTTGTTCGCCGAGGAGACGGCGAGCGGGCCGGTCTCCTGCAGCAGCTCGAGTGCGAGCGGGTGATTCGGGATGCGCAGCGCGACGGTGCCGCGCGTTTCGCCGAGATCCCAGCTGAGAGAGGGGTTCGCGTGCGTCACGATCGTGAGCGGCCCCGGCCAGAACGCCTCGGCGAGCGCGGTGAGCGGCTCGCTCACCTCAGCGGCGAGCGCCGCGAGCGTTCCCGTGTTCGGGATCAGCACCGGCGGCGGCGACTGCCGACCGCGCCCCTTCGCGTCGAGCAGCCGCTGCACCGCTTCGGGCGAGAACGCGTCGGCCGCGACGCCGTACACCGTGTCGGTGGGGAGCACGACGAGTCCCCCCTGCCCGATGGCACGCCGCGCGGTGCGCGTGCCGCTGAGCAGCTGGGACGGATCGGAGCAATCGAAGACCTCGGACATAGCGCCCGATTCTACTCCTGTGCCCCTGTGCGCCGGGGCCGCGCGCTGGCGATCCGCGCGATGCGGTGTCGCCCGCGCGCGCTCACCGGAGCGCGGTGGTGGTGCGATCCCTGCCGGAGAGGTCCTGGTGCGTTGCCGCCGCGCGCCACCCGTCCGCGGCGAGGAGCGCACGAATGGCCGCGCCCTGGAGCTCGGCGTGCTCGAGGACGAGGAGCCCGCCCTGCATGACGAGCGCGCGCGCCTCCCGACTGATCACGCGCACGATGTCGAGGCCATCGTCCCCGCCGTAGAGCGCGAGCTCGGGATCGTGGTCGCGCACCTCGGGGTCGCGCGGCACCATGTCGGCCGGCACGTACGGCGGGTTCGAGATGAGCACGTGCACGCGGCCGGCGAGCGCCGCGAACGCGGGGATGCGCGCGAGCTCGGCGACGTCGCCCTGCACGAGCTCGACCCGCCCATCGCCCCACTCCGCGACGTTGCGCGTCGCCCACGCGTGCGCGTCCCGGCTCTTCTCGAGCGCCCACACGCGCGCGCTCGGCACCTCGTGCGCGAGCGACAGCGCGATCGCGCCGCTGCCCGTGCAGAGGTCGACCGCGATGGGCTCGGCCGTCGGAGCGAGCTGCAACGCGTCGATGGCGAACTGCGCGACGGTCTCCGTTTCCGGGCGCGGCACGAAGACGCCGGGCCCGACGGCGAGCTCGATCGCGCGGAACGGCGCGCGCCCGGTGAGGTGCTGCAGTGGGACGCGGCTCGCGCGATCCTCGGCGAGCTGCGCTGCCCGCTCGGCCTGCGGCGCCGAGAGGCGCTCCCCCAGCACGGCAAGCGCCTGCACGCGCCCGCGCGAGACGCCGAGCACGTGGCCGAGGATCAGCTCGGCGTCCACCGCAGGGTCCTCGATGCCGGCGGACTCGAGCGCGGCGCGGATCTCGGCGAGGGCGGCGGCAATGGGGGTGTTCTCCTGCAGATGCACGCCTCAACCCTGCCACACCGGCGTCGCACGGAGTCACGCGGCGTCACAGGCTATAACTCGCAGATACTTCTCCAATAAGGTGGAGCTATAGTTTTCATTTGCCGCACTCGATATCCCGGAGGTCCAACAAGTCATGGCACGGATTCACGACAACATCACCCAGGCGTTTGGCAACACCCCGCTCGTGCGCCTCAACCGCGTCACCGAAAACGCTGACGCCGAGGTCTACGCGAAGCTCGAGTTCTACAACCCCGCCGGCTCCGTGAAGGACCGCATCGGCATCGCGATCATCGACGCCGCGGAGCAGTCGGGCGCGCTGCAGCCCGGCGGCACGATCGTCGAGGGAACGAGCGGCAACACCGGCATCGCGCTCGCGTTCGTCGGCGCAGCGCGCGGCTACAAGGTGATCCTCACGATGCCCGAGACGATGAGCGTCGAGCGCCGCAAGCTGCTCGCAGCCTACGGCGCGGAGATCGTGCTCACCGAGGGCCCCCTCGGCATGAAGGGCGCGGTCGCGAAGGCCGAGGAGATCGTTGCGCAGACGCCAGGCGCGATCCTCGCCAACCAGTTCGGCAACCCGGCCAACCCCGCGATCCACCGCGCCACCACGGGCCCCGAGATCTGGGCCGACACCGACGGCGCCGTCGACATCTTCGTCGCCGGCATCGGCACCGGCGGCACGATCACCGGCGCTGGCGGCTTCCTCAAGGAGCAGAACCCCGGCGTGCAGGTTGTCGCCGTCGAGCCCATCGACTCGCCCCTGCTCACCGAGGGCACCGCCGGCCCGCACAAGATCCAGGGGCTCGGCGCGAACTTCGTTCCCGAGATCCTCAACCGCGAGGTGTACGACGAGGTGATCGACGTCGCGCTCGCCGACTCCATCACCACGGCGCGCGCGCTCGGCACCGACGAGGGCATCCTCGCAGGTATCTCGGGCGGCGCGGCCGTCTGGGCCGCAACGCAGCTCGCGAAGCGCCCGGAGAACGCCGGCAAGAAGATCGTGGTCGTCGTCCCCGACTTCGGCGAGCGCTACTTCTCCACGGTGCTCTACGAGGACCTCGCCGTCTAACGCGCATCGCGCACGACGCACCCAGCAACGGGCCCGGGCATATTGCCACCGGGCCCGTTGTTGCACCCACCGTCAGCCACACCGCAGCAGTATCGGAGGAGCAAGAACCGTGAGTGTCCTGTCACGCATGCGAGAAGACATCGACGCCGCACGCGCGCACGACCCGGCGGCGCGCGGCCGCGCCGAGGTGTTCTTCATCTACTCCGGGCTCCACGCGGTCTGGTGGCATCGCGTGTCGCACCCGCTCTGGACGCGCGGCATGCGCTTCCTCCCCCGCGCGCTCTCGCAGCTCATCAGGTTCTTCACCGGCATCGAGATCCACCCGGGCGCCACGATCGGCCGCCGCCTCTTCATCGATCACGGCATGGGCGTCGTGATCGGTGAGACCGCGCGTGTCGGCGACGATGTGCTCATCTACCACGGGGTCACGCTCGGCGGCACGGGCCACGGCGCCGGCAAGCGCCACCCCACCGTCGGCGACCGCGTGGTGATCGGCGCTGGCGCGAAACTGCTCGGCGCGATCGAGATCGGCGCGGACTCCGCGGTCGGCGCCAACGCCGTCGTGGTGCGCTCCGCCCCCGAGTGGACGACGCTGACCGGGATCCCAGCGCAGGGCCGGCCGCGGCGCGGCGCGCCGGTCGCGGAGAAGCCGGACACGGCAGACTTCTACATCATCTGAGTGGCGCTCGCCTGCCGAGCCGCACGCTGGGCAACGACCCACTCCCCCTCCCCGCACGAAAGCAGGCACGCGTGGCACGCCCCACCACGAAGGACGCGCTCCTCACCGCGGCGCGCGCCGGCGCCGCAGAGCTGAGCGAGCTCATCGACGGCATGACGCCGAGCGAACAGAACGGCGCGCTCGTCTTCCCGCCTGGCGCGGTGCGTGACGCTGCGCACTGGCAGCGCGACCGCTGCGTGCGCGACGTGCTCGTGCACCTCACCGCGTGGCACCACCTCCTCCTCGACTGGGTCACGGCGAACGAAGCCGGCGAGCGCCGCCCGTTCCTCCCGCCGCCGGCCACCTGGCGCGACTACGCTCCGATGAACGAGGCGTTCCGCGACGCCGGGGCGCACCTGACGCTGGCGGAGAGCCGTGCGGCGTTCACGGAGAGCCACGCGCGCGTCATCGCGCTCATCGAGCGGTTCTCCGACGCCGAGCTGTTCGAGAAGCGGCACTTCGACTGGACGGGCACGACCTCGCTCGGCTCGTACTGCGTGTCGGCGACCTCCGCGCACACCAGCTGGGCACGCACGAAGCTCCGCGCGTACCTGCGCGCCGTCCGAGCGGGCTAACCCGGCCGGCGGCCGTGCCTAGCGCAGCCGCCGGCCGTGCTCGCGCATCCAGCGCGCCGTGCGGCGCTGCTCGACGATCACCATCGTGATCCCGAGCACCCAGAACGGCACCTGCACGGCGAACGCCACGCGGAACGCGCCGAGCGAGTAGTGCTCCGGCGATCCAGCACCCTGCAGGTCGAGCACGAGGCCGATCAGCAGGATCACGAGCAGCGAGGCCGTGAAGCCCGCGGTGTTCACGAGCCCGGTGGCGAAGCCGGAGAGGCTCCGCGGCGTGTGCGAGCGCGCCACTTCGAACGCGATCATCGACGCCGGGCCGCCGAGCGGCATCACGACGAGCAGCACAACGAGCAACCACATCGGCGGCGTCCCCGGCCACAGGAGTACCGCAATCCACACGGCAGCGATCCCGATCGCGATGCTGAGATTCACCCACACGCGCCGCTCGAGGAACCGTGAGCTGATCGGGCCGAGCACGAGCCCGGCGAACATCGACGACAGCACGGTGAGGCTGAGCAGTCCCCCAGCGGCCGGCTGCGAGAGGCCGACACCGCCGACGAGGAACGGGGTGCCCCACAGCAGCAGGAACACGTTCATCGCGAACGGGGAGGTGAAGTGCACCCAGTACGCGAGGCGCACGCCCGGCAGACGCAGCAGGCGGCGCGCCTGCGACCAGAACCGCAGGCCGCGCATGCGCGGTTCCTTGATGATGGGCAGCATCTCCGTGCTGGGCGGTGCCATTTCGGCCGCGCCGCCCTGCTGCAGCCCGCCCAGGCCGCGCGCGTTGCGCGACAGCTTGCTCGTGCGCCCGGTGACGCGCTCCGCGAGGGTCACCGCCCCCGGCCGGCTGCGCAGCACGAGCGCGGCGAGGAGCGCCGAGAGCAGGCCGACCGCGGCGAGCCCGAGGAAGCCCGTCATCCAGCCAGCGACGCTCACGAGCAGCGCGAGGGGCGCAACCGAGACGAGCTGCCCGGCCTGGCCGATGAGGCCGGTGAGCTGACTCACGGTGGGGAGCTGGCGCGGCGCGAACCACTCGGGGAGGATCCGCATCACGCTGATGAACGTGCAGGCGTCGCCCGCGCCGACGAGCACACGCGCGAGGATCGCGAGCCGCACATCGGCGACCGTCGCCATGAGTGCCTGCCCCACCACCATGAGCAGGGATCCCGTGAGCAGCATCGAGGTTGCGCCGATGCGGTCGAGGAGGACGCCGACGGGGATCTGGAGGCCCGCGTACACGATGAGCTGGATCATCGGGAACAGCGCGAGCGTGGTGGCGTCGATGCCGAAGTGGTCCTGCGCTGCTGGGCCGAGCGCTGACAGCGAGGAGCGGTTGATGATGGCGACGGCGTAGAGCAGGGCCGCCATCCCCCACACCACCCAGGGGAGGAGTGGACGTGCGGCGCGCATGCTCCCCATGCTACTCCTGCGCGCGCTCCGGGCCCGGGCTCCCGTGCCAGAGTCAGTGTCAGGCCCAAGCCCCGAGCCAGGGAAAGAAACACAACCAGACGGAGAAATCCGGGATCTCGGAGCGAAACGCGGTCTCTTCCTCCGAGATCCAGGATTTCTCCGAGAAAGGTGTGGGCCGCGAGCGCGTGTGCGCCCGGGCCAGTTCCGCACTCGGCTGCCCGCGCCCCGCAGGCCCGGGGCTCCGTGGCTCCGGGGCTCCGGGGCTCCGGGGCTCCGGCCGGGAGCATCCCACTCGACCGGAGAAATCTGGGATCTCGGAGGAAACGACGGCAGTCCCCCCGAAGATTCTGATTTCTCCGAGGGGACTGGTGTGGAACTGCGAGCGGACCCCGAGGGAGGGGGCGGCCGCGAGCTACGCGCGCGCGGGCAGCGGCGGGCCGTCCGGGAAGTCGCCGCGCGTGAGGTCGAGGAAGAGCGCGTCCTCGAGGTGACCCCCCGGGCGCACCTGGTAGTCGCGCAGCACGCCAATGCGCTGGAAGCCCATGCGCTCGTACGCGCGGATCGCGCCGTCGTTGTTGACGTTCGGGTCGAGCGTGACGCGGGTGATCCCGTCGGCGAACTCGGCACGGATCGCGAGCGCGAGCGCCTCCTCCCCCACGCGGCGGCCACGGAAGCGCGTGCCGATGAAGAGGTGCATCACGGTGGTGGGGTACTCCGCATCGGCGCCGCGCAGCACAAACATCGCGCCAGCGCACTCGCCGCCCACCTCGATGATGCGCACATGCTCGGCGTCGTCGATGAACTCGGCCTGCACGCGCTCGGGCGTGTACCCGACCCACCAGACCGACACCTCCGGCTCGGCCAGGATCGCGACGAGCGGCGCCTGGTCGTCGGCGCGCGGCGCGCGGAGGGTCACGAGTGGGCCGACAAGGGGCAGCGTTGGTGCAGCAGTCATGGCATTAGCGTAGTGCGGGAATCAGTACCAGGCGCAGACCAATTCGGCCACGCACCCGCAGTCCACTTCGGACGAAGTGCACTGCGAGCGCGTGGCCGAACCGCGCCGCGTTCGTGACGCTCTACTGGCCGAGCGCGGCCAGGCGCGACTCCTCGTCCATGCGGATGCAGGACTCGATGACCGCGTCGAGCGCGCCGTTCATCACCTGATCGAGGTTGTACGCCTTGAAGCCGGTGCGGTGATCCGCGATCCGGTTCTCGGGGAAGTTGTACGTGCGGATGCGCTCGGATCGATCCATCGTGCGGATCTGGCTGGAGCGGTGCGCGCTCGCCTCCGCGGCGGCCTCCTCCTGCTGGCGGGCGAGGATGCGGGCGCGGAGCACGCGCATGCCGGCCTCGCGGTTCTGCAGCTGGCTCTTCTCGTTCTGCATGGCGACGACGATCCCGGTGGGGAGGTGCGTGATGCGCACCGCGGAGTCGGTCGTGTTGACCGACTGGCCGCCGGGGCCCGAGGAGCGATACACGTCGATCTTCAGGTCGTTCTGGTGGATCTCCACCTCTTCCGGCTCGTCCACCTCGGGGTACACGAGCACGCCCGTCGTCGAGGTGTGGATGCGCCCCTGCGACTCGGTCACGGGCACGCGCTGCACGCGGTGCACGCCGCCCTCGTACTTCAGGTGCGCCCAGGCACCCTGCGAGGGATCGCTGGGGTTCGCCTTGATGGCCACCTGCACGTTCTTGTAGCCGCCGAGGTCGCTCTCGTCCTTCTCGAGGATCTCGGTCTTCCAGCCCTTCGACTCCGCGTAGTACATGTACATGCGGAGCAGGTCGGCGCCGAACAGCGCCGACTCGGCACCGCCCTCACCGCCCTTGATTTCGAGGATCACGTCGCGCGCATCGTCCGGATCGCGCGGGATCAGCAGGCGGCGCACCTTCTCCTGCGCCTCCGCGAGGCCGTCCTCGAGCTCGGGGATCTCCTCGGCGAACGCCTCGTCCTCCTTGGCGAGCTCGCGCGCGGCGGCGAGGTCTTCGCCGAGCTGCACCCAGTGCTCGTGCGCTGCTTTGATCTTGCTCAGCTCGGCGTAGCGCCGGTTGACCTTCTTGGCGCGCGCGGCATCGGCGTGCAGCGCCGGGTCGGCGAGCTCCTCCTGCAGCTGCTCGTGTTCAGCGAGCAGCCCCGCCACCTGTTCGAACATGATTCCTCCGGGGTAGTTCAGTCACGCATCCTGCGCCCGGCCGGTGAACGGCCGGAGCCGTGAGGCCCACCTGGGTGGGCCTCACGGCCAGCTCCGCGCGCGCAGGATGACGGGAACCCGTGATCGGTCGCGGAGCGCGCGGGTGCTAGGAGAGCTTCCCGGTGCGCTGGATCTCTGCGAGCAGCGCGGCGTTCGACGCAGTCTCGCGCAGGCGCGCGACGAGCTTCTTCTCGGCGTCGTCATCGTCGTGCAGCGCGGCGCGGAGCACCTCGAGCACGCGCGCCTCGTCGGCGCTCAGGATCGCCGCCGTGCGGCTCGTCCGCGAGTCGGTGATGTCGACGGCGGCGGCGAGGCCGGCGCGGGTCTTCGCGATCCGGATCTCGCTGTTTGCCACGCGGCGCGCCTCGCGCAGCAGTGTGTCGTCGGCCTCGATCTTCGTCCCGCGGTGCACGGTGGCGAGGAGGGTCAGCGAACCGCCGTTCTCCACGTTGCGCGCCGCGGCGAGCAGCTTCTTGATCTGGCCGAGCGCGAACTCGTCGATCTCGTCGTGCGCGGGGCGCGCCTGGGCGTGCTGCGCCTGCGCGTATGCACGCGCGAAGGTGTTCAGCGAGTCGAGCAGTACGACCACGTCGTGGCCGAGCTCGAGCATGCGCTTCGCGCGCTCGATGGCCAGCTCGGCGATGGTCGCCTGATCCTCGGCCGGGCGGTCGAAGGTCGCAGCAACGACCTCGCCGCGCACGGTGCGCTCCAGGTGGGTGACATCCTCGGGGTGTGCGTCAGCGAGCACCACCATGAGGTGTGCGTCCGGCGCGGTCGCGCTGACCGACTCGGCGAGCTCCGCGACGATCGCGGTGCCGTCAGCGTGCGGTGGCAGCACGACGAGCGCGCGCTGGCCGTGGCCGAGCGGTGCGGCGAGGTCGATCGCGCGGCCGAGCAGGGCGTCGCCCGCGCGCTCTAGGCGCAGGCGCGCCTCCGGGTACACCGGGGTGAGCTCGGTTACGTCGACGCGCTTCTCGTTCTCCTCGAGCGAGCGCCCGTTCACGGAGTCGATCTTCACGATCGCGTTGTACTTCTGGCGGCTGCCGCTCTCGCCCTCGCGCGGCTGGCGGATCGCGCCGACCACCGCGTCGCCGCGTCGGAGGCCGTACTTCTTCACCTGGCCGAGCGAGACGTACACGTCGCTCGTTCCGGGGAGGTAGCCGCTCGTGCGCACGAAGGCGTAGTTGTCGAGCACGTCGAGGATGCCCGCGATGGGCAGCAGCACGTCGTCCTCGGTGATCTCCAGCTCGAGCTCGTCGCCCGCGCCGCGGCGCTTGCGGTCGCGCTGGCGGGTGCGGCTCGAGCGGGTGCCCTGCTCGGGGCCGTTCTTGCCCTGGCCGCCGCGGTCGCCGCCCTGGCCCTGCTGGCCCTGGCCCTGGTTCTGCTGGTTCTGGCCCTGCTGGTTCTGGTTCTGGTTCTGGCCGCGGCCCTTCGCCGCGTCCTCGCCGTCGGCCTGCGCCTCGCCCGCGTCGTTCTGCTCCGCGCCGTCGGTCTTCTGGCCGCGGCCGCGGCCGCGGCGGTTGCGGCTCGGCTTCTCGCTCTCGGCGGCGTCGCCCTGCGCACCCTCGGCGGCAGCGGCGTCAGCGGTGCCGGCAGCAGATGCCTCAGCGGCCTCGGTAGCGGGTGCCGCGGAAGCCTCCGCAGCGGGAGCCTCAGCGGCGTCGGCCGGAGCCTCCTCCACCTTCTTGCGGCTCCGCGTCGCGCGCTTCTTCGGCGCAGCCTCAGCCTCGGCGGGAGCCGCCTCGGACGCGGCGGCCTCGGCGGCGGGAGCCGCAGCGGCCTCAGCCGCGGGAGCCTCAGCGGCGTCGGCCGGAGCCTCCTCCACCTTCTTGCGGCTCCGCGTCGCGCGCTTCTTCGGCGCAGCCTCAGCCTCGGCGGGAGCCGCCTCGGACGCGGCGGCCTCGGCGGCGGGAGCCGCAGCGGCCTCAGCCGCGGGAGCCTCAGCGGCGTCGGCCGGAGCCTCCTCCACCTTCTTGCGGCTCCGCGTCGCGCGCTTCTTCGGCGCAGCCTCAGCCTCGGCGGGAGCCGCCTCGGACGCGGCGGCCTCGGCGGCGGGAGCCGCAGCGGCCTCAGCCGCGGGAGCCTCAGCGGCGTCGGCCGGAGCCTCCTCCACCTTCTTGCGGCTCCGCGTCGCGCGCTTCTTCGGCGCAGCCTCAGCCTCGGCGGGAGCCGCCTCGGACGCGGCGGCCTCGGCGGCGGGAGCCGCAGCGGCCTCAGCCGCGGGAGCCTCAGCGGCGTCGGCCGGAGCCTCCTCCACCTTCTTGCGGCTCCGCGTCGCGCGCTTCTTCGGCGCAGCCTCAGCCTCGGCGGGAGCCGCCTCGGACGCGGCGGCCTCGGCGGCGGAAGCCTCAGCTGCGGGAGCCTCAGCAGCATCGGCCGGAGCCTCCTCCACCTTCTTGCGGCTGCGCGTCGCGCGCTTCTTCGGCGCAGCCTCGGCCTCGGCTGCCGCCGGCGCCTCGCTCGCGGCGGCCGGCGCCTCGACTGGCGCGGCGGCCGGCACCTCGGCAGCTGCCGGCTCGCTCGTCACGGTGACGGCTGCGTCGCTCGTCGCGCCGGCGGCCGCGCTCACGCGCCGCGAAGCCCGGCGCCGCGGCGCCGCGGCCTCCTCGGCTGCGGGAGTGGTGTTCTGGTCGTCTACGTTGGATTCCACGTTTCTTCCTTTCGGAAACGCCGTGGGGTGTGCGCGAGCATAGAGGCCCGCTCCCCCGCGGTGGTGCACCTCGAGGTGCGTCGGGATCACCGGACATGAGCGTCACGGTGAGGAAAACAATCCACCACCGGGCCAAAATCGCTGAGCAGCACCCACTCCGAGAGTGGGGGCGGACACCGGTTCGGCCGCGGGCATCCGCACCACTCAGGACGAGAGCGCGGCTACGCGGGGATCGACTCCACTGTAGCACCCTTCGTGTCCACCGCGAGGAGCAGCACGCGCCAATCGGGGTGGCGCTCGGTGACGAGGTCGGCCGCCGCGAGACGCTCGGCAGGTCCCCCGGTGAGCACGAGAATCGACGGGCCGGCCCCGGACACGACCGCCGGGAACCCCGCCTCGCGCAGCTCACGGATGAGATCGCGCGTCGCGGGCATCGCCTCGCCACGGTAGTCCTGGTGGAGCCGATCCTGCGTCGCTTCCATGAGCAGTTCGGGGCTCTGCGTCAGCGCCGCGATGAGCAGCGCCGAGCGGGACACGTTGAACACCGCGTCCTCGTGCGGCACCTGCTTCGGCTGCAGGCTACGCGCCAGCTCGGTGGACATCGTGAAGCTCGGCACGAGCACGAGCGGGGCGACCCCGCGGTGCACCATCAGGCGCTTGAACTTCGGCCCGTTCTCCGTGGACCAGGCGATCGTGAGCCCGCCGAACAGCGCGGGCGCCACGTTGTCCGGGTGCCCCTCGAGCTCGGTCGCGTACGCGAGCAGCTGCTCCTCACTCAGCACGAGCGGCGCGTCGGGATCGCTCTCGAGCAGCCCGGCGGCGATCATCACCCCGGCGACGATGGCGGAGCCGGAGGACCCCATGCCACGGCCGTGCGGGATCCGGTTCGTTGCGGAGAGTTCGAGCCCCGGCAGCTCGCGCCCGAGCCGCTCGTAGACGTGCGCGGCGGAGCGCACCACGAGGTTCGACGCGTCGGTGGGCACCTCGCCCTCGCCGACGCCGCTCACGTGCACGGTCGCGCCGGGCTCGTCTCGCGTCACCGCGGTGAGGTCATCGCCGTACGCGAGTGCGATCCCGAGCGTGTCGAAGCCGGGGCCGAGGTTCGCGCTCGTCGCGGGGACGCGCACGCGCACGGCGCGCTGCGCTGCCCCGCTCACGCGTTGCCCTCGAGCCGCAGCACGCTCGTGACCTCGAGCACCAGCTCGGAGGCGCGGAGCGCGTCGACCATGGCGGCGAGGTCTGCCTCGCGCGCGACGTGCGTGCCGATCACGAGCGCCGCACGGTCGTCATGCCCCTCGACGCCGGTCTGCTCGACGCTCGCCGCGGACACCCCGTGCTCCGCGAGGATCCCCGCGATGCCCGCGAGGACGCCGGGCTGGTCGTGCACCTCGAGCATCACCTGGTACGCGGTGTTCACCTCGCCGACGGGCAGGAGCGGCAGCTCCGCGTGGAGCGAGCCCGGGATACCAGGGCCGCCGACCACGTGGCGGCGCGCTGCGGAGACGAGGTCTCCGAGCACCGCGGACGCGGTCTCCGCGCCGCCTGCGCCAGCGCCGTAGAACATGAGCTCGCCGGCCGCCTCGGCCTCGACGAACACGGCGTTCTTGCCGCCGTGCACCGCGGCGAGCGGGTGGTCGCGGCGGATCAGCGCGGGGTAGACGCGCGCCGAGACCCCGGCGACGCCGGCGGACGACGTGATGCGCTCCGCGATCGCGAGCAGCTTGATCACGTAGCCGGCGTGCTTCGCGGCCTCGATCTGCTCGAGCGTGATGTTCGCGATGCCCTCGCGGTGCACGGCGTCGACCGGCACCTCGGTGTGGAAGGCCATGCTCGCGAGGATCGTCGCCTTCTGCGCGGCGTCGTAGCCCTCGACGTCGAGCGTGGGATCCGCCTCGAGGTAGCCGAGCTCGCTCGCGACGCGCATCGCGTCCTCCGAGCTGTCGCCGAAGCGGTCCATGCGATCGAGGATGTAGTTCGTCGAGCCGTTCACGATGCCGAGCACGCGGGTCACGTGATCGCCCGCGAGGCTCTCGCGGAGCGGACGCAGGATCGGGATCGCTGCCGCGACGGCCGCCTCGTACGAGAGCTGCGCGCCCACCTGCTCGGCTGCGTCGGAGAGCTCGCGGCCGTGCGCGGCGATGAGCGCCTTGTTGGCGGTCACGACGTCCGCGCCGCCCTGCAGCGCCTGCATGATGAGCGTCTTCGCCGGCTCGATGCCGCCCATCAGCTCGATCACGATGTCGGCGCCCTGCACGAGACGTTCGGCGTCGGTGGTGAACAGCTCCTGCGGCAGCTCGACGTCGCGCTTCGCGTGGACATCGCGCACCGCGATCCCGCTGAGCGTCAGTCGCGCCCCAATGCGCGCAGCCAGCTCCTCCCCGTGCTCGAGGATCAGGCGGGCCGTCTGTGCGCCAACCGAGCCGCAGCCCAGGAGCGCAACGCGCAGGTCACGGTATCCGTTCACTTAGTTGCTCCGTTCGTATCGGGGGTGTCGTGTGTGTCGCTGGTCACGCTCATCGCGAGCAGCTGGTCTTCGGTCTCGCCGCGCACGATGAGGCGGGCCTCACCGTCGCGCAGCGCGATCACCGGCGGGCGCGGCACGTAGTTGTAGTTGCTGGAGAGCGACCAGCAGTATGCGCCGGTCGCGGCGACGGCGAGCGTGTCGCCCGGCCGCACGTCGCCGGGGAGCTCATCGCGCTGCACCACGATGTCGCCGGACTCGCAGTGCTTGCCGACCACGCGCACGAGCGCGGGATCCGCCTCGCTCACGCGATTCGCGATCCGCACCTGATAGTCAGCGCCGTAGAGCGCGGGGCGCGCGTTATCGCTCATGCCGCCGTCGACGCTCACGTAGAGGCGCTCAGCGTAGCCCAGGTCAGCGGGGTCAGCCGCTGCGTCGCTGCCCGCGAGCTGCACAGCCTTGGTGGTGCCCACCGTGTAGAGCGTCACCCCGGCCTGCCCGATCACGGAGCGGCCCGGCTCGAACGCGAGGTGCGGCAGCGGAACGTCCAGCTCGCGCGCGGTCTCCGCGACGATGTCGGCGAGCTCGCGCGCAACGTCAGCCACCGCTGGCGCCTCGTCAGCCGCAGCGCTCGTGTACGCGATCCCGAAGCCGCCGCCGAGGTTCAGCTCGGGGATCGGCCGCCCGGCGATCGCGGCGAGCTCCGGGTACGCGCCGAGGAGGCGGCGCGCGGACTCGCGGAAACCGTCCGTCGCGAAGATCTGCGATCCGATGTGGCAGTGCAGCCCGACGAAGAGCAGGTTGTCGTGGCGCAGGATGTCGCGCACGAGGCGCGGGGCCTCGCTGAGCGGCTGGCCGAACTTCTGGTCCTCGTGCGAGGTCGCGAGGAAATCGTGCGTCGACGCGTGGACGCCGCTGTTGACGCGCAGGCGAACGCGCTGGCGCCGCCCGGCGCGCGCCGCGGCCTGGGCCACGCGCTCGGTCTCGAACTCGCTGTCGAGGATGATCGTGCCGACCCCCGCGGTCACCGCGCGCTCGATCTCCCGCACCGACTTGTTGTTGCCGTGGAAGCCGATGCGCGCGGGATCGACGCCTGCGGCGAGCGCGACGGCGAGCTCGCCGCCGCTCGCCACGTCGATCGCGAGCCCCTCTTCCGCCATCCAGCGCGCCACCTCGACACAGAGGAACGCCTTCGTCGCGTAGTAGACGGTCGCCGTCGTGCCGATGCGCTCGGCCTCGGACTGCAGTGCGCCGCGCACCTCGACCGCGCGTGCGCGTGCCGCGTCCTCGTCGACCACGTAGAGCGGGGAGCCGAACTGCTCGGTGAGTGCCGTGGCGCGGAGGCCGTTCAGCTTGAGTTCACCGCAGTCTCGGCCGCGGCGCGCGGTCGGTGGAAAGACGCGTGGGTCGATCGCGTTGGACGTGTCCGTGCGGGTCGCCTGGGTCATGGTGTGCTCCTGGGGTGTGAATCGTGTCGTCGACGCTCGCTGATCGCGGCGTGCGACCGATGGCGAGCGGACCCGGATTGGCCCCTGAAGCCGTGCGAACGGAGGCAGAGCTCAGAACGAACCTGTCCAGCTTATCGTGCCGCGCATGCAGAAATCGGCGTGTGACAGGGGGTGACGTCGCGTGCGGGCTTGGGGCTGCGCGCGCATGCCCGCCAGCAGCCCGCCCGGCGCTAGCGTCGCACCGCGAAGGGGGCGAGGTCGAGTGGGCGTTCCCCAACGGTGGGGGTCTCCCCCGCGACGAGCTGCGCAACCACCTCGCCGGTGATGGGGCCGAGCGAGAGGCCGTGCATGTTGTGCCCCGCGGCGACGAGCACCTCCGGGCGGCCGGGCACCGGCCCGAGCAGCGGCATGCCGTCGGCCGTCATCGGGCGTGCGCCCACCCACTCGTCGGTGCGAGCGTCCCAGTCAGCCCCGGTGATGAGCCCGCGGGCCGCGCGCGTGAGCACATCGAAGCGGTCGCGGTTCATCCGCTCGGGTCGGCCGTCGAACTCCATCATGCCGACGATGCGGAGCCGATCGTGCATCGGGATCACCACGCAGTGCCGATCCATCGAGTGGATGAGGGTGCGCGGCATCCGCGTGACGGGCACCGTGTAGCTGTACCCCTTCCCCGACACGACGCGCGCCGAGCGGATCCCGGATCGGCGCAGGATCGGGGTCGTCCACGCGCCCGCCGCGATGAGCACGCGGTCGCCGGCCACCGTCGTCTCGGCGCCCGCTGCGTCGCGGCAGACGACGCTCGCCCCCGATCCCAATCGAAGCGCGGTGAGGCCGGTGCGCACGGTGACGCCCGCGGCTTCGAGCGCTGACACGAGGCTCGCGACGAAGGTGACCGGGTCAAGCGAAAACTCGCCGGGCAGCACGAAACCGCCGGTGATCGCTGGATCAAGCACGGGCTCGTGCGCGTGGAGCTCCTCGCCCCGCAGGATCGGCCGTGGCCCCTCGCCCCAGCCGTGCTCCGCGCGCGCGGTATAGCTCGCGTGCGCTGCGCGCAGCTCGCCCTCGTCTGAGGCGGTCATCAGGAAGCCGCTGCCGCCGCCGGAGATGTCAATCCCGTCGGCGGCGAAACGGTGCATGGCGGGCAGCAGCTCGTCGGCGAACTGGGCGAGCGCCGCCGCGCCGCGAGCGGCCGGGCGCTTCGTTGAGGCGCGCAGGAACCCGAGGCCGAAGCCGGCGAGCTTCGGCAGGCTCGGGATCGCGATCGACAGGTACGAGGACCGCGTGAAGAGTCCCGTGAAAATGTCGCGCACCGTGTTCGGGGACGCGAGCGGGGCGACCTGCTGCGGCGTGAGCTCGCCGGCGTTGCCTGTCGCGGCGCCGGCCCCGAGGTGATCGCGCTCGACGATGGTGACGCGGTGGCCGTCGCGCACGAGCGCGAACGCGGAACACAGGCCGATCAGGCCGCCGCCGACGATGACAGTGTGCTGCTGGGTCATAGCTGGTGAACTCCTTTGTCCGTTCGGGCCACCCTAGCCGGTGTGCGGGCGGGGCGCTGCCCGGCGTGTGCGGGCCACGGGGCACAAAAAACCAAACCAAACCAGCCGGAGAAATTGGACTTCTCGGGGGGAAACCTCTCGATTCCCTCCGAGAAACCCAATTTCTCCGGCTGGTTTGGTTTGGTTGGGTTGGGTTTGGTTGGGTGTGGTGCGACCTGCCCGGGCCAGAGGCCCGAGCCCAAGCCCCTAGCCCACGCCCTCCAGCATCTCCGTGTGCGTGTTGCCCACGCGCTGCAGCACCTCGGGACGGTTCCGCTGCACCCACCAGAAGCGGAGGAACGCGGCGAGCATCGTCAGCGCGAACAGGTACGGGATCACGTTGATCGGGAACGCGGGCACCGGCCACACGTTCGCGAAGAAGACGTACCCCATGGCAACGACGGCGACGATCGCGCAGAGCCACACGAGGCGGTTCGGGATCCCGGCCTTGGTCGTGTACACGATGCCGGCGATCGCGACGAGCGCGTAGGCGACCATGTAGCCGTACGTGCCGTACGTGTCGACCCACACCACGATGTCCATGGGGTGCGTTCCGGCGAGCAGCAGGATGATGTCGAGCAGGATCGCGGCCGGGCCGGCGATGAGCAGCACGCGGTGCGGGGTGAGGTGGGTCTCGTGCGTGCGGCCGAAGCGCTCGGGCATGATCCCCTCCTTGCCCATCACGTAGACGATGCGGCCAACGACGTTGAGCGGTGCGACCACGACGGCGAAGAACGACGCCGCGACACCGAACACGAGCACCGGAGCGAACCAGCCGGGCATCCCGATCTTGTCGTTGATGGCCTGCAGCGGGCTCGCCACCTTGGCCAGGTCGTCGCCGAGCACGGCGATCTGCGTGTACGCGGCGAACACGTAGAGCACGCCGACCACGACGGCGCTCCACATGATGGCACGCGGGATCGCGGTGTGCGGGTTCTTCGCCTCACGGCCGAGCGCGTCCGCGGAGGAGAAGCCGACGAAGCCGAGGATGCCGAGCACCATGCCGGCGGCAACGCCCTGGAATGGCACGCCCTCGAAGGAGAACTGCGCGGGATCCCACGCGTCGGGGCCGAGCCAGACGAGCGCGGTGACGAGCAGCACGAGGATGATGGCGACGGAGGCGAGCTCGAGCACGAGCGAGACGCGCGCCGAGATCCGGATGCCGCGGATCGTGAAGAAGGTGGCGAGCCCACCGATGATCACGGCGAGCGCGATCAGCCAGCCGAGGCTGCTCGCCTGCGAGATGCCGAAGATCTGCAGCAGGTCGGCCGCGTAGGACACGGCGCCGCCGAGAGAGCCGGCCGCGATACCCCAGGAACCGATGAGGAGCGCGATGCCCGCAGCGAAGGCGCCGGTGGGGCCGAGGCCCTTGGAGACGTAGGTGTAGAGGGAGCCAGCCGAGGCGTGCCGCTTGGCGAACATCGAGATGATGTAGCCAACGCAGAGGATCACGATCGTGGCGAGCACGAATGCGAACATCGTGCCGTTGCCAGCGCCGAGGAAGATCGAGGCGGCGGTGAAGGCGATGACGGCGCTCGGCGCGATGTTGGCGATCGCCTGGGCAGCGAGCTCTGGGCCAGACATCACCCCTTCGCGGAGGCCGGCGTCGACCTGTCGTTCTGTGGTCTGAGTCATGTCAGTTCGTGTGTCTTTCTCTCGTCGTCGAGGGAGTGGAGGTGGAGTCGATTACGGAATGAGGAGCGTGCGGAGCACGCCGCCGGCCTGCAGGTCGTCGAGCGCCTCGGCGGCCTCGTCGAGCGTGCGGCGTCCGGAGATCAGCGGATCGAGCTTCAGCTGGCCGTCCATGTAGCGGTCAACGAGCGCGGGGATGTCGATCGAGGGGCGCACGGAGCCGTAGTTCGAGCCGAGGATGCGCTGGTCAGCCTCCGCGAGCACGAGCGGCTCGAACGACGCCTTCGCGCCGGTGGGCGGGAGCCCGACGATCACCGCGGCGCCGCCGAGACCGAGCATCTTGATCGCCTGCTCGGTCGTGGAGGTGCGGCCGATCGCGTCGAACACGTAGTCGACGCCGTCCGGCATGAGTTCGAAGAGCTGCTCGACGGCGTCGCGCTCGGAGGCGTCGATCCGGTCGGTCGCGCCGAACTGCAGCGCCATCGTGGTCTTCTCGGGGACAACGTCGATTGCGATGATGCGCTCGGCGCCCGCGAGCTTGGCGCCCTGCACCACGTTCAGGCCGACCCCGCCGCAGCCGATCACGGCGACGGTCGCGCCCGGCTCGACCGCGGCGGTGTTGAGCACCGCGCCGACACCGGTCGCGACGGCGCAGCCGACCACGGCGATGACGTCGAGCGGCGCGTCGTCGCGCACCTTGATGGCGCCGGAGGCGGGAACAATGGCTTCCTCAGCGAACGAGGACACCCCGAGGTAGTGGTGCAGCGGCTCGTCACCGTTCGTGAGGCGCGAGGTGCCGTCGAAGAGCACGCCCTGCGGTGCGACGACGGTCGCGACCTTCTGGCAGCGCGCCTCGTGCCCCTGCAGGCAGTAGCGGCACTCGCCGCACGGCGGCACCCAGCTGAGCACCACGTGATCGCCAACGGCGAGCGAGGTGACGCCCTCGCCCAGCTCGACGACCACACCGGACCCCTCGTGGCCCATCACCATCGGGGCGGGAGCATCCCACTCGCCACGCTTGACGTGCAGGTCAGAGTGGCACACACCGGCGGCGGCAATCTTGACGCGCACCTCCCCCGCCTTCGGGGCGGCGAGCTCGACGTCGACAACCTCGACGCGGGTCTCCGGATCGCGGAACACCACAGCCTTCATCAGGAAAACTCCTTCGTAATTCGATTCATTCGACTCGCGGTCCCGCCGGAGTGTGGCGCGGTGCGAGGACGACTCAGGCGATCGTACGGAGCCGCGGCACGCACTGTCACTGCACCAAGTGACGATTCCTGAACACCCGGATCACCACTTGGTACACTGTGACGCATGGCCCTTGACCTCACTGCGGTCGTGCGCGCGGTCGGCGGGCACTGCATTCCGCACCGCCTCGACGAGCGCACCCCCGTCGACGGCGTCACCGCACTGCACGCGTACGTCGTCGTCGGGAACCCGAACTACGCGACGCTTATTACTGGCTCTGATCAGGAACTCCTCGAACGCTTGTCCGCCGGGGGCGCCGCGCGCGAAGCGCTGCTCGGAGCCGTGTTCGTCTCACCGCGCAGCGATCCCGCACTGCGGGCGTCGCTCGCCGAGCACGGCATGACCGCCATCCTCGGCACGGACCTCGCCGACGTCGCCCTCCACGCGACGCTCACCACGATCATCGCCGAGGATCGGGCCGCCGCTGACCGCCTGGTCACCGCGGGCATGAACGTGCTCACACAGGTGGCGCGGCGCGGCGGGATCACCGCGGTCATCGCGGAGCTCGCGCACCGGATCGACGGCTGGGCCGTGCTGCTCGACCCGCAGGGCCAGCTCATCGCGAGCGCGGGCGCCGGTCGGCTGCACGTGTCCGACGCGATCGCTGTCGCCACCGGGCGTCCCGTGCGCGTGCGGCACCACGGTCTGCAGTTGCACCAGGTCGGATCAGATCGGGATCTGGCTGGCCGCCTCGTGATCGCCACCCGCTCGAGTCGCACGAGTCACGCGCGCGACCTGTCCTCACTCGCCGCCGCGCTGTTCGACCTGCTGCTGCGCACGCACGACCCGACACTCACCGAACACCTGGGGCGCGAGGCGCTGCTCGACCTCCTGCTCGCCGGCGGCGCGCCGGCACCACGGCTCCTGCACCGCTGGGGCGTGCACGAGCAGACACTCACGGCGTTCGAGCTCGGCGCGAAGACCCGCACGATCGACGCCGAGCGCCTGCTTCGGCGCTGGTTCGATGAGCTCGGCGCCGAGCACGTCTTCACGGTCGGGCACGGGCGCGTTCGCGGCTTCCTCCGCCCCGAGCTCGCGCCCGAGCTCGTGGCCCGCGTGCAGGGGTTCTCGCCGGTTGCGGGGAGCAGGCTTCACCTCGGCGTCGGCACGCCAGCGCCCGTCGACGCGCTCGCGCGCAGCGCCGTGCAGGCGCGGCAGGCGCTCGACGCGGCGTTCGAGGATGGGCAGCCCGTGGTCGAGTACGCGGAGCTGTCCACCGTCGGACTTGTGTTCTCCGCGCTCGATCACACGGTCGGGACGGAGATCGCGAGCGTGCTCGACCCGCTCCGCGGGCCGGACGGCGCGCACGGCGAGCTCGCGGAGACGCTGCACGTGTTCCTCGCGGAGCTCGGCGCGCACCGGGCGAGCGCCGAGCGGCTGGGCATCCACCGCCAGACGCTCGTCTCACGCATCCGCCGCATCGAGGAGCTCACGGGACTGTTCCTCGACCGGGCCGACGATCGTACGGCGGCGTGGCTGGCGCTGCGCGCCGCTGGCGCGTAACGCCGCCCCGGGCGCCCTGCCCCGATCCCCGCCCCTCCCCGGCATTCCTCACCCCACTTTCTCACGGACAAATCTGAGATCTCGGAGCGGAACGCCCGCACACCCTCCGAAGGATCAAATTTCTCCGCGGGAAGTGGTGCCACGGAGGCGCAGGAGGGGGCCCGGGAGGGGCGCGCTAGCCGCAGCTGCCCTTCGCGTGGAGCTTCGGGTCCGACACCGCGGTCGGCGCCAAGTCAGCGGACACCGTGATCGAGCCGGTGCTCGAGAACTCCACGCCGGTGAGCGTGACACCAGCTGGCAACTGATCCCGCACACAGATCGGTTCGGGTCGCAGCAGCGGATCCAGCAGTGATCCCGTGGCGCCCGCGATCTGCTCCGCGGTGAGGTCAAGACCCGCCGCGCTCACCTCCTTCGGGGTGAGGATCACGTCGCCGTTCGCCACCCCGACCCCGAGCGCGATGGTGATCGGCACGTCCTGCCCGAGGAACGGGATCGATCGCCCGACGACCAGGTCGCCGTCGAGCACCTCACCCGTGGTCGCCGCGCCCTTCGTGAGCACGGAGACGATCGGCGAGATCTGGTCCTGCGGCACGGTGAAGCGCAGCGATCCCTCGCTGATTTCGCCGGTGAGCGGGTTGAACGGGACGAGCCCCGCGTGCATCTTCGCGTCGGCAGTCACCCCGTCGGTGAGCGGCGCGGCGGGGACGGTGACCGTGACGTCACCGACGCCGCCCCGCAGCGCGTGCAGCAGCGCCGATCCCCCGAGGTTCACGTCGACGGGGTGATCCCCGGAGAGCTTCAGCTGGGATCGCACGACCCCCTCGATGGTCCCTGGCAGGAAGAGCCGGAGCCCGAGCTCAGCGGCCCCCGCGAGCACCGCGAGCGCGATGAGCACGCCCAGAAGTTTCTTCCACCAGCTGGATTCGCCCCTCGCCATGCCCGTACCCCCTCGGATCGATGTTCACGTCCGAGCCTAGCGACTCAGCGCTAGAGGCGCTCGGGTGCGCTCACTCCGATCAGGTCGAGGCCGTTGCGCAGCACCTGGCCGGCGGCATCGTTCAGCCAGAGTCGGGTGCGGTGCAGATCGGTGATCGGCTCCTCGCCCATCGGCAGCACGCGGCAGTTGTCGTACCAGCGGTGGAACGCGGCGGCCAGCTCCTCGAGGTAGCGCGCAATGCGGTGCGGCTCGCGCAGCTCGGCAGCGCCGGCGACGATCCCCGGGTACTGCTGCAGCTTGCCGAGCAGCTCGGTCTCGGTCTCGTGCGTGAGCAGCTCGGGCGCGAACGCGGTGCGCCCGAGCCCTGCCGCCTCGGCGTTCCGATCCACCGCGCAGGTGCGCGCGTGCGCGTACTGCACGTAGAAGACCGGGTTGTCGTTGGAGCGGCTGCGCAGCTTCTCGCCGTCGAGCGCGAGCGGCGAGTCCGCCGGGTAGCGCGCCAGCCAGTAGCGAAGCGCATCGGTTCCGAGCCACTCGAGCAGGTCGTCGAGCTCGATGATGTTGCCCGCGCGCTTGGAGAGGCGCGCACCATTGAGGTTAACGAGCTGACCGATGAGCACCGTGATGCTCGTCTCGATGTCGTCGCCCGCAGCGCCAGCGATCGCGGTGAGACGGCCGATGTAACCGTGGTGATCCGCGCCCAGCAGGTAGATCTTCTCGGTGAAGCCGCGATCCATCTTGTCGAGGTAGTACGCGGCGTCGGCGGCGAAGTACGTGTAGATGCCGTTGCCGCGCGTGAACACGCGATCCTTGTCGTCACCGAACGTCGTGGTTCGCACCCAGATCGCGTCGTCCTCCTCGAAGACGTGCCCCTGCGCCCGGAGGCGGTCGATGGCGGCCGCGATCGGGCTGGGCTCGCCATTCGGCCCATCCGTGTGCAGCGTGCGCTCCGAGTAGAACACGTCGAAGTGCACGTTGAAGCGCTCGAGCGAGTCCTGGATCTCGGCGAGCTGCAGCTGGTACGCGAGTTCCTGTGCCCGCTCAAGCGCCGCGTTGCGGTCGCTCGCCGCGAGCTCTGCGAGGCCCGGGATCTGCTCGCGCACGCGCGCCCCGAGGGTCTGAATGTACTCGCCGGGGTAGGCGTCCTCCGGCGCGTCCTCGCCGAGCGCGGCGGCCAGCACCGAGCGGCCGAACTTGTTCATCTGCGCGCCAGCGTCGTTGATGTAGTACTCGTTGGTCACCTCGGCGCCGGCGGCACGCAGCACGCGGGCGGTCGAATCGCCGAGCGCGGCCCAACGCGTGTGCCCCATGTGGAGCGGGCCCGTCGGGTTCGCGGACACGAACTCGAGGTTGATGCGCTGGCCGGCGAGCGTGTCGCTGCGCCCGTAGTTCTCGCCCTGCTCAACGACGCGGCGCGCGGTCTCGCCGGCACTCGCGGCGTCAAGAGTGAGGTTGATGAATCCGGGGCCGGCGACCTCCGCCTTCGCGATGCCGTCGATCCCCTCGGCAGCCGCAGCGATCTCCTGGGCGAACTCGCGCGGGTTCGTGCCGAGGCGCTTCGCGAACTTCATGGCCACGTTCGACGCCCAGTCCCCGTGCTCCCGGTTCTTGGGTCGCTCCACCTGCGTATCGGATTCGGTGACCACGAGGTCGAGGCCGCGGGCCCCAACAAGGTCGGTCACGATGCGGGCAATGGCGGAGGAAAGCTCTTGTGGCGTCACGAGGACTCATTGTAGTGCGGATGCGGCGCGCCCCGGCTCCACGCGGTGCGCACCGGCCGCGCGTTGTGCGCTAGGCTGGTCTGGTTGCACTTGCTCGCCTCCGTAGCTCAGGGGATAGAGCGCCGGTTTCCGGTACCGTAGGTCGGGGGTTCGAATCCCTCCGGGGGCACTGCAACACTGGCTTCCATCGCTTCGGCGGTGGGAGCCTTTTTCTGTGCCGGGAGGTGCTCGGGCGGCTCGAACAGGCGGCCAACGGATCAGACTTCCCGGGGGCTCCATCGCCCCTGCGGACGTCCCCGGCACCTGGTTGCCGCATCAGAGTGCGGTGCTACCGTGCCACACATTAGGTCAGCACTGAGGCGTCGACGAATCGTTCGGGCAACGATGTGGACTCTCCTCGGGGTTGCCTTTACCAGCTGGGTCGCTTCACTCGCGATCGAGGCCTCTTGAACACCGTGGTTCACGATCATTCTTTGGTCAGGCCTCGCAGCTGGTTTCGCCGTGCGCGTGGTTACTCGTCCCAGCGGAACGCGGTCCTCACCCGACGCGTTTCATGAGCTCAACCAGATCTCTCAGGGTCGAACCCATACGCCTGCACCGGGCCACGCGCCTGCTCAGAGCGTGGAAATCGGTGAGCCTTTCCATAACTCACGCCTCAGCGCCGTAGATCCAAATGAAGTGAGCGGGGAGGAGGATCCTCCTTCCCCTTCGCAGTAAGTCCCCGCGAGCGACTGAAACACACCCGGTAACGCCACGGACTAGCGTGGGACCATGCTGAGACTGCTAAGCAAGAACCCGAGCGCGGGAATCGCAGCAGGAACGATGGTCTCGCGGCTCCTCGGGGTGGCGCGCAACATGCTCCTCGCCGCAGCCATCGGGTCGCTCGGCGTCTGGGCCAATAGCTTCGCCACCGCGAACCAGATCCCCAACTCGATCTACAACCTCATCGCGGCCGGCGCGATCTCCTCCGTGCTGGTCCCGCAGGTCGCGAAGGCGATGACCTCCCCGGAGCACGGGCAGCGGTACGTGAACCGGCTCTTGACGCTCACCCTCGTCATGGTGACCGCGGTGTGCGCCCTCACCCTGCTCCTCACGCCAGCGCTGATCGCACTCCTCGGCAGCAATTGGGACAGCCCCGCGCAGGTGCACCTCGCGACCGTCCTCGCGTACTGGCTCATCCCGCAGATCATCTTCTTCACGATGTACTCCGCGCTCGGGGAGGTCCTCAACGCCCAGTCAGTGTTCATGCCGTATGCGTGGGCACCAGCGCTGAGCAACCTGATCGCGCTCGGCGGCATCGTCCTCTTCATCGTGTTCATCGGCGCGGACCCGGACGGGCTCCGAACCGCCGACCAGTGGGGCCCGATGGAACAGCTCCTGATCGCTGGCTCCGCAACGGCGGGGATCCTGGCTCAGGCGCTCGTGCTCCTGGCGTTCCTGCGGCGAGCGTCGATCCGATTCCGACTCGATTTCCGTTTTCAGGGTGTTGGCCTCCGGGCGACCGCGAAGCTCGCCGGCTGGACCCTGCTTGCCGTCGTCGTCGCGCAGCTCGTGCTCCTGCTCACCGTCTGGGCGATGAACCGAGCCGGCGCGCGCGACGCGGGAATCGCGGCATGGAACCTCACGAGCCTGATCGTCGTACTCCCCCACTCGGTGCTCGTCATGTCCGCCGTAACGAGCAGATTCCCGAGCATGAGCACGCAGGCGCTCAAGGGCAAACGCGCCGAGCTCGCCAGCGAGATCGCGCACCTCCTTCGACGGTCAGGGATCGTCATCTGTTTCTTCACCGCGGTGATGATCCCGCTTGCGACTCCGGCATTTCGTGTCGTGATGTTCGAGGCGAGCCCAGAGACCATCGCAACGGCCTCCCCGGTGCTCGTCGCCGGGGTGATCGGCTGTGTGGGTTTCAGCGGCCTCTTCGTCCTGAACCGCGGCTTCTACGCACTCAGCGACACTCGAACGCCGGCGATCGTTCAGATCATTGAGGCCGCGATCGCTGCGATCGGGATCGGGCTGAGCTTCCTCGTCGACCCGGCCTACGTGACCTGGGTCATTGCACTCTGGCTGTCGCTGCTGCTGTGGGTGGAGGCCCTCGTGACCTATGCGCTCCTCAAGAAACGCCTCCCCGAGCTCGCCGGGCAGCGCATCGTGTCGGACACGGCGCGAACCCTCGCGAGCGCGGCGATCGCCGGCGCGGTGGCGTGGGGCACCGCCCTGGCCCTCGGGGGCGGAGACCCGGCGGGCTTCATCCTGAGCAGCCCACTCGCCGCACTGGCTGGCTGCGTGATCGTGGCCGCGGCCGCCGTCGCCGTGTACGTTCCCTGCCTCATCCTCTTCGGCCAGTCCGATGTGCGCGCGCGGCGCCGGGGCCCGCGGCCCGGGGAGCGGTAGCACGCAGCCGGCACGCCAGGACAGCACGCAAACATTCGCACACCCAGAAAGTAACTTGTGTTACATTTGCAACATGACTGATGATACATTCGCCTGGCTGCTCGTGATCCCCCGCGTCCCCTCCGAACCCTCCCGACACCGCGTTGCGGTGTGGCGCGAGCTGCGCCGAATGGGCGCGGTGCCCATCGCATCTGGGGCCTGGGTGATCCCCGAGGTCCCCGCGTTCACCGAGGCGCTCGCCGCCGTGCGCGCGCTGGCCGAGAAGGGAGGGGGCAGCGTGGTCGTGCTCACGGCCGGCTCGTACGAGGACGGCGGTGTCTCCTCACTCCGTGACGCGTTCGTGGCCGCACGCACTGACGAGTGGGACGAGTTCATCGCGGACTGCGCGAAGTTCGACGCCGAAATCGACCGCGAGATCGCCAAGGAGAAGTTCACCTTCGGTGAGCTCGAGGAGGAGGAGCAGAGCCTCGAGCGGCTGCGCCGCTGGCACCGCGACCTCAGCCGCCGCAACGCGATCCCGCTCGATGCCGCGACGACCGCGGCGCAGCGCCTCGACGAGGTGACGGAGAAGCTGGCCGAGTTCTCCGAGCTCGTCTACGCCGCCAATCTGCCGGCGGCCGCAGGTCACCAGTAGCAGCGGGATCACGGTCCGATAACTCCCGTTCGCGAGTGGTGTTCACGCGCGGCAAGGGTTGTCAGTGTGGAACGTGGGGGTGCGGGGAGGCCCGAGCAGCAGAGGTCTCCCCGGACCAACGGCGTGGAAAGCCAGCGCATACGCGTGAGCATCGGGGAGAACGGGGATGCCAGAGGGTCCATCGACACACTCGAACTCCCCGAGCAGGCGCTCGATCTTCCCGTGCACCTCGCGGCCTCGTTCCCGAGCGCGTGTTTCCCGGGATTCACGACAGCGCCGAGCTGAAACGCTTCTGCCGGACCGCATAGCCGCGCCGAGCGCTCGCCACACCAGCTGATCGGGATCGCTGCGCGGCCGCTCCGCGGCATCCGCCCGGCTACTGCGATCGCGGTATGCAGGTGTCTGCGCGGGGGTGACGCGGGGCCAGGCGGCGCGCGAAACACTGATCGTGGGGCACTCACGCCCCACCGATCACGCGCACCGCTGGTGCGCGAGCGCGTCTGGAAGGATCCACATGTACCGCACCATGCTCATGCAAGAACTCCGCGGGAGAACGCGGCAAACGATCATCATCGCGGCGGGCTTCGCCATCGCGATCGCGATGGTCATCGTGGTGTCCGCCTTGTCGAGCGGCGTGCAGCGGGCACAGTCGCAGGCGCTGGAGAGCGTCTACGGCGTCGGCACCGACCTCACCGTCTCCGGCGCAGCCGAGGGGCCAGGCGCGGGCGGTCCCGGCGGCCCGCGCTTCGAGTTCGGCGGCTCCGACGGTGTCACGAGCGACGGCACCACCACCCTCAATCAGTCGCAGCTGACCGCGGAGATGGGGCGGAGCACGCTCGACGCCTCGGTGCTCCAGACGATCACCGAGCTCGATGGGGTGGCGTCGGCCGTCGGCGTGCTGAATCTCACGAGCGTCACCTTCGAGGGCGAGCTGCCGGACTTCTCGCAGGCGCAGGCCGGCGGGCAGACCGCACCGGACGGCGCGACCGGGGACCAGGGCGGTGCCGCGCGGCCGGGCGGCCCGGACGGCGCTGGCGGGAGCGCGTTCGGGATCGACAGCTTCAGCGTGCTCGGCGTCGACCCGTCGGACACGGAGCTGGGACCGCTCTCCGCGACGGAGGTGACCGCCGGGCGCGGCTTCACGGCGTCCGACGCGACCGCCAGGGTGGCGCTCCTCGACGCCACCTACGCGTCCACGAGCGAGCTCGCCGTCGGCGACACCGTCGAGATCGCGGGCGAGGAGGTCGAGGTGATCGGCATCGTCGCCTCGGCGTCCGACTCGGCCGACACGGCGGCGAACCTCTTCCTCCCGCTCGAGACGGCGCGATCGCTGAGCGGGCTCGGCGACGTCGTCTCGACCGTGCAGGTGAGCGCCACCTCCTCGGCGGCCATCGCCGATGTCGAGGCGGCGCTCGCCGAGGCGGTGCCCGACGCGACCGTCAGCTCGCAGTCGGACCTCGCGGCGCAGGTGTCCGGTTCGCTCTCGAGCGCGGCATCCCTGCTGTCGAGCCTCGGCACCTGGCTGTCCGTGATCGTGCTCCTCGTCGCCCTGCTCATCGCGATGCTGCTGACCAGCTCGGGCGTCACGCGGCGCACCCGCGAGTTTGGCACGCTGAAGGCGATCGGCTGGTCGAACTCGCGCATCATGTCGCAGATCGCCGGCGAGTCGATGGTGCAGGCGCTGATTGGCGGCGCCGCGGGGCTCGCGCTCGGGCTCGGCGCCGCCGGAATCATCACCCTCATCGCGCCGACGATCAGCACCGGATCGGGCGCCGGCGACGCGCCGGCCGGCGATCCCGGTGCCGGCGGCACCACCGGCATGCCGGACGGCGCACCGGAGGGCCTGGCCGATGGTCTCGCGGGCGGCGGGATGCCCGGTGGCCTCGGACGCGGCCTGTCCGCGGCGACGGAGATCGTGCTCACCGCGCCCGTGACGCCCTGGATCGTGGCGAGCGCGATCGGGCTGACCGTGCTCGGTGGGCTGCTCGCCGGCGCGCTCGGCGGCTGGCGCACCGCCCGGCTGAGCCCCGTCGAAGCGCTCCGCGCCGTTGCGTAGCGCCGCCACACTCCCCCACACCGCACCCGAATCAGGAGACCACACCATGACCACGACGCACGACATCGAACGCCACGCGGATCCCGCGACGAACTCCGCTCACACCCCCGACACCGACACCGACACCGACACCGACACCGGCCAGGTCTACCGCCTGCGCGGCGTCGAGCGGAGCTACCGCACGGGCGACAGCCTCGTCCACGCGCTCCGCGGCGTCGACCTCGACATTCAGCGCGGCGAGTTCGTCACGATCCAGGGGCCGACCGGCGGCGGCAAGTCGACTCTGCTCCAGCTGCTCGGCGCGCTCGACCGCCCCTCGGGCGGCACGCTCACGCTCGGCGGCGTCGACCTCGGCGCGGCGACGTCGCGGCAGCTCACCCGACTCAGGGCGGACACGATCGGCTTCGTCTTCCAGTCGTTCAACCTCATTCCCACGCTGACCGCGAGCCAGAACGTCGACACGGCGCTGGAAGGACGCGGTATCGGCCGGCAGGAGCGCGACGAGCGCGTGGCGCGCGCGCTCGATCGGGTCGGCCTCGGCGATCGCGGGGACCACCGGCCGGGCGAGCTGTCGGGCGGCCAGCAGCAGCGCGTCGCGATCGCCCGCGCGATCGTGGCTGCGCCGAGCGTGCTCCTCGCTGACGAGCCGACCGGCAACCTCGACGAGGCGATGCGCGACGAGATCCTCGCGTTGCTCGCCGAGCTGAACGCTGAGGGCCTCACGATCGTCGCGGTGACCCACGACTCCGCGGTGGCGCGGCGCGCGCACCGGCGCTTGCGGCTCACCGCTGGCGCGATTCGCGAGGAGTGAGCGGATCCCGTGGCGCGCGTCGGCCACGCTGCCGCGCGCGCCACGCTACGCTGGGCGAACCCACCTCCCGAGACTGATCAGGCGCACAGAGAGCACATCACGTTGTTGCAGAACGCACCGGCACGCGCACGGCCCACTGGGCCCCCGCGCGGCAGCGCCTCGGCACGCGGCGCCCGGGCCGCGCTCGCCGCGGCGCTCTGCGCGGGCGGCGCGCTCGCGGCGCTCATCGCCGTGATCCTCATCTGGTCCGCGCGCGCCTCGCACGAGGATCCGCCCTACGTGAGCGGCCTCGGCGCCCCCGGCGAGCCCACCGAGGAGGTGTTCCGCGTGGCGCTCACGCTGGTCGGCCTGAGCGGGATCCTGGTGGGGCTCGGCTCATGGGGCTCCCGCGCCGGCAGGATCGCGGCCGCTGGCGCACTCGCGCTGACCGCGGCCGGCCTCTGCTTCGTCGGCGCGGCGGCCACCCCGTGCACGCCCGGCTGCCCGGCTCCGAGCTCCGCGCTCTTCACCGCGCAGGACTTTGCGCACCTCGTGCTCGCGATCACGGGCTTCGTGCTCGCGTGCGTCGCGATGCTGCTCTTCGCATTCCGCGGTCGCGCGTGGGCCGTGCTGTCCTGCACCGCCGCATCGCTCGTCGCGGTCATCGCGGGCACCGGGGGGCTCCTCTCACTCGCCGACACGGCGACCGACTTCGGCGCGCTCTGCGAGTACATCGCGACCTCGATCGGGATCGCCTGGCTGATCGCCACCGGGCTCGTGTCGAGCGTGCAGCTCAGCCGACGGCGGCGCCCCGCAGCGGCGGAAACCCCTCAGCCCGCCGCGCCGGGAACGAGCAGCCCGCTCTCGTAGGCGAGGATCACGAGCTGCGCGCGATCGTGCGCGAACACCTTCATCATGATGCGGTTGACGTGCGTCTTCGCGGTGTGCGGGGAGATCACGAGGTCCGCGGCGATCTCCTGGTTGGAGCGGCCGCGTGCCACGTGCAGCAGCACCTCGCGCTCCCGCTCCGTGAGCGTCGCGAGCTCGGGGTGCGCCGCCTCGTCCACCGCTGGCGCTGCCGGGGCCGCGACGTAGCGCGCGATGAGCGCGCGGGTCGCCGCGGGCGACAGCAGCGCGTCTCCCGCGTGCACCGCGTGCACCGCGCGCACGATCTCCTCGGGCTCCGCGCCCTTCCCGAGGAAGCCGCTCGCCCCAGCCCGGAGCGCCGCGACGACGTTCTCGTCCTCCTCGAACGTGGTGAGAATGAGCACGCGCGTGCCCGCCTCGCCGGCGTCGGACGCCGCGCAGAGCGCCGCCGTCGCGGCGATGCCGTCGAGCCGCGGCATCCGAATGTCCATGAGCACGACGTCGGGCCGAAGCGCTGCGGCGAGCGCCACCGCGGCCTCACCGTCTGCGGCCTCACCGACGATCTCGATGCCGTCTGCGCTTCCCAGGATGTCGACCACGGCCTGCCGGATGAGTGACTGGTCGTCAACGACGAGCACGCGGATCATGCGGCGTCCTCTCGTGCGCGCGGCAGTCGCGCCGCGACCTCGAAGGTGTCTCCCCTGGCCGCGAACTCGACGGTGCCGCCGATCGACGCGACGCGCTCCCGGATCCCGGTGAGCCCGAGCCCGCTGGGGTGCACCTCGGGGAGATTGCGTGCGTCGCGCGAGACGGGGTTGTCGATGCGCACGAGCGCGTCGGCGCCGTCGAGCGTCACCGTCACCGACGCCGTGCCAGCGGAGCCGTGCTTGTGCGCGTTCGTGAGCCCCTCCTGCACCACGCGGTACAACACGCGCCCGGCTGCGCCGGTGATCTGGGCCAGCGCGGCCTCGCCCGTGAGGGTCACGGCGAGCCCCAGCTCGCGCACGCGCTCGATGAGCGGGATCAGGTCGGCGGCGCGCGGCTGCGGCGGGAGCGCGCCGAGCTCGTCGTCGGCGCGGAGGTAGGTGAGGAGCTCGCTGATCTCGGTGAGCACCTCACGCGAGGAGCTCCGGATCGTGCGGAGCGCGGTGCGCGCCTTCTCTGGCTGCGCGTCGAGGGCGCTTGAGGCCACGCCAGCGTTGAGGCTGATCACGGAGATCTGGTGCGCGACGGTGTCGTGCAGATCCTGCGCGATGCGCAGCCGCTCCTCGGCGACGCGCTGCTGCGCTTCGGCCTCGCGGGTGCGCTCGGCACGCTCGGCGCGCTCGGTCGCGGCGGCGGCGGCCTCGCGCTGCGATCGCGCGCTGTCCCCCAGTGCGGCAGCGACCGCGATGCCGGCCGCGATCTGGAAGACGCGCACATCGAACACCCCGAACTCGGAGCTGAGCAGACTGAGCGCGGCAACGCTGAGCGTCGCGACGCCCCCGAAGAGGAGGGTGGTGCGGCGGGGACCGGTCGCACCGAGCTGGTACATCGCGAGGATCACCACGATCCCGACCCCCATCGCCGGCGCGTGCAGCGCCACCGTGAGGACGTAGAGCAGCAGCCCGGCGCACACGACCGCGACGGGCCAGCGGCGACGCAGCGGCACGAGCGCGCACGCGAGCAGCACGATCGCGAGCGGGATCGCGATCCCGAGCACCGGGAACGCGCCGCCCACCGGCCCTGCCGGCCCGCCCGGCCCGGCAGGCCCCCCGCCGCCGTTCGCTGGCAGGCCAGCGAGTCGCACCATGGGCACGCCGAACACGGAGGTGACGAGCACGACGCCGATCGCGAGCACGTCGATCCCCCACGCGGGGAATCGCGCAAACCACGCAGCGCCGTGTGGCGCGGGGCTGGCGGGTGCGTGCGCGGTACTCATGCCCCCATTCTCGCTGAGGACCTGCGGCAGCGGCATCCCCCACGCGCAGCATCACGCGTACCGCGGTCGCAGTACGCAAAGTGTCGACACTGGGGCGACGCGCACGACGTGCTCCCCCGAGAGGCTGGAAGTCCTCGTATCACCCTCAAGGAGTGTCCATGTTCAACACCACAGTGATCCTCGCGATGATCGATCTCGCCGCAATCCTCATCCTCGTGTTGGGGATCTACTATCGACGTCACCGACGGCGTGACCTGGTTGTTGCGTTCCTCGGGGTCAATGCTGGCGTGCTCGCCGTCACAGTGGTGCTCGGCAGCTCGCAGGTGGCTGCGGGCCTCGGACTCGGGCTCTTTGGGGTGCTGAGCATCATCCGGCTCCGCTCGTCCGAGATCTCTCAGCGCGAGGTCGCGTACTACTTCGCCGCGCTCGCGATGGGGCTCATCGGGGGCCTCGCTGGCGGGTCTTCGCTTCTCCTGCCTGCCGCGCTCATCGCCGTGATCGTCGCCACGATGTGGTTCGCCGATCATCCGAAGATCCTCCCGGGCAGCAGGCAGCAGCTCGTCAGGCTCGACCGGGCGATCACCGCGGAGGATGAGCTGCGCCTCGCGCTCGCTGAGCGGCTCAACGCCCGCATCACCGCGGTCACAGTGCAACAGCTCGACCTGGTCAACGACAGCACGCTCGTTGACGTGCGCTACCGCGTGGACGCGACATGACCTCGCACAGCGCGGTCCTCACCGCGCCGACCGCGTGGCTCTCAGGCGTCGGGCTCCCGGAGCTCGTGCGCGTGGCGGCGCTGCTCGAACGTGTGGACCGCAAGTACCTCCTCGCGCCGGAGGATGCCGCGCGCGTCCTGCGCGCGCTCGAGCCCGGCACCCGAGTGCTCGAAATGTCCGGCCAGCGCACGTTCGGGTACGACTCGGTCTACTTCGACACCGACGACTTCGCCGTGTACCGGCTCACCGCGCAGCGCAGGCGACGGCGCTTCAAACTTCGCACGAGGAGCTACCTCGACACCGGCGGCTGCTTCCTCGAGGTGAAAACCAAGGGAGGTCGCGGCACGACGGTCAAGACTCGGGTGCCGTGGGACCCCGCGGATCGCGACCGGCTCGGCCGGGACGGCCGCGAGTTCGCCGCGTCGGTGCTCGGCGACTCCGGCGCCGACGCCGCACTCGCGCAGCGGCTCCGCCCATCGCTGTCGAGTACGTACCAGCGGACCACGCTGCTGCTGCCGTGCGGCAGCCGCGCCACCATCGACACCGATCTGCGCTGGAGCACGCCGGGCGGCGGCGCCGCCAGCGTGCCTGGCCACGTGATCATCGAAACCAAGTCTGCCCAGCGCAGGAGCCACCTCGACGACGCGCTCTGGCGCGCTGGACATCGCCCGAATGGCGTCAGCAAGTTCGGGATCGGAACCGCGGCGCTCTACCCCGCGCTCCCACGCAACGCGTGGACGCGCGAGCTCACTACCACCGTCACCACCGCAGCAGATTCCACGCTGCACACCACTGGGAGGAACACATGACCACGCCCCACATTTCCCCGCGTACACTCCGCGCAGGCGCCCCGCGCCAGCGCGCACTCGCACGCCGCGCGCTCGCGGGCTGCGCGCTCGTGAGCAGCCTGGCGCTCCTCGCCGGCTGCACCACTGCGACCCAGGACCCCGGCGCCTCGGCGCAAGCGGAGGCCAGCGCGCAGACGGAAGCCACCGCGCACGATGACGCAGCCGCGACCTCAGCCACCGGGCTCACGCCGGCAGCGGTGCTCGCCGACAATGCCGAGGTGACTGAGTTCGGAGCCGACGAGTGGGACGTGGCCGACGCCATTGCCGTGGATCTTGGGTCGCCGTCTGGCACCGGGATCGAGTCGAGCGCCGGGACCGTGACCGTCACGGCCGCCGGCGTGTACCGGTTCTCCGGCGCCCTCACCGGGCAGCTCGTGGTCGCGGCACCGGATGATGCGCGGGTCGTACTCATTCTGGACGGGGTGACGATCACGAACAGTGCGGGATCCGCCATTCACGTGCAACAGGCCGACGACGTGGCGATCCATCTCGCAGACGGCAGCACGAACCGGGTCTCGGACGCCGAGACGTACGCGGCGGACGCCGACGCGAACGCGGCGATCTTCTCGACCGCTGACCTGACGATCAGCGGGAGCGGTTCGCTCACCGTGACCGGCAACGGCAACGACGGAATCACGTCGAAGGACGACCTCGTGATCCTTGACGGCACCCTCGCTGTGACGGCACGGGCCGACGCCCTACGAGGCAAGGACGCGCTCGTCATCGAGGGCGGGGAACTCTCCCTCACCGCGGAAACGGGCGACGGGATGTATAGCAAGGGCGATGCTGACGAGGCGGAAATCGACTGGTCGCGCGGGGTCGTCTCGATTGCGGGCGGCACGATCGACATCACGGCTGGGGACGACGGCATCCAGGCGTTCACCGACGCGGTGATTGGCGGTGGCACGGTGACGGTCATGGCGGCTGATGACGGTGTGAAGGGCGAGGCGATCGTCGCCATCGGCGAGCTGCCGGAGCGCGCGGCGCCGACCGTGACGGTCGTGAGCGCCACCGAGGGCATCGAGGCGGCCAGCATCGGCATCAGCGGGGGCACCACCTCGGTGACCGCGAGCGACGACGGCGTGAACGCCTCGGGGAACACCGAGCTCCAGGCGCTCATCGCCGGCACAGCGGCCGCCGACACCGGCGCAACCGGAGGACCGCAGAGCGAGTTCCAGGACACGGGTGAAACGCTCGCGATCAGCGGCGGCGAGCTCACCGTCGATGCCGAGGGCGATGGGCTCGATTCCAACGGCATCCTCACCGTGACCGGCGGCACGGTGGTGGTGTACGGGCCAACCCGCGGCGGCAACGGCTCGCTCGACACGAACGGCGAGCTCACCGTCACTGGCGGCACGATCACCGCGTTCGGACCCGGCGATATGGAGCAGACCCCAACGACGGACGGGCAGGGCTGGGTGATCGTCTCCGCGGCGATCGCCGCGGGGCAGACGGGGACCATCGTTGCAGACGACGGCACAGAAATCGGCTCGTTCGATGCGCGGAAACAGGCCGCATCGATCCTGGTCTCCGCGGCGGAAGTGACGGCGGGCGCGAGCTACTCCGTGGTCGTAGACGGCGAAACCGTCGGCACCGCGATCGCCGGCGAGGGCGGTGCGGCGGGGCCGGGCGGCGGCGCTGGCGGCGGCCAACCGGCCCAGGGCGGTCCAGCCGCCCCCGGCGAGATGTCGTAGGCGGAGCGCCCCGGGGCTGGGAAGGGGCTACACTCGATGACGTTCCTGCAGATGGAGTGTGTGTTGGAAGTCATCGACGGCGTCGCCGTGCTCACCGGCCTCGGGGCACTGCTCTACCTGGGGTATGTGCTCCTGCGCCCGGACCGTAGCTGATGAACTGGTGGTTCGCCGCCGCGGCGTTCCTCACGCTCGCGCTCGTCCTCGCGGTCCTCTACCGGCCGCTCGGCGACTACATGGCGTGGGTGTTCACCTCCGAGCGGCACTGGCGCGTCGAGCGGGCCATCTACCGCCTGTCCGGCGTGGATCCGGATCGCCAGCAGTCGTGGCGCGGCTATCTCGGCGCGATCCTCGCGTTCTCGCTCGTCGGCTTCGTGCTCCTGTACCTCCTGCTGCGGACGCAGCAGCTGTTCCCGTACGCGCTCGGGATGGGGCCGATGAGCCCCGACCTCGCGTTCAACACGGTCGCCTCGTTCGTCGCCAACACGAACTGGCAGTCGTACTCGCCGGAGCAGACCGTCGGCTACACCGCGCAGGCGGTGGGCCTCACCGTGCAGAACTTCGTGTCGACCGCGGTCAGCATGGCGGTCGCCATCGCGTTGATCCGCGGCATCGCCTCACGCGGGGGCCGCAGCGGGCTCGGCAACTTCTGGGTCGATCTGGTGCGTGCGAACCTGCGGATCCTGCTACCGCTCTCCGTGATCGCCGCGGTGCTGCTGCTCGCTGGCGGGGTGATCCAGAACCTGTCGGGGTTCACCGAGGTCGAGACGGTCGCCGGTCTCACGCAGACCCTGCCGGGTGGTCCGGTCGCCTCGCAGGAGGCCATCAAGATGCTCGGCACCAACGGCGGCGGCTTCTTCAACGCGAACTCGGCGCACCCGTTCGAGAACCCGACGCCGCTCACGAACATGCTGCAGACGCTGCTGCTCCTGCTCATCCCGTTCACGATGCCGCGCACGGTGGGCACCATGGTGGGCGACCAGCGCGCGGGCTACGCGCTGCTCGCCACCATTGCCGTGCTGTTCGTGCTCGTGTACGTGCCGCTCACCGGCTTCGAGTTCGCGGGCGCCGGCACCGCGCCCGAGCTCGCTGGCGGCGCGCTCGAGGGCAAGGAACAGCGGTTCGGGATCGTGGGGTCGACGCTGTTCGCGACCGCGACGACGGGCACAACGGGTGGCGCCGTGAACTCGATGCACGGCTCGTACACCGCGTTCGGTGGCCTGATGCTGATGTTCGACATGATGCTCGGCGAGGTGGCGCCAGGCGGCGCGGGATCCGGCATCTACACGATGCTCGTGCTCATGGTGATCGCCGTGTTCCTCACGGCGCTCCTGCTCGGTCGCTCCCCCGTCTACCTCGGCAAGCGGCTCGGCACCAGGGAGATGCGGATCGTCAGCATCGCGATCCTCGTGATGCCGACGCTCGCGATCGGCGGGATCGCGGTGGGCTTCGCGATCCCATCCGTGCAGGCGGAGATCGTCGCGAGCATGGGCAACGAGGGGTCGCACGGCCTCTCGGAGGTGCTCTACGCGTTCGTCTCGGCCGCGATCAACAACGGCTCGGCGTTCGCCGGGCTGAGCGCGAACACGCCGCTCCTCAACGTCACGCTCGGCGTCGTGATCCTGCTCGGCCGGTTCATCCCCATCGTGCTGGTGCTCGCGCTCGCCGGCTCGTTCTCGCTCCAGGGCAAGGCGGAGAGCACGCTCGAGCTCCCGCTCCACCGCCCGCAGTTTGTCGGCCTGCTCGTTGGGCTCATCGTGTTCATCGCGGTGCCCATGTTCGTGCCGTACCTGCTGGCCGGCCCGTTCGCGGAAGGGTTCATGAGGTGATCGACTCACTGCTCGACCGGCTGCGCCTCGGCAGCGTGATCTCCCCGTCGGCGCTGCGCACCGTGCTCGTCGACGCGCTGCGGAAATTCGATCCGCGCTACCTCTGGCACAACCCGGTGCTGCTCATCACCGAGGCCGGCGCGGCGCTCACCACGCTGATCGCGATCGCGGAGCCCTTCGTTGGCGGTGCGCGGCCGTCCGGCGGCACGGTCCTCCCGCCCGGCTTCACCTGGGCGCTCGCCATCGGCTTCTGGGTGTGCCTCTTCACCGCGACGCTCGCCGAGTCGATCGCCGAGGGCCGCGGCCGCGCGGAGACCGCCTCGCTCCGGCAGGCGGCACGCAGCACCGTCGCGCGGCGCGTGGTCGGCTACGATCCCGCGCGGGATCGAGCGGCGCGCGGCGCCGAGCTCGAAGACGTCGACTCGCACGCCCTCCGCCCCGGCGACGTGGTCGTCGTCGAGGCCGGCGGCACCGTCCCCGCCGACGGTGAGGTGCTCTGGGGTGCCGCGGAGATCGACGAATCGGAGTACACGGGGCACGCCGGCCCCGTGGTGCGCGAGGCCGGCGGCGACCGCACGGCGGTGATCGGCGGCACCCGCGACCTCGGCGGCCGCGTGGTGGTGCGCATCACGGCGTCGGTCGAGGCGAGCGCGTTCGAGCGCACCGTGCAGCTCGCCAGCAAGTCGCGCAGGCAGAAAGCCCCAATCGAGGTGGCGTTCAGCGCGCTGCTCGCCTCGTTCTCGCTGTCGTTCGTGATCGTGGCGCTCACCCTCAACTCAGCGGTCTCGCCCGTCGCGCCTCCCGTCTCGATCCCGGTGCTCGTCGCGCTGGTGATCTGCCTGATCCCCACCGAGATCGCCGCGCTCATGTCGGTGACCGGCATCGCCGGGATGTCGCAGCTGCTCCGCCGCGGGGTGCTCGTCACCTCGGCGAAGTCGCTCGAAACCGCCGGCGACATCACCACCGTGCTGCTCGACAAGACCGGAACGGTGACGCAGGGCAACCGCAGCGCGGTCGCGTTCCTGCCCATCACGGGGGTCGATCCCGGCGAGTTCATGCGCCTCGCCGCGCTCGCCTCGAGCGGGGATCCGACGCCCGAGGGGGCCTCGATCGTGCGCCTGGCGCTGGCCGGCGGCGCGGAGCCCGTCGGCCCGGAGCCCGACGACGCGGAGCCCATCGGAACCCCGGTCGTCTTCACCGCCGCATCGCGGATCTCCGGGATCGACCTGCCGGACGGCACGAAGCTCCGCAAGGGCGCGACGAGCGCGGTGGCCGCGTGGCTGAAGCAGCAGGGCACCCAGCCGCCGCGCCACGTCCTCGCCGAGCTGCAGGCGAGCACGCACGCGATCGCGAGCTCCGGCGGCACGCCGCTGATCATCGGCGCGAAGCCGGCGAACGGGCCCGGCCGAGCGCTCGGCGTGATCGAGCTCCGCGACACGATCAAGGCGTCGGTGCCCACCCGCGTGCGGAAGCTCCGTGAGCTCGGCATCCGCACGGTGATGGTCACGGGCGACCACGAGCTGACCGCGCAGGCGATCAGCGCGGAGGCCGGCATCGACGAGTATGTCGGCAACTCGACGCCGGAGGACAAGCTCGCGGTGATCGTCCGCGAGCAGGAGGCCGGCCACCTCGTCGCCATGAGCGGCGACGGCGTGAACGACGCCCCGGCGCTCGCGCAGGCCGACATCGGGATCGCGATGAACACCGCGACCGCCGCGGCGAAGGCGTCGGCGAACATGATCATCCTCGACGACGATCCAGCGCACCTCGTCGACATCGTCGAGGTGGGGCGCCGCCAGATGGCCACGCGCGGGGCGCTCATGACGTTCAATCTCGCGAACGACCTGGTGCGCTACTTCACGCTGTTCCCCGCGCTCTTCGTCGGGGCGTTCCCCGGCCTCGCCGCGCTGAACGTGCTGCAGCTGCACTCCCCGGCGTCAGCGATCCTCTCCACGGTGATCTTCAGCAGCCTGGTGATGGTCATCCTCATCCCGCTCGCGCTCATCGGGGTGCCGTATCGCAGCACCGGACCGCGCGGGGACCTCGCCCGCAACCTCATCGTCAACGGACTGAGCGGCGTGCTCGTCCCGATCATCGGCATCAAGCTCATCGACCTGGTCGTGAGCCTGCTGCCCGGCTACTAGGGGGCGCCGTGACGCACACGATCTGGCGCAGGGCGGCCCCGCTGTGGACGGCGCTGCGCATCATGCTCATCCTCACGCTGCTGCTCGGCATCGGCTACCCGCTGCTCATGCTCGGTGTGGGGCAGGGCCTCTTCCCGCAGCAGGCGAACGGCTCGCTCCTGCACGCGGCCGACGGCCGGGTGGCCGGCTCCGCGCTCATCGGACAGCGCTTCACCGACGACGCGGGAGCGCCGCTCCCCGAGTACTTCCAGCCCCGACCCTCCGCGGCGGGCGACAGCTACGACGCGCTGGCGTCCGCCGGCTCGAACCTCGGCCCGGAGAGCGCGGAGCTCGCCGCGCAGATCACGGAGCGCCGGCGCGAGGTCGCCGCGTTCAACGGCGTGCCGGCCACCGCGGTTCCGAGCGACGCCGTCACCGCGTCGGGGTCGGGCCTCGACCCGCACATCAGCGCGGCGTACGCGGCTGTGCAGGCCACGCGCGTCGCCGCGGCAAGCGGGCTCGGCGCCGAGACGGTCGCCGCGTGCGTCGCCGCGGCGACGAGCCAGCGCGACGCCGGGTATCTCGGCGAGCCGCGCGTCAACGTGGTGCAGCTGAACCTCGCGCTCGACGTACTCGCACACTCGCCTGAGGGGCGACCATGCGCAGGGTAGCCCGAGCCGCGGGAGTTCCTGACAACATAGCTAGTGATGCCCATCACACAGAGAGGACGACGACCATGAGCGATTCCGCGCCCCTGGCCACCGACGCAGAGGTCAACGCACTCGCGGAGCACTACTACGGCACGCTGGGCGCGTGGGGGTACGCCGAGCCGCTGTCGCTCGACACTCGTGACACCGTGCTGCTGCTCGTCGATGTGCAGGAGCACCTGCGCAAGCCCGCGATCGTCGCCTCGCTGACGGCCACGGGGCTCTACCGGCCCGAGCTTGAGCCGGTGCTCGACGCGATGGAGGCGACGCTGGAGCGCGCGCTCGAGAACGTGAGCGCGGTGCTCGCGAAGTGCCGCGAGGTGGGGATCCGCCCCGTGCACGCCGGCATCCAGGCGCTCCTCGCCGACGCCGCCGACACCGGCGCGCTGCACCGCGCAGCCGGCATGCTCTACCCGCCGGGGTCCCCCGACTCGGAGTTCCTCGCGGCCGCGGCGCCGCTGCCCGGCGAGGCGGTGCTCACGAAGACCTGCTCCGGCGTGCACGTTGGCACCCACATCGACCAGCTGCTGCGCAACATGGGGGTACGGAACGTGCTCGTCGCCGGTTTCTACACCGACCAGTGCGTCAGCTCATCGGTGCGGGATCTCGCCGACCTCGGCTACCAGGTGAGCCTCGTCGAGGACGCCATGGGGGCGATGAGCCCGCAGCGCCACGCCCACGCCCTCGAGAGCATCAGGAAGCTGTACGCCAACTCCGAGACGACCGCCGAGCTGCTCGTCCGCCTCGAGGCGCTCGGCGAGGCGAACGCGCGGCGCGCGGAGCGCGGCGGCCGCCACCGGCACTAGCCGCGAGCCCGGGCGCGCCTCGCCCACCAAACTGCAGCGAGTCTGATCCGCTTCCGCGCCCCGATACCGGCGCGGACTCGATGCACCTCCCCGCGGTGGGCTAGTGGGTCACGATCGCCTTCGCGAGAATGATGATGATGCCAAACGACGCGGTCACGAGCGCGCCGCCGATGCGGGCAAGCGGCCGGGCGCCGAGCCGCACGTACGCGAGGTAGCCCAGCACGCCGAGCGCCGCAACGCAGACCCACATCGCGAGCCAGTTCGCTGCGCGATCGGGGAGCACGCCGAACACCCCGAGGAGCAGCGCCGCCGCGGGAAACACCGTCGCCGCGAGCATGCCGCGCGCCTCACGCGCCGCGTGCCCGACCGTGTGCCGCAGCTGCCGCGGAGCGCCGAGCTCGTCGGCCCGGCCGTGCCCGGCGACGATGCTCGAGTACACGTGCGCGAGCCAGAACACCGCGACCGTCACCGCGACGAAGAGCAGCACACGGAACGAGGTCGCACCCGCACTGCTCGCGGTCGCGATGAGGCCGGACACGAGGATCAGGCCATACACGCCCTGCTCGGTGGCGAGGTGCCTGGCGAACTCGATCGTGCCGTTCTGCGGTGTTGACATGGCGCCAGTCTATTGGGCTCGTGTCACCCGTCGACGCGGTGCCGGATCGCCTCGCGGCGCGAGCTGACGCCGAGCTTTCGGTAGATGGCGCGCTGGTGCGAGCGCACCGTGTTCACCGAGAGGTGCAGCGCCGCGGCGATCTCCTCGGCGGTGAGCCGCGTCGCGAGGTAGCCGAACACCTCGCGCTCGCGCCGCGACAGCGTGACCGCGGGGCCGCCTGCCAGATCGCCGGCCTGCGGCGCGGCGAGCAGCTCCGCGATGAACACCTCGTGCGCGCTCCCCCACGCCGCGTGCTGCCCCAGCAGCTCGCGCGTCGCCTCGACGGGGACGCGGAACGGGCGGCGAATCCGCTCGGGTGCCGCGCCGGTGAGCGCGCGCTCCAGCATGCGGTGGGCCACCTCGGTGCGCCCGCGCTGCCACGCGACCGTCGCGACGAGCACCTGCGACCAGGCGTGCACCGGCGGGATCAGTTCGGCACGCGCGATCCCGCGCAGCAGTTCCAGCGCGTCGTCTGGGCGGCCGAGCTGCACGGCGAGGTCGGCCCCGATCACGCGCGCGATCGGCACGCTGTCGAACTCCCCGAGCCGCGCGAGCTCGCGGAGCGCGCCTGGGCGATCGCCGAGCAGGACCCGCAGACTCGCCTGCGCGACGGCGAGGTAGGCCGGCCACGGCACGCCGTGGCGGTCGACGCGGCTCACGCTCATGAGCATCGCCTCGGCCTCCGGCACGAGCGCGCGCTCCCCCAGCCCGGCGACCGCGAGCGCGAAGTAGACGCGTCCGAGCGCCGCGTACGAGGCGTCGTGGCCGCCCTGCGCGTGAAGCTCTCTCGCGAGGCGGAGCACGTCGGTGAGCTCATCGCGCCAGTATGCGACGAGGATCGCCGCCATCGTGTCGATGCCGCCGTCGTAGACGCCCCACTCGGTGAGCGCCGCGCCGATCCGCGCGTTCCCCCCGGCGCCAAGCACCTGCTCGGCGGCCCCGAGCCGACCCCCGAACGCGAGCGCGAAGGCGAGGTTCGCGTTCGCGCGCCCCGCGAGCACCTCAGCGCCCGAGCGCCGGGCGAGCGCGCTCGAGGTGCGCAGCAGCTCGACCGCGCGCACCGGATCGCGGCGCAGCCGCAGCTCCGTCCAGCCGAGCAGGAACGCGCCGTGCGCGTACGTCGTTTGGCTCAGCTCCGCGTGCTCGAGCACCGCGCTCACCTCGTCGGCTGCGGCGCGCACGGTCTCGGGGCCCTCCGCGAGGAAGAGCCGCGCGAAGGCGCGCGTCGGCGCGGCCGTCGCGCGCTCGGCGGCGCTCAGTCGCTCCCATCGGGTGTCCGCGTACCCCGCGAGCCGCACGGCGCCGGCGCGGTCACCCTCGACGTCGAGGCACGCGGCGCGGATCCACAGCATCGAGACGTGCTCGCTCCACGGTTCAGGGAGCCGCCCGCAGCGCTCCGCCAGCACGGACGCGGAGCCGCCGATGATGAGCTGCAGCCAGCGCGACTCGATGATCTCGGCGGCCCGGTCGGGGCGCTCCGCGGCGAGCGCGTGGCGCGCGGCCTCCGCGGGGTAGACGTCGGCGAGGAGGCTCGCGGCGACGAGCTGGCAGCGCGCGGCCTCGGCCGGGTCGGTGCGGCGGAGCACGCCGCGGCAGAGCCGGGCGAAGAGTGCGTGCCAGCGGTAGATCACCGGGTCGTCGTCGCGCTGATACGCGTCGAGGAAGAGGCCGAGCGCGCGGCACTCCTCGAGGAGCACGTGCGCGTCGGTGCGCCCGCTGAGCGCGTTCGCCAGCGTGACCGTGAAGCGCTCGCAGGTCGCGGCGCGCAGCACGAAGTCGCGGAGTTCCTGGCGCAGCGCCGCGAGCACGCGACGCTCAACATAGCTGGCGAGCAGGCCGTCCGAGGCCTCGGGCTGCGGTGCGTGCTCGCCCGGCTGGAGGCTCTGCTGCTGCAGCGCGAAGCCGAGCGCGACCGGCCAGCCCCCGGTGTCCTCCCAGCGCTGCGCGAACGCATCGGCGTCTGGCGAGGCCCCGTCAGCACGAGCCGCGTCGGCGAGCTGGTTTGCCTCCGCCGCGGAGAACGCGAGGGTGTCCCGAGTGATGGCGGCGGCGCGGCCGGTCGCGAGCTCCTCCGCGAAGAGTTCGCGCACGCTGTGCGCGCCGGCGAGGATCATGCGGAGCCTGCCGCCTGCGCCGAGCAGCAGGGTGCGGAGCACCTCGGTGCATGCCCCGGCGCGCAGGTGCTGCGCGTCGTCGACGATCAGCGTGGTGGGGGCCGCGGCGTCAGCGACCGCCGCGAGGATCGCGCGCTGGACGAGCGCGAGGTCGGCGTTCCCTGCCGGGCCGGGGGCGCGCGGCGTCGTGGTGGGGGTCGCGCCAGTGGTGCTCTGCATCACTGCAGCGAGCACGCCGGTCAGCAGGGCGCCCGGGGCTCCCTCGTCCCCGGTGAGCGCGAGCCACGCCTTCGGCCCCGATCCGGCGGTCTGCGCCCAGGCGCTGAGCGCGGTGGTCTTGCCGTAGCCGGCTGGCGCCTCGACGATCGTGAGCTCCTGCGCGGCGACGCACGCGTCGAGCGCCGCGGAGATTCGGGGTCGTTCGAGCACGCCGCGTCGCGGCCGCGGCGGCGCCGTGAGAAACCACGGTGCGACCAGCTCTGCAGATGCAGGAATTGCCCCCATGCGCTGCATCCTAGCAACGTCGGTGCCAGGGCTCAGCGCATGGGGGCTGCTCCGCGCGGAACTAGTTGCAGCTGAGCGCCTCGTCGAGCTGCGCCTGGGTGGCCTCGAGCTCGCCAAGCTGCGGCTGCAGCGAGCGCACCGCTTCCGGGATCGTGAGCTCGGGGTCGACGTTCTCGACCGCCGCGGTGAACTCGTCGACCGCGTCCTGCACCGCGGCGACGCGGTCCGCCGCGACCGTGTCGAGCGACTCGGCGAGCTGCTTCGCGCTCTCCTGCACCTGGTCGCGTGCGTCGGTGATCTCACCGATCGTCGAGTCGGTGCTGAGGCTGCTCTTCGCCTCGGCGACCGTTGCCGAGAACGCGTCGAAGGCGGTGCACGCCGACGCCTCGTTCGCTGCGGGGTCGGCGCTGCAGCCGGTCAGCAGCGCCACGCCGGCGCCGAGGACGAGGGCGGAGGAAATGAGGGAGCGGGGTGTGCGCATGCTGGTGGTCTTTCTCTCGAAGCTGGAGCGTCTCACGCCGATCCTCGGCCACCGGGACGTCGCCTGGCGAGCCGCGCACCGCAACGCACCGGGAAATTCACCCGTGACGGATGAGGTTCGCGCGCGCCGCCTCCTCACCCTCACCAACCGGGGATGAATTCGGCCGCGGGGGCTCGCCGCCTGGCCGCCCGTCCGGAAGAGTCGGCAGCGTGAATACTCCGGACGCAGACGCACGTTCCCGGTTCCGCCGCGCGCTCCGCAGCTATCGCGGGCGCTTCGGCTCGCGCCGGACCGTGCGGAGCGACCTCACCGCAGGCCTCATCGCCGGCGTGGAGAGCGTGCCGGACGGCCTGGCCGCAGGGCTGCTCGCCGGCGTGAATCCGCTCCACGGCCTCTACGGCTATCTCTTCGGCACGCTGGGCGGCGCGCTCGCCACCGGCTCGGTGTTCATGAGCGTGCAGGCCACGGGCGCCATGGCCGTGATCATCTCGGACGTGCCCGAGACGCAGTCGGGTCCCGGCGCTGGCGCCGCGCTCACCACGCTCGCGCTCCTCACCGGCGTGATCATGCTGGCGCTCGGGCTCGCCGGAGCCGGCAAACTCGTGCGCTTCATCCCCACCGCCGTGCTCGTCGGCTTCATCAACGCGGTCGCGGTGAACATCATCCTCGGCCAGCTCGAAACCGTCACCGGCTACGCGGCCGAGGGGGCGAACCGCGTGGTGCAGGCGGTCGACACGCTGCTCAACGTCGCGAACTTCAACTGGCGTGCGGTGCTCATCGGCGTGGTGACCGTCGTGCTCATCATCCTGTTGGAGCGCACGCGCATCGGCCCGCTCGGCATGGTGGCCGCGATCATCGTCGGCTCGGCGCTCGCCGCGATCCTGCCAGGGCCGCGCGTCGAGCTGGTCTCCGACGTCGCCCAGATCCCCGCGGCGCTGCCCGGGCTCACCCCACCGGATCTCGGGGTGGTCGGCGCACTCATCGTGCCGGCGGTGTCGCTCGCGCTCGTCGGCCTCGTGCAGGGCGCCGCGATCAGCGGGTCGATCCCGAACCCCGGCGGCAAACTCCCCGATCCGTCCGCAGATTTTCGCGGGCAGGGCATCGCGAACCTCGCGGCGGGCCTCTTCCACGGCATGCCGGTCGGCGGCTCGATGTCGGGCACCGCGATGGTGCGCGCGGCCGGGGCACGCAGCGCGCTCGCGAACCTTGTCGCCGCCCTCGTGATGCTCGTCACGATCGTCGCGTTCGCGCCGGCGATCGGCACGATCGCGATGCCGGCCCTCGCCGGCCTGCTGATCCTCGTCGGCGCGCGCACCATGAAGCCGGCCGAGCTGCGCTTCGTCTGGCGCACCGGGCCGGTGCAGGCCGCCGTGCTGAGCGTCACCTTCGTGCTGACACTGCTCATCCCCCTGCAGTACGCGGTGCTCGCCGGGGTGGGGCTCGCGGTGGTGCTCCACGTGTCCAGGCAGTCGAGCCGCGTCAGGGTGCGCGCCTGGCGCTTCGCCGCGCACGCCATGCTCCCCCGCGAGGGTGCGCCGCCGCGCGTGCTCCCGCCGGACGAGACCGTGGTGCTCGTGATCTACGGCAGCGTGTTCTTCGCCGCCGCGCCCGTGCTCGCGGAGCAGCTCCCAGCGGTGGCCGAGACGAGCCGCGGTAGCGCCGTCGTCCTCCGACTGCGCGGCACCGACGAGTTCGGCAGCACGTTCATCCGGGTCATCGAGCGATACGCCAGCGAGCTGCACGCCGCCGGCGGGACGCTCATCCTGTGCGGGATCGGCCCGCGCGCCGAAGCTCAGCTGCGCAGCACTGGGCTCCAAGAGCTCCTCGGGGCGGACCACGTCTTCACCGCAACGGAGCAGATCGGCGACTCGCTTGAGCAGGCGCTTCGCGCCGCGGCGCGGTGGCGTGCGGCCCGCCCGGATCCGGACCAGCGTCCCGGGCTCACCAACCACTGATGAATTCCGCGCGCCCGCGCCCCGATTCCGCCGCGGTTCGCGCGTCATGCGAGGAGGATCGACGAGACGGTCGCACGTTTTTTGCGGCCGCGAGGTCCGCTGCGCCGCGCAGCGATTCTGCAAGGAGTCAGCATCATGGAGTTTTGGTCGTCAATCTGGAACGTCATCAGCGTGTTCTTCTGGGCGTTTGTGTTCATCGCGTCGATCTACGCGCTCGTGGCCATCGCGACCGATCTCTTCCGCGACAAGGAGCTGCCCGGCTGGGGGAAGGCGATCTGGCTCGTCTGCCTCGTCTTCCTGCCCCTCATCACGGTGCTCGTCTACCTGATCGCGCGCGGCGACGGGATGGCGCGCCGTGCCGCGAAGGAGGGCGCTGAGGCGCAGCAGGCCGCTGAGGACTACATTCGCTCGGTCGCCGCACCGACCCCTGCGGCCGACATCGCGCAGGCGAAGCAGCTGCTCGACGCCGGCACGATCACCGCGGACGAGTTCGCGCAGCTGAAGCAGCGCGCGCTGCAGGGCTAGTCGCCGTGCTGCAGATCCTCGGCGACACTCTCCCGCTCGCCGTCGGCGTCGCGGTGAGTCCCGTCCCGATCATCGCGACGATCCTCATGCTGCTCTCGCCGCGCGCCGGCGGCACGAGCCTCGGGTTCCTCGCCGGCTGGGTGCTCGGGATCGCGGTCGCGCTGACCGTGTTCATCGTGCTGAGCAGCCTCATCGAGGGCGGGAACGCCGACGGACCACGCCCCATCGCCGCGATCGCGAAGCTCGGGATCGGCGCGCTGCTGATCCTGCTCGCCCTCCGGCAGTGGCGCTCGCGCCCCGCGGCCGGCGAGACCGCCGAACTCCCCAAGTGGATGTCGGCGATCGACACGATGACCCCGCTGCGCGCGGCCGGCCTCGGGGCCGCGCTCGCCGCGGCGAACCCGAAGAACCTGCTGCTCGCAGCGTCCGCCGGGATCAGCATCGGCGCGAGCGCGTCGCTCGCAACGACGATCGGCACCGCCGTGATCTTCGTGGTGCTCGCCGCAGCGTCGGTCGCGGCTCCCGTGATCGCCTACCTCGCCGCCCCGGCGCGGCTCGCCGACTGGCTTGCCGCGCTGAAGGAGTGGCTGGTGTCGCACAACGCGACGATCATGGCGGTGCTGCTGCTCGTCATCGGCGTCGCGGTGCTCGGCAAGGGCCTCGCTACGTTCTAGCCACCGCGGCGGCGTCCGGGTCCTCGATGAGCGGCACCCGGACGTCGCTGCCGTGCTCCTCCGTGAGGCGTGCGCCCACCTGCACCACCGTCGCACGCTCGACGAAGCCGCCGGCGAAGAGCGCCTGACCCTGCGTGAAGCTCTGCGCGCGTGCAACGAGCTCATCCGGCGCGTAGCCGAACACCTCGCTCAGCTCGGCGAGATCCCGCGGCGCGTTGACGCGCATGAGGCCGAGGTTGTCGCACTGCGAGAGCACGTTTGGGTGGATCTTCGTCGGCCGCTGCGTCGACAGGAACAGCCACAGCCCGAACTTTCGGCCCTCCGCCGCGATCTGGATCAGCTGCTCCGTGAGCGCGCGCTCCACCGCGGTGCCGGGGTTCGGCTGACACAGGTTGTGCGCCTCGTCGATCACGATCAGCATGGGCTGCCGGGATTCGCGCTGCGCCCACAGCGACTCGAGCACCGCGAGCGCCGCGACCTTCCCCTCGTCCGGGTGCGTGCCCCCGCCGATGTCGAGCACGGTGGCGCGCGGCCGCTCGGCGAGGTCGTCGAGCACCGAGCCGCTGCCGCGCGACCAGAGCGGCCAGTCGAGCACCTGCAGGTTCTCCATGCGGTACGCGAGCCGCGCTGCCATGGGGTCGCCCGAGGCGCGCAGCCGGGTGATGAGCTCCGCGGTGTCGAACTTCGCCGGCTCACCCTCAAGGTGCAACAGGATGTTGTACTCCTCGGCGTCCCGGATCGGGTCGAGCCGCAGCACCGCGGCCTTCGTCGCGGCCGACAGATCGACGTAGCGCACGTGGAGGGCCTCCGCGCCGGCGGCCCCCGTGCGGAACACCCGGATATCCGCGCCCTCGATCGCCGCGCGCTCGGGCGCCGGCGTCTCGGCGCGTGCGCGGTTGAAGCGCACGAAGTCGGCGTTCGGGTCGAGGATCAGCATCGGGAGCCTGGTCGAGAGCAGCAGCTGCTCCAGCACCACGCCGAGCGCGTAGGTCTTCCCGCTGCCGCTCTGCCCGCACCAGAACGTGTGCCGGTTGAAGCGGCGCGGGTCGAGCCCCACCGCCTTTCCGTCGGCAACCGCGGTCCCAATCGACAACCCATCCATGGCGTTCCCCTTCCGTGCGGCCGCTCCCGGCCGCCACCAGCGTGTCAGCCCGCGCACCCCGCCGCGGGCAGTGCTCTCAGAATTCACCAGTGGCTGATGATGCGCAAGAGCGGCGAACCGCGGAGACTCGAGGAGTGGGGCCTCGGGGTGGGGGCCCCACTCCCCACCCCGCGATCCGTAAAGGAGCCACGCGCATGTCAGCAGAGCAGGAATCATCGGCGCAGTCGTACCTGTACGCGTTCCCCCTCGTGTTCAACCTCGACCAGGTTGCGCGCTACGTCTCGACCGGGATCGGGGCGAACCCTGCAGCGCCGTGGAACACGTTCAGCCACGCGCGCACGCTGGCCGGGCCGGCTGACACGTTCGTGACCATCAACAACGACACGGTCTACTCGATGGCGCAGCTCGACCTGAGCGTCGGCCCGATCCTGCTCGAGGTGCCCGAGACCGGCGGACGCTACTACGTGCTCCAGTTCGTGAGCGCGTGGACCGACAACTTCGCGTACATCGGGCACCGCGCCACCGGCTCGGGCCCGGGCCGTTTCCTGCTCGTCCCAGCCGATTGGGAGGGCACTGCGCCCGAGGGCGCGACCGTCGTGCGCGTGCCCACCCGCGTCGCATCGATCGTTGGGCGCTGGGCCGTGTCGGACGAGGCCGATCTGCCGGCCGTGCACGCCCTCCAGGACGCGACCACGCTCACGCCGCTCGAGCCGGGCGGCAGCCCGCGCGGGCTCCCCGAGGTCGCAGCTTTCCCCAGCGAGGCGGAAACGTTCTGGGCTAAGTTCCAGGCCTGGAGCACCGAGTTCCCGCCCGCGCCGCGCGACGCCGAACTGCAGCAGCAGGCGCTCGCGCTGAGCTCGCGCGTCGGCAGCGAGGAGCACCGTGCGGCGCTCACCGCCGAGACCGAAGCCGCAGCCGAGGTGCTCGCCGAGGTGCTCCGCAGCGGCGGCGGCAACGCGCTCATCAACGGCTGGAACATCACCTACCACTCCTTCGACTACAACCTCGACTACTTCGAGGTGGGCGTGCGCGCCGAACCGCGCTTCATGATCACCGATCCCGCGCGCCGCATCGTCCAGCGCGCGGGCGCGGCGCTCGGCGGCCTGTGGGGCAACCAGGCGTTCGAGGCGGCATACGTCGCCACCTACGTCGACGCCGACGGCGAGCCGCTGAGCGGTGAGCACGAGTACGCGCTTCGACTCGCCCCAACGCCGCCCGTCGGCGCGTTCTGGTCGCTGACCATGTACGACGTCCCGAATTCCTTCCTCGTCGCGAACTCCGCGGAGCGCTACTCGATCGGCGACCGGACGCCAGGGCTCGTGTTCGAGGACGACGGAGCCCTCGTGATCACGATCTCCGCGAGCGAACCGAGCGATCCGAAGCGCCGGGCGAACTGGCTGCCCGCGCCGGCCGGCCGATTCCGGCCGGTGCTGCGGATGTACGAGCCCGCCGAGGCCGTCCTCGACGGCAGCTACGAGATCCCGGCGATCGAGCGCGTCGCCGCCGGCGCGTAGGCCATGGGACGCCGAGCGCCGAGGGCGCCCGAGGCGCTGGGCGACTCCGTGCTGGGCGCGGGGGCGAGCGCGAGCGCGCTCGACCGGAGGGTGCGCGAGCTCGAGGCGGAGAACGCCGCACTCCGCGCTGGGCGCGGCGGCGCGGGCGGGCGTGCGCGGCGCGGGATCCTGCGCAGCGTGCTCGCCGGCGTTGCGCTGACGCTCGCGGTGCTGCTCGCCCCGCTCGCGGTGCTCGCCTCGTGGGTGCGCGTCGAACTCGTCGACACCGATCGTTTCGTCGCGACCGTCGCTCCCCTCGCGGAGGATCCGGCGGTGCAGCAGTTCCTCAGCGACCGGGTGATGGTGGCGGTCGATCAGCAGGTCGACTTCGACGCGATCGTCGGCTCGCTCGCGACCGGGCTGGCGAGCCTGGATCTCCCGCCCGAGGCGAGCGCCGCCGTCACGATGCTCCGCGCCCCTGCCGCGGCCGGGATGCGATCCGTCGTTGCGTCGACCGTTGAGGAGACGATCGCCTCCGACGCGTTCGCCGGCGTCTGGCAGCTGGCGCTCACGAACACGCACCGCGCGGCCGTCTCCCTCTTCCAGGGCACCCCGAACGGCGCGCTGACCCTCGACGGCGACACGGGCACGCTCGCGATCGACGCCGGCGTCATCGTCGCCGAGGTGAAGGATCGGCTCGCGGACCGCGGCTTCGATCTCGCCGCCATGATCCCGGACGTGACGGCCTCGATCCCGATCACCACCACGGAGGGTCTCGTCACCGCGAGGCTGGGCTACGAGCTCGCGGTGGCGGTTGGCCTGTGGCTGCCGTGGCTGGTGCTCGGCCTCCTCATCGCCGGGGTCGCGCTTGCCCGCCGCCGCACTCGGGCGCTCGCGCGCGCCGGCTTCGGCCTCACGCTGGCGTTCCTCGCGCTGATCGGGGTGATCAGCCTGGGCGCCGCGATCTTCGAGCGGGCCGTCAGCCCCGCGGTGATGCCGGGGGCGGCGGCCGCGGCGCTCACGACGCAGCTCACCGAGGCGCTGCGCGCCGGAACCGCCGCGCTCGCCTTCGCGTCCGCGCTGGTGTGGCTGGCCGCGCTGCTGCTCGGCCCGTCGCGTGGCGCGGTCGCGCTGCGGGGCGCACTGACGGCTGGCTTCGCGCGGCTGCGGGCGGCGTACACCGCGCGCGGGTTCAGTACGGGCGCGCTTGGCACGATGATCGAGCGGTTCCGCTCGGCGCTCGCCCTCGCGATCGCGGTGGGCGGCGCGCTGATCATCTTCCTCGCCCGCCCGGTGAGCGGCCCGACGATTGCGTGGACCGCGCTCGGTGTGCTGGCCGCCCTCGCGCTGCTGGAGCTGCTGCGTCGCCCGGCACCTGACGAGCGCTGACCGCCTGCTCACACCGTCCTCGCTCTGCTCCCACCGTCCTCGCTCTGCTCCCACCGTCCTCGCTCATTTAGTTGGGGTTTGATCCGGTTCTCGGCCCGGGAACCGGATCAGACTCGCTGCGATTCCTGGGGACGGCGGAGGCCCGGCCCGGCGGGCCCCGGCGCCTGGTGCCCCCGGACCTTTCTCGCAGATAGTGAGGGTTTGCTCCGGTTTTCCGCCCGGGAACCGGACCAAACCCCCAGCAACTCCTGGGGACGGCGGAAGCCCGGCCCGGCTGGCCGGCCCGGCTGGCCCATCCGGCCCTGCAACGGACCGGGCTGCGCCCGGCGCCCGGCTCCCCTGGACTCTTTCTCGCAGATAGTAAGGGTTTGCTCCGGTTCTCCGACCGCAAACCGGAGCAAACCCTCACTAAATGAGGGGTGGCTGGTGGTGGGGTGGGCGGCGGACGACCGGGCCGACCCTCAGCACCAGCTCGGCGACGCACCGATCACCGAGCGGATCTGCTCACCGGTGTCCGCGCGGAGCAGCACCGTGGTGGTGCGCGTCCAGCCCGGCCGCACAGCGCGCCCATCGGACTCCGCGCCAGCGGCGATCACCTCGACCGCGAGCACCCGACCGTTCGGCGCAGCGCACACCGCCCCGATCCGGCTCCCCGGCGCGGCCGGGGTGAAGATCGGCTCGGCGGCACCATCACGCGTGCGCACCAGCGTGCCACCGTCCGCCGACGGGGCGACCTCGGCGTCCCCGATCACCACGCCGGCCGCCGGATCACGGAGCAGCGCGGCCTCCGCGGCGCCGGGCGCCAACGCCTCGGCCGCCCCACCGAGCAGCGGGTCAGCCAGCCAGAGCCCGCCACCCATCGCCCGGACCACCACGGCGCTCGTGCCGGGGATGAAGCGCCACTCGTCCACGCGCAGCGAAGCGCCGTCCGCGCCGGTGACCACGACCGGTGCGGCGAAATCCCCGCTCGCGTCGAACAGCAGCAGGGTCCGGTCGGCGTGCGCCGCGCCGAGCGGAGTCCCGCTCGCCACCACCCCGGCGGCGAGCACCGCCGGCTCGGCCCGGAGCTGCTCCAGCACGATCGGCCCGTCGGTGATCACGTCACTCGCCTCCCCGCCCGCGAGCTGGCCGACCCGGAGTGCCGCGCGGCCAGACCCGGTCTCGGCGATCACGAGCACCCGGTCGGGGAGCACCGCGAACTCCTGGATCCGCGGAGCGGGCGTGAGCTCCGCGACCGCGCCGTCGGCGACGACCCCCGTGCTGAGCAGTCGATCGCCGCGCGCATCCCGCACGAGCGTGACGACGCGCGTGTCGGGCGCGCGGACCACCGCCTCGACGGTGCTCGCCGCCCCGGTCGCCGCGCTCCGCACGTCCACGGCGATCCGGAGCGTGCTGCCGTAGTCGAGCCGCGCGCCGAGGGTGAGGGTGAGCTCCGATCCTGCGCTCGTCACCGCGACCGGCAGCGCGGGATCGCTGCGCACCGACTCCGCGCCCACCGCCGCGACGGCCTGGCTGAGGCGGAGCACCACGCGCGCGCCGTCCTGCTCGGTGAGCGCGACCGGTCGCGTGTCGACGGCGACGAGCCTGGGCGGCTGGAGCACGTTCACCGCGGCAAGCGCTCCGACGAGCACGGCGAGCACGGTGATGAGTGCGGCGGTGCGCGCGCGGAACCGGCGCAGCCGCGGGGTGCCTGAACTAGCCGACATAGGGATCCTCCGGCTCGTCCGCTGGGGTGAGCGTCTCGGGAAGCAGCACGGACACCCACCCGCTCGCCGTGCTCGGGTTCGGCGCGAAGGTGCCCCGGGCTTCGAGCCAGTCGCCGGCGCGGAAGCGATCCTGCCAGCCCGGCGCGTAGACGGGCACCCCGACGGCTTGCGCGTCGACGGCGCAGCAGGTGATCGCGAGGCGCGTGACGACGAGCACGTTCGCCGGGTCGTCGCGGTCCGGCGCTGCGAAGCCAAGCAGCTCGGCGCGTCGGCCGTCCACGGCTGCGGCGTGTGGGTGCCGCGTCAGCACGGACCACTCGCGCACGGTGAGCTCGGCGTCGGCGCGGCCGGCGAGCGCCGCCACCTCGCGGTCGGCCGCGCGGTCGCTGCCCGGCTCAGCTGCGCGGGCTGGCAGCGCGTGCTGGGCGGCGCGCTCCGCGCTCAGCGGAGCTGCGGGAAGGAGCAGCACCGCGACCGCGAGCGCCGCACCCGCCACACCGGTGACGCGCGCGACGGTCGAGCCGGCCCGCGGGCGCCCGTGATCGTGATCGTGATCGTGATAGGGATCCTGGCCGTGCCGCGCTGCGCGCCCCCGCGCGGCCGTCACCGCGCAGCCCGCGACGAGGAGCACCGCCGCGATCCCGCCCATCAGAATCGTGAACCAGGCCGAGCGCGGATGGATGTACCACGCGAGTCGATCGTCCGCCGCGAGCGACAGCGTCGCCGCGATCCCGCACGCGAGCAGCACGATGCCCGGCCGCCTGCGCTCACGCAACAAGGTTCATCCCCCAGGCGATCGCGGCGACGCAGAGCGCGGTGAGGAGCGCGAGCTGCGCCACCGCCCGCCGGGTGAAGGTCGTGCGCATGAGCACGATCATCTTCACGTCCATCAGCGCGCCGAACAGGAGAAACGCGACCACGCTTCCCGGCAGGAACGCCGCGCTCACCGAGAGGATGAAGAACGCGTCGACCGTCGCGCACAGCGAGATGATCGCGGCGAGCGCGAGCAGCGCGATCACCGACCAGAGCGGATCCGCGCCGAGCGCGAGCAGCACCCCGCGCGGAACGCCGACCTGGATCGCGCCGGCGAGCACCGAGCCGAGGGCGAGCGCTGGCATCAGTGCCGACGTCTCGGCGAGGAACGCTGCCGCGCTCCGCGCGAACCGGCCGCCCGCATCCCCGGCGGGGTGCGCGCAGCTCGCGCGGAACTCGGGCGTGAGGAGGGAGTCGGGGCGCGGGTGCGTGCTCAGCCACCAGCCGAGCAGGTTCGCGATCGCGAAGCCGCCGAGCACGCGCGCCCAGAGGATCTCGGAGTCCCAGCCGAACGCGTGCGCGGTGGTGAGGATGGTCACGGGGTTCACGATCGGGGCGGCGAGCAGGAACGTGACCGCCTCCGCCGGGCTCGAGCCGCGCTGCAGCAGGCCGCGCGCGAGCGGGACGTTGCCGCACTCGCAGACGGGCAGCACGATCCCGCACAGGGAGAGCACGAGGCGGCGCAGCGCCGGTCGGCTCGGCAGCGCGCGCTCGAGCGCGCCGCTCGGCAGCCAGATCTGCACGCCGATCGAGATCAGCGTGCCGAGCACCACGAACGGCAGGGATTCGAGGAACACGGCGAGCGTGAGCGTGACGAGGTCCTGCGCGGCGGCCGGGAGGCGCGCGGAGAGCGCGGCGAACCCGCCGGAATCCCCGGTGCCCGCGCCGCCCGCCTGCGGCAGCGCGCGCAGTCCGACGGCCGCCGCGAGGGCGAGCGCCGCGGCCACGGCTGCGAGCCACGCGGCCCGCCGCTGGGGCGGGGCCGCGGTGATCCCGCTCACCGGGTGACCAGCTGGGGCTCGTCCGAGACCACGCGGCCGGCGTCGAGGCGGATCACCCGGTGCGCGACGGCGAGGTCGTCGGGGTCGTGGCTGACCGCGCACACGGTCGCCCCGCCCGCGACGAGGCCAGTGAGGATCTCGCGTGTGCGCGCCCGGCTCTCGGCGTCGAGGCCGGCGGCCGCCTCGTCGAGCAGCAGGATCGACGCACCGCGCGCGAGGCCCTGCGCGAGGAGCGCGCGCTGGCGCTGGCCGCCGGAGAGCTCGTGCAGGGAGCGCCCGGCAAGGGGGGTCAGGCCAACGGCGTCGATGGCCTCGGCGACCGCCAGGCGGCGGGCGGCGGCCCGTGCGCGACGCCCTCCGGCGCCGAGCCCGCCGGCGCTGAGCCGCGCGGCGCCGAGCTGCGCGGCACCGATCCCGCCGGCGCCGATCCGCACGGTGTCCGCGACGGTAAGCGGGAGCGTCGCCGGCACGGCGGGTCGCTGCACGACGAGGGCGACCGGGGAGGCGCGGATCACGCGGCCCGCGCTCGGTCGGAGCGCGCCAGCAAGGATCTCGATCAGCGTCGACTTGCCCGCCCCGTTCGGGCCGGTGATCAGGGTAAAGGTGCCGGGATCGACGGACACATCAACGCCGTGCAGCACGGCGGTTCGGCCATACACAGCGTGGATCCCGATCGCCCGGATCGCGGAGTGAGAGGTCATGCCCCCAAAACTACCATGTTGAGAATGATTCTCGATATCTGTATGGTCGTGTCTCATGCACTGGATCCTCACCGCGCTCGGCACCGAGTTTTTCGTCCGCGCGCTCGCCGGCGGCGCGCTCGTCGCGGTCATCTGCGGGGTCGTCGGCACGTGGGTGGTGATCCGCGGCATGGCGTTCCTCGGGGAGGCCGTCGGCCACGGAATGCTGCCCGGCGTCGCGCTCGCCACGGTGCTCGGCCTGCCGCCCATGCTCGGCGGCACCGTCTCCGCCGCGCTCATGAGCACGCTCGTCGGCGCGCTCCAGCGGCGCGGCCGACTCTCCTACGACACGAGCATCGGGCTCCTGTTCGTCGCGATGCTCGCGCTCGGGATCATCATCGTGTCGCACTCCGGCAGCTTCGCCACCGACGCCACCGCGCTCCTCTTCGGCGACGTGCTCGCGATCACGGCAGCCGAGCTGATCGCGCTCGGGATCGCCGCGGCCATCACCCTCGGGATCGCCGCCGCCGGGCACCGCGCCTTCGTCGCGCTCGCGTTCGACCCACGCATCGCGCGCACCCTCGGCGTCCGCACCGGGCTCGCCTCCGCCGGGCTCACCGCGCTCGTCACGCTCGCGGTGATCGCCTCAGCGCAGGCGGTCGGCACGCTCCTCGTGGTCGCGCTCCTCCTCGGCCCGGCCGTCGCCGCGCTGCCGTGGAGCACCAGGATCCCGCACCGCATGCTGCTGGCCGCGGCGTTCGGGATCGCGGCCGTGGCGCTCGGGCTCGCCGTGTCCTGGCTGCACGCCACCGCTGCCGGGGCAACGATCGCCGCCGCCGCGGTCGCGCTCGCCGCCCTCTCGCACCTCGCACGCGCCGCGGGCTCCTCCTTCGCGCGCGCCGCACTCCCCCGCACACACGCACCCGCTCACCTGGAAAGTCACGCATGACACGCATCACCACACCCCACGCACGCACCGCGCTCGCCGTCGGCTCGCTCGCGCTCGGCGCACTCACGCTCCTCGGCTGCGCCGCGCCGGCAGAGCACGCTGCGCACGCTGGGCAGGCCGCGCACGCAGCAACCGACGGGGGCGATTCGGCTGCATCGACCCCGTCGACCGAGTCAGGGCACGGCGCGGTCGCCGGCGCCGCGGAGGTCGCCGAGCCGCAGCTGCACCTCGTCACGCTCGATTCGAGCGGCGCGGTCGGCCTCCTCGACCTCCTGTCCGGCACCGAGTCGCGGCTCGGCACGGTCGCCTCCCCCGACCGCGTTGCGAGCGATGGACGGTACGTCTTCGCCGCGAACAGCAGCGGGATCGAGGTGATCGACAGCGCCGCCTGGACCTGGGATCACGGCGATCACTTCCACTACTACCGCGGCACCCCGAGGATCCTCGGCGAGGTCACCGGATCCGGCATCGCGCAGGTGGTCGGCGGCCCGCTCGCGACGGCGGGCGGCACCGGGGTGTTCTTCCCGGACTCCGGCGAGGCGGTGCTGCTCGACAACGCGGCGCTCGCGGACGGCTCGCCGGATGAGCGATTCCGCGTGCGCGGTACCCCGCACGCCGGTTTCCTCGCACCGCTCGGCGACGGCGCGATCGTCACCGAGGCCGATGCGAGCGGCAGGGTCACCCGCCTGCGCGTCCTCGCGGCGGACGGCAGCCCGAGCGAGATCACGGCCCCGTGCCGGGACGCCTCCGGCGCGGTCACGACGCGCGTCGGCGCGGTCTTCACCTGCGCCGACGGCGCGGTGCTCGGCACGCTTGACGCCGGTTCCGACGCAGACTCCCCAGCCGCCGTGACGCTCGAGCGCATCCCACTCCCCGCGGCGGCGCCCGGCACCGGCCAGGCGGCACCGACCACCCTCGCGGGCAGGAAGGGACGCCCGACCGTCGCAGGGGTGGGCGCGGATCAGGGTTTCTGGCGGCTCGATACCCGTGATCGCAGCTGGCGCTGGACCCCGAGCGACGCGCCGCTCGTGCACGCGGTCGCCGTGGACGACGAAGCCGATCACGTCGTCACGCTCGACACCGCTGGCCGTGTGCGCGTCTACGCGGGAGACCGCGAGATCGGGGCATCGGAGCCGCTCCTTTCCGCGGCCGAGCTGGCCGCCGACGCGCGCGATGCACTCACGCTCACGGTCGACGCGCAGCGCGCGTACCTCGCGTCCCCGAGCTCCGGCACGGTGTTCGAGATCGACTTCGCGGACCGCGCGCGGATCGCCCGCGAGCTGCACCCGGCGGTCGCCCCGGCGTTCTTCGCGGAGACGGGCCGGTGAGGCGCCGCGCCACCCGTCGCGCTGCGGGATTCACGCTCACGGTCGTTGCGCTCTGCGCGACCGCGGCGCTCGCGCTCTCCGCTTGCGCGGCCGGGCCCCCGGACGGGGCAGCCGCGCCGGGTGAGGCGCGCGGCGATGCGCCGAGCATCGTGGTCACGACGAACATCCTCGCCGACGTCGTGCAGCAGCTCGTCGGTGACGCGGCAACGGTCACCGCGCTCATGCGGCCCGGCGCTGATCCCCATTCGTTTGAGATCTCAGCGCAGGAGGCGGTGGCACTCGACCGCGCCGACCTCGTCGTGTCGAACGGACTCGGGCTCGAAGAGGGCCTGCAGCAGCATCTCGACCGCGTGGCCGCGGCCGGCGGCGCGCTGTTCGTCGCGGGCGAGCACATCACCCCGCTCGGCGACGCAGCCGAGTCGGCAACCCCGGACCCGCACTTCTGGACCGATCCCGCGCGCATGATCGAGGTCGTCGACGCGCTCGGCGCCGAACTTGCCGGCGGCGAGATCCCGGGCATCGACACGGCCGCGCGCGCCGAGATCGCGGGGCACGCCGCTGACTACGCCGCGCAGCTGCGGGAGCTGGACGCCGAGATGGCGGCCCGGTTCGCCGCGATCCCCGCCGGCGAGCGCACCCTCGTCACGAACCACCACGTCTTCGCGTACCTCGCGGAGCGCTACGACTTCACGGTGCTCGGCACCGCGATCCCCGGCGGCACGACGCTGGCGGCGCCAAGCGCCTCCGACCTCCGCGGGCTCGTCGACGCGATCACCACCGCGCGCGTGCCAACGATCTTCGCCGAGTCCTCCTCTCCGGATCGCCTCATGCGCGTCCTCGCCGACGAGGCCGGCCTCGACGTGCGCGTCGTTGAGCTCTTCACCGAGTCGCTGTCCGCGCCGGGCGAGGGCGCGGCGAGCTACACCGAGATGCTGACCACCAACACCGAACGGATCGCGTCGGGACTCACGCGATCCGAGCACTGACCCGGCCAGTTCCGGCCACCCACCCCAACACCCCAGAAAGGGAACCCATGACACACCCAGAACGCGCGCGCCCGAGGGCTTCGCGCAACGCTCGCCTGCTGCTCACCGTTGCGGCGAGCGCGGGCCTCGCCCTCCTCGCGAGCGGCTGCACCGCGGCCGCCGGCGCGCCGAGCGAGGAGCACGCATCGCACGCGGACGCCGAGCACAGCCACGATCACTCCGGCGGCGCCGAGCGCCTCGCGGTCACCACGGCCGGTGGGATCACCGTGCTCGACGCGAGCGAAATCAGCTCGGGATCGCTGCGCGCGACCGGCGAGATCGACACCGAGGAGTTCACGCGCCTGAACAGTTTCGGCGATGGCCAGCACCTGCTCGTGACCACCTCGCGCGGGTTCGAGGTGCTCGACACCGCCGAGGCGACGCTCACGGGGCTCGTGTTCCCCGCGACGGCGGCCGGCCACGTGGTGCGCCACGCGGGGAAGACCGTGCTGTTCGACGACGGCACCGGTCGCACCACGATCCTGGAGACCGATGCGCTCGCGGCGGACGACACGGCGGAGCCGGATCAGCGGGAGTACACCGCGCAGGACGCGCACCACGGGGTGTCGATCGAGCTCGGTGACGGCACGCTCCTCACCACGGTCGGCACGGCCGACGCGCGCACGGGCGCAACGGCGCTCGAACCGCACGACGATCACTGGCACGAGCACGCGACGTCAGCCGACTGCCCTGGCATCCACGGCGAGGGCACTGCGGCGGACGAGGCGGTCGTGTTCGGCTGCGAGGACGGCGCGCTGCTCTTCCGCGATGGCGAGTTCACGAAGCTGAGCGCGCCCGACGCGTTCGGGCGCATGGGCAACGCCTTCGTCGCCGAGGACAGCCCGCTCGTGGTGGGCGACTACAAGACCGATCCGGACGCCGAGGGCTACCTCCTCAGCGCGATCACGCTCATCGATACGGCAGCTGGCACGCTCACCGTCGCTGAGCTGCCAGAGAACGTGCGGTACACATTCCGCGACGTGGCGCGCGGCCCCGAGGGCAACGCGTACATCCTCTCAACGGATGGCAGCATCCACGTCGTCGATCCGAAGACCGGCGCGGTGGGCGAATCGTTCCCGGTCGTCGCACCGTGGGAGGGCCCGACGGAGTGGCAGGATCCGCACCCCGCGATCGTGGTGGATGGCGACATCGCGTACGTCACCGAGCCGGCGGCGCAGGCCGTGCACGCGGTGGATCTGACGAGCGGCGAGACGCTCGCGACCGCGACGCTCGACGGCGTGCCGAACGAGATCGCGGTGGCGGCGGGCTAGCGGCTCGGGGCTTCGCCCCCTTGGTTCCCGGCTCCGGCCCCGGCCCCCTCCCCCGGCCCCGGCCCCGACCCCGGCAATTTAGTGCGAGTCTGATCCGATTGGGGTTCCCATATCGGATCAGACTCGCTGCTTTTCTGAGCAGGGGCTGGGCCGGCTGGCGGGAGCCACAGCTCGCCAGCTGGTCACCCCGGGCAGGGACGGCCACCACAACGGATCGCTGCGAGTGTGATCCGGTATCCGATCCGGTGAGCGGATCACACCCTCACTAAATGTGGGTGTGTGTGGGGGGGTCGCCGGCGCGTGTGGCGGGCCGAACCACCCCGCAGACGAAATGTCGGGAAGCTCAGACGCACGGTCGGGCGCACGCCCCGATCCGGCACCACGCTGGAACCATGACCACTACCGCGCCCATCGCGCTCCCCCGCACCACCCCGCCAGGCCGCATGCGCATTGGCGGGCTCATCGCGCTGATGGCGATGAGTTTCCTGCTCGTCACCGCCGAGTTCCTGCCCAACGGCGTGCTCACCGAAATGGCCGCGAGCCTCGGCGTCACCCCAGGTCAAGCCGGGCAGACCGTCAGCATCACCGCGCTCGCCGGACTCATCGCCGCCCCCACGATCGGGCTCGTGTTTCCCCGCCTGGACCGCCGCGCCCTGCTCGCCGGCATGGCCGCGCTCGGCGCGGTGTCCAACCTGATTGTCGCGCTCGCGCCATCGTTCCCGCTGATTCTCGCGTCGCGCTTCCTGCTCGGCGTCGCCATCAGCACGTTCTGGGCCATGTCGATCAGCGTCGCCGCGCAACTCGCAGGGCCCGAGCGGCTCGGCCGGGCCATCATGTTCACCTCGGCGGGCATGTCACTCGCCACCGTCGCCGGCGTGCCGCTCGGTGTCGCAGTGTCCGAGCTCGCAGACTGGCATCTCGCCTTCGCCGGGCTGAGCGTCGCGATGGCCATGCTCGCGGTGGTGGTGCGCGTCGTGCTCCCGCCGGTGCCGGCCGCACGCACGAGCAGCCTGGCCGCGCTGGGCCACACCTTCACGCGCCCCGGCATCGCGCTCGGCCTCATGGGGCACACGCTCGTGGTGTTCGGTCACTTCCTCGCGTACACCTACGTGCGGCTGGCGCTCGAGCGCGTCACGGTCGGGCCGGATGCCGTCCCCGTTGACGCGGGCACGATCGTCGTCCTGCTCGCGCTGTTCGGCGCTGGCGGGCTGATCGGCAATGTGCTCGTCGGACTGATCGTTGATCGCTCGTTCGCCGCGCTGTCCGTGCTCGTGCCGCTCGCGATCGCTGCCGCCGTACTCACCACGCTGACGCTTCCGCACGTGCTCTGGCTCGTCGGGGCCGCAGTCTTTGTCTGGGGCTTCTGCTTCGCGTCGTGGCTCATCGTCGTGAACACGTGGGTGGGCCACCGGCTGCCCGACCGGCTGGAGGCTGGCGGCACCCTCGTGGTGATGGGGTTTCAGGCGGCCATCACGCTGGCGGCCGGCCTCGGCGGCGTACTCATCGACGCGCTCGGCATCGCCTCAGGTTACGGGATCGGAGCCGCGCTCCTCATTGTCGGCGCGGTGCTCTTCGGGGTGTCCCACCGCCAGCGCGAGGGCACCACGCCGGTGTGACGCCGGAAGGCGCGGCTGAACCCCTCGTCGGAGCCGTACCCCAGTTCGCGGGACACCTGCGACACCGGGGTGCCGGTCGCGAGCCGGCGCTTCGCGTCCTCCATGCGAATGCGCGCGAGGTACTGGCCGGGCGTCGCCCCGAGCGAATCCCGGAACCGGCGTGCAAACACCGACCGTGACATCGCGCCGAGCGCGGCAAGCGATTCCAGGGACCAGTCGCGGCCCGGCTCGTGATGGATCGCGGAGATCACCCGATCGAGCTGCGGATCGGACGCTCGCGCGGTCCAGCCGCGTGGCGCGCAGCCCGCGCCGTACCAGGAGCGCAGCACGGCGAGCAGCACCGTGCGGGCCATGAGCCGGCACACCACGCTGCTGCCGGCCGCGGGCGGGGATGCGTCGCCGCCGCGTCGCGTGGCCTCGACGATGCCCATGTTGCTGGCGAGCGCCGCACCCGCCGGATCCAACGCGGGGAAGCCGAGCAGAGTGAGCGGTTCGGGGAGCAGCTCGTGCAGGCGCTGCGCGGTCTCGCTGAGGTCGAGCGTCACGATCAGCACGGTGGTGTCGCACGCCGCCTCAAACGAGTGCGCCGCCCGGCCGAGCGTCACGACCGCGGAGCCAGCTTCGAACCCGGCAGCCGGCGCGCCCGGTACCGTGGTGACGCGCCCGTGCTCGCGGGCGACCGTGCACGACGGCGCGGCCGCGCCGCGCAGCTCCCCAGCGAGCACGTAGATAAGCGTGGTCACCCCGGCGATGGCGCGCACGCGCTGGTGGGCGGCGAGTTCCCGCCGCTCGGTGCGACGCACGGTGAGGTCGACGTCTTCGAGCAGGCGATCGAATGCTGTGGTCTCTGGCTCGGTCACCCTTCGTACAACGGGAGGGCGCCGCGCGCTATTCCGCGCGGCACGCCACTCCTGAATTGCGGCGACTCTGCGCCAGTATCCACTGCGGATTGGGGATCAAACTCACACAAAATGAGGCTTAGCCACGGGGGCCGGGCACGCGCGCCGCGAACTCCGTCATGCCGTCGCTCAGGCCGCGGTTCTCCCAGCCGAGCGCGGTGAAGAAGGCGTGCGCCTCGGGATTGTCCAGATCGACGTAGGACACCCACTCGCCGCCGCCTGGGTGCTCCGGCCAGGCGAGCGCTGCGGCGAGCGCGCGGCGCCCGATCCCCTGGCCGCGGCGCGCGGGGTCAACCGCGAGATCCGAGACGGTGTGCGCGTGCGCGTCGTCCCCCCAGACGCAGCCGACGAGCGCGAGCGGCCCCGCGAGATCCCCAGCGTCGCTCACCACGAGTTCCACCCCCGTCTCGTCGGCGAGCACGTGCGCGAGCCAGTCCTCGTCGAGCGGCCCGAGCTCGGCGTTCAGCTTGGGATCGGTGAACCACTCCTGGATCCACTCCCAGTCGGCCGCACGCATGCGCCGAACGCGCAGGAGTTCCCCGCTCACGCGAGCGAGAGGAAGAGCTTCTCGAGCTCCTCCGGGTCGGCGGCGCCCGGGGCGTCGGGATCCTCCAGGCAGTCGCGCAGCGCGCTCGAGATGACCAGGAAGCCCGCGCGATCCAGAGCCTTCGACACCGCGGAGAGCTGCTGCACGACGTCGCGGCAGTGCGCGTCCTGTTCGACGGCATCGATCACGGCCGCGAGCTGGCCGTGCGCGCGGCGCAGCCGGTTCACGACCTTGCGCTTGGACTCGGGATCGTGTGCGACGGCGACGCCCCCCGCCGCCGTGGTCTCTGCGCGCTGCTCAGCCATGTTCCGGCCCCTCTCATCAGTCAGGTTGACATCAACTATACCCCCGGGGGTATCATTGCGACCACCCCCGAAAATACCCCCGGGGGTATCCACGACGAGATTGGAAGTCAGCCCATGTGCCGTCCCACCACCTGTTCCACCTGCCAGCGCACCACCTGGGCCGGCTGCGGCCAGCACGTCGCCGCGGTCAAAGCGAGCGTGCCGCGCGGCGAGTGGTGCGACGGCACGCACTCCCCCGCAGAGATCGCGCAGGCCAAGGCCGAACGTCCCGGCTTCCTCGGCCGACTGCTCGGCCGCTAAGCCGCACACCCCACCGCATCGAGAACCCAGGAAGAGGCCACCCATGCTGCTGGAACGCATGTACGACGACGACCTCGCGCAGGCGAGCTACCTGATCGGCTGCCAGGCCACGGGCGAGGCACTGCTCGTTGATCCACGCCGCGACACCGCGGAGGCACTCGCGCTCGCCGCAGCGCACGGCATGCGCATCACCGCGGTCGCCGAGACACACATCCACGCCGACTACCTCTCCGGCACCCGCGAGATCGCTGCGCGCACCGGCGCGCAGATGTATGTCTCCGCGGAGGGCGGGCCCGACTGGCAGTACGGCGCCGAGTTCGCCGGGGCGGTGCGGCTCCACGGCGGCGATGAGATCCGGATCGGCAACCTCACCGTCACCGCGCTGCACACGCCGGGCCACACCCCCGAGCACCTCGCGTACCTCGTGACCGACGGCGCACAGGCCTCCGAGCCCGGCTTCCTGCTGAGCGGCGACTTCGTGTTTGTCGGCGACGTGGGGCGCCCCGATCTGCTCGACGAGGTGGAGGCGACCACCGACTCCAGATTCGCGGGCGCGCGCGATCTCTTCGCGAGCCTGCGTGACCGCTTCCTCACACTCCCCGACTACGTGCAGGTACTGCCGGGCCACGGCTCGGGATCGGCGTGCGGCAAGGCGCTCGGCGCCGTGCCGAGCACCTCGGTGGGGTACGAGCGACGCTTCGCCTGGTGGGCACCGTTCCTCGCGGCGAACGACGAGGAGGGCTTCGTCGCGGAACTCCTGTCCGGCCAGCCCGACGCGCACGCCTACTTCGCTCGCATGAAGCGCGAGAACCGGCTTGGGCCGGCGCTGCTCGACGACGCGGCGCTCGACGAGTCCGGCGAGCTCACCGAGCTCACCTCCGCTGCGCTGCGCGAGGAACTCGCCGCGGACCGCGCGATCCTGATCGATACGAGGGACGCCTCGCTCGTGCGCGCCGGCACGGTGCCCGGTAGCCTGAACATCCCCGGCCCCGCGAAGGCGGCAAGCTACGGCGCGTGGGCCCTCGATCCCGATCGGGAGACGCGGCCGCTCGTGGTGCTCGCGGCGAGCGCCACCGAGGCGACGGAGTTCCGCGCACACGCCGTGCGCGTTGGCATCGACACGGTGGCGGGGTTCGTGCGTTCGCTCGATGGACTGCCGCTCGCGCCGGTGCCGAGCGTGACGCCGGCGGAGCTCGCCGACTTCCCGCACGTCCAGCTCCTCGATGTGCGCGGCCGCGCTGAGTACGCCGATGGCCACATCCCCGGCGCGGTGCAGCTGTCGGCCGGTCGCGCGCTCTGGAACCTCGACGGGTTGGCTGCCGGAGGCACCATCGTGGCGCACTGCCGCAGCGGCGTGCGGGTCAGCGTGATCGCGAGCGCACTGCGCCGCGAGGGCTTCGACGTGGTCGAGCTCGCGGGCAGCTATCTCGGCTGGCTGGCGCACGAGGAGTCAGCACAGCCGAGATAGTCCCGGCAGGGGGCCGCTACTCCCCCGCGAGTTCCTCGAGCGCGCGCTTCGCCCCCGCGTTCAGCGGCACCGGATCGGTATCGAGCGCGCGCTCGGCGTCGAGCTCCGTCGCCGACGAGTGCACCTTCGCGAGTGCGTCAATGTTGCTCCACACGGTGCGGTCGATCGCGCATGCGGTCTCGTCGTCGAAGTCGTCGCGGACGAGCAGCATGTTGGCCACGACAATCGTCGGCACGTCGGCGGCAAGCCCGTATGTCTCCGCGGCGATGGTGCCGGCGGTGTACGCGGGGTTGAGGTCCGCCATCTTCGGCAGCGCGGGAGTGATGTCGATGAACTCGACGGTGTCGGCGTTCGCAGTGAACAGCTCGGTGAGGTTCGGGGTGGGCAGGCCACCCGACCAGAACACCGCGTCGAGGCTTCCATTGACGAGCCCGTCAATACTCGTTGAGAGGTCGAGGCGCTGGGAGTTGACGTCGACAGTGGGGTCGAGCCCAGCGCTCTCGAGGAGGCGAAGGGCGATCACCTCGGTGCCCGACTTGGGCGAACCGGTCGACACGGTCTTCCCGCGCATGTCCTCGAGCGAGCTGATCCCTGCCCCCTTGCGCACCACGACCTGGGTGTAGTTGGAGTGGATCACGCCGAGCGCCTCGATCGGCTGCGGGCCGTCGAAGACCCCACCACCGGTCGCAGCGTCGGCCGCGGTGTCGGCGAGCGAGAATGCGACGTCGTAGTCGCCGTTGACCAGCTGCTCGATATTCTGCACCGACGCGCCCGTCTCCGATGCCGTTGCGCGCAGCGGGGTCTCCGCGCTCAGCAGGTTCGTGATCGCGCCGCCGAGCACGTAGTACACCCCGGTGGAGTTGCCGGTGGCGACTTTCAGCTGCCCGGCTGGGGCCTCGCAGCTGCCCGCGGCCGCGCCGGCGCTGTCACTGCTGCTCCCTGCTTCGCCGCGGGGTTGCTGGCCGCCGCACGCGGTGAGTGACGCTGCGGCCAGCGCGAGCCCCGCGATGCTGAGGGCGACGCGGGTGGATCGTGAGTGAGTGAACATGTGGTGCTCCTTTGATCGTGGGACAGGGGTCAGTCTGCGGTCTTCGGGTCCCGGGGCCCGGCGCTGCTGGATCAGGCGAGCGATGCGGGGACGCGCTGCCTGCGCGGTGCTGGACTGCCAATCGCGCTGTCCGGGTCGCGGCGCACCCTGGCGTAGTTGATCGCGGCGGCGATCGCCACGATGACGATGCCGGTGATGATCGACGGCGCCTCCAGGTAGAGGCAGAAGATCGCACCGATCACGAAGAGCACTCGCTCGGGCCAATAGGCCCGCCCGAACGCCCAGCCGCCGGTTGCCGCAGCGAGCGCGGCGACCGCGAAGAGCGAGACCGCGGTGACCCAGAGCGTGGTCCCCCACTCGCCGTTCAAGAGCAGGCTGCCGCCAGCCGGGGTGAGCACGAAGGCGAGCGGGGCGAGGAAAGCTGGCAGGGCGTACTTCATCGCCTGCCACATGGTTTTCATCGTGGCCCCGCCGGTGAGGGCCGCGGCGGCGACCGCCGCGAGCGCGGTGGGGGGCGACACCTCGGAGAGCACCGCGTAGTAGAAGATGAACATCGCAACCTCGGGGCGCTCAACGCCCAGGGAGATGAGTGCTGGCCCGATGATCACCCACGAGATGATGAACGAGGCCGTGACCGGCACCGCGAGCCCGAGGAGCGTGATCGCGACTGCAGCGAGGAGCGCGGTAACGATGAGAATGATCTGCGGGTTACTGCTCACGGCTTCCCCCGCCGCAACGAGCATCTGCGCAAAGGTGAGCCCGACACCAGTCTTCACGATGACGCTGGTGATGATTCCGGCGGCCGCGCACACCGCAACCACGGGGATCGAGGCGCGCACACCATTCGCGAGGGCACCGTAGAGCGCGGCAGCATAGTCGGCAAGCGCGGCGGGCAGCGGCTTCGCTGTCGCGTCCTCGTCGAGCGGGTCACGGCGAGACACCACGCGCTCGATCAGGCCAAACAGCGCGGCAACGCCCGTCGCGTAGACGATCGCGCGAAACGGCGGGAGGCCGAGCGCGAGGAACACCACGATCACGGCGAGCGAGAGGAAGTGATAGCCGAATCGGGTGAAGAGGTCCCAGGAGCGGTGCTTCGAGGCCTCAACCGGACGGGTGGAGAAGCGGCGCGCATCGATCTCGACGGCGACGAAGATCCCCGCATAGTAGAGGATCGTCGGCACGATCGCCCAGATCATCACCTCAAGGTAGGAGACGCCGAGGTACTCAGCGATGATGAAGGCCGCGGCACCCAGCGTCGGCGGGGACAGGATCGCGCCGATGCCCGCCGCCGCGAGCATGCCGCCGGCGTTCTCACGCGGGTACCCCGCCTTGCGCAGGATCGGCCAGGCGAGCGAGCCGAGCGTCACGGCGGTCGCCGTGCCGGACCCCGAGACGGTGCCGAGCAGGAAACCGCTCGTGACGACCGTGCGCCCTGCCGCCGAGCGTGACTTGTGAAAGAGCGAGAAGGAGAAGTTCACGAAGAACCTGCCGGCGCCGGTGGCTGCGAGCACCTGGCCGTAGAAGATGAACAGCACGATGTAGGTTGCGGCGACGCTCAGCGGTGTGCCGAAGAAGCCGGACTGATCGTTGTAGAAGCCATTGATGATCTGGCTGAAGCTCACCCCGCCGTGGCTGATCGACCAGTTCAGCGGCAGGTAGCCGCCGTAATAGGCGAAGAGGAAGAACACGACGCAGAAGATCGGGAGCACGAGCCCGGTCGTACGCCTGGTCGCCTCCAGCACCAGCAGTGTGAGCAGCGCTCCCGCGATGATGTCGATGGTGGCGAGGGTGCCCTGCCGATCCAGGAACGCATCGAAGCCGCCCCCGCCGTCGCCGATCACGATGGGCAGGATCGGGTAGGTGCACACGATCGCCGCGATCACGGTGAGGGCGATGTCGAACCACCCGGGGACGTCGCGCTTGCCCGACGCGACGGTCGCTCGCGTCCGCCCGCGGTAGAGCAAGAACGTGAGCGGCAGCGTTGCGGAGAGGAACGCGATCAGCGAGAACTGAGTGCCCTGCCGCAGCGGAAAGAACACCTGATAGAGCACGAACCCTGCGACGAGAAAGCAGTACGCCATGACCACTCGCTCAAACGTCTGGGGAAGCTTGCGCGACGGCAACTCCTCGTCGTACTCGGTGATGATGTCCTCCGGCACCGGCACATTCGTGGTGGGCGGGGCATCGCGCAGGGCAATCGGCCCTGATTCGTCTGGGGCGGGGTCGCCCGTACGCACTACATCCTTGGAGTTCATACCGGGCACGCTAACCCGCAATTGCGTTGCCGGGATGTGGCGCTGCGCAATCCTTACGCTCCCTTAACGCTTCTCACCACTCAAGGAGAAGCGGGACTGGCTGCGCGTTGCCTACGCTGAGGGAATGGACCTTCTCATCGTCGAGGACGACCGCTCGCTCGCCGCCGTGCTCGCCACCCAGCTGTCGCAGGGAGGCCACACGGTGACCCACGTGACCCGGGGCGATGACGCGCTCCGGAACTTCGGCGGTGCCGATCTCATACTGCTCGATCTCGGGCTCGAGGACGGCGACGGCTTCGAGGTGATCCGCCGTATGCGCCAGCTGGGCGAGACTCCGATCATCGTGGTGACCGCGCGCGGCGATGAGCGTTCGACCGTGCTCGGCCTGCGGCTCGGGGCCGACGACTACCTCGTGAAGCCCGTGCGACTGCGCGAGCTGTTCGCGCGCATCGACGTGGTCGCTCGGCGCCGCCAGTCCGTGCAGGCGCGCGACGAGGTGATCGCGGGCGAACTCCAGATCGGCATCGCCGCGCGGCGCGTGACCGCGCACGGCAGGGACATCCAGTTGACGCGCACTGAGTTCGAGCTCCTCGCCCTGCTCGCCCAGCATCTCGGCACAGCGGTGAGCCGAGAGCATATTGTTGACGCGGTCTGGGGTGCGGCGTTTGCGACAAGATCTCGTGCGTTCGATGTCCACCTCGCGGCGCTCAGGCACAAGATCGCCGAGGCAGCAACCATTACCACGATCCGCGGGTACGGCTACCGCTTGGAGGCGTAGTGCGGCGCGCGGTCCTGATCCCGCTGCTGCTGTTTAGCGTGGTGCTCGTCATCGCGCTGCTCGTGCCCACGATGACCCACATCGCTGACTCGCGCGCCCAGCGTGTCATGCTGACCAGGCAGGAATCCGCCGAGCATCTCGCTCTCGTCGCGAAGCGCGCGATCGACGACGGTGCGGTGTCCGCACTGCAGGAGCACATCGATCGCCATGAGCTCCTCTACGACGAGCCGGTGCTCGTGATCGACGCCGCCGGGCGCACGGTCGCGTCGACCGGCGGGATCGATCCGAAGCGATCCGACATCACGGCGCTCGTCACCGCGTCAGCGCGCACCCTCCCGCCGTGGGACATTCACTCGCTCACCCCGTGGAGCAACGCGAGCGTGCTCGTCACCGAGCCGGTCATCGGCGGGGTCGAAACAAGCATTGGGACTCTGGTGCTCGAAGCGAATCTGCAACTCGCGAAGCGCGACGTGGCTCGCGCGTGGACGCTTACGCTGCTCCTCGCCGCTGCGCTCCTGACCGGACTCACCAGCATCGCGCTCTGGTGGACCGGGTGGGTGCTGCGCCCGGTCCGTGCGCTTGATGCTGCCACCCGAGCCCTGCCCGACCATGCGGCGCCGCGGCTCTCGCCGAGCGGGCCACCGGAGCTCCGCGCCCTTGCGACCAACTTCGACACCATGGCTGCGGGGGTGACGCACGCGCTCGCGCAGCAGCGCGCGTTCGTCGCTGATGCATCGCATCAACTCCGAAACCCACTCGCAGCGATCCGGCTGAGACTCGACGCGCAGGAACTCGGCACTGCAACGCCCGACGATCTCCGCATGATCAACGAGGACACCGAACGGTTGGAGCGGATCGTGAACCGGATGCTGCGACTCGCCGGCGTCGAGCACCGCGTCGCGTCCGCCGAGAATGGGGTGCCCACGTCAGAACCACGGGTGCGGCTCCTCCCGAGCGCCGCGGCACTCGCCGCCCCGCACCGCGTCGCACACGAGCGCTTGGGGCAGCGACTCCGCGCAAGCGGCGGCCCGGCCATCGTCGCAATCGCGCTCTCTGACGTCGAAGAAATGCTCACCATTGCGCTCGAGAACGCGCAGAACTACGCGGGGGCAGGCGCAACGGTCTCGGTGACGATCGCCGCCGACGCGGAGTGGACAGAACTCACCATCAGCGACGATGGGCCGGGGCTGACCGAGGCAGAGCTGGTACAGGCGCAGGCAAGATTCTGGCGCGCGGACGGTGCTCGTGCCCCGGGAACCGGGCTCGGCCTCGCGATCCTCACTCACCTCGCGAGAGCGAACGGCGGCACGGCACACCTCGCGCCGGCAGCCGAGGGCGGACTCGCAGTACATATCCGCCTCCCCAGTGCGACGGAGGAACCGTGACCGGCGCAGGCGCCCACCTCACCCGACGCACGCTCCTCGGCGCGGGCTTCGCCGCCGCGGCGGGGATCGTGCTCACCGGGTGTGCTGGGCACTCGACTCCGCGCGAACTGCGCATGGCGTGCGGTGAGCCGGGCGGCACGTACATTCGATTCGGCAGGCAGCTCGGGGCAGTATATGCACGGCGCGGCACCCGCCTCCGCGCGCTCACCACCGGAGGAAGCACGGAGAACACCCACCTCATCGCGCAGGGCGACGCCGACCTCGGCATCGCACTCGCAGACGCGGCAATCGAGCACGGCGCCGGGCTGCTCGCGATCGGCCGCGTCTACCAGAATTACCTGCAGTGCATCGTGAGCCGCACAGGCCCGCTCCCCTCGCAACCGGTGCCAGCCTCCCTGACCGGAGCGCGCATCTCGATCGGCGCACCGGGATCCGGCACCTCGCTGTCAGCGCGACGCGTGCTCGCTGCGCTCGGCCTCGGCACGAACGCGCACCCGGTCGAGCTCCTCGAACTCCACCTCGCCGACGCGGTCACCGCACTCGCCGCTGGCACGATCGACGCGGTGATCTGGTCGGGCGGGCTCCCCGTGCCGGAGCTCGACCGGATCCGTGACACCCACCCGGTGACGCTGCTCGATCTCCAGGCGGCGGTGCCGGAGCTCGCGAAGCGCCACGGATCCGTGTATCAGCCGGCGTCAGTTCCAGCGGCAGTCTACGAGAGCGCCGACCCCCTTCCCGCCATCGGCGTCTCAAACCTACTGCTCGTGCGCACCGACTTTCCCGAGCGCGACGCGCGCACGCTCGTCGACCTGCTCATCGACGACGCGGAGCTGCTCATTCCGAGCCCCTCGTACGGCGTGCACTTTCTGTCCCCGCCGACCCTCGTCGGTACGACCCCGATCCCGCTCCACCCCGCAGCGCAAGCGCGCTACGTTGAGCGTTACGGCTAGTGCCCAACCGGTCGTGCCGCACGGGCCGGGAAGTGCCGACATCCCCGTCACCCGAGTCGAGCTCAGTGCCGATCCCAGCCGCTGCAGTGCCGCTACCGGTCGTCGAGGGCCTCGCCGCGGCGGTCGACGAGGCCCCACGTCGCGGCCGCCGCGATGATGAAGAACGCGGCGAAGAGCGCGAACGTGAAGCCCGTGCCCGGGCCGGCGAGCAGCACGGGGACGAGCAGCGGCGCGATAATGGACGCGATGCGCCCGACCCCCGCGGCCCAGCCGGCACCGGTGCCGCGCATGGAGGTCGGGTAGATCTCCGGGGTGACCGCGTAGAGCGCGCCCCACGCGCCCAGGTTGAAGAACGAGAGCGCCATCCCAGAGGCGATGATCGCCGACTCCGTGTGCACCGTGCCGAAGAGCACCGCCGAGACCGCGGAACCGACGAGGAACAGGGAGAGCGTTGGGCGGCGGCCCCACTTCTCGATCAGCCACGCCGCCACCGCGTAGCCGGGCAACTGCGCGAGGGTGATGATCAGCGTGAAGCCGAAGGAGCGCACGAGACTGAAACCGGCGTCGACGAGGATGCTCGGGATCCAGATGAACGCGCCGTAGTAGGCGAAGTTGACGCAGAACCAGATCGCCCAGATCGCGAGCGTGCGGCCGCGGAACTCGCGCGACCAGAGCCCGGCGAGCCGGCTCCCGCCCGAGGTCGCCACCGGGGCTGCGGCAGCGGGCGCGGCAGCGGGCGCAGCAGCCGCCTGCGCGGTGCCGCCCGGCTCGATGCCGGCTGAGCGCTCGAAGTCGGCGACGATGCGCTCGGCCTCGGCGGTGCGGCCACGGCCCGCGAGCCAGCGCGGCGACTCGGGCAGCCCCCAGCGCACCGCGAACGCGTAGACCGCTGGGATCGCGCCGATCGCGAAGGCCCAGCGCCAACCGTTCTCGGAGGCCGGCACGACGAAGTAGCCGATGACGGCGGCCGCGGTCCACCCGACCGCCCAGAAGGCCTCGAGGATCACGATGAGCCTGCCGCGGATGCGCGCGGGCGCGAACTCGCTCACGTACGTCGACGCGACCGGCAGCTCGGCGCCCAGGCCGAGGCCGACGAGGAAGCGCAGCACGAGCAGCGCGGCCACCCCGCCGACGAGCGCGCTCGCGCCCGTCGCCAAGCCGTAGATGAGGAGGGTGAGCGCGAAGATCTGGCGGCGGCCGAAGCGGTCGGCGAGCAGCCCGCCGAGGCTCGCGCCGATCGCCATGCCGACGAACCCGATCGAGGCGATGAGCCCGGCCTCGCCGGTGGTGATCCCCCAGTGCTGGGTGAGCGCCGCGATGATGAACGAGATGAGGCCGACGTCCATCGCGTCGAGCGCCCAGCCGAGCCCCGATCCGGTGAGGAGGCGCCCGTGCTTCTTCGTGAAGGGCAGCGCGTCGAGCCGCTGCGACAGCGAGCGCTCGGGGCTCGTGCGGTGATCACTCATAGGATCATCGTAGAGGCCAACTGGCCGTTAGCACTCGACCACTCCCACCGACACGCTCACGGCGAGGCCGCCCATCGCGGTTTCCTTGTACTTCTCGCTCATGTCGCGCCCCGTCTCGCGCATCGTCGCGATGACCTGATCGAGGGTGACGTGGTGCGAGCCGTCACCCATGAGCGCCATCTTCGCCGCGTTCACGGCCTTCGATGCCGCGATCGCGTTGCGCTCGATGCAGGGGATCTGCACGAGCCCGCCGATCGGATCGCAGGTGAGGCCGAGGTTGTGCTCCATCGCGATCTCCGCGGCGTTCTCCACCTGCTGCGGCGTGCCGCCGAGCACCTGGGCGAGCCCGGCCGCGGCCATCGACGAGGCGGATCCCACCTCACCCTGGCACCCCACCTCGGCGCCCGAGATCGACGCCTGCTCCTTGTAGAGCACGCCGACCGCGCCAGCCGCGAGCAGGAAGTCGGCGATCGCGCGGCGCTTCTGCGCCGCCGACCAGTCCGCGGCGCCCGGCGCGTAGTGCGTCGCGTAGAACAGCACCGCAGGGATGATGCCAGCCGCCCCGTTTGTCGGCGCGGTCACCACGCGGCCGCCCGACGCGTTCTCCTCGTTGACGGCGAGCGCCACGAGGTTGATCCACTCCTGCCAGTACACGGGGTCTCGATCGGGATCCTGCTCGCTCAGCCTGCGGTGCCACTCGGGCGCGCGGCGCCGAACGTTCAGCCCGCCGGGCAGCACGCCGGTGCGCTCAAGCGCCGAGTCCTTGCAGGCCTCCATCACGTCCCAGATGTGGCACAGCGCATCGCGCACCTCCGCCTCGCTGCGGTGCGCTTTCTCGTTCTCCAGCATGAGCCCGGCGAGCGAGAGCCCGGTCTCCTCGGAGTACTGGAGCAGCTCGGCCGCCGTGGTGAACGGGTACGGCAGCTCGGCGAGCGTCGACTCGAGCTGATCCTGCACGCGCTCCTCCGCGCCCTCGCGCACGATGAAGCCACCGCCGACGGAGAAGTAGGTCTCCTCGAGCAGCAGCTCCCCCGCGGCATCGGTGACGCCGAGCGTCATCCCGTTCGTGTGCGTCGGCAGCACGGTGAGTGGACGGAGCACGATGTCGGATGCGCGAAACGGGATCGCGTGCGCGACCGCGTGGCCGGGCGGTGTGCCCGGCTCCGGGCCCAGCCGTTCCCCGAGCAGCACCGTGCCGTCGCGCTCCATCCGCGCGAGCGCGGCGTCCACCTCGGCGGGTAGCACGGTCTCGGGGTCGCAGCCCTCGAGCCCGAGCAGCACGGCGGTGAGCGTGCCGTGGCCGTGCCCGGTCGCGGCGAGCGAGCCGTAGAGGTCGACGCGCAGGCCGGCGACGCCCGGCAGGATCCCACTCTCCCGCAGGTGCGTTGCGAAGCGGTGCGCGGCCCGCATGGGGCCGACGGTGTGCGAGCTCGAGGGCCCGATGCCGACCGAGAATAGGTCGAAGACGCTGATGGCCACGTTGCCTCCTGCGGGTGTCGGTGTGCGGTCTCCCGCCGGGTGCGCTGCGGCGCCCGGCGGGAGCGTGTGATGCGCCGCCTAGCTGAGCGGGGCGATCCCCGGGTAGAGGGGATGCTCCGCCGCGAGCACGTCGACGCGTGCGCGGAGTGCGGCAAGCACGGCCGGGTCGGCCCCGCCCTCGGCGGTTCCGGCGATCAGCGTCTCGGCGATAATGTCCGCCACCTCGGCGAACGCCGCCTCACCGAAGCCGCGCGTGGCGAGCGCCGGCGTGCCGATGCGCAGCCCGCTCGTCACCATCGGCGGCCGCGGGTCGAACGGCACCGCGTTGCGGTTCACCGTGATCTCCACGGCGGCGAGCAGATCCTCCGCCGCCTGACCGTCGAGCTCGGAGCCGCGCAGGTCGACGAGCACGAGGTGCACGTCGGTGCCGCCGGTCAGCACGCTGATACCGCGCTCGGTGACGTCCTCGCGGACGAGGCGCTCGGCGAGGATGCGCGCGCCCATCACGGTGCGCTGCTGGCGCTCGGCGAACTCGGGGGTCGCCGCGACGCCGAACGCGACCGCCTTCCCCGCGATCACGTGCTCAAGCGGCCCGCCCTGCTGGCCGGGGAACACCGCAGAGTTGATCTTCTTCGCGATCTCGGGATCGTTGGAGAGGATGATGCCGCCGCGCGGGCCGGCGAGCGTCTTGTGCGTCGTCGACGTGGTCACGTGCGCGTGCGGCACGGGGTTCGGGTGCAGCCCGGCGGCCACGAGGCCGGCGAAGTGCGCCATGTCGACCATGAGGTACGCGCCCACCTCGTCGGCGATCGCACGGAAGCGCTCGAAGTCGAGGCGGCGCGGGTACGCGCTCCAGCCGGCGATGATGAGCTTCGGCTGGTGCTCACGCGCGAGGCGCGCCACCTCGTCCATGTCGACGCGCAGCGTCTCCTCGTCGACGCCGTACGCCGCGACCTCGTACAGCCGGCCGGAGAAGTTGATCTTCATGCCGTGCGTGAGGTGACCGCCGTGTGCGAGGTTGAGTCCGAGGATCGTGTCGCCCGGTCGGATCAGCGCGTGCATCACCGCGGCGTTCGCCTGCGCGCCCGAGTGCGGCTGCACGTTCGCGAACTCGGCTCCGAACAGCGCCTTCACGCGGTCGATCGCGAGCGTCTCGATGACGTCGACTTCCTCGCAGCCCCCGTAGTAGCGGCGCCCTGGGTAGCCCTCGGCGTACTTGTTCGTCAGCACCGAGCCCTGCGCCTGCATCACCGCGACCGCGGTGTGGTTCTCCGAGGCGATCATTTCGAGCCCGCGGCGCTGGCGGGCGAGCTCGGCGTCGATGCGCTCGGCGACCTCCGGGTCGAGCTCGGCGATCGGGGCGTTCAGCGACGCCGCGGGGATGGGCGTGAAGCGGGTCACAACTCTGCCCCGTTGTCTGCGGCGTACTGCTCAGCGCTGAGCAGCGGGCCGAACTCGGTCACGGCGACCTTGAACAGCCAGGCCGCGCCGTACGGATCCGAGTTGACGAGCGCCGGGTCGTCGATGACGGCCTGGTTGACTTCGACGACCTCGCCGGTCACGGGCGAGTAGATCTCGGAGACCGACTTCGTCGACTCGATCTCGCCGCAGGGGTCGCCTGCGGTGACGGCGCTGCCGACGGCGGGGAGGTCGACGTAGACGACCTCGCCGAGCGCGTCAGCGGCAACTTCGGTGACGCCGATCGTCGCGGGCGACTCGTCGGTGATCCACTCGTGCTCGGCGGAGTACTGCAGTCCGGTCTGAACCTTGCTCATGATGTGTCCTTTTTTCCTGTCGGGATGCTGGGTGTAACGGTTGAATGGGGGCGCCGCGGCTACTGGGCGCGACGGTAGAACGGGGTGTCGACGACGACGAACATCTCCGGCTTGCCGCGCAGATCGACGCTCAGCTCCGTGCCTGGGGCCGCGAACGCCGGGTCGATCGACGCGAGCGCGATCGGGAAGCCGAGCGTTGGCGAGGGCTGCCCGCTCGTCACCTCACCGATCTGCTGCTCCCCCGCGAGCACGGCGTAGCCGGCGCGGCCGGCGCGCCGGCCGGTGCCGCGGAGGCCGACGAGCACGCGGCTCGGCGCGCTCTCGCGGCGCGCCTCAAGCGCCGCGCGGCCGACGAACTGCTCGGCCTTCTTAAAGGAGACGACGGGGCCGAGGCCGGCCTCGAACGGAGTGATCTCACGGCTGAGTTCGTTGCCGTAGAGCGGCATCCCCGCCTCAAGGCGCAGCGAGTCGCGCGCGGCGAGCCCGGCTGGGATGAGGCCGTGCGGCGCGCCGGCGGTGAGCAGCGCGCGCCACAGCTCGGCGGCCGACGCGTTCGGCACGTACAGTTCGAAGCCGTCCTCGCCCGTGTAGCCGGTGCGCGCGAGGAGCACGTCGAGGCCAGCGACCGTCACGGGCACCGCGGCGTAGTACTTCAGCTCGCGCACGGTGTCGTGCTGCGCGGCTGGCACGAGCTCGAGCAGGATCGCAACGGAGGCCGGCCCCTGCACGGCGATGAGGCTCGTGTCGGCGGACTCGTCCGCGATCGTCACGTCGAAGCCGTCCGCGCGCGCGGCGAACTCGGCGGCGACCACGGGGGCATTGCCCGCGTTCGGCACGACGAGGAACTCCTCGTCGCCCAGCCGGTACGTGATCAGGTCGTCGATGATCCCGCCGTCCGCGTCGCAGATCAGCGAGTACTTCGCGCGGCCGACCGCGATCACGGCGAGGTTGCCGACGAGCGCGGTGTTGAGGAACGCGGCGGCGTCGGGGCCGGTGACGCGGATCTCGCCCATGTGCGAGAGGTCGAAGAGGCCAGCGGCCTCGCGCACGGCGCGGTGCTCGGCGAGTTCGGAGCCGTACTTCAGCGGCATGTCCCAGCCGCCGAAGTCGGTGAACGATGCGCCGAGTTCGGCGTGCTCAGGGTGCAGTGCGGTGTGTCGGGGCGTGCTCGTCATCGGGTGCTCCTCGTTAGTTCTCGAACGCTTCGGGTGCCGGGCAGGAGCAGACCAGGTTGCGGTCGCCGAAGGCGCCGTCGATCCGACCCACCGGCGGGAAGTACTTGTCGCGGCGCAGCGCCGGCACCGCGTACGCGGCCTGCTCGCGCGAGTACGCGCGATCCCAGGCGTCGCCGGCGACGACGCGCGCCGTGTGCGGCGCGTTCCGCAGCACGGAGGCGTCGAGTTCCACCGCACCGTCGATGATCTCCGCGATCTCGGCGCGGATCGTGATCATCGCCTCGATGAAGCGCTCGATCTCGTCGAGGTCCTCGGACTCGGTGGGCTCCACCATCAGCGTGCCGGCGACCGGGAACGCGAGCGTCGGCGCGTGGAAGCCGAAGTCGATGAGGCGCTTCGCCACGTCCTCAGCGGTGACGCCGGACTTCGCGGTGAGCTCGCGCAGGTCGAGGATGCACTCGTGGGCGACGAGGCCGGCCTCGCCGGTGAAGAGCACCGGGAAGTACTCGGTGAGGCGCGCGGCGATGTAGTTCGCGCTGAGCAGCGCGGTCTTCGTGGCGCGGGTCAGCCCATCGGCCCCCATCATCGCGATGTAGGCGTAGGAAATGGGCAGCACGCCCGCCGAGCCGAACAGCGTGGCGACCACGGGCACGCCGTCGCTCACCGTGTAGGTGCCGGTCGGATCGTTCGGCACGTACGGCAGCAGGTGCTCAGCGACGCCGATCGGGCCGACGCCGGGGCCGCCACCGCCGTGCGGGATCGCGAACGTCTTGTGCAGGTTCAGGTGCGACACGTCGCCACCGAACTTGCCCGGCTGCGCGAGCCCGACGAGCGCGTTCATGTTCGCCCCGTCGATGTACACCTGGCCGCCGGCCTCGTGCACGAGCTCGCACACCTCGCGCACGTCGGCGTCGTAGAGCCCGTAGGTGGACGGGTAGGTGATCATGATCGCGGCGAGCTCCTCACGGTTCGCGTCGATCTTGGCGCGCAGGTCGTCGAGATCGATCGCTCCGGAGTCGGTGTTCTTGACCACGATCACCCGCATGCCCGCCAGCACCGCCGACGCGGCGTTCGTGCCGTGCGCGGACGCCGGGATCAGGCAGACGGTGCGCTGCGCGTCGCCGTTCGCGCGGTGGTAGCCGCGGATCGCGAGGAGGCCGGCGTACTCGCCCTGCGCGCCAGAGTTCGGCTGCAGCGAGATGCCGGCGTAGCCGGTGATCTCGACGAGGCGGCGCTCCAGGTCGGCGATCAGCTCGCGCCAGCCGCGGCTCTGCTCCTCCGGCACGTACGGGTGGATGCCCGCGAACTCCGGCCAGGAGATCGACTCCATCTCCGCGGTCGAGTTGAGCTTCATCGTGCAGGATCCGAGCGGGATCATGGTCCGGTCGAGCGCGAGGTCGCGGTCGGCGAGGCGGCGGAGGTAGCGCAGCATCTGCGTCTCCGAGCGCATGGAGTTGAAGATCGGGTGCGTGAGGTAGTCGCTCGTGCGGACGAGATCGGCGACGAAGCCGAGCTCCCCCGGCGCTGCGGCCGCTGCGAGCTCCGCACCGAATGCCGCGGCGACGGCGGCGACGTGCTCCGGCGTGGTGGTCTCCGAGGTGGAGATGCCGACCGTGTCGGCGTCGATGCGGCGGAGGTTGATGCCTGCGTCGCAGGCGCGCGCGATGATCTCGTCGGCGCGGCCGGGCACGCGGGCCACGACGGTGTCGAAGAACGACTCGGACGCGAGCTCGATGCCCGCGGCGGCGAGCGAGTGCGCGATCGTGCGCGCGTGCGCGTGTGCGCGCTCGGCGATCGCGCGCAGCCCCGCTGGGCCGTGGTAGACGGCGTACATTGACGCGGTGATCGCGAGCAGCGCCTGCGCGGTGCAGATGTTGCTCGTCGCCTTCTCGCGGCGGATGTGCTGCTCTCGGGTCTGCAGGGTGAGGCGGTATGCGGGATCGCCTGCCGAGTCCTTCGAGACGCCGACGAGGCGGCCGGGCAGCGCGCGCTCGAGGCCCGAGCGGATCGCGAGGTAGGCGGCGTGGGGGCCGCCGAAGAAGAGCGGAACGCCGAAGCGCTGGGTGTTGCCGACGGCGACGTCGGCGCCCTGCTCGCCAGGCGAGGTGATGAGGGTGAGCGAGAGCAGGTCGGCGATCACGGTGACCATGGCTCCGCGCTCGTGCGCCGCCGCGATGAGCGCCGACTGATCACGCACGGATCCGTCGTTGCCCGGCTGCTGCAGCACGACGCCGAAAATGTCGCCCTCGGGCAGCCCGGCCGTGAGGTCGGCCACCTCGACGTCGAAGTCGAGCGCCTCGGCACGGCCCTCGATCACGGCGATGGTCTGCGGGAACACGCTCGCGTCGACGAGCACTCGGGCGGTCGCGGGCGCCTTCCCCGCGCGGCGCATGAGCAGCACGGCCTCCGCCGCCGAGGACGACTCGTCGAGCATCGACGCGTTCGCGACCGCGAGCCCCGTGAGGTCCGCCACCATCGTCTGGAAGTTGAGCAGCGCCTCGAGTCGGCCCTGCGAGATCTCCGGCTGGTAGGGCGTGTACGCCGTGTACCAGGCCGGGCTCTCGAGCACGTTTCGGCGGATCACGGGCGGGGTGTGCGTGTCCGAGAACCCCTGGCCGATCATCTGGGTCTTCAGCACGTTCTTTGCGGCGAGCGCACGGAGGTCGGCGAGGATCTCCTCCTCGCTGCGCGCGGCCGGGAGGTCGAGCTCGCCGGCCATGCGAATGTCGGAGGGCACCGCGGTGTCGACGAGCGCGTCGACGCTCGTGTAGCCGAGCGTGTCAAGCATGGCGGCGATGTCGGCCGGCGTGGTCACGCCGATATGACGGTCGGCGAATACGGTGGGTTGCGAACTAATGCTCAAGAGGATCTCCGTAGGTGGGTGTGCGCGGAGCGCACCGGATGGATCCTCCCCGCTCTGTTACGGAACCTGAGAGATTCAGGCAGTCCGATCGAGGTCGGGCGCCCTTGCACCGTCGGTGAGCCGGAAGGACCGACTACTTTCCAGAGTTGCCACGCTGCAGCGGTACAGGTGCCTGAGAGATTCCCGGGGAGGGTTTGCTCCTACGGCGCCGGGCCCGCACTCGCGTGCCACCCGACTCTCCCGCTTCAGCGTTTTGGCCGATATTCGTAACTGGGTCTCACCATAGCAGTCCGCGCGCCTCCCGCGGGAGTGTGTCGCGAAGACCGCCCGCGGCACGCTGCCCCGAGCTAGGAAAGCTACCCTGCGGAGTGGCGGTAGGTCAGGTCGCGGAGCGGCGGTACGTCAGGTCGCGGATCGCGCGGCCCTTCGCCGCACCCTTGCGCTCGAACGCCGTGAGGATGCGCCCGTCGAAGCGCTCCGCGTAGTCGCCCGTGAAGTCGCGCGCGAAGTGCGGCGCGGCGTCGAGCACCTCGCGCATCTGCTCGGCGTACTCCTCCCAGTCGGTCGCGAGGCGCAGCACGCCACCCGGGCGCAGCACACGCGCGGCGATCGCGGCGAACTCCGCCGTCACGAGGCGGCGCTTGTGATGGCGCGCCTTCGCCCACGGGTCGGGGAAGAACACCCAAAGCTCGTCGGCGCTCCCCTCAGGGAGGAAGCGCTCGAGCACCTCGGGCGCGTTCGCCTCGATGAGTCGGAGGTTGCGCACGTCGAGCTCGTCGGCGGCGTTCATGGTGCGCGCGAGCCCGGCGCGGAACACCTCGATCGCGATGTGATCCCGCTCGGGGTGCGTGCTCGCGGCGTGCACGATCGCGTGCCCCTGCCCCGAGCCCACCTCGACAACGAGTGGGGCCGTTCGCCCGAACAGCTCAGCGGGGTCAGCGTTGGCGCCCTCGGCCACGCTCGTCGCGGCCGGACCCCGCGGCACCTCGACGCGGTAGAGCGGCGAAAGCTCATCCCAGCCGCGCTGCTGCCCGGACGTCATCCGACCGCTGCGGCGCACGAATGAGACGGGCTTGTCCCGGAACGTACTCGGGTCGAAGCTCTTCGTGGGGTGGGGCTGCTGCTCGGTCACCCCACAACGGTAGTGCGGCAGCGCCCGAAGGGCAAAGCCCGCGGTACCATGGTGGGACGCTTCACCCACAGGAGGACTCTCATGACCCGACGCATCCTGCTGGTCAACGGCCCCAACCTGAACCTGCTGGGCACCCGCGAACCCGAGCTCTACGGCGAGGAGACGCTCGCCGACGTGGAGGCGCTCGCCGCGCGCGTCGCCGCCGACTTCGGGATCGAGGTGCGCGCCGTGCAGAGCAACCACGAGGGCGCGCTCATCGACGCGATCCACGAGGCGCGCACGGACTGCCTCGGCATCGTGATCAACCCCGGCGCGTTCACGCACACCTCCGTCGCGCTGCGCGACGCGCTCACCGGCGTGGATCTGCCCACCGTCGAGGTGCACCTCACGAACGTGCACGCGCGCGAGCCGTTCCGGCACCACTCGTACATCTCCCCCATCGCCGCTGGTGTGATCGTGGGCTGCGGCGTGCAGGGCTACGAGTTCGCGGTGCGCCGCGTCGCGGCCCTCATCGCACGCTGAGCCCGGCCAGCGCGTCCGTGCACGCGCCCACCCCCGCTACGGCGCCGTGACGAAGATGTCGAGCAGCCCGGGGTTGTGCGCGTGCACGAGCACCGCGAACACGACGGCGTCGAAGAGCAGGTGCACGGTCACCACATAGGCGAGCGAGCGGGTGCGCAGGAAGATCATGCCCTGCATGAGCGCGAACGGGATCGTCAGCAGCGGCCCCCACGAGCGGTAGCCGAGCTCCCACAGGAACGACACGAATACCACGGTCTGCAGCACGTTCGCCAGCCAGGCCGGGAAGTGTCGCAGCAGTACCGCGAACACGGTGCAGATGAAGAACAGCTCGTCCCAGATCCCCACGGCCCCAACGCCGACGAACAGCCGCGCGATCAGGTCCGGCGTGGTCACTTCCGGCCAGTTCTGGTACACACCAGAGCTGATGAAATACCAGGGCAGGATCAGCCACCCGAGCACCAGCACCGCGGCGAGCCAGCTCCAGTGAAACGCGCCCCACCGCCGCCCGCCGCGCCACGGAAAGCCGGTGGCGCGATCCCGATAGAGGAACCGTGACACGAGATACGGCACGAGCACCGCTCCGCCGAGCGCGAGCGTGAACTGCACCATCGACCACGTGTCGAGGCGCGCACCGAGGTCGATCGTGCGGACAATCCCGAGGCCGAGCGCGATGAGCGAGAGATCGCGCAGGAGCGACGGTGGGCGTGCCTCCCGCGGCAGTTCACGCAGCGCCGCGCGATCTGCCGCTCCGCGCGGGATCGGGATCGAGCACTGCCCGCCGCAGCCGCCCCGATCCGCGTACGCTGCAGCGGCGAGGCCCAGCACGAGCAGCACGATCCCGGCAAACAGGTCCTCGAACACGAAGAGCGCCGGAGCCGCGAGCACGGTCAGCGACGCGGCGATGAGATGCCACGGGTGGATCGCTGGCCGCGCCGATGCGCCCAGCCGATGCTCAACAGGGGTTCCCACGCAGCACAGCGTAGCCGCCGGTGCTGCGCAACCCCCGGGTACGGCGGCGAACACGCAGATCAGGAATCAAGAAGTCAGTACCGGGGCGTGCGCGCTACGCTACCCACATGAGCGCCGCCGACTCCGTCATCCACCCCGCCGACTCGCACGACATGATCGTGGTTCGCGGGGCACGCGAACACAATCTGAAGGACGTCAGCGTCGCGCTGCCGAAGCGGCGTCTCACCGCGTTCACCGGGGTCTCGGGCTCCGGCAAGAGCTCCCTCGTCTTCGCCACGATCGCCGCCGAGTCCCAGCGCCTCATCAACGAGACCTACAGTGCGTTCGTGCAGGGCTTCATGCCCTCGCAGGGCCGCCCCGACGTCGACGTGCTGGAGGGGCTCACCACCGCGATCATCGTCGACCAGGAGCGCATGGGAGCGAACCCGCGCTCGACGGTGGGCACGGCGACCGACGTGAACGCGATGCTCCGGATCGTGTTCTCGCGGCTCGGCAGCCCGCGCATCGGATCCCCGAACGCGTTCTCCTTCAACGTCGCATCGGTGAGCGGCGCCGGCGCCGTGACCATGGAGAAGGGCGGCAAGCAGGTGAAGGAGCGCCGCTCGTTCGAGGTGCTCGGCGGGATGTGCCCCACCTGCGAGGGGCGCGGCACGGTCTCGGACTTCGCGCTCGATCAGCTCTACGACGAGACGAAGTCGCTCGCGGACGGCGCGCTGACGATCCCCGGCTACAGCATGGACGGCTGGTACGGGCGCATTTTCGGGGCCCTGCTGCCGATGGACATCCCGATCCGCGACTTCACCGAGGCCCAGCTCGACGACCTGCTCTACAAGGAGCCGACGAAGGTGAAGATCGAGGGCACGAACCTCACCTACGAGGGCCTGATCCCGCGCATCCAGAAGTCGATGCTCGCGAAGGATCGTGAGGCCATGCAGCCGCACGTGCGCGCGTTTGTCGACCGGGCGATCGTGTTCACCGAGTGCCACGCGTGCGACGGCACCCGCCTCAACGACACCGCGCGCTCCTCGAAGATCGCGGGCAGCTCGATCGCCGACGTGTGCGCGATGCAGATCAGCGACCTCGCCGAGTGGGTGCGCGAGATCTCCGACCCCGGGCTCGCGCCGCTCGTCGCGAAGCTCTCGGACACCCTCGATTCGTTCGTGCAGATCGGCCTCGGCTACCTGAGTCTCGATCGCCCCACCGGCACCCTCTCGGGCGGCGAATCGCAGCGCACGAAGATGATCCGGCACCTCGGCTCCCCCATCACGGACGCCACGTACGTGTTCGACGAGCCGTCGATCGGGCTGCACCCGCACGACATCGTCCGCATGAACGAGCTGCTGCTCAAGCTGCGCGACAAGGGGAACACCGTGCTGGTGGTGGAGCACAAGCCCGAGATGATCAAGATCGCCGATCACGTGGTCGACCTCGGTCCGCGCGCCGGCGCGCACGGCGGCGAGATCTGCTTCGAGGGCAGCGTCGCCGACCTCCGCGCGTCCGGCACGCTCACGGGACGCCACCTCGACGACCGGGCAACGCTGAAGGATCAGGTGCGCGCCGCGACGGGCGCAATCGAGGTCCGCGGGGCGAGCACCCACAACCTGCAGGCCGTCGACGTCGACGTGCCGCTCGGCGTGCTGTGCGCCGTGACGGGCGTGGCTGGCTCGGGCAAGAGCTCCCTGGTCCACGGCTCGGTCTCGAACCGGGAGGGCGTCGTGGCCGTCGACCAGGGCGCGATCAAGGGCTCCCGCCGCTCGAACCCTGCGACGTACACGGGGCTCCTCGATCCGGTGCGCACCGCGTTCGCGAAGGCGAACGGCGTGAAGCCGGCCCTGTTCAGCGCGAACTCGGAGGGCGCGTGCCCCGAGTGCAAGGGCGCGGGGATCATCTTCACTGACCTCGGCATGATGGCCACGATGGAGAGCCCGTGCGAGGTGTGCGAGGGGCGTCGATTTGCGGCGGAGGTGCTCGAGTACACGCTCGGCGGCAAGAACATCGCCGAGGTGCTGGAGCTCAGCATGGCGGAGGCGCACGAGTTCTTCTCGGCCGGCGAGGCGCGCATCCCGAAGGCGGCGAAGATCCTCGACCGGCTCGTCGACGTCGGGCTCGGCTACCTCTCGCTCGGCCAGCCGCTCTCCACGCTTTCCGGCGGCGAGCGGCAGCGCCTGAAGCTCGCGATCCACATGCTCGAGGACGCCGACATCTACGTGCTCGACGAACCGACCACCGGCCTGCACCTCGCGGACGTCGAGCAGCTGCTCGCCCTCCTCGACCGCCTGGTCGACGCCGGGAAGAGCGTGATCGTGATCGAGCACCACCAGGCGGTCATGGCGCACGCCGACTGGATCATCGACATCGGCCCTGGAGCGGGCCAGCAGGGCGGGACCGTGGTGTTCGAGGGCACGCCGCGCGACCTCGTGGCGGCCCGCGCGACGCTCACCGGCCAGCACCTCGCCGACTACGTCGCGCGGGACTAGCCTCCCGGCGCGGACGCCAGCTCGTTGAGCGCGCGGATGAGGCGATGCAGATCCCCCACCGCGCGGCGGCGCGGCGTGAAGATGATGCGCGGCAGCTCGGGCCGGTCGTCTCCCCCGCGCTCCTCGGGGAGCGCGTCGGTGCGCGCAATGCTCCCCGTCTCGCACAGGCCGGAGAACCGCGCGTTGAGGTCGGCGAGTTCGGCGTCGCTTGGCGCGGCACGGAGCCGCAGCACCAGCTCGGATCCAAACCACCGGAGTGAATCGTAGTTGCGCCAGAACCCGGTCACCTCGGCGACGGCCGCCGACACCGAGTCGGTGACGAGCACGCGATCGAGGTCGTCGACCGCGACGAGACCGTTGGCCGCGAGCTGCTCCGTGACGAACGCCGCGAAGCCGCGCCAGAACTGCCCACCCTCGCGGTCGAGCAGCACGATGGGGGTGGGCTCCATCTTGCCGGTCTGCTGCAGCGTGAGCAGCTCGAACGTCTCGTCCATCGTGCCAAAGCCCCCTGGCAGGCAGATGAAGCCGCTCGATTCCTTCACGAGCATGAGCTTGCGCGTGAAGAAGTACTTCATCGCGACCTGCCGCCCATCACCGTTCAGCACCGAGTTCGGGGCTTCCTCGAACGGCAGGCGAATGGACACGCCGAGCGACTGCTCGGGCCCGGCCCCCGTCGCCGCGGCCTCCATGATGCCCGGCCCGGCCCCGGTGACCACGAACCAGCCCTCGGCCGCGAGCTGCTCGGCCGCGGCGCGCGCGTTCTCCCACAGCGGGTCGTGCGACTGCGTGCGCGCCGAGCCGAAGATCGTCACCTTCGGCGTGCCAGCGTACGGCGCGAAGAGCTGGAACGCCGCGCGCATCTCCTCGACGGCGGCGGCCGTGATCTTCAGGTCGCGGCGCGGTGTGCCGTCCTGCCCCAGCCCGATCCCGCTCTCGAGGATGCGTCGCACGAGCGTGCGCTGCGCGCCCACCCCGCAGTCAGCGATGAGGGCGTCGAGCCGCCCGCGGAGCTCGAGCGCAGCTGCGGTCGCTGGGGAATTCGTGGCATCGGTCACACGTCCACCCTAGCCGTGCGGGTGGGTCGCGGCACTAGGCTGGGGCCATGCCGGCACGGCGCACTCACTTCGCACCGCGACACGCTCAGGACGAGCTCGCGGCGGCGCTCGCTGCGCTCAGGGCCGAGTTCCAGGTGCCGACGGAGTTTCCCGATGACGCGCTGAGCGAGGCCGCGGCAGCGATCCCGATCTCGGCGCCCAAGGACCTGCGCGGGATCCCGTTCGTCACCCTGGATCCGCTGGGATCGCGTGACCTCGATCAGGCCTTCCACCTGGAGCGCGCGGGATCGGGGTGGCGCGTGCGCTACGCGATCGCCGACGTGCCCGGATTCGTGCAGCCGGGCGGCGCACTCGACCGTGCGGCGCGCTCGCGCGGGCAGACGCTGTACCTCCCGGACGGCACGGTCCCGCTGCATCCGCGGCTGCTCAGTGAGGGGCGCGCGTCGCTGCTGCCAGGAGAGGAGCGCCCGGCGTACGTGTGGACCGTGGAGCTCGACGCCGAGGGAGCCGCGCGCTCGGGCCGGGTCGAGCGCGCCGTGATCCGCTCCCGCGCGCAACTCGACTACCCGGCGGCGCAGCGCGACATCGCGGCCGACCGCGCCGATGGGCCGCTCGCCCTGCTGCGTGAGGTGGGGCTCGCGCGCATCGCGCAGGAGCGGCTGCGCGGCGGCGCGAGCCTCAGCATGCCCGAGGAGGAGATCCGGGAGACGCCGAGCGGCTACCGCATCGAGCGGCGCGACCCGCTGCCCGTCGAGGAGTGGAACGCGCAGCTCTCGCTCCTCGCCGGCATCACCGCTGGCGAGCTCATGCTCGGTGCGGGGGTGGGGATCCTGCGCACGATGCCGCCGCCGGAGGAACGCGCGCTCGCCGAGTTCCGCGGGCGCGTCCGGGCGCTTGAGCAGCCCTGGGCCGACGGCGTGAGCTACGGCGCGTACCTCGCGGGGCTCGATGCCTCAGCGGTCGGCACCCCGGCCGTGCGGCAGGCCGCAGCCGCTCTCTTCCGCGGCGCCGACTACACCCCGTTCGACGGCGCGCTCCCCGCGGAGCCGCAGCAGGCCGCGATCGCTGCGCCGTACGCGCACGTCACCGCGCCGCTGCGGCGCCTGGTCGACCGCTTCGGCCTCGTCGTGTGCGCGTCGATCTGCGCTGGCGAGGAGATCCCGGAGTGGGCGCGCGCAAGCCTGCCGGAGCTTCCGGCGCTGATGCGCGCGTCGAATCAACGCTCCGGTCAGCTCACCTCCGCCGCCCTCGATCGCGTTGAGGCCGCGGTGCTGCATGACCGGGTGGGCCACACGCTCGACGCCGTGGTGATCGAGGTGCGCGGCGAGCGCGCACGCGTGCAGCTCACCGAGCCGCCCGTGACCGCGCAGTGCCTCGCGGACGGGCTGCGTGCCGGCACGCGGGTGCGCGTCCGCGTGCTCGGCACCGACATCGCGAGCGGCACGGTCGAGCTCGCCCCGGCGTAGCGCTACGCCCGGTCGATCGTCGTGGAGAGCGAGATCGACGTGACCGTGTTCTGCACGCCGGGGAGCCGGCTCACGAACTCCCAGATCTCCTGCACGCGGTCGATCGAGCGGGCGTCGACGCGCGCGAGCAGGTCAAAGTCCCCCGTCAGAATGTCGCAGGTCTTCACCTCGGGGATCTTCGCGAGCTCGGCCAGCACCTCGGCGCCGCGCATCCGGTCCACCCGGTACACGAACAGCATCGCGGCGACCCGCTCCCCCTCGCCGGAGCGGCCGCGCACCACCGTGTACCCCTGGATCACCCCCTCGCGCTCCATGCGCTCGATCCGCAGGCGAACGGCGTTGCGTGAGAGGCGGACCCGCTCGCCGAGCGTGACGAGCGAGATCCGCGCATTCGTGGTGAGCTCGGCGAGGATCTGCCGATCGATGTCGTCGCGCTGCATGGTGGGTGCTCCGAGGGCGGCGTCCGCTAGGCGGCGAACGTCTCGTCGAGCGCGGCCGCGAGGTCGGCGAGCAGGTCGTCGGTGTCTTCGAGCCCGACGGAGAGACGCAGGTGCCCGTACGTCTGGAACGGCTCGGGGTACGCGGCGACCCTGGGGCCGTCGGTCCCGACGTGCACGATCAGGGAGTCGTCGTGGCCGAGCGAGAAGCCCGAGGTCACGAGCGAGAGGTGCGCGACGAAGCGGTTCTGCGTATCGGGATCCCCATCGACGGCGAACGCGATCGTGCCGCCCAGGTGGTCTGCGCCGAACTGGCGCACGGCGAGCTCGTGCTGGGGGTGGCTTGGCAGGCCGGGGTAGGCGACGAACGCGACGCGCTCGTCCGCCTCAAGGAACTCGGCGATGCGCTGCGCCGAGCGGTAGTGCTGACGCAGGCGGAGCGGCAGCGTGACCGAGCCGCGCTGGATCTGCCACGCGTTGAACGGCGAGATGATGCCCCCGACATCGACCATCGCGTCGGCCTTGATCGGTTCGATGAGTGCGTGCGAGCCGACCACCGCGCCGCCCATCGCGTCGCCGTGGCCGTTGATGTACTTCGTGAGCGAGTGCACCACGAGGTCGGCGCCGAGCTCGAGCGGGCGGAAGAACGGGGGCGGGGTGAACGTCGAGTCGACGAGCAGGATCGCCCCGGCGTCGCGCGTCACCTCGGCGATCGCGGCGACGTCCGCCACCTTGGTGGTGGGGTTCGCGATCCCCTCGATGCAGACGAGGCGCGTGTTGGGCCGGATCGCTGCGCGGAGCGCGTCGAGGTCGGTGACGTCGACGAACGTGGTCTCGATGCCGTAGCGGCCGGGCAGCAGCTCGGTCCACAGTCGCCAGGTCGCCTCGTAGGTGACGTCGCTCACGATCACGTGCTCCCCCGCGGAGACGTGGGTGAAGAATACAGCGTGCAGCGCCGCGACCCCCGAGGCGAGTGCGACGGCGGCCTCGCCGTGCTCGATCGCCGCGAGCTTCTCCTCGAGCGCGACCTGGTTATGGCCGCTGTTGCGGGTGTAGAGCCCCGGGGCGGTGGCCGACCAGCTGATCTCGCTCGGATCCTCCGGCAGCTCGTAGGAGTTCGCCATCACGAGCGGGGTGCGCAGCGCCTTCGTGCTGTCGCGCAGGATCCCTCCGTGCACGGCGAGGCTGAGCTCGGACAGCGTCTGCGGCTTGCCGCGGTCGGGCCGCTGGGCGTGGGCGGACTGCGCGGTGTTGGCGGACTGCGCGGCGTGGTCTGGCTGCGCGGTGTGCATCTTCGTTGGCTTCACACCTCGAATCATAGTGTGCATTATCAGCATTTTCAATTGCATTTAACGCACGTCCCTCGCGCGCTTCGGCGAACTAGACTGAGGGCATGGCAAAGCGGACGAGCATGGGGCGCAGCATCGAGGTGCTGCTGAGCCTCGCCGAGCACAGCGGCGACACGTCCTCGCCGTGGCGCGTCGGGCAGCTCGCGACGGCCATGGAGCGCGAGCGCTCGCAGCTCTCGCGCACGCTCTCCCAGGCACTCACGAGCGGCCTCGTCGAGCACACGCGCGGCGGCTACCGCACCTCGGTGCTGACGTATGGCATCGCGCAGGCGCTCACGAGCCAGCGGCTCCGCACCGACGGTCTCACCGTGCTCGAACGACTGTCCGAGCGCACCGGGGAGTCCTGCTTCCTCGGCGAGCTCTTCGGCGACAGCACGGTCACGTTCGCCGAGTCGCTCGCCGGCGACACCGAACTCTTCGCCTCCTGGGTCGGCCGCGCCTACCCCGCGGTGAGCAGCGACGCCGGCCAGGCGACGCTCTGGGACGCGAGCGACGACGAGGTGCGCGCGGTGCTCGCCGGGACCGATTTCCGCTCGGGCGGCCCCAACGCAGCGGCCTCCCCCGAGGACTTCCTCGCTCGCCTCGCCACCGCCCGCGAGCGCGGCTACTCGATCGTTGACGAGGAGGCGGAGGACGGCCTCTTCTCGGTCGCGGCACCCGTGTTCGACTTCCGCGGCGAGGCCGTCGCGGCGCTGCAGATCGTTGGGGAGCGCACCGCGCTCGCGCCGCGGGTCGCGGAGCTCGGCGCCGCGTGCGCCGAGGCGGCGCGCGAGCTCACCGCGCTCATCGGCGGTCGGTTAGCCGCCGGCGGCGACGCCGGCGAGTAGCTGCGCGAGCTCGGGCACGGCGCGGCGGAGCCTGGCACGCGCACGATCGTCCGCGGTGTGGCAGGCCGCGGTCACCGCAGCGATCACCTCACCGTCGACCACGATGGGCGAGGATATCTCCACAACGCCGTACTCAAATTCCTCGACCGCCTCGACCACGCCGGCCAGGCGGTCGGCGTCCAGCCGGTCGGCGACCTCCTCGGCGCTGCGCGCGGCCCGCGGCCCGCCGACGCCGACAAAGAGGCTCCCAGCGAGCAGCTCCAGCACCTCGGCCCGATCCCGCTGCCACAGCAGCGCGCGCCCGCCGCCCGTGCTCCAGATCGGGGTCACCATGCCGGGGCGCACCGCGCTGTCCGGGGCGCCTGGCCCCGACTCGAACCGCAGCAGCACGGCGCGCGGCCCGTCCGCGGCCAGCACGCGCACGCTCGCGCGTTCCGCCGAGGCGAGTCGGCGCAGCTCCACCCGAGCGGCGCGCAGCCACGCGTCGTGGCGGGCAGCGCCCAGCGAGAAGTACGCCGGCCCGACGCGGAGCTTGCCGTCCGCGGCTTTCTCGAGCAGCCGCATGTCGAGCAGCTCCTGCGTCAGCCGTGACACGCGGCTCCGCTCGATACCGGTCGCGTCGGCGAGCTGCGACGCGCTCAGCCCGGAGCGGCCGCTCCGTTCGCGCCGCACGACCGCGTCGATCAACGCGATCCCCTGCGCGAATGACGACAATTCCATACCCGCACGCTCGCTGTCAGCCACGCTCCCTAGGGTAGCGTGGGCGGCAGCGCCTCACGCGGCAGCACGCGTCCCCATGAGGTGTACGCCGCGGCGGCGATCATCTGCGCGTGCTCGGCGAACACCTCACTCGTGATCATTTCGGCGCCCTGCGCCCCGTAGAGCACGACCTCGTCGCCGGGGCTCACCCCGGGCACGCCGGTCACGTCGATCGAGAGCGAGTTCATCGCCAGCTGATCGACGATCGGCACGCGCTTGCCGCGCACGAGCGCGATGCCGCGGCCACCGACCGTGCGCGGGATCCCATCGCCGTAGCCGAGCGGCACCGTCGCGATGACCGCGTCGGCGGCGAGCAGGTACTCGCGCCCGTAGCCGACGGTGTTGCCAGCCGGGTACAGGTTCACGCTCGCGATGGGGGCGACGAGGCGCATGGCGCTCCGCTGCCACGGCACGTCGGCCGAGGTGTCCCCGTACACGGCAGCGCCGATCCTCACGAGATCGAAGCGCGCCTCCGGGACCGAGAACGCGGCGAAGGAGGTCGCGCAGTGCACCTGCACGCCGGCGGCCCGCTCGGGGCCGAGCTCCTCGAGCGCCAGCGCGGACTCGCGCGCGAACACCTCGGCGCTGCGCCGCGTGTCCTCGGCCTCCTCGAGCGGGAAGTGCGTGCAGATGCCGCGGACGTCGAGGCCCGTCAGCGAGAACAGCGCACGCAGCTCGTCGCGCGCGGTGCTGGAGTCGAGGTCGAGCGACTCGCGCGAGAGCCCGGCGGAGTTGAGCGCGACGTGCACGGGGATGCTCACGCCCTCGCGGGCCGCGAGCTCGGAGATCGCGCGCGCGTGGAAGAAGCCGCCCACCCACTCCTCGACGCCGAGCGGCAGCACCTCGGCCACCTCGCCGGGCGCGGCGGCGCGCACGCGGAGCAGTCGGCCGGTGAAGCCGGCGTCGCGCACCTGCTGCGCCTCGGCGTTGCTCGCGATCCCGACGCTTCGGAACCCGGCCTCGATGACGAGCGGCAGCACGAACTCGATGCCGTGCCCGTAGGCGTCGGCCTTCACGACGATGCAGACCTCCGTGCCGTCGAGCTCACGCGCGATGTGCGCGAGGTTCGACTGGATGGCCTGCAGGTGGATCTGCGCACGCGCACCGTACTCGGTCATGATTGTGCTCCTCGATTCTCGGACGCTGTGAGCGACGGTGGCCCCGGTGCGCACCGGGGCCACCGCCGCGCTCGGCTAGTTCGCCTGGGACGGCTCCTCCGCGAGCGCCGGATCCTGATCCTGCGCCTGCGCCTTGCCGGCGCCCTTCCGGCCGTGACGCCACCAGAAGTAGACGTAGCAGGCAACGGTGAACGGCACCCCGAAGTAGAGCGCGGCGACCTGATTCGGATCGAACGCGACCGCGACCAGCGAGATCGCCAGCAGGACAAACGCGAGGATCGGCACCACCGGGTAGAGCGGGGTCTTGTACTGGAGCGTGCTCACGTCGCCGCCCTCGCGCACGAACTTCCGGCGGTGGAAGAAGAGCGACGCGGTGATCGACATCCAGACGGCGACGACGGCGAAGCCGGCGACGGAGACGAGCATCAGGTAGACCGTGCCAGGCGCGACCACGCTGGAGATGAGCGACGCGAGGCCGCCCACCATGCTGACGCTCAGGGCGATGAGCGGGATTCCGCGCTTCGTGAGGCGGGTGAAGGCGCGGGGCGCGTGCCCCTCCTCGGCGAGCGAGAACAGCATGCGCGCGCAGGAGAACAGGCCGGAGTTGCCCGCGGAGAGCAGCGCGGTGATGATCACGAAGTTCATGATGTCGGCCGCGAACGGGATCCCGATGTAGTCGTACACCGTGACGAAGGGACTGTCGGTCACGCCGGTCTGCTCGTAGGGCACAATCGCCGCGATGATCGTGATCGCGCCGATGAAGAAGATGACGAGGCGGATGACGGTGCTGCGGAGCGCCTTCGGGATGTTCTTGCCGGGATCCTTCGTCTCGCCTGCGGCGACGCCGATGAGCTCCGAGCCGCTGAACGCGTAGAACACGGCGAGGGACGTCACGACGATCCCCCCGATCCCCACGGGGAAGAGACCATCCTCGGTCACGAAGTTGTTGAAGAAGACGGGCGGGTGCGGCTCAGCCGAGAGCGGCGTGAAACCGAAGATGGCCATGCCACCGAGGACGATGAGGAGCAGGATCGCCGTCACCTTGATGAGGGAGAACCAGAACTCGGTCTCGCCGAAGACGCGCGCCGAGATGGCGTTGAGCACGAAGAGGAGCGCCGCGAAGATGAGGCACCAGACCCAGACGTCAACGCTCGGGAACCAGCGTTGCATCAGGATCCCCGCCGCGGTGAACTCCGAGCCGAGCGCGACCACCCAGCACAGCCAGTAGAGCCACGCGGTGGCGAAGCCGGTCGCCGGGTTGATCGAGCGCGCCGCGTAGATGTGGAAGGCCCCGGAGACCGGGTAGGCAACGGCGAGCTCGCCGAGGCAGGCCATCACGAGATAGACGACCACGGCGCCGATCGCGTAGGCGATGACCGCGCCGAGCGGGCCGGCTTGGGAGATCGTGTACCCCGAGCTCAGGAAGAGCCCCGAGCCGATCACGCCACCCATGGCGATCATCACCAGGTGCCGCGCGCCCATAGAGCGTTGCATCTTGCGCAGCGGGACCTGCGTCACGGTGGTATGTGGAAGCGCGTTGGGAAGCCCTGCTTCCGTGCGGTGTTGAGACATGTGGCTCACCTTCGAGTCAGGCCGGACAGAAACGCCCACAACGTGCGTCATGGACAAAGTGTATTGCACATAGTGCACGTTTGTGCACGGGAATTTACGGTAGCGCCCCGGAACGCCGCGCGGCACACGCTTTTCGGAGGATGCACACTTCGCACGACGCATGAGCAGAACGCTCGGATCGACGGGCTTTTCGACAGGGGAAAGCTGACACTCCCCCGAGTCAAGCTGGATCCAGCAATTCAACGAACACGTTCTGGAGCAGCGAAACATGCGAAACTACACCATTGCACTCATCGGATTCGGCGGCGTCGCCCGATCCCTCGCTGAGATCATTCGCGACGACAGCGACCGTCTCGCGGCGTCACTCGGCTTCCGGATGACGGTGGTCGCGATCACCGACCTCAACATGGGCACGCTCGTGCAGCCCGAGGGCGTCGACCTCGCCGCGGTCCTCGCGATGCCGCGCGGCGCAACGTTCGCCGGCCTGCCCGGCGGCAGCGAAGACGCGCGCAACGAGGAGGTCATCCGCACGAGCAACGCCGACATCGTCGTCGAGGCCACGTTCACCAACCCCGTCACCGGCGAGCCTGCGCTGTCGCACGTGCAGTGGGCGCTCGACGCAGGAAAGCACGTCACCACCACGAACAAGGGACCGGTCGCCCTCGCCGGCGCCGCCCTGCTCGAGCGGGCCGCCGCGAACGGGGTGCGCTTCGAGTTCGAAGGCGCGGTGATGAGCGGCACACCCGTGCTGCGCTTCGCCTCACAGATGCTGCAGGGCACGCGGATCGCCGCGATCCAGGGCATCCTGAACGGCACCACCAACTACGTGCTCGGCCAGATGGCGCAGGGCGCCACCCTCGACGCCGCGGTCGCTGAGGCGCAGCAGCTCGGCTACGCGGAGGCGGACCCCACCGCAGACATCGGGGGCTCCGACGTGCGACTCAAGGTGTCGATCCTCGCGAACCAGATCATGGGTGTCGCGCTCACCCCAGAGGAGATCCCCACCCGCGGCATCACCGACCTCACCCCCGAGGACATCGCGGCGGCGCGCGAGCGCTCGCAGGTGTGGAAGCTCATCGGCGAGGTGACGCGCGACAGCGCGGGCACCGTGCGCGCCGAGGTGCGCCCCATCGCGCTCGATCTCGACCACCCGCTCGCCGGCATCTCCGGCGCGACGAACGCGGTCACCTTCGACACGGATCTCCTCGGCCAGGTCACCGTGAGCGGCCCGGGCGCCGGGCGCATCGAGACCGCGTACGCCCTGCTCTCCGACATCATCGCGATTCACGCGGCGAACGGAGCATAACGATGGCACCCGAGACGCTCACCCGCATCCACGCCGAGCAGGAGCTCGTCGTCACGAACCCCGCGACCGGCGAGGTCATCGACCGGATCGCGCAGCACTCGATCGCCGACGTGCCTGGGATCCTCGCCGCCGCGGCTGAGGGCGCACGCGTCACCGCGCGGCTCTCCCGCTTCCAGCGGGCACAGATCCTCGAGCGCACCGCCGAAACGCTCCGCGCACGCGCCGAGGAGCTCGCCGCTCTCATCGTGAGCGAGGCGGGGAAGACCATCCGGCAGGCGCGCAAGGAGGTCGCTCGTGCGGCGAACACGTGCATGCTCTCCGCCGAGGCCGCGCGCAGCGGCGGCGGCGAGGTGGTGCCATTCGACGCGTTCGAGGGCGGGCAGGACCGGCAGGGCTGGTTCAGCCGCGAGCCGCTCGGCATCATCCTCGCGATCACACCGTACAACGACGCGCTCAACCTCGTCGCGCACAAGCTGGGCCCGGCGATCGCCGGCGGTAACGCCGTGATCCTGAAGCCCGCGCAGCAGACCCCGCTCCTCGCGCGCACGCTCGTGTCGATCATGCGCGAGCACGGACTGCCGGAGGACAGCGTCACGCTCGTGCACGGTGGCCGCGAGTTCGTGCAGGAGCTGGTGCGCGCGCGCCAGGTGCGCATGATCTCCTTCACCGGCGGGTTCCGCACGGCCGAGGCGATCTCCGCGCAAGCCGGGCTGAAGCGGCTCTCGATGGAGCTCGGCGGCAACGCCCCCGTGCTCGTGTTCGGCGACGCCGACCTCGAACACGCGGTCGACGCGTGCGTGTCCGGCGCGTTCTGGGCGGCTGGCCAGAACTGCATCGGGGTGCAGCGGCTGCTCGTCCACAGCTCGGTCTACGCCACGTTCCGGGAGCGCTTCGTCGCGGCGACCGACCGCCTCGTCACCGGCGACCCGCTCGACGAGGCCACCGACATCGGCCCGATGATCACCGAGTCAGCGGCCTCCGCGACGGTCGCGACGGTCGCCTCGGCGGTCGAGGCCGGCGCGCGCGTCCTCACGGGCGGCACGGCGCACGGCAGCTTCGTCTCCCCCACCGTGCTCGAGAACGTGCCGCTCAACCACGCGCTGTGCGCCGACGAGGTCTTCGCCCCCGTCGTGATCCTCGAGTCCTTCGACACCTACGAGGAAGCGATCGAGCTCGCCAACCAGCCGGAGTACGCGCTGCACGCCGGCGTCTTCACCACCGATCTGAAGACGGCGCTCACCGCAGCGCAGGACATCGAGGCCGGCGGCGTCATCGTCAACGACTCGTCCGACTTCCGCATCGACGCGATGCCCTTCGGCGGCGCGAAGTACGGCAGCATGGGCCGCGAGGGGGTGCGCTTCGCCTACGAGGAGATGACGCAGCCGAAGGTGGTCTGCATCCGGCCCTAGTGCCCAGTCGTGAGTCCCCGTACACGACAAGCGACTCGCGCACGGGGACTCACGACCAGACGCGCCTGGGCGCCTCAGCAGGGAACGCGGGCTTCAGCCCTGCGGTCAGCTGCCTCGCCCGCTGGCACACCGATCCCGGCGCGGGCGAGCCGCGTGCGCACCTCCTCGAGGGGGACCGCGTGTGCGATCCGCCCCTCAAAGCCCACACGAGTCTCGGCGCGGAGCACCGAGTTGACGAGTGCCTCTTCCACTGCCTCCATCGTTGCGAGGAATGCCGGAGAAAGATCGTCGTCGCTGGGTGAGGCCCCCGTTCCCACGGACACGGTGATGGCGTAGTCCCCGGAACCCTGTGCAAAGTCCGAACCGGTGCCCCGGAGCGCGAACACCGCGCGGTTCGCCAGTCTGCGAAGCTGACGCGCATCGAGCGGCGCGTCGGTCGCCACCACAATCATGCACGAGTTTCCCACAGTCTCAGCAGGTGCTCCGCTCAACACCTCGCCGGCAGGAATCGGCACGCCGGCAATCTGCAGTGTGCCCGTGTAGTTGCTCTGCACGATCGCACCAATCGTGTATCCCCGTGCTCCAATCCCCACGATGCGTGACGCGGTGCCGATTCCACCCTTGTAGCCGAGTGCGACGGTGCCCGTTCCGGCACCCACGCCGCCCTCAGCAACCGGCCCGGTGGTCGCTGCGGCCAGCGCGGCTCGTACCTCGGCTTCCCCGACCGGCCGGCTGCGAATGTCTGAGAGGAAGCCATCGTTCGTCTCTCCCACTACGGGGTTGAGCGTGGTGGTTTCCTCGTGTCCTGGCTGCTCCAGCATGTACGCCACCAACGCATCCGCGACGCGAAACGCCGAGAGTGTGCTCGTTAAGAGCACCGGGGTCTCGATCGAGCCCAACTCGCAGAGTTGTGACACCCCAACGAGTTTGCCGTAGCCGTTGCCAACGGACAGTCCTGCCGGGATCGATTTCCGGTCGGGCCCGAGTGCATCGGGCACGATGGCTGTGACCCCTGTACTCAACCGGTCGGTCTGCACCGTGAAGTGCCCGACCCTGATCCCTGGCACGTCCGTGATCGCGTTCTCGGCCCCCCGCGCAAACTGCCCCGCGGGGATCCCGAGCTCCGCCGCCCGGGGACGTTGCGTCTCGCTCATCGCACCCGCTCCAGGAACGCGCGCGTGCGCACCGAGTCAGGGTCCGAGAGCACCGCCTCCGGTGTTCCCTGTTCGAGCACCGCACCTCGATCGAAGAACGACAGCGTGTCTCCCACTTCCCGCGCGAAGCCGATCTCGTGCGTCACGACGATCATGGTCATTCCTCGCCTGGCGAGCGCCCGCATCGTCTCGAGCACCTCGTCGACAAGTTCGGGATCCAGCGCACTCGTCGGCTCGTCAAACAGCATCAGGTCAGGATCCATCGCGAGCGCGCGAGCAATCGCAACGCGCTGCTGCTGTCCGCCAGAGAGCTGGTGTGGCCGCTTGAAGCTGTGCTCCCCCAAGCCGACGCGATCGAGCTCAGCACGAGCGCGCTCGTGCGCGTCGGCCCGGGACAGCCGCTTCACGTGGATGAGGCTTGCGGCAACGTTCTCCACCGCGTCCATGTGTCCATAGAGGTTGAAACGCTGAAACACCATGCCGATGCGCGAGCGGAACTGCGCCCATTCACGGTCGCTCCACGGGTGGTAACGCCCACCCTGCAACCGGAAGCCCACCTGTTCGCCGTCCACGGTGAGGCTCCCCCCATCGACGGTCTCGAGGCCGTTGATTGTGCGGAGGAAGGTGGACTTGCCTGACCCAGATGGGCCGATGATGCAGCTCACCTCGCCGCGGCGCACCGTGAAATCGACTCCGGTGAGCACCCGGTTGTCGCCAAACGATTTCTCAACGCCGACAGCGTTGACGAGCAGCTCGGTCATGACGAGGCTCCCTTCTGCACTGCACGCCCACGTCCGGGCACGGTGATGGCTCCCGTGGCGACACGGACGAGCTGCTGCGTAAACGTCTCCCCTCGGACGAGGCGCACACGGTCCTGACCGAAGCGCTTCTCCAGCCGCGACTGCAGGTAGGTCGCGATCGCGGTCATCGCCATGTACCAGAGGCTCGCAACGATGAGCAGCTCGATGATGAGGTTGTTTTGCTTGTAGATCTGACTTGCCTTGGTCATGAGATCGTTGCCGGCGACCACCACGATCAGCGAGGTGGTCTTCAGCATCGAGATGAACTCGTTTCCTGTGGGCGGAATGATGATGCGCAGCGCCTGCGGGAGAACGATCAATCGCATGGTCTGTGCCCTCGTCATGCCGCCCGCCAGTGCTGCCTCGGTTTGGCCGCGATCTACCGCCTGGATCCCCGCGCGCACCGTCTCAGCGAAGTACGCCGCGAGGTTCAAGCCGAGTCCCAGGAGCGCGGCAACGCTTCCGCTGATCACGCTATTCGTATCCCACCGCATCCCAATACTGGTGAAGGGGATCTTCAGCGTGATGTACGGCAGGAGGAACGCGAGGTTGAACCAGAAGATGAGCTGCACGAGCACCGGCGTGCCGCGGAAGAACCAGATGTACCCCTCCGCGATCCAGCGCAGCACCGGGTTGTGCGAGAGTTTCATCACGGCGAGCACTACCCCGAGGACCAGTCCGAGAATCGTGGCCGCGATACTCACCCAGATGGTGACGACGACGCCCTCGAGGATGCGCGGAGAGAAGAGATACTCCCACACGCGATCCCAGCGAATGCGTTCATTGAACACCACGATTGACACGGCCCATGTCACGCAGGCAAGCGCCAGGGCGCCGGTGATCCAGCGCTTCACGTGTCGTGGCCGCGCAATCGGGATAGGAGCCCCATCCGAGCCCGCGATGGGCTCGGTGCGGGCGTGAAGCTGCACACTCATCGTTTGTCCTCGCGTTCCTCGGACGCGCCTACGCGCCGCCGTTAATCGTGGCCTTCGGGAGCGCCATATCGCCGAGGCCCCACGCGTCGAGGATCTCGGCGTAGCTGCCGTCGTCCATGAGCGACTGCAGCGCCTGCTGCACCGTCTCCGCAAACTCGGCCTTGGAGTTGTCGATACCGATGCCCCAGATGCTCTCGTCGCCCTCGATACGCACCGCGTCCATGTGTGATTCGGGATCCGCCGCGCGCGCAACCGCCACCGGGTAGTCGGTAATCGTGGCACTGGATCGGCCACTCTGCACGCTGAGGTTTGCTTCACTGTCGCCGCCCAGCAGCAGGATGTCGTAGGCGGACTTACCTGCGCTCTCGCAGTCGCTCGAGAACTGTTCGGCAAGCAGCGCCGAGGATCCTGACTCGACCGCGGCGACGGTCTTGCCGCAAAGGTCCGCGGGCACGGTGATCTTGTCCGGGTTGCGCTTCGCGACAAGGAACGCGTTCCCGGCCTGAACGTAGTCGACGAACGTGGTCGTCTCTCGACGCTCCTCATTGTCGGTCATCGAGGAGAGCAGTAGGTCGTAACGGCCCGAGATGAGGCCGGGGATCATCGCGTTGAACTCCTGGTCTTGGATCGAGAGCGTGAGGTCGAGTTTGCGGGCGATCGCGTGCGCGATGGCCGGATCGACGCCCACGATGTCTGTACCATTGGTGCCCCACTCCTCCATGGGCGGATAGCCCACCGAGGTGGTTGCGCGGAGACCGTTCTTCCGAATGTCGTCCGGGACCTGCGCGGCGAGCTCCGCGTCAGCGGTGATCCCCTCGAGCACATCCTTGGCCTTCTCCTCCGAGGGGATCGGCATGAACTCGCTTGCGCTCGATTCGGTATCCCCACCGCCCGAGTCGACGTCAGCGAGGCTCTGTCCGCCGCACGCGGTCAGGCCGACAAACAGGCCTCCCGCCGCGAGCAGCGTGGCGGTCCGGGCGAACGCCCGGCTGGAAAGGGTGAGTCGTGGCTGCATTGCTACTCCTACTGGTGTGGCGCCCGGTTCGGGCGGTACGTGGGTGGAACGGTGGTCTTCACTATTGGTCGTCGCGCACGAACGCGACCGCGCCATCGACGACGGTCGCCGCCGAGGTGACGTTGGCAAGCGCGGACGGCGGGATCTGGGTGGGATCCTCGGTCAGCGCGACGAAGTCGGCGTACTGCCCCGGCGCAATTCGTCCGACGCGTTGTTCGAGCCCAGCCGCATAGGCGGCACCCGCGGAGTACGCGCTCAGCGCTTCGGGAACGCTCAGCCGCTCATGAGGCTCGAACCCTTCCACGGGCTCACCCGCTCGATCTTGTCGAGTCACCGCCGCGTGTACTCCGAACATCGGCGACGTGGGTTCGATTGGAGCGTCCGACCCGAATGCGAGCGCGGCACCCGAGTCGAGCAACGAACGCCACGCATAGTTGGCCAGGCGACGCTCCCCGATCCGCTGAGCGGCAAGCGCGTAGTCAGTGGTGCAGTGGGTGGGCTGCAGTGAGGCGATCACACCCAGGGAGTGGAAGCGAGAGAGATCCGCGAGCGCGATGTGCTGCGCGTGTTCAACGCGGTTGCGCAGCCCCATGCGCTTCGTAAGCTCGTGGTGTTCGGCGTATGCATCGAGAACCAGACGATTGGCCCGGTCACCAATCGCATGTGTGGCGACCGCGATGCCTGCCCGGTTGGCACGTTTCACCAGTGCAGCGAGTTCTTCGCGTCGCAGCACTTCGATGCCGGCATTGCCTGGCGCGTCGGCGAAGTCCTCACCCATGTGGGCGCTGTGCGACCCGAGCGCGCCATCCGAGAAGAGCTTCACGGGCCCGACCGTAAACCAACGGTCACCACCACCCGTGCGCCAGCCTGCATCGATCGCGGTGTCGAGGTCCGCCATCGGGATCCCCTTGTGCACGCGGATCTTCAGCGCCCCGTCATCGCGCAGGTCGAGGAGTGCGCGACGGGTCGCAGCCTCGTCGAGATCCGTCACGTGAGTGATCCCCTGTGCCAGCACGGCATCTTGGGCATGCTTCAGCAGCCCAGGCAAATCAGGATCCATCCCGCGCTCAGATAGCTCGCGCACCTCGTCGGAAATACTTTCCCGCACGACCCCCGCGGGCTCCCGCCCGTCCGGCTCGCGTGCGATATCCCCGCCGACCGGGTCCGGGGTGTTCCGATCGATTCCTGCGGCGCGCAGCCCCGCAGTGTTGAGCCACGCTGAGTGCCCGTCCAGGCTCGCAAGCGCGATCGGTCGGTCAGCGCACACGGCGTCCAGATCGTGTCTGGTAGGCACTCCGCTCGCCCAGCGGTTGCTGTCATAGCGCCCGCCCACGACCCATCCAGATCCAGGGTGCGCGCGCAGGTAGCTCCGCAGCCGATCCTTCGCCTCGGCAAGCGAGGAGCAGGATCGGAGATCCAGCGCCACCAACGAGCGTGCAACGCTCCCGAGGTGAATGTGGGCGTCATGAAACCCTGCAACAACCGCACGGCCCGGGAGCGCGACCTCCGCCGCGTAGGGTGCCCGGTCTCGGAGCTCCCGACGGGCGCCAACTGCGACAATAATGCCGTCCGAAACGAGGATCGCGTCGGCCATTGTTCCTGAGTCTGCACCGCGCGCGACGACCGCATCGCTGAGGATGCTCGGATGCGTATACAGCGTCTCGACCATCAGCACTCCTCATCCTTGTGGTTGCTCTCGGGATCTCCTGAGGCAACAATAGGGGCAGAGAACGGCACGGTTCAATGCGGCACCCACGTCGATGCGCCATGCTGAGCACAAGGAGAACTCATGCTCAATCCGATCCATTTGCGCACACTCGTTGAGGTCGTGCAGCTGGGTTCATTTGCTGGTGCAGCGAATCGTCTGGGCTACACCGCTTCGGCGGTTTCGCAACAGATGACTGCGCTCGAGCAGTTCGTCGGGGTCCCGCTATTTGAGCGAACCGCGCGCAGCGCCCATCCCACCGAGGCCGCGCGCGCGATGTCACGGGCAGCAGCCCCGGTTTTCGCCGACCTCGACACCATTCTCGAAGCCGCACGCACGGCACATGACAGTGTGTCCGGCGAGGTCTCGGTGGTGCTGTACGCGAGTCTGGCGCGGGCAACGCTGGCCCGCGTGTACGCGGATCCTGTGTTCCAACGGAGCGGAGTGCGACTGCGCATCACCGTGCAGGATCCCTCGGCCGCGGTTCGCTCGCTCGCGGCCGGCGATGCGCCGGACATCGCATTCGTGTACCGGTACGCTGGCAGCGGCCTCGCATGGCCGCCCGCCGTACACCAGCTCGACCTTGACCCCGACTCGTATCGGCTCATTGCCCCTGCATCGTGGCAGCTTGGGCAGAAGCTTCGTGACCTTCCTGCCGCGGAGGTGCTCTCGGAGCTGCCCTGGGCGCTCCACCATCCGGGCACGAGCGATGCGACGGTGATCGAAGGAGTATTTCGCCAGGCTGGGATCCGCGCACGAGCGATGACCCATAGCGACAGCTTCGACGTCGTCCTCGATCTCGTGGCCGCGGGCGCGGCCAGCGCATTCGTACCGAGCGTCGTGGCGCGTCTCGCCCCGCGCGGGGTCGACGCCTTCGACGTACCGGGACTCGAGCTCTCCCGCGATGTACACGCGCTCGTGTCGCCCAGTGCCCCTGGCCCATCAACGCGGGTGGTGCTCGCAGCAGTCCAACGCGCACTCGCTCCAGACGCAGACGCGAACGAGGTTCCCCAACCGAGTGGCGCGGCTTAGTCCCGCGCGGGCATGGGTTTGAGGCCTGCGCGCTCGACCTGGTGTCCGAGGCGCAGCACCGCGCGCTCGGTGCGCGCGACGATCTGCACATCACCAATTGCAAGAGCTGGCAGATTCACGCCGGACCAGACGGCCGTGTAACGGCCGAGCGCATCCTCGTACTCGTGCTCCGGGTCTCCAGTTCGTGGCACAGGACAGCCGAGGGTGGGGAGCACCACGGCATCAATTTCGGCATCGTGCCATCCGCCCAGCAGTTCGGTGCGCAGCCGCGCGAGCGTTCGCATGCTCTCTCGATGGCTCCGCTCGGTACTCCGCTGTGCTGCGGTGAGCTTTCGCGCAACGCTCGCCCCGTACTCGGGGGCTCGGGCGGGAAACCGCCCGGCATGCGTGTGCGCCGCCTCGTACCGAAACGCGGGCCACAGCGCAGCCAACGTTGCCTCGATGAACGCCTCTCCGAACCGTTCTCCGCTTCCTGTACCCCATCTCGCCGGGATCACCGTGGCTCCCGAACATGCGAGTGCAGCGAAGAGGTCACTGCCCAAACGTGCGTCAGGATCATGCACCCCGATCCGCAGTGGCGCCCCCGCTTCGCTGTCCGCATCCGCACTGGTCCCCTCGAGCGCGCGCCAGGCCCACGCGACACGCTCAACGCTGAACGCCATCGGCCCGACCGTATCGAATGACGGGCAGAGCGGCCGCACCCCGCGCAGGTCCAGGAGTCCGGCACGCGGGCGAAGCCCCACAACGCCCACACATCCGGCCGGCATGCGAATAGACCCTGAGGTGTCGGTTCCCAGCGCAACGTCGGCCAGACCAACCGCGAGCGCGGCAGCGCTTCCGCCTGAGGAGCCGCCCGGGATCCGCCCAGGGAGTGCGGGGTTCGGCACCGCACCGAACCACGGGTTATTGCTCGTCACGCCGTAGGCGAACTCGTGGAGGTTCACCTTCGCGACGGGAATCGCTCCGGCATCCACCACCGCCTGCACCACGGGCGCCGACTGGACAACCGGCTCAGACTCTTCGAAAGTGAAACGCGAGCCCTCGCTCGTGACCGCACCCGCGACATCGATGTTGTCTTTCACCGCGAGCCTGAGCCTCGGCTCCTCAGTCGGCGCCTCGGCAACTCCCGAGCGTGCAAGCGTGGTGATGACAATGCCAGCGGGGTAGTCGCTCACGTGGTCTCCTCGATGCGTCCCGCCGGCGCGGGCCTGCGCTGCTCACGCTAGCACCGAAGGCCGCGCGTGCTCACGTCCCCAAGGCGCACTCCTCCTGCTGCTCAGCATCTCGATTCCGCGGTGCGAGCGCGTGCGCAGAATTTGTAGCGTAGCCGTTGTCCATGTCGCCGCGCCCTGCGCCGTCGCGACATCCCACCCACCTACCGAAGGAGCCGCTCGTGCCCGCCACTCGTTCCGGAGTCCGCCCGCCTGAGCGATCTCAGGCGCGCGGACCCGAAGCCGCCGTGATCGGCGTCCTGGGCGGGATGGGGCCAGCGGCCACCGCAGACTTCTACCGGAAGATCGTCCAGGCGACCCCCGCGGAGCGGGATCAAGACCATCTGCGCACCATCATCTGGTCGGACCCCTCAATCCCTGATCGCGCGACCGCGTTTCTCCACGGGGGCGAAAGCCCGGTCGCGGCCCTCATCGCCGGCGCGCGGCGACTCGAGGACGCGGGGGCCGGGTTCCTCGCGGTTCCCTGCAACACCGCTCACCTGTTTCTCGACCAGGTGCGCGACGCAGTGGGGATCCCCATCCTCGACATGGTGGGGGCCACCGTCGCCGAGCTGCACCGGACGACGGCACCGGGATCCCGCATTGCGGTCCTCGGCACTGCCGCGACCCGAGCCAGTGGTCTGTACGCCCGACGGTTGCGCTCCGCGGCTTTTCTGCCGCTCGAACCCTCCGACACGGAGCAGCAGGCCGTGAGCGCCGCGATCGCAGAAGTGAAGCGGGGAGCCGAGGCCGCGGCAGGGCAGGTGCTCGCCCCGGTGATCGAGGCGTTTGTCCGGCAAGGGGCGAGCACCGTGATCGCCGGCTGCTCCGAGCTCCCCATTGCGTGGAGCACGCTCACGGCCGTTCCCCCGGTCACCGACCCCACCACCGCGCTCGCTCGCGCGTGCGTCGCGCACGCGGCGGCGCTCCCTACTCGAACCGCGTCGCGGTGAGCGGCAGCTCGCTGCGCACCGAGCGGAACACCACGAGGATCGCGGCGACCGCGAGCGCGAGGCAGATCCCGATCAGGCCGAGGTAGCTCGCGTCGGGCAGCGTCACCCGCCGGTCGCCGCCGCTCAGCGCGACAACGACGGCCCACGCGGTCAGGAAGCCCAGCCCGATCGTGACGAGGAACACCGTCGCGAGCGGCAGCGCGGTCTCGATCACGATCATCCGCCGAAGCGTCGCGGCCGGCATCCCGCTCAGCCGGAGCAGGCCAAGCTGTCGCCGGCGATCGAGCATCCCCGCGATCGTCGACACCGACAGCGAGATCACCGAGATCACCGTGGCGATCAGGATCCCGACCCACGCCAGGCCGACGTACTGGCGCGCGAAGCGCGTCGATCCGGCGTCGGTACTCTCGGCTCGCGTCGCTGGCAGGGTCACGAGCGAGAGTCCGCTCGTCGTGAGCGCGGTGCGCGCCCGCTCGCGGGAACCCGGCGCCCCATCGGTGAGCGTGACCAGGAGGTTCGGGACCGCGGTCGACGCCGCCACCTGCGTGATCGGGGCCGTGTCGACGTCCCGGCCGAGCGCGAACGGGCTGAAGTACGGCTGCTCGATCCACAGCCAGTCGGCCGCGCCGGGGTCGAGGCCGAGCGCGCGCGCGTCGTCCGCCGCCACGACGAAGCCGCCGTCGAGCGCCTGCCCGTCGGTGCCGGCGGGCGCGCCGGCTTCGGCTTCGGCTTCGTACCAGCCCACCTCGATGACGCGCGCGACGCCCGGGGTGGCCGCGACGCGCCCGATCGCGGCGGTCTGATCCGACGCAACGGCGTCGAAGGCGAGGTTCGTGACCAGCGCGGCTGGCGGCACGAGCTCCGTCGGCGGCACGTCCGCGAACTCCTCGGCGGTCTCGGCCGTGGTGCCGACCGCGAACACGGTCACCACGAACAGCGCGAGCACGAGGCCGCTCACGGCACGGAACGTGGCGCGGGGGTGGCGCGCGATCCTGCGCAGCGCGAGTACGCCGGCCGCGCCGCCGACGCGTGCGGCGCCGAGCCGGCTGACCACCGCGGCGAGCCACGGCCCGGCGAGCACCAGCCCCACCGTGATGAGGATGAACCCGAACAGAATCGCGAGCGCGGGAACGCGAATGTCCACTCGCAGCGCCGCGACGAGCGCCGGGACGGTGATGACCGCAGCGCCAGCCCCGAGCGGGGCCAGCGACCACCACCTGGGCCGCCGCTCCCGCTGCTCGCGGCTCCCGCCGAGCGGGCCGAGGCCGGCGCGGAGCGCGGTGACGAACGCGACGAGCCCGGCGATCAGCACGGTGCCGAGCGGCACGAGCAGCACCGCCCAGAGCGGCGCCGCGAGGTCGCTCAGGAAGAAGCTGGAGCCCTCGATTTCGACGAGCGCGGCGAGCGGCCCAACCGCGAAGAACAGGCCGACGCCGAGGAGCGCGCCGACGAGCGCTGGCACGACCGCTTCGAGGCCGGCGAGCACGGCGACCAGGCGCGGCGAGGCACCGATGAGCCGGATCGTCGAGAACCGCTCCGCGCGCGCCGCCTGCCCGAGCTTCGTGACGATCGAGATCAGCACGATCACGGGAAAGAGCACGGCGATCCCGCCGATGATCGCGATCATGGCGTACGCGGGGCTCGGGAATCGGACACCGACGAGCTCGGACTGCACGCTCGCGCCCAGCATCGGCTCGACCGTATCGGGCGCAGCCCCAACGATCACGAGCAGGGTCTCGGGACCGAGAAGCGCCTCGTCCCCGACGATCCCGATCCGCGTGCCGAAGCGGTCGCCGAGCTCGTCAGCCGGAGCGGCGTCAATGAGCTGCGCGAGCGCCGGTGAGGCGGCGTACTCCCCCGGCTGCGGCGCGCGCTCGATACCGGGGACCGCCACGGTCGAGTCCGGCGTCGCGGCGATCGTCACCCGGGTGATCGCCTGGCCGTCGAAGAAATCCCCGGGGATACCCAGCATGCCGCTCGGCGCGACCCACACCGCGTCATCACCGTACTCCGGCTCGGCCGTCGAGCCGGTCTTGAACGCGTTGTCGAGCGGCCAGGTCGACCGCGCGCTGCGGTCGCCGAGCGCCTGGTAGGCAGCGACAACGAGGAGCAGCAGTGCGACGCCGACCGCGACCCCGGCCGCGATCCCGATCAGCCGTTTCGAGCCGCCGCGCTCTCGGGATGCGAGCACCCAGCCGAGTGTGAGCGCCCTCACCGTGACAGCCCCGAGAGTTTGCCGTCACGGACCACGATCTCGCGATCGGCGTACGCCGCCGTCCGCGCGTCGTGGGTGACGAGCACCACCGTGGTGCCCGAGGCGCGCGAGAGTTCGGTGAGCGTGAGCATCACCTGCTCCGCGGAAAGCGAATCGAGCGCACCCGTCGGCTCGTCCGCGAAGATCACCCGCGGCGCGGTCGCGAGCGCTCGCGCGATGGCGACGCGCTGGGCCTGCCCGCCGGAGAGCTCGGACGGGAGCTTCTCGGTGTGCTCCGCGAGGCCGAGCCGCTCGAGCCAGCCGCGCGCCTGCCGGAGCGCAACCCGGCGGGGCGTTCCCGCGAGGAGGAGCGGCAGCGACACGTTGTCGACGGCGCTGAGATCCGGCAGCAGCTGCCCGAACTGGAAGATGAAGCCGAACTCGGAGAGTCTGAGCTTCGCGCGCTCGGCCTCGCCGAGCGCGCTCAGCTCGGCGGCGCTCTCGGTGGCCGCTGCGCGGTAGTGCGCGGTGCCGGCATCGGGGGTGAGCACCCCGGCGAGGATGTGCAGCAGCGTCGACTTCCCCGAACCGGATGGGCCCATGATCGCGAGGATCTCGCCGCGCGCGACGTCGAGGTCGATGCCTCGGAGCGCGACGTCCATCCCGAAGGATCGCTCGATCCCGCGGACGCTGAGGATCGCGTCGTTCGGCGCGGGGTTCGGCGCGGGATTCGGTGCGAGGTGTGCTGCGGGGTCCGGCGCGGAGCCCGCAGCGAGATGTGCCGCGCTCATCGGGCCACCGTCGCGCCGAGCTCGGTCAGGCGGGCCGAGGTGAGCTCGATCCAGCGGAGGTCCGCCTCGATGTGGAAGAGGGCGTGATCGCAGATGAGCACGGTGGCAAGATCCGCGCCGACCTTCCTGCGGGTGAGTTCGCGCATCCGTTCCAGGTGCGCGGCGCGCTGCAGGTCGAGCAGTCTGGCGGCGTCGTCGCCGAGCAGGAGTGCGATGATCGTCTTCGCGAACAGGTTGCTCTGGAGCGTCGGCGATGGCGTGTCGGCTGAGAACAGCCAGTCGTCGAGCTCGGCGCGGCCGGCCTCGGTGATCTCGTAGCGTTTGCGGTCGGGGCCGCCGCCGGCCTCGTCGCCCAGCAGCGCGATGAAGCCGTGCTTCACGAGGCGGGCGAGCGTCGCGTAGACCTGCCCGAAGGCGAGCGGCTTCTCCGCACCGAAGTGCCGGTCGTAGTCGTGCTTCAGGTCGTAACCGTAGCCGGAGCCGGTGCCGAGTAGCCCGAGCACGGCGTGCGAGGAGTCCATGGGTGCCATACACCGAGCGTATACGCCGAGTGTATAGTCGCGCAACTGCCGCCGTGCGGCAGCACCCTCGTGCGAGCGCCCCGGGCTGTACACCCCCACCCACGCGCACCCCACCCACACGCGCCCACGCACGCATACCCTTCACGCACGCACAGCGATTCGGCGTATCCAAGCCTGAATCTGCGCGTGAGGCTTAGATACGCCGAATCGATTGGGTACGGCAGCCGGTGAGCAGCGACACCACAGCGCACATGTACCGCGGGGGTGCCACCAGGATGGCCGAAACCCACGAGACTATGGACGCGGGGCCGCGCGGTGCAGCCCCTGCGCGATAGCGCGCATGATCAGCCCCTGAACCGTGTGCCACTCGTACATCACCTGCTGATACCCCACGCGCACGACGGTGTAGCCGCGGAGTCGCAGTTGCGCATCGTGCGCAATGTCGGTGCTGTGCTGCGCCCCGGTGTGCGTCGCGCCATCGATTTGCACGACGAGGTGGGCACCGATCAGCAGATCCACCCGCCGGCCGTGCACCCACGCCTGCGCCGTCATGGGGATGCGCAACCATCGCAATCGGGCGCGCACGATGGTCTCGAGACCCGAGTCCGCGAACGGGGTCGCCTCCGCAAGGAGCCGCCGAGCGTTCCCGCTCACCGGCAGCCTGGCCATCACCGCCCGGTCCACGACGCGGCGGCGGAACGCGGATTCCCACACGGCGAGGGCATCAACGTAGGGCACGCACTGGGAGACAAAGTGCAGCACGTTCTCCGGCGCATCCTCGAGCGCTCCGCGCGCACGAGGGACGAGCGGTCTCCCCCAGTGCAGCACCACCTGCGCTGGGCGACGCTCCGCCCCGGCCTGTCGCACCGCAAAGTGCTCGCGCGAGGCGCGCGGGCCGCCCGGGTCCCACAGGCCCAGCCGCTTGGCCTGCGTCACACACGAGACCAGCAGGCCGTTCGACGCGGCGCGCAGGAGCAACGGATCGCCGCGCGGGAGCCCCACCCACCCTTTGCGCGGACGGATCAGCGCACCGCTGCGCACCGCTTTCGTGATGGTGTGCGCACTGAATCCGGCGTCACGCAGTTCCGCGGTGCGTGCGAAGCCACCACTGCTGTGCACGAATGAGACCACCATGGCGTCAAGTCTGCCTCCGCGTCGCGCGAGGGGGCGCGGGGACCGGTGACCTGGGGAGAAATCGGCACGCAACACGTCGCCGGCCCTCCTGTGAGCGAGCCAGAGGCGACCTTCACTCGCGCCAGCCCGCTCCCAACCTCAGCGATTCGGCGTATCCAAGACGAACCATGGGGCGTGCGGCTTGGTTACGCCGAATCGCTGGGTTGCGCGCAAGCGCGGCGGCAAGCGCAAGCCCAGCGGCAAGCGCAAGCGCGCCACCGCACCCTACGCTGTGATGATCTCCGGCGTGCCCGACTCGGAGGCCGGCATCTCGGCGGCGAGCCGGTTGGCCTCCTGGATGAGCGTCGCAACGATCTCGCTCTCGGGCACCGTCTTGATGACCTCGCCCTTCACGAAGATCTGGCCCTTGCCGTTGCCCGAGGCGACGCCGAGGTCTGCCTCGCGCGCCTCGCCCGGCCCGTTCACGACGCAGCCCATCACGGCGACGCGCAGCGGCACGCTCATGCCCTCGAGGCCCTTCGTGACCTGTTCGGCGAGCGTGTACACGTCGACCTGCGCGCGGCCGCACGAGGGGCACGACACGATCTCGAGCTTGCGCTCACGGAGGTTCAGCGACTGCAGGATCTGCAGGCCGACCTTCACTTCCTCAACCGGGGGCGCGGACAGCGAGACGCGGATCGTGTCGCCGATGCCCTCGCCGAGCAGGATGCCGAACGCCGTTGCGCTCTTGATCGTGCCCTGGAACGCCGGCCCGGCCTCGGTGACGCCGAGGTGGAGGGGCCAGTCGCCGCGCTCGGCGAGCTGGCGGTACGCCTGCACCATGACGATCGGGTCATTGTGCTTCACGGAGATCTTGAAGTCGTGGAAGTCGTGCTCCTCGAAGAGCGACGCCTCCCAGACGGCGCTCTCGACGAGCGCCTCGGGGGTGGCCTTGCCGTACTTCTGCAGCAGGCGCGGATCGAGGGAGCCGGCGTTGACGCCGATGCGCAGCGAGACGCCCGCCGCCTTCGCGCGCTTCGCGATCTCGCCGACCTGATCGTCGAACTTGCGGATGTTGCCCGGGTTCACGCGCACCGCGGCGCAGCCGGCGTCGATCGCGGCGTACACGTAGTTCGGCTGGAAGTGGATGTCCGCGATCACGGGGATCTGGCTCTTCTTCGCGATGATCGGCAGCGCTTCGGCGTCGTCGCGGCTGGGACACGCGACGCGCACGATGTCGCAGCCGGCCGCCGTGAGTTCGGCGATCTGCTGCAGCGTTGCGTTGATATCGGTCGTCGGCGTCGTGGTCATCGACTGCACCGAAACCTGAGCGTTTCCGCCCACCTTGACTGAACCGACCGAGATCTCGCGCGACTTGCGTCGGGGTGCGAGCACCACGGGGACCTTCGGCATTCCCAAATTGACTGCTGCCACGGAGAAGAGTCTAGCCCTGCATCCTGCATGCGCGCTCGGCGCGGCGCCGATGGGCGCGGCTGCTACCCGAAGAACGTGACCGGCTTCACCAGGTCGGCGTACACGAGCAGCACCATCATGGCGCCCATCACCACCACGACGGCGAACGTGACCGGCACCATTTTTGCCGCATCAATCGGACCGGGATCGGGCTTGCCCCGCAGTTTCGCGAAGCCGCGCTTGATCGACTCGTAGATCGCGCCGACGACGTGCCCGCCGTCGAGCGGCATGAGCGGCAGGAGATTGAAGACGAAGAGCGCGATGTTCAGCGAGCCGAGGAGGCCGAGCACGCTCTGCACGCGGGCGGCGACGGGGGCCTCGTCGAGGCTCACGATCTCCCCGGCGAGGCGGCCGACGCCGACCACGCTCATGGGCCCGTTCGGGTCGCGCTCGCCGGCGCCGAACGCGGCGTTCCAGGTGTCCACCATGCGCTGCGGCAGCTGCACAATCACCCCGGCGACGCGCGCCACGTTCTCCCCGACGTACGCAGGCACCTCGGTGATCGGCTGCGGCACGTACTCGGAGGCCGGGGTGGCCCCCACCATGCCGACGGTCTCGGTGCGCACCGAGCCGTCATCGTTCTGCAGCACCTTCCCGTCCTCGTCGACGAGCGCGCGCTCGTTGGCCGCCGGGGTGAGGGCCACGGTCTGCGGGCTGCCGTCGCGGAGGATCTCGAGCTGCATGGTCCGGCCGGGCGACGCGGCCACCGCGTCGCGGAACGCCTCCCAGTCGGTGATCTCCGCGCCGTCGACCGCCACAATCGTGTCTCCTGGCACGAGCCCGGCCGCCGCGGCGGGTGCGGCGGGATCCCCGGCTGCGCAGCTCTTCGCGGTGCTCCCTGCCGGCTGCAGGCACTCGCTCACCGCCCCGAGGGTGGTGCTCGCCTGCGGAATCCCGAACCCGACGAGCACGATGGTGAAGAACACGAACGCGAGGACGAGGTTCATGACGGGGCCGCCCAGCATCACGATGATGCGCTTCCACGCTGGCAGCCGGTAGAACGTGCGGTGATCCTCGCCGGCGTCGATGGTTTCGGCGCTCGCGAGGCGCGCGTCATCGACGAGGCCGGCGAGCCCGCGCCGCAGCTCGGGATCCGCGACGGCGGTGTCGGGCTGCGGCCTCGTGACGGGCAGCGGGCCCTCCTCCACCACGGAGTTCAGGAAGCCGGTGGTCGACGCGCGGGGCGCGGCGCCCGGCTTCTGCGGCGGGTACATCCCCGTCATCGCGATGTAGCCGCCGAGCGGGATCGCCTTGATGCCGTACTCGGTCTCGCCCTTCTTGCGCGACCAGAGGGTTTTCCCGAAGCCCACCATGTACTGCGTCACCTTGACGCCGAACAGCTTCGCGGGCACGAGGTGCCCGATTTCGTGCAGGCCGATGGACACGGCGAGCCCGATCAGCACAATCAGGAACCCGAGCACGTAGAGCAGCACGTCAGTCACGCACTCAGGCTACTCCGTGGCCCGAGGAAAGCCCTGGGCGCTTCCCGGGGAACCGCCGGGGAACTGCCGGGGATCAGCTCGGGATCGGCCGAGCGTGTGCCGGCGCCCCGCTACGCCGCGCGGCGGGCGATGACGCGCTCGGCGTGCTCGCGCGCCCAGCGCTCCCCCTCAACGAGGGTGTCGAGCGTGAGCTCCTCGGGGGCCCGGTGCGCCTCGAGCACCTCGCGTACGGTGTCCACGATGTCGAGGAAGCCGATGCGGCCGGCGTGGAACGCGGTCACCGCCTCCTCGTTCGCCGCGTTGTAGACGGCCGGGTAGGTGCGGCGCGCGCGGCCCACCTCCTTCGCGAGCTCGACCGCGGGGAACGCCTCGGCGTCGAGCGGTTCGAAGTCCCAGCTGGTCGCGCTTCGCCAGTCGAGGGGCACCCCGACGTTGGCGAGCCGGTCTGGCCAGGTGAGCCCGAGCGCGATCGGCAGCCGCATGTCGGGCGGCGACGCCTGCGCGATCGTGGAGCCGTCGACGAACTCGACCATCGAGTGGACGATCGACTGCGGGTGCACCACGACCTCGATGCTGCTGTACGGCACGCGGAAGAGCAGGTGCGCCTCGATCACTTCGAGGCCCTTGTTCATGAGCGTCGCCGAGTTCGTGGTGACCATGCGCCCCATGTTCCAGGTGGGGTGGGTGAGCGCCTCCGCAGGCGTCACGCTGCGCAACTCCTCGCGGCTGCGGCCGCGGAAAGGGCCGCCCGAGGCGGTGAGCACGAGACGGCGCACCTCCTCGGCCCGCCCGGAGCGGAGCGCCTGCGCGATCGCGGAGTGCTCGGAGTCCACGGGCACGATCTGGCCGGGCGCCGCGAGCTCGGTGACGAGATCGCCGCCGACGATGAGCGACTCCTTGTTCGCGAGTGCGAGCGTGCGGCCGGCCTTCAGCGCGGCGAGCGTCGGCCCGAGCCCCACCGATCCGGTGATGCCGTTGAGCACCACCTGCGCGGGCACCTCGCGGATGAGCTGCTCCGCGGCGTCCGCGCCGAGCCCGGTGTGCTCGACGTTGAACTCCTCGGCCTGTTCGGCCATGCGCTCGGCGTTCGAGCCGGCGATGAGGCCCACCACCTGGAACTTCGAGGGATTCTTGCGCACGACGTCGAGCGCCTGCTCGCCGATCGAGCCGGTGGAACCGAGAATGACGATGCGCTTCATGCACACCATTCTGCCGGAGACGAGCGCACCCCGCTCCCCGAAAGACGGGGGCGGGGTGCGTTCGAGCCGCGTGAGGCTACTCGGCGTGCACGGTGCCGAGGATGTCGAGCACGAAGACCATCACGTCGTCGCCCTGGTGCCCCATCTGTTCAAGCTGGGCCGCACCGTAGCCGCCGTCCTCGGCCGGCACCACGGAGATGATCTGCGAGCCGACCTTCTGGCCCTCGAGCGCCTGCTGGAAGCCGCCGATCACGCCGGTGGTGGTGAAGTTCGCGGGCTCGCCAGTCTTCCAGCTGGAGTCGAACTCCTCGCCCGTGCGCCAAATCACGCCTCGGTAGTGGACGTACACGCGGTCGCCCGGCTCGACGGTCTCGCCGTCGCCCTCGATGAGCGTGGCGATCGACAGTTTCTCGGGCGCCTTGGCGTCCTTCGGCATGGTGATGGTGGGCTTGCCGTCCTTGTCGAGCTTCACCGTCGGGAAGCCCTCGGGAGCCGACTGCGCCTTGCCCTCGGCCTTCTTCAGGAGGTCGCCCGGCTCGAGCGTGCCCGGCTCGCCGGTTGCGCCGGTGTCCTCGCCGATCTCACCGAACTCCATGATGAGCACGATCGAGTCCTTCTCGGTGAGATCGGGGACCTGGGTGTCCTCCGCCTTCGTGTCGCCGAACATCTCGGCGTAGGGAGCGACAAGCGCGATCTGCTGCCCGGGCACCCCGCAGCGGATGCCCTCGTAAGCCCAGCCGGTCAGCTGGTCCTTGCTGAACGGCACCGGCGCCGCCGGCAGCTGCTGCATGACGTCGCCGTTTGCCCCGTTGAACATGGTCATGCTGACGGAGATCGTCTCGCCGTCCTTGACCACGCTGCCCTCGCCCTCGGTGAGCACCGAGCGCTGCATCTCCTTCGCGCTCACCGGCGTCTTCGAGTCGAGCTTCAGATCGGTGCCGGTCGTCCCGCTCACCGTGACCTCCTTGCTCGCGGCGCCGGGCGCCAGGCAGTCGGCGCCCGCGGCGTCTGCGGTCGGGCTGCCGCCGGCGCAGCCGGAGAGCAGCAGAGCGCCCGCGAGGGCGGTGGGCAGGAGAGCGCGGGAGAGTTTCACGAGGCTGAACGTCCTTCTTCACAAGCGTCGAGGCCGTACGGCCGTGGGCATTGCCCCAGTATTTCGCATTCCGCTGCCCGCCCGCTGGGAAACCCTCGCGAGCGCGCGCCCGTTCCTAGCGCCGGCTGCGGCGAGCCGGGGCCCCGCCCGGCGCGGTGCGCGGCGGCAGCAGCGCACCGGCGGCGCCGGCTGCGGCGAGCGCGAGCAGGATCATCGTGGCGAGATCGCAGCCGATGTAGACGTAGTGCCAGATCGACTGCCCGGGATCGGCCCCGTCGAGGACGAGGTCGGTGCGCGCGTTCAACGGTGGGCGCACGAGCGTGATCTTCGCGACGTAGACCGCGGCGAGCCCCGCCCAGATCCCGAACCTCGCGCCGGAGATGCGTGTGGCGAGCGGCCAGAACGAGAGCAGGGTGAGGGTGAGGAGCACGAGCCCCTCTGCGACGTTGAGCGCGGCGAACACGAGCCGGCCGATCCCGAGCCCCAGCGGGATGGTGATCCCTGGCGCCTGGAACTTCAGCGGGGCCTCGATGAACGAGATCGCCGCGATGAGGCCGAACCAGAGGACCGGCAGCGCGAGGCGCCAGAGCTCGATACCGACGCGGCGGCGCGCGTCGGGGCCGGCCTGCGCGCTCGCAGCGGCTGGGCGGCGGCTCATCGCGTTCCCTCCGTCCCGCGTGCGGCGAGCGCGGCGGCGTAGAGCTCCCTGGCGGAGAGCCCGCTCGCCTCGGCGACGGCGCGGCTGGCGTCCTTCAGCCGCTCCCCCTCGGCGACGCGCTGCTGCACCTCGGCGAGCGCCGTCTCCGGCGAGACCTCCACCTCGGGGGCACCGCCGACGACGACCACGATCTCGCCGCGGACGCCGTCGGCCGCCCACTCGGCGAGCTCGGCGAGCTCGCCGCGGCGCACCTCCTCGTGCAGTTTGGTGAGCTCGCGGCAGACCGCGGCCGGGCGCTCCGGCCCGAACGCGTCGGCGAGGTCTGAGAGCGTCACCGCGAGGCGGGTGGGCGCCTCGAAGAACACGAGGGTGCGGCGCTCGGATGCGAGCCCGGCGAGCACCCGACCCCGCTCCCCGGCCTTTCGCGGCAGGAAGCCCTCGAACGCGAAGCGGTCGGTGGGGAGGCCGGCGACGGCGAGCGCGGTGATCACGGCGCTCGGCCCGGGAATCGCGCTGACCTGCACCCCGGCCTCCGCCGCGAGCTGCACGACCCGGAAGCCGGGGTCCGAGACCGTCGGCATCCCCGCGTCGCTCACGAGCACGATGTCCTCGCTCGCGGCGCGCGCGACGAGCGCGGCCGCCCGCTCGTGCTCGTTGTGATCGTGGAGCGCGATGAGCTCCGGCCGGTTGTCGATCTCGAGCAGCCGCAGCAGCTGCGCGGTGTGGCGGGTGTCCTCCGCCGCGATCACCGCCGCCGCCTCGAAGGTCTCCCGGAGCCGGAGCGAGGCGTCACCGAGGTTGCCGATGGGGGTGGCAGCGAGGAGGATCATGCCTCCCATGCTATTCCGGAGGAGCGCCTGCCAGAATGACACGCATGAGCGACTCGCAGCTGCCCGGACCGCCCCCGCACCCCTACGCCGCATCCGCACAGGTCCCGGAACGCCGCGGGCAGGCGCTGCCCATCGCGGCGATGGCGCTCGGGCTCGTCGGCGCGGTGACGGTGTTCGTCGCCCCGGTCACGTTCGCCGCGTTCGCGTGGGTGGGCGCGGCGCTCGGCGTCGTCGCCCTGGTGCTCGGCGTGATCGCGCTCGTGCGCGGGCTGCGCCGTGGCCCCGCGATCACCGGCGTGGCCGCTGGCGCGCTCGCGGTCATTGCGGCCGTCATCGTCGGCGCGCTCGCGCTCGGCGGCGCGCTCGTCGGCGCGGCGCGGCAGGGCCAGCAGGGCGGGCAGACACCGGACGGCTCGGGCGGGGAGGTTGCAACCGCGGTCGAGTGGCCGCGCAACATGGCGAGCGGTGGCCTCGTGTTCGGCGGCGCAGACGGCGGGCTCGCAACGTCGGCGGCGCCCGAGGCGAACGCGCTGCCCGTGCCGCGCACCGCGGCGGAGCTCGGCACTCCGGCGCTGATCCGGGTCTACGTCGACTACCGATGCCCGTACTGCGCGCTCTTCGAGACCGCGAACGCCGACACGCTCGCGCAGGTGCTCGCTGACGGCACCGCCGCGGTGGAGCTCACGCCGCTCACCTTCCTCGACCGCGTGTCGGAGGGCAGCTACTACTCCTCACGCGCTGCCGGTGCGCTCGCGTGCCTCGCGGACACGCAGCCGGACGCCGCGTGGGAGGCGAACGCCGCGCTGATGCTGCCCGACGTGCAGCCGGCGGAGGGTGGCCCAGGTCTCGACAACGACGGCATCATCGCCGCCATCGAGGACGGCGCTGGCGCGTTGAACGCCGAGGCGCGCGCGTGCATCACGGAGGAGCGGTTCGTGCCGTTCGCGCAGGCCCTCTCCGACTGGGTATTCGCGAACCCCGTGCCGCACGCCGCTGATCCCGAGCTGCGGGTCACTGGCACCCCGCTCGTGGTCGTCGACGGCGTGCCCTACCCGGGCGACCCTGCCGATCCGGCCGCGTTCCGCGCGTTCCTCGCGCAGCAGGGCATCGCGGTCGACTAGGCTGCACTGGCGGCGGCGCCCGCCGCATGGAGTAGACTCGGTCGGCTATGCAGGAATCGACGAACTCTCCCGCCATCACGCTGCGCGACCGCGTGGGGACGCTGTACTTCCCGATCGCGCTCGTGGCGCGCCTCCCCTACGCGATGATGGTCATCGGCGTGCTCACGCTCGTCGTGTCCGCGCGCGGCTCGGTCCAGCTCGGCGGCCTGAATTCCGCGATGGTTGGCCTCGGCGTGGCCTGCTTCGGCCCGCTCATCGGCGCGGCGGCCGACCGCTTCGGGCAGCGCCCGACGCTGCTCATCTCTGGCGCGATCAACGCGGTGTTCCTCGGGCTGCTCGCCTGGGTCGCGTTCAGCGATCTCCCGGTCTGGACGGTGTTCCTCGGTTCCTTCCTCGCTGGGGCATCGGCGCCGCAGCCCTCCCCCATGTCGCGCTCCCGCCTCGTCACGATCATCCAGCGAGATCTGCCCGCCGCGCGGCGCCCGCGCACCCTGTCGACGGTGCTCGCGTACGAGTCGGCCGCCGACGAGGTGATCTTCGTGTTCGGCCCGGTGGCGGTCGGCCTCCTTGCCACGACGCTCGGCGCGTGGGCCCCGATCGTCGGCGCGTCGATCCTCACGCTCATCTTCGTCACCGCGTTCGCGCTGCACCACACGAGCGCGCCGCCGCAGAGCGCGGCCGACCGCGCCGCGACGCTCGCGCCGGCGTCGGAGCTCCTGCGGCCGCAGCTCCTCATCACGGTGATCGGGATCGTGGCCGTGGGCCTCTTCTTCGGTTCGATGCTCACCTCCCTCACCGCGTTCATGCAGGATCGCGGCGCGGCCGAGCAGGCCGGCCTCATCTACGGCGTCATGGGCATCGGCTCGGCGATCTTCGCGATCGCCGTCGCGTTCCTGTCCCCGCGGTTCACGCTGCGTTACCGCTGGCCGGTGTTCGCGTTCTTCATCGTCGCCGGCGGGCTGCTCCTGCAGGGCGCGCACGACCTGCCCAGCATGCTGCTCAGCCTCGCGCTCATGGGGATCGGCGTCGGCCCGCTGCTCGTCACGCTCTACAGCTTCGGCGCGCAGCGCAGCCCGGCCGGCCGCTCGGCGACGGTGATGACGATGCTCGGCTCCGGCCTCATGGTGGGCCAGTCGGCCGCCGCGGCCATCACGGGCAGCATCGCCGACAACGTCGGCACCCCGGCCGCATTGGTGATGCCGCTCATCGCGGCGCTCATCGCGCTCGTCGCAGGCGGCATCAACTGGGGGCTGACGGGCCCGAGCGCCCGGTAGGACCACGCGCGGGCGGCGCACGCACGCGCATCGCACGCGCGCAGGATCCCGGCGGCGGAATAGCCGCGAAGCCAACGCTGTTGGAGAACTCGGAGCCCCATCGCCCGCAAGCGATGGAAGAATGGAGACCATGTCTGCTCGTACGTTCACCCCAGCGGAGGTCGCGGATTTGCGCGCCGCGTTCCCGTACTTCGCCGCGCAGGATCGGCAGGGCGGTCCAGCGTACCTCGACTCCGGTGCGACGTCGCAGCGCCCGAGCGTCGTCCTCGACGCGGAGCGCCGCTTCCTCGAGACCGCGAACGCCGCGGTGCACCGGGGCACGAGCGGTGCCGTCGGCGAGGCAACGATGGCGTTTGAGGGCGCGCGGGCCGCGGTCGCGGCGTTCGTCGGCGCGAGCGCGCCCGAGCAGATCGTGTGGGCGGAGAACGCCACCGACGCGCTGAACATCGTGGCGCTCGGCATCGGGGAGGCGAACGCGGGGCTCGGCGTCGCCGGCAGCGAGCGGTACGCGCTCGGCGCGGGCGACGAGATCCTCATCACCGAGGCGGAGCACCACGCGAACCTCATCCCCTGGCAGCGGCTCGCCGCGAAGACCGGGTCGACGCTGCGCTACATTCCCGTGCGCGAGGACGGCACGTGGACGCTCGACGACGCGCGAGCGGCGCTCACCGCGCGCACCCGCGTCTTCGCGTTCTCGCACGTGTCGAACGTCACGGGGTGGGTGGCGCCCGTCGCCGAGCTCGTCGAGCTCGCGCGCGCCGTCGGCGCGATCACCGTGCTCGACGCCTGCCAGTCGGTGCCGCACCTCCCCGTCGACTTCGGCGCGCTCGGCGTCGATTTCGCGGCGTTCTCCGGGCACAAGATGCTCGGCCCGAACGGGATCGGCGTGCTCTACGGACGCCAGGAGATGCTCGACGCGCTGCCGCCGGCGCGCACCGGCGGATCGGCGATCACGCGCGTGACGATGGAGCGCGCCGAGTTCATGCCGCCGCCACTGCGTTTTGAGGCCGGAACGCAGCCGGTGTCGCAGGTCGTCGGCCTCGGGGCCGCCGTCGCGTTCCTGCAGCAGGCCGACATGGCGCGGGTCGCCGCGCGCGAGCACGAGCTCGTGGAGCGGCTCGTCGCGGGCATCGCCGAGACGCCGGGGCTGCGGCTCCTCGGCTCGGCGGACCCGGCGCAGCGCGTCGCGCTCGCGGCGGTGTCCGTTGAGGGCGTGCACGCGCACGACGTTGGCCAGTTCCTCGACGAGCAGGGCGTGCTGGTGCGCGTCGGCCACCACTGCGCGCAACCGCTGCACCGCGCGCTCGGCATCACATCGAGCACGCGCGCGAGCGTGCACCTGACCACCACCGAGGACGAGATCGACCGGTTCCTCGACGCGCTCCGCGGCGCCCAGCGGTATTTCGGAGCGGAGGTGTCGGCGTGAGCGCGCTCGACGGACTGTACCAGGAGCTGATTCTCGATCACTCGAAGCGTCCCATCGGGAAGGGCGAGCTGTCCCCGGCCGACGGTGCGCTGACCGCCTCGCACCACGAGTTCAACCCGAGCTGCGGCGACGAGATCGACCTCTCGATCTCGGTTGACCCGGAGACCGGCACGATTTCCGAGCTGGCGTGGCAGGGGCAGGGCTGCTCGATCTCGATGGCCTCGGCCTCGATCCTGTCGCAGCTGGTGCGCGATGAGCGGCTTTCGCTCGAGGAGGCGCACACCCGCATCGACGCGTTCCGCCAGATGATCCAGGCGCGCGGCACCGAGGAGCCCGACGAGGAGCTGCTCGGCGACGCCGTCGCGCTGCAGGGCGTCGCCAAGTTCGTGATGCGCGTGAAGTGCGCGATGCTCGGCTGGGTCGCGCTCGAGGCCGACCTGAAGCAGGTGGAAGCGCAGCGCGCCGCGTAGCGCGCTGACCGAACGGAACGGGGTGCTGGGATGACCGCAATCGAGATCACGCCGGCGAGCACGGCGGCCGAGGTGTCCCGCGCGCTCGCGGCGCTCGAGGACCCGAAGGCGCGCGCGATCAACGAGCGTCACGGCGACGACCACGGCGTCAACCTCACGAAGCTCCGCGCGATCGCGAAGCAGCTGAAGCGCAATCCGGCGCTCGCGCGCGAGCTGTGGGCGACGGGCGGCTCCCCGGAGCGGCTCGTCGCGCTGCTCATCAGCGGGCCGAAGGACTACACCGCCGACGAGCTCGACGCGATGCTGCGCGACTCGCGGATCCCGAAGGTGCGCGATTGGCTCGTGAACTACATCGTGAAGAAGAGCGCGCACGCCGACGCGCTTCGCGAGCGCTGGTTCGACGACCCGGATCCGCTGCTCGCCGGCTCCGGCTGGGCGCTCACCACGGATCGGGTGGTGAAGCGGCCAGCCGGGATCGACCGGGTGGCGCTGCTCGACCAGATCGAGGCGGAGATGGGCGCGGCCCCCGAGTCGCTGCAGTGGGCGATGAACGAGTGCCTCGCGCAGATCGGGATCACTGACGTGGCGCTCCGCGCACGCGCGATCGACATCGGCGAGCGCCTGCAGGTGCTCGCCGACTACCCGACGCCGCCCGGCTGCGTCTCCCCCTTTGCCCCGATCTGGATCACGGAGATGGTGTCCCGCCAGGCGTAGGCGCCGCGGTCACGCTGCGGCTCGCCCACGCGTCCCGCGCCACCCCGCCGGCCGTGTTCAGCGAGTCGCGACGCGGCTGACGAGCTCGCCCGTCGCGTCGCCGGCGGCGAGGCGGTCCGCAATCTCCCTGATCAGCGCCTGGAGCGCGGCCCCGGACGGGGTGGGTGCCATGTCCGAGCGCCTGGCGAGGCTCACCGTGCGCGTCAGCTCGGGGCCCGCGAGCGGGGTGGCACGCAGCTTCGGGCGGTCGACGGCCACCATCGCGGGCACGACGGCGACGCCGATCCCGCGCTCCGCGAACCGGAGGGCCGCGTCCATTTCAACGCCCTCGACCGCGACGACCGGGGTGAGGCCGGCGGCGCGATAGGCGACGTCCATCGCGACACGCAGGTCGTAGTTCACGGGGAAGGCGATCTGCGGCACCGCGGCGAGCTCCGCGAGCGGCACCGCGCGGTCCTCGTGGCCGCGCGCACGCGCAAACGGGTCGGGCAGATGCCCGGCCGACACGACGACGAGGCGCTCGCTGAGGATCGGCTCGCGTTCGAGCACGGCGCGCGCCTCGCCCGCGGCGACGCTCGTCACGATGAGGGCGAGGTCGAGCCCGCCCTCGACGAGCGCCCCGATGAGGGTCCGCGATCCGCGCTCGAGGATCTCGATGTCGATGCCGGGGTAGCGCGCGTGGAACTCGGCGATCACGTCGACCACGAGGCTGGTGCAGAGGGTCGGCGTCGCGCCTAGCCGGATCCTGCCCCGCTTGAGCCCGGCGAGCTCGGCCATCTCGCTGCGCGCGGTGTCGGCGTCGGTGAGCATGCGGCGCGCGAGCGGGAGCAGCCGCTCGCCGGCCCCCGTGAGCGCGATGTTGCCGCGCACCCTGTGAAAGAGCTCGACGCCGAGCTCGCGCTCGAGGCTGGAGATCTGCCGGCTCAGCGACGGCTGCGCGAGGTGCAGCTGCTCGGCTGCCCGCGTGAAATGGCCGGTCGCGGCGATTTCCGCGAAGCCGCGGAGCTGCTCAAGGTTCATGTTCATAGCCTAGACGCATCGTGGCGATCAGCTCTATTCATTGGAGTAATCATGGCCGGCTCCCTAGCGTGGTGCGCATGACATCCACCACCGGTTCCACACGCACCGAGCGCCTGCTCGCCACCTCCGTCCTCGTGATCGGCACGGGCGGCGCCGGCCTCCGCGCCGCCATCGAGCTCGCCGAGCGCGGCGTGCAGGTGCTCGCCGTCGGCAAGCGCCGCGCGCACGACGCACACACCACCCTCGCCGCGGGCGGCATCAACGCCGCGCTCGGCACGATGGACCCCGAGGACAGCTGGGAGCAGCACGCGGCCGACACGCTGCGCGAGTCCTACTTCCTCGCCGATCCGGCGATCGTCGAGGTGGTGACCCGCGGCGCGGCCGAGGGCATCGCCGATCTCGAGCGCTGGGGCATGCCCTTCGCGAGGGAGGAGGACGGCCGGATCAGCCAGCGCTTCTTCGGCGCGCACAAGTACCGCCGCACCGCCTACGCCGGCGACTACACGGGCCTCGAGATCCAGCGCACGCTCATGCGCCGCGCCGCGGAGCTCCGGGTGCCCATCGTCGACACGATCTACATCACGCGCCTGCTCACGAGCAACGGCCGGATCTTCGGCGCGTACGGCTTCGACATCGTCGACGGCACGCCCGTGCAGATCAACGCCGACGCGGTGATCCTCGCCGCCGGCGGCCACACGCGCATCTGGCGCAACACCTCGTCGCGGCGCGACGAGAACACGGGCGACTCGTTCCGCCTCGCGGCGCTCGCCGGGGGCAAGATCCGCGACGCCGAGCTCGTGCAGTTCCACCCGTCGGGGATCCTGGAGCCCGCGGAGGCTGCCGGTCTCCTCGTGTCGGAGGCCGCGCGCGGCGAGGGCGGGATCCTCCGCAACGCGCTCGGTGAGCGGTACATGGCGAAGTACGATCCTGAGCGGATGGAGCTCTCCACCCGCGACCGCGTCGCGCTCGCGAGCTACACCGAGATCGTCGAGGGGCGCGGCACGACGAACGGCGGGGTCTTCCTCGACGTCTCGCACCTGCCGCGCGAGCAGATCCTGTCGAAGCTGCCGCGCGTGTACCGCAACCTGATCGACCTGCAGATGCTCGATATCACCGAGCAGCCGATCGAGATCGCGCCGACCGCGCACTACTCGATGGGCGGCGTGTGGGTGCGGCCGGAGGATCACGGCACGGGCGTCGACGGGCTCTACGCGATCGGCGAGGCGTCGAGCGGCCTGCACGGCGCGAACCGGCTCGGCGGCAACTCGCTCATCGAGCTGCTCGTCTACGGCCGTATCACGGGCACCGACGCGGCTGAGTACGTGAGCGGGATCACGGAGGTGCACCGGGATCCGGCGGCCGTCGCCGAGGCGCGCGCCGAGATGACCGGGCTGCTCGAGGGAACCGGTACGGAGAGCCCGCGCCGCCTCCAGCGCGCGCTGCGCGACCTGATGACGGAGCACGCCGGGGTGGTGCGCAGCGAGGCCGGCCTCGTGGCCGGCCTCGAGAAACTTACCGCGATCGAGGAGCGCGTGGCGAACGTCACCGCGCACCCGGACATCGCCGGCTTCGACGATCTCGCGCACGCGTTCGACCTGTTCGGCTCGATCCTCGCGGCGCGTGCCACGCTCGAGTGCGCGCTGGAGCGGCGCGAGACGCGCGGCTGCCACAACCGCTCGGACTTCCCGGAGACGAGCCCCGAGCTGCGCGGCAACTTCGTGTGGACCCCGCAGGGCGGTGTGGAGTTCGAGCCGCTGCCCGAGGCGCCCGATTCCTTCCGCGAGCTCGCGTACGCCGACGCCGACGACTCGGTGGCCGGCAAGCTCGTCGAGTAGGCCGGCAGGCTCATCGAGGGTGCCAGCCAGCTCGGCGAAGAGGCCGGCACTCTCGCTCACAGCCGCCCGGTTTCCGCGTTCTCGCGGGGGCCGGGCGGCATGCTGTGGACAACCGCTGCGGGCCGCGCCGGCATCGCGCAGGATCGTGGCATGACTCCAGACCCACCAGCACGCCAGCGTCCCTCCTCCGCCCCGGTCCCGCGCCAGGAGGCCCCGCC